>JBJHBI010000073.1:0-17218 GCA_050485405.1 Salinarimonadaceae bacterium
GCCAGAACCTTTGCCATTTTCAATCCCGTTGCTGATCAACCGCTCGCGCGGTCTTGAACCTTGCGTGGCGTCGGCTTAACCCGATAACGCTTCCGGGTCCAGACCGGGATGCGCATTCACGCGCAATCCGACGCAACAGATGGGGTCGATCGGTGATGTCGCAATGGTGGCGAGCGGATATTCATGCGGACCGGCGCCCTGCCCTGATGGCGCGCAACCGCATAAAGGCAGGCCTGCGCGGCTGGTTCGAGGGGCAGGACTTCGTCGAGATCGAGCCGGCTATCCTCCAGGTCTCGCCCGGCAACGAGGCGCATCTGCATGGTTTTTCGACGCAGATGCTGGGCCATGACGGCGTCGCCCATACGATGTATCTGCACACATCGCCGGAATTCGCCTGCAAGAAGCTGCTTGCCGCCGGAGAGACCGCGCTCTTCGCCTTCGCCCCGGTCTTTCGAAACCGCGAGCGCGGGCCACTGCACCATCCGGAATTCGTGATGCTCGAATGGTATCGCGCGAACGCCCCCTACGATGCCGTCATCGCCGATTGCGCCGCCCTGATCGCGCATGCGGCTGAGATCACCGGGGCGACGCGTTTCGAATATCGCGGCGTCGAGGCCGACCCGTTCGCGCCCTTCGAGCGCGTGTCGGTGGCGCGAGCCTTCGCCGATCATGCCGGCATCGATCTCACGGCGAGCCTGCGCGAGGACGGCGCAACCCATCGCGAGAGCCTCGCCGCATCCGCCCGCGCAGCCGGGATCCGGGTCGCGGAGGACGATGGCTGGGCGGATATCTTCAGCCGCATTCTCGTCGAGCGGATCGAGCCACAGCTCGGGCGCGGCCGGCTCACCGTGCTCGATCGCTATCCCGTCGCGGAAGCCGCACTCGCTCGGCCCTGCCCGGATGATCCGCGTTTCGCCGAGCGTTTCGAAATCTATGCCTGCGGCGTCGAGCTCGCCAACGGCTTTGGCGAACTCACTGATCCGCAGGTTCAGCGCAGCCGGTTCGAGGCGGAGATGGACGAGAAACAACGTGTCTACGGCGAGCGTTATCCCATCGATGCGGAATTCCTCGCAGCCCTCGCCGCCATGCCGCCTGCAAGCGGCGTCGCGCTGGGCTTCGACCGCCTCGTCATGCTCGCCACCGGCGCGCAACGCATCGACCAGGTGATCTGGACGCCCGTCGCCGACAAGGGAGGTGAAATCTGATGGCGCAACGCACCCTGCGCGACCCGGATGCCCTCATCGAAGCGGGCCTAGCCCCGGAATCCGCGCGATCCGGGCTCGATGCCGTGAATACGCGCTACGCCATCGCGGTCACGCCGGAAATGGCGGCGCAGATTGATACGCACGATCCGCATGATCCGATCGCGGCGCAATTCGTGCCGGATCCGCGTGAACTGAACACGTTGCCCGAAGAGATCGCGGATCCGATCGGCGACGAGGCGCATAGCCCGGTGCCCGGCATCGTGCATCGTTATCCCGACCGCGCGCTGCTCAAGGTGGTGCAGGTCTGCCCGGTCTACTGCCGCTTCTGCTTCCGGCGTGAGAGCGTCGGCCCGCAGCATGGCGGGGCCCTGCCGCGCGGGCAGCTCGACGCGGCGCTGGCCTATCTGCGCGATCACCCCGATATCTGGGAGGTGATCCTCACCGGTGGCGACCCGATGATCCTCTCCCCGGCCCGTATGCGCCATGTGATGGAGGCACTCGCGGAGATCGAGCACATCAAGATCGTCCGTCTGCACACACGTGTACCTGTGGTCACGCCCGCACATGTGGATGAGGCGCTGATCAGCGCTCTCAAGAGCGCCGGCAAGGCCGTCTATGTGGCGCTGCACGCCAATCATCCCAAGGAATTCACCCCGAATGCCCGGGCCGCGATCGCGCGCCTCGTGGATGCCGGGATCCCGATGCTGTCGCAGAGCGTGCTGTTGCGCGGCGTGAACGACGATCTCGACACGCTGACTTCACTGATGCGCAGCTTCGTCGAACTACGCATCAAGCCCTACCATCTCAATCACGGCGATCTCGCCCCGGGCACGGCGCATTTCCGCACGTCGATCGCGCAGGGTCGCGCGCTGGTCGGTGCGCTGCGGGGGCGGTTGTCCGGATTGTGCCAGTTCTTCTACGTGCTCGACATTCCCGGAGGCGCCGGCAAGGCCGTGCTCAACCCCGATGCGATTGAAGCCGAGGCGAATGGCGAACTGATCATCCGCGACTGGCGCGGCGGGCGACATACATACCGCGATTCGCTCGGGGGGCTGGTTTGACGCATCATTTCTTCCGGCAGCCGGTATCCATCGGACAGAATGAAACGCTGGACCCGCCTCAATCGGCGAGAACCATCACCCAGAAGCTCCCGTATCGCGTCCCCGGCGCCTGCGCCTTCACGAATCCGACGCGGCGGGCTTCCGGCATGAGCAGGTTTTCGTTGTGGTAGGTCGATGCCTGCCAGCGTTGCAGCACGCGTTCGGGCGTCGGCGCGCCGGCCTGAAGGTTCTCCGCCGCAGCGCCGTTGATCCCGTTGCGCGACATCCGCCGACCGAAGCGCCCGGCGGCGTCGTGGTCGAGATCATCCCGCGCCGCGACAGCCCGCGCCTGTTCGTCGGCGGCGCGCATCAGGCTGCGATCGACGCGCACGGGCCCGAGGCCGTTCTGCGCCCGATACGCCGTGACCGCCTCGGCCATCGCGCTGGCATAGCTGTGATTGGTGGTGATGCCGGAGGTGTCCCGGAAGGAGAACATCGCACAGCCGCCGAGAAAGGCAGCCATGGCCGCGACGAGAATCAACTGCCTCAAAAATCCGCTCCCGGGAATCGGCTGGATGATCACAGGCGTATATGACACCCGCGCTGGCGGAAATATGGCGGTCGCGAAAACTTTCTGCGTCCATGCATCCTTTTTTTGCCGGCGGCATTATCTGTTGTCGAATCCGCAAGGGCCTGACGATAGACTGCGACAAACTTGCCCGTGAGACCCGCCACCCGCCACCGCAACACCGTAACGGAAGAACAAATCCATGGATGCCTCGCATCACGGCCTGAAGATCGGAATTGCGCTCGGTGGAGGGGCGGCGCGGGGTTGGTCGCATATCGGGGTTCTGCGGGTGCTCGCCGAGGAGGGCATCGTGCCCGACATGGTGGCGGGGACGTCGATCGGGGCCGTGGTCGGCGGCTGCCTCGCGGCGGGCAAGCTCGACGATCTCGAGGAATTCGCCCGCTCGCTGACCCGCACCAAGGTGCTCGGCCTGCTCGATTTCTCGCTGAGCGCCTCCGGGCTGATCGCCGGCGAGAAGCTGCGGCAATTGTTGCAGGAGGATCTCGGGGGTTTGCGGATCGAGGAATTGCCGCTTCGTTTCGGTGCCATCGCCACGGAAATCATGACCGGTCACGAGATCTGGCTGACGCGCGGGCGCCTGCTTCCCGCCGTCCAGGCCTCCTACGCTCTACCCGGCATCATCGATCCGGTGCGGATCGGCAACCGCCTTCTCGTGGACGGGACGCTCGTGAACCCGGTCCCGGTCACCGCCGCGCGGGCGCTCGGCGCGGATGTCGTGCTCTGCGTCAATCTCAACGGTGATCTCAAGCTGCGCGGCACCACGATCCAGTCGATCGAGGACGAATACGAGATCGAAGAGGAGAACAAGCCGGCGGTCGAGGAGGAAAACGGGCGTACCGGCATTCTCGGACCGATGCTCGACATGGCCGACAACGTCGCCGACAGCCTGCGCGGGCGCGATACCGCCCGTCGCGTGGCGCCCGGCATGGCCAAGGTGATGCTCGACGCGTTCAACATCACCCAGGACAGGATCTCGCGCGCCCGTCTCGCCGGCGACCCGCCCGACATGATGATCTCGCCGAAACTCGCCAAGATCGGCCTGTTCGACTTTCACCGTGCGGACGAGATCATCGCTCTCGGCGTGGAGGCCAGCCGCCGCGCCATGCCCGATATCCGCGAATTGCTGGCCGAGGCGAAGGCCCTCGCCGCGGCGATGCGGTGATCATCCGCGCCGGAGCAGGCGCAGCCGCCCTCAGCCGGCGGCAATATAATCCTTCAAGGCCTGCTGTTCGGCCTCGATATCGGCCAGACGCCCGTTGACCACGTCACCGATCGAGATGATGCCGGCGAGCTTGCCGTCCTCCACCACGGGAACATGCCGGAACTTCCCGTCCGTCATCAACCGCATCAGGTGGTCGATATCCGCCTGCATGCTGCATGTGACGACGTCGCTCGTCATGAAGCGGGAGACCGGTGCATCGAGCGCCCCGGCGCCGTCCTGCGCCACGGCGCGGATGATGTCGCGCTCGGAAAGGATCCCGGCGACGGCGCGCCCGTCCTCGCTCACGACGGTGGCGCCGATGCGCTTCTGGGCGAGCATCGATGCCGCCTGTGACAGCGTGGCATCGGGCGCGATGGTGACCACCTCAGCCCCCTTGGTGGAAAGAACCTGCCGAACCAACATGGCATCCTCCCTTTGTCCCGTGCTTGGTTAGCGGATGAATCACCCGTGCACGTAGCAGTGAGTGTGCGGGACGCGAAGCGCGCTGGCAACCGTCACCAAGCGTCACATGCCACAGCGCCCCGGCGGTGCCCGAGAGGCTTCCAAAAGGCGCCACCCTTGTCGCGACTCCGTCCGGCTGCTAATTCCGCTCATGACCAACGCCCAATCCGAATGCGCCCCGCGAGGCAGATCATGACCCGCCCCAATGACATAGCACCCGTTCACGTCGTCGGCGGCGGGCTCGCCGGCTCCGAGGCCGCCTGGCAGATCGCGCAGGCCGGGGTGCCCGTGATCCTGCACGAAATGCGCCCGCAGCGCATGACCGACGCCCACAAGACCCAGGGCCTCGCCGAGCTCGTCTGCTCGAATTCCTTCCGCTCCGACGATGCGCAGGCCAATGCCGTCGGCCTGCTGCATCAGGAGATGCGCCGGCTCGATTCGCTGATCATGCGCATGGGTGACGCCCATCAGGTCCCCGCCGGCGGCGCGCTGGCGGTGGATCGCGACGGCTTCTCGGATGCCGTGACGCAGGCGCTCGAAGCCCATCCGCTGATCACCATCGATCGCGCAGAGGTGGCAGGCCTGCCGCCCGAGGAATGGGACAAGGTGATCATCGCCACCGGCCCCCTCACCTCCCCGGCTCTGGCCGAGGGCATCCGCGCGCTCACCGGTGAGACCGCGCTCGCCTTCTTCGACGCCATCGCTCCGATCGTGCATCGCGATACGATCGACATGGACAAGGCCTGGTACCAGAGCCGCTACGACAAGGCCGGACCGGGCGGGACCGGCGCGGATTACATCAACTGCCCCCTCGACAAGGACCAGTACGAGGCCTTCATCGACGCGCTCATCGCCGGCGACAAGACCGAATTCAAGGAATGGGAGGCCGATACGCCCTATTTCGACGGCTGTCTGCCGATCGAGGTCATGGCCGAGCGCGGGCGCGAGACCCTGCGGCACGGGCCGATGAAGCCCGTCGGCCTCACCAATCCGCACGCTCCGGACCAGAAACCCCATGCCGTCGTGCAGCTGCGTCAGGACAACGCGCTGGGCACGCTCTACAACATGGTGGGTTTCCAGACGAAGCTGAAATACGGCGCGCAGGCCGCGATCCTGCGAATGATCCCCGGTCTCGAGGGCGCGGAATTCGCCCGGCTCGGCGGCATCCACCGCAACACCTATCTGAATTCGCCGCGCCTCCTCGACGAGACGCTGCGGCTCAAAGCCATGCCGCGCCTGCGTTTCGCCGGACAGATCACCGGGTGCGAGGGCTATGTCGAGAGCGCCGCGATCGGGCTGCTGACGGGCCGGTTCTGCGCCGCCGAGCGCCTCGGCCAGCCGCTGCGGCCGCTCCCGGTGGAAACCGCGCTCGGTGCTCTCACCAACCACATCACCGGCGGCCATATCGAGACGATCGACGAGGGGCCGCGCTCGTTCCAGCCGATGAACATCAATTTCGGCCTCTTCCCGCCGCTGGAGAAGGCACCCATCGGCGAGAACGGGAAGCGGCTGCGCGGATCGGCCAAGGCGATCGCGCGCAAGCACGCCCTCACCGACCGGGCCCGCGCCGCTCTCGACGCCTGGCTGGCGCAGCCTTCGGATCGCGCCGTCGCCTGATATCCCGGCCGATCACCAGGCGGGTGTTCGGCCCGATCCGGGCGAGCAGACGCCGCAATTCCGGCAACGGGATCGTGACGCAGCCCTCGGTCGGCGTGAGTCCTCGCCGCGCGGCATGCATGAAGATCGCGCTGCCGCGCCCGCGCAGCGGTCGGGGCATGCGGTTCCAGTCGATATCGATGACGCAATCATAGAGCGCGTCCTCGCGCCACATCGTCTCGTAGCGCGCCTGTGCCGGAAGCCGGATAAGCCGGTTGTAGCGCGGATCGCCGGGATCGTCGCACCAGCCGTCATCGGGACGCGTCGCGCGTGCGGGCAGACCGGTGAGCGGGCGCGGCGGGCGGCGATCGGGGCGAAAATGCAGGGCGATGAGCGCGAAATCACCGATCGGCGTCGCCCCGTCTCCCTCGCGCTTGCGCCGGGTCGTCCCGCCCTTGCCGATGGCGCAGGGCAATACCCTTCCCCCGGCGACGAGCCATCCGCGTCGCGGGTCGCGCGGTGCGGGCAGCACGCGGATTGTTGCCAGTAATCGCCCTTTCATGCCATTTCCCTGTGGTTGACGCGGTCGTGAGCCTGCGCGGGGCTTGCCGGAAGACCGCCCCGGGTTACTCTGCGCGACAGGTTAGTCTGCGCAACAGTGGGATTCCCGGCGAATCTGTCAATTGCGGGCGCATGCCCACGCGCCCAGTCGAGGATAGTGTCTCATGTCGAAAGCCCATCGCCTTCTCGTCGTGGATGATGATCAGGATCTGCGCGAGACCCTCGCCGAGCAGCTCGCCCTGCACGAGGAGTTCGACGTATCGACCGCCGAGAATGCCGGCAATGCGATGAGCGCCGTGCGCGAGACACGCATCGACCTCGCCATCATGGATGTCGGCCTGCCGGACATGGACGGGCGCGAGGCGGTGAAGCTGATGCGCAAGCACGGTTTTCGTTCGCCGATCATCATGCTCACCGCGCAGGGCTCGGATTCCGACACCGTGCTCGGCCTCGAAGCGGGCGCGAACGATTACGTGACGAAGCCGTTCAAATTCGCCGTGCTGCTCGCGCGCATCCGCGCCCAGCTGCGGCAATATGCGGCCAGCGAGGACGCCGTCTTCCAGATCGGTCCCTACAGCTTCAAGCCCGGCGCGAAGCTGCTCGTCACGGAAAGCGGCTCCAAGCTCAAGCTCACCGAGAAGGAAACCGCGATCCTGCGCTTTCTCTACCGGGCGGATCAGCAGGTCGTCCCGCGCGACACGCTGCTCGCCGAAGTCTGGGGCTACAACGCCAACGTCACCACGCATACGCTGGAGACCCATATCTACCGCCTGCGCCAGAAGATCGAGCCGGACCCGTCCTCCGCCTCGCTGCTGGTGACGGAAGGCGGCGGTTACAAGCTCGTGCCCTGAGGGGCGGAACGGACAGATCATGTCGCTCGACGACGACATCGCCATGCTCGCCCAGGCCCCGCTTCTCGGGCTTCTGGAGCGCGACGCCCTGCGTCTGCTCGCCTTCGCGGCGGACAAGCGCCGGCTGCGTCAGGGCGATGTGCTGTTTCGCAAGGGTGACCGCTCTGATGCCGGCTATGTCGTCACCGATGGTGAGATCGGCCTCGATACCGGGGGCGGCAAGCCCGTCGTGGTGGCGCGGCGTGGCGATCTGATCGGCCAAACGGCGCTGTTCATCCGCGCCCACCGCCCGGCCACCGCGACGGCGCGTGCGCCCTCCGTCGTGCTGCGGCTCTCGGTCAGCCTGATCCGGCGCGTGCTGGAGGAATATCCGGAGGTAGCCGCCGCGATGCATGCCGCGCTCGCGGAAGAGCTCGGCGCGTTCAATCAGGAGCTCTCGCGACTCGGCACGCGCTTCGGCTGACACGATGAGCGCGCCCGCCCCGATCATCACTCCCGCCGTCGCAGACGACCTCCCCGCCATTCTCGCCATCGTCGAGGAAGCCTACAGCCCCTATATCGCACGGCTCGGCAAGAAGCCCGGGCCGATGCTCGACGATTACGCCGCGCAGATCGCGGCGGGGCGGGTGCATTGCCTGCGCGACGATGCGGGCGTGGCCGGTTTCACCGTGCTGATCCCAGAGGAATCGCGCTTTCTGCTCGACAATGTCGCCGTGGCCGATCGCGCACGCGGGCGCGGCTTCGGGCGCATCCTGATGGCTTTCGCCGAAAACGCCGCGCGGCAGGCGGGCCATGGTGCGATCACGCTCTATACGCATGAGAAAATGCACGAGAACCGCGCGCTCTATGCCCGGCTCGGCTATCGCGAAACGGGGCTAATATCCGAGAAAGGGTTCGCCCGCGTCTATATGGAGAAGAAGCTGTGACCCGTTCAGGCTTTGCGCGGGACGCGTGAGAGCACCGCAGGCGCGCTGAACATGTCGCTCTGCTCGCCCCCCTCCTCCGCGAATTCCAGATTCTCGATGCGCTGCCCGCGCCGGGTGATCTTCTCCGACGAGATCCGGATCTGCCCGACATCCTCCTGCGCCTGCCTGAAATGCTGATCGAGCCGCTCGACGCGCTCGCCGAGCCGCGTCACGTCGGCGACGAGCCGCCCGACCTCGCGCTGGATCACCTGCGCCTCCTCGCGGATGCGCGCGTCGCGGGCGAGGCCCTGCATGACCTGGATGGCGAGCACCAGCAGCGAGGGCGAGACGATCATCACCCGGGCGCGATGGGCGCGCTGCACCAGATCCTCGAAATGCTCCTGCAGATCCGCATGCAGCGATTCTGCGGGCACGAACATCATCGCCACATCCTGGGTTTCGCCGGCGATCAGGTATTTCTGGGCGATGTCCTTGATATGGGTTCCGATATCGCCGCGCAGCTTCTGCGCCGCGCGCGCCCGCGCTTCCGGCCCCCGTGCCTCGCGAAAGGCGGAAAAGGCCTCGAGCGGGAATTTTGCGTCAACCACGAGTGGGCGATGGTCTCCCGGCAGGCGGATTGTGCAGTCGGGCCGGGTGCCGTTGCCAAGAGTCGGCTGGAAGGCATAGGCGTCGGCGGGCAGCGCATCGCGCACGATCGCCTCCATCCGCCCCTGCCCGAAAGCCCCGCGCGCCTGTTTGTTGGAAAGGACGCGCTGCAAACCCGCGACCTGGCTCGTCAGTTCGGAGAGGTTGGATTGCGCCGCGTCGATCACCGCGAGCCGCTCGTTCAGCCGCCCGAGCGTCTCGGCCTGCACATGCGTGCCGCGATCGATCCGCTCGGCCAGCATGCGCGCAAAATCGCCCTGCCGCGCGCCGAACACGTCGGTGAAGCTCTGCACGCGCCCGGCCATCTCGGCCTGGAGCCGCGCCACCTCCTCCACCTGGCTCGCGAGATGCCGCTCGCGCGCAGGCCGCGCCAGCCGCATCGCGACGAGGACCACGAGGAAAAACCCGGCAATCCCGACTTCGCGCCAAGTGACGGCAAACTCGCCGAATCGAAATGCGATCTCGCTCATGCAGGCAGTTTAAGCGAGAAAACCGAACAAACAATGAACAATATCGACTCGCGCGACGAAACCGCCTTGCGGCGCGGCGGGCGGCGCGCTACCACCCGGCATCCGTCTCGCAGTTTCAGGAAAACGCACGCAATGTCCAATCCGGACGAGAAGAAAGCCGCCGGCAAATCCAAGGCCGACAAGAAGAAATCCGACAAGCTCAAGGCGCGCCTGCCGCGCGGGCTCGTCGATCGCGGTCCGCGTGATCTCGCGGCGGCCCACCGGATGCTGGAGAAGATCCGCGAAGTCTACGAGCTCTACGGTTTCGAGGCGGTCGAGACGCCGCTGATCGAATATACCGATGCGCTCGGCAAGTTCCTGCCCGATCAGGATCGCCCGAACGAGGGCGTCTTCTCCTTCCAGGACGATGATGAGCAATGGCTCTCGCTGCGTTATGACCTCACCGCGCCGCTCGCGCGCTATGTGGCGGAGAATTTCGACGCGCTGCCCAAGCCCTACCGCTCCTACCGCTCCGGCTGGGTCTTCCGCAACGAGAAGCCCGGCCCGGGCCGCTTCCGCCAATTCATGCAGTTCGACGCGGATACCGTCGGCGCCGCCTCCGTCGCGGCGGATGCCGAGATCTGCATGATGGCCGCCGACACGATGGAGGCGCTCGGCCTCGCCGGCCAGTACGTCATCAAGGTCAACAACCGTAAGATCCTCGACGGTGTGATGGAAGCGATCGGCCTCGGCGGCGACGACAAGGCCGGCCAGCGGCTCACCGTGCTGCGCGCCATCGACAAGCTCGACAAGATCGGCCCCGACGGCGTGCGCGATCTCCTCGGCGAGGGCCGGATGGATGTCAGCGGAGATTATACCAAGGGCGCGGGGCTGGATGCGGATCAGGCCGCGCGCGTGCTCGCCTTCACCGCAGCCGGCGGCGCGGATGCGCAGGAGACGCTCGCCAATCTCGAAACCGTCATCGCAGGTTCGGAACGCGGCGCGGAAGGTGTGTCGGAACTACGCGAAATCGCGGCCCTGATCGGCGATGGCGACTATGCCGGCAAGGTCGTCATCGACCCCTCCGTCGTGCGCGGTCTCGAATATTATACCGGCCCGGTCTTCGAGGCCGAGCTCACCTTCCAGGTGACGAACGAGGACGGCGTTCCCGTGCGCTTCGGCTCCGTCGGCGGTGGCGGGCGTTATGACGGGCTCGTCGGGCGCTTCCGCTCCGAGCCGGTTCCCGCGACCGGTTTCTCGATCGGCGTCTCGCGGCTGCTCGCGGCCTTGCAACTCGTCGACAGCCCGATTCTGGCTCAGGCCGCGCTGCAGGCGCCCGTCGTGGTGATGGTGATGGAGCGCGAGCGCATCGCCGATTACCAGCGTTTCGTCGCGGCATTGCGTCGCGCCGGTATCCGCGCCGAGCTCTATCTCGGCTCGTCGGGCATGAAGGCGCAGATGAAATATGCCGACCGGCGCGGCGCCCCCTGCGTCATCATTCAAGGGTCGGATGAACGCGAGCGTGGCGAAGTCCAGATCAAGGATCTGATCGAGGGCGCCAAGGCGGCAGCCGCGATCGAGACGAACGAGGAATGGCGCGCCGCGCGCCCCGCGCAGTTCTCCGTGGCGGAGGCCGATCTCGTCCAGGCGGTGCGGGACGTGCTCGCCCGGCACTCTTGATTTATATCAACGAAACTGCACATTCTGAAATCTGTCCGAACAATGGCAGCCGCGCGGCGTCGGTCCGCGCGGTGCCGCCATCGGATCCAGAGGAACGCCCGCGCCCCCGGCGAAACCCGTTCGTGGTCGAAAACAGAGTTCAGAATAAGAGAATCGGAGCAAATCATGCGCTTTCTGATCGCCGCCGCCGCACTGCCGATGATCGCCTTCGCAAGCCCCGCCGCCGCCGGTGATCCGGCCGCCGGCCAGCGTGTCTTCAACCAGTGCCGCGCCTGCCATATGGTCGGCGAGAATGCCCGCCACACGGTCGGCCCGCAGCTCAACGGCCTGTTCGGTCGTCAGGCGGGTGAGATCGAGGGCTACAATTTCTCCAACGCCTTCGACGATATCGACAAGGTCTGGGACGAGGAGAACTTCGCCGTCTACATCCGCAATCCGCGCGAGGTCACCCCCGGCACCCGCATGGTCTTCGCCGGAATTCGCAACGATCAGCAGATCGCCGACCTCACCGCCTATCTGATGCAGTTCAATGAGGACGGCACGACGGATTGATCCGCACGTGCATGCGCGCCCATAGGGTAGCTGCCTGATCCCGGCCTGCCGTAACGTTGCGGCAGGCCTTTTTCGTGGCTAACGTCGAGCCCCAGAACAGGCCGCGACCAAGGCCGGAGACGAAGGGAGGACAGCGTGGCGCAGGACGCATCCGCAGGGCTGGCGCTGGGCGCCGTCGCCGATGATTACACGGGCGCGACGGATCTCGCGAATTCGCTGGCGCGCCAGGGCCTCAAGACGATCCAGACCATCGGCATCCCCCGCGACGGGCTCCTGCCCGGCGATGTCGAGGCCGTGGTCGTCGCGCTCAAGAGCCGCTCGATCCCCGCTGCGGAAGCGGTGTCGAAATCGCTGGCGGCCTATGAATGGCTCTCCGCCGGCGGCTGCGGACACGTGCTGTTCAAGATCTGCTCGACCTTCGATTCCACCGATGCCGGCAATATCGGACCCGTCACGGATGCGCTGCGCGCGGCGACGGGCGCCGATACGCCGATCGTCTGCCCGGCCTTTCCGGGGGCTGCGCGCACGGTCTATCTCGGCCATCTCTTCGTGGGCGATCGCCTGCTGAGCGAGAGCCCGCTGCGCCATCATCCGCTCAACCCGATGCACGATCCCGATCTCGTGCGCGTCCTCGCCCGCCAGAGCGCGGGCGATGTGGGGCTGATCCCATATGCCGTCGTCGAGCAGGGCGCAGAGGCCGTCGAGGCCGCGCGGGCAGCGCTCGCACGCGAGGGCAAGGTCGCGGCGATCGGGGATGCGCTGACCGACCGCCATCTCGAAATCCTCGGCGAGGCCGCCGCCCGCACGCCCTTCTCCACCGGCGGATCGGGGCTCGGCGCCGGCATCGCGGCGGCGCTCGTGCGCGAGGGGCATGCCGGTCAGGCGAAATCCGAAACCTTGCCCGCGATCGGCGGTCGCGGCATCGTTCTCTCGGGGAGTTGCTCGGTAGCGACGCTTGAGCAGATCGACCGCGCCGAGGAAGCGGGCATCGCTACCTTGCGCCTCGATCCCATGCAGATCGTCGCCGAGCCCGAGGCAACCTTCGCCACGATCACCGGCTGGGTCGCGCAGCAGGATGCCGAGGCACCCGTCCTGATCGCAGCAAGCGCGCCGCCGGATGTCGTGGCGAGCGTGCAGGAACGCTTCGGGCGCGATGCGGCGGGCCATGCGATCGAGGGGCTGCTCGCGCGCTGCGCGAAATATTTCGTCGAGAACGGCGTGCGCCGCCTCGTCATCGCCGGCGGCGAGACCTCCGGGGCGGTCACCGATGCGCTCGGCATCGAGGCGCTGCTGATCGGGCCGGAAATCGCCCCCGGCGTCCCGGCCACCCATGCGCTGGGCGGCATCGCCGCGCCGCTCGGCCTCGTCCTGAAATCGGGCAATTTCGGCGGCCCGGATTTCTTCGCCAAAGCGCTCTCGGTTCTGGAGTGAGACGATGCACGAACTGCCCGCACCGCGGCTGCTGATCGCCGGCCAATGGGTCGAGGCTGCGGGTCGCGAGACGATACCCGTCACCGATCCGAGCCACGGCGAGGATTTCGCCACGATCGCACGCGGCAGTGCTGCGGATATCGATGCCGCCGTCGCAGCCGCGCAGAACGCCCTCGACGGCCCTTGGGGACGCATGAGCGCGACGGAGCGCGGGCGTATCCTGCATCGGCTATCCACCCTGATCGAGCGCGAGGCCGACCGGCTCGCCCATATCGAGGCCCGGGATGTGGGCAAGCCGCTCTCCCAGGCACGGGCGGATGCGGCGGCCTGTGCGCGTTATTTCGAATTCTACGGCGGCGCCGCCGACAAGGTCCACGGCGACACCATCCCCTATCAGGACGGTTTCGCCGTCATGACATGGTACGAGCCGCACGGCGTGACCGGGCATATCGTGCCGTGGAACTATCCGATGCAGATCATCGGGCGCAGCGTCGGCGCGGCGCTCGCCATGGGCAATGCTTGTGTCGTCAAACCCGGCGAGGATGCCTCGCTCACCGCCCTCATCCTCGGTGAACTCGCCACCGAGGCGGGATTGCCGGAAGGCGCGCTCAACATCGTCACGGGCTATGGCGCGGAAGCGGGGGCAGCGCTCGCCGCACATCCGGGCGTGGCGCATATCTCCTTCACCGGCAGTGTCGCGACGGGCGCGCTGGTGCAGCAGGCCGCCGGGCGCAACGTGATCCCGGTGACGCTCGAACTCGGGGGCAAGTCGCCACAGATCGTCTTCGCCGACGCCGATCTCGACGCCGCCCTGCCCTTTCTCGTGCGCGCCGCGATCCAGAATGCCGGCCAGACCTGCTCCGCCGGCTCACGCGTCTTGATCGAGCGCCCGGTCTTCGACCGCGTCGCCGGCCTGATCGCCGAGCGTTTCGCGGCGCTGCGCGTGGGCGCGGCCCTCACCGATCCGGATATCGGACCGATCATCAACGAGAAGCAGCGCGCCGGCATTCGCGCCATGATTGAGGCCGCGCGCGAAGCCGGTGCGCCGCTCATCGCCGAGGGCGAGATCGAGCCCACCTCCCCGGGCGGCGGATTTTATGTGCGCCCCGCCCTGTTCGGCCCGGTCGATCCGCAATCCGATCTCGCCCAGCGCGAGGTGTTCGGCCCGGTTCTGGCGCTGATCCCGTTCGAGGACGAAGCGGATGCGATCCGCATCGCCAACGGCACCGATTACGGCCTCGTCGCCGGCGTGTGGACGCGCGATGGCGGGCGGCAGATGCGGCTTGCGCGCAGGCTGAAGGCGGGGCAAGTCTTCGTGAACAATTACGGTGCCGGCGGCGGTGTCGAACTGCCCTTCGGCGGCGTCGGCAAATCCGGCCATGGCCGCGAGAAGGGCTTCGAGGCGCTCTATGGATTTGCGCATCTCAAGACCGTCGCGGTCAAATACGAGTAGGAATCACGGCATGAGCGATATGCGCGAGGCGATCGTCGCGGCGGCGAAGCGGATGGATGCGGCGGGATTTGCGCCGAACAAATCCGGCAACGTCTCCGCGCGTACCGATGAGGGCATGCTGATCACGCCCTCGGGCCTGCCCTATGCGCGGATGACGCCCGATGATCTCGTCACGATGCGCCTCGACGGGACGGTGAGCGGCGACGGCAAGCCCTCCTCGGAATGGCCCTTCCACGCCGCCATCTACGAGGCGCGCCCGGATGCGCAGGCGATCGTCCACACCCATAGCCCGAAGGCGACGGCGCTCGCCTGCGCGCGCAAACCCATCCCCGCCTTCCACTACATGATCGCCTATTGCGGCGGCGCGGATGTGCGCTGCGCCGATTACGCGACCTTCGGCACGCCGGAACTCGCGCAATCCGTGGTGCGCGGGCTGGAGGGCCGCAAGGCGGTGCTCCTGGCCAATCACGGCGTCGTGGCGATCGGCGCCACCATCGAGGGCGCCTACAACATCGCAGCCGAGGTCGAGAACCTTGCCGGCGAATATCTCACCATCCTCGCCGCGGGGCTCGACCCCGTGATCCTCGACGACGAAGAAATGGAGCGCGTCGCCGCGCGGTTTTCGGGTTACGGCAAGGTGGGGTGACGCGAGTGCAACCGAACCGCAGGGCATTCCGTCAAAGATAGAAGCGAGCGGGCACGTCCTGCAGTAGGCGCCGGTAGAGCTCTTCCTTCATCAGGACGGAATTGCCGCCATCCTTCAAAAGGTTGTTCTGCTGCCAGGGTCCATCGGGATTTTTCACGTCACCACCGAACTGCCCGATCGTACAGTCGAGGATGTAATCGCCCTCCTTGGTATGGATCTTGAGTACGTAATGCGCCCCGTTAGCGACGGATTCCTGTGTGATGCGCCTGATACCCATCTCACGAAGTTGAGCGAAGGCATCGGAGGTGCATCTGCCGCACATTCCGACCAGTTCTTCGGGATCCTTGGCCTGGCATTCCGCGACCACGGGGAGGCTCTCGACGGCTTCGATGGTCTGTTCGAGGCTCGGCAGCCGCACCTGGAGCGCTTCCGCCACCGCCTGTCGGATGGCGGGACCCACTTCCTGCGGCAATTGCCCGAGATCCTGTAGTGCGCCCGAGAGGTCGCTCAGCGCGACGACGCCACGCTGCAACATGTCCGACAGAACCTCGGTTACGGCGGCGCGAACGAGTTGGCGCTCTTGTGTGCTCAGGGTGTTCCAGCCTATGCCGATCCCCGCAACAGCCGCCATGGCGACCATTGTGGCCGCCCCGGCCGCCGCAGCCGGAACTGCGAGGGGGAGCGCTGCGATTAGGTTGTGCGGAGCATCACCGGTGAGGGCACCTTGCGGCCCGTGGGATGCGGATTTCAGCGAAGCTGCGAACGCGTCGCCATCCGGTTGAGATGCCATTCGGGACGCGGGGCCCCCGAGTGAAGGCGCATTTGCCTGAACAATATGATTCATGAAACTTGCCTCGTATAAATATAACTACGCTGCAATATAGTAATTTAAAACTAGCAGGTCAAATAATACAAATTGATTACAATACTACAATCGATAACCCCAAATTATTCTCAAGCCTTGCCGATGATCTTCTCGATCTCTCGCTTCAGGGCATCCTTGCGCGCATCGCCGGCAGCCAGAACCTCTTTCGCGCTGAAGAAATCGAGCACCATATACGCACCGACATCCGGTCGCATCACGACCTCCGGGCGCCGGCTCGCGAGTTTCGCGCGTACGATCGCCTCCTGCATGATCTGGATGGTGCCGATACCGAGCTCGAACCCGCCCGGCATCCGCTCCACATCCTCCGTCGGCCCGCCCGCGACATCGATGGCGACGACGTGGTCGACCTTGTCGAAGAGCAGATCGAAGGGCAGCGGATTGACGATGCCGCCGTCGATCAGTGTGCGCCCCTCGTGCAGGACGGGCTTCACGACCCCCGGAATGGCCAGCGATGCGGCGACGGCGGGGCGTAGCGGTCCGCTGTCGAAGGTCACGCCTTCACGGCGGAAGAAATCCGTCGCGGCGACGAGCAGCGGGATTTCGAGCTCTTCGAACGTGTCGGGGATGCCCTCCGGCCAGTAAATTTCCAGAAGCTTCTCGCCATCCAGCGTGAAGAGATTGCCCTCGCCCTTGAAAATATCGAAGATGCTGGCCGCGCGGGCATCGACGAGCTTGGCCATGGCGCGGGCGCGGTCCTTGATCTCGCTCACGAGATGCGCGCGCAGCTTCCTTGCCGGGATACCGGCGCAATAGGCCGCTCCGACGATCGCACCGATAGATGCGCCTGCAACAATTGCGGGGCGCATGCCGAGCTCGTCGAAGACCTCCAGCAGCGGGATATGAGCGAGCCCGCGCGCGCCGCCCGAGCCGAGAGCGAGACCGATCGTGGGGGTCGTCATGGTATGCGCCTCCGCAAGGTCCGGTCAGTCGGCGGGCGTCCGGAGGAAGGGTTCGAGGATTGCGAGCATGTCGCGCGGGTTCTCCTCGGCGAGGAAATGCCCCGAACTGATGCCGCCGCCCTCGGCGCGCGGGGCGAAGCTGTTGC
>JBJHBI010000074.1:0-16846 GCA_050485405.1 Salinarimonadaceae bacterium
GAAAGCTGAGGCCGATGATCTTCAACTGGTTTCGCAAGGACCGCGTCCAGGACCCGGTACAGACGATGCTCAGCCGCGTGATCGCCGCATCGCGCGCCGAGCCGCTCTATGCCGATCTCGGTGTGCCAGACACGCTGGAGGGGCGCTACGAGTCCATTATCGTCCACATGACGCTGGTGCTGCGCCGTCTGCGCAACCTGCCCCCGCCGGCGGACGATTTCGCCCAGGAACTCGTCGACGCCTTCTTCAAATGGCTCGACATGTCCCTGCGCGACATGGGCGTCGGCGACCTCGCTGTGCCCAAGCGCATGAAGAAACTCGTCACGGCCTTCTACGGCCGCGCCCGCAGCTACGGTAACGCACTCGACGAGGATGACCGCGGCGCATTGGAGCAGGCGCTCGATCGCAACGTCACCGAGCGCGGCGACCCGGCGCATGCGCTTGCCGCCTACATGATCGCTGCGGAAGCGGCACTGGCCGGTCAGGATTTCGACGCGCTCCTGCGCGACGGCCCCGATTACGCGGCAGCGCTCGAAGGCGCTTCCCCCGATGCCGCACCCGACATTCCCGGAGAACGTCATGGCGCGTGATCGCAAGGATCCGAAGGACGAGACTGCAAAGCCGCCGGAGCCGGGGCCGCTGTCTCGTCTGATCGATGCCGAACGCCTTCCCCAACACGGCGCGGATATCGTCGTGACCGCGAACGAAGTCGAGATGACGGCTCTGGCCGAGTTGCTCGACCTGCCCGCGATTCACGCCCTCGAAGGCACCTATCAGGTCGAGGGCTCGGGCAAGCGCGCGCATGTGACGGGCACCGTCCGCGCGCGGGTGAGCCAGATCTGCGGGGTGAGCCTCGAGCCATTCGAGACGGATGTCGAGGAGGAAGTCGATCTCGACTTCGCCGCCGCGCAGCGCCGCAAGCTGACTCCCGAGGAAGAAGAGCAGCGCCGGCTCGACCCGCCCGACGAGATCATCGCCGGCAAGATCGATCTCGGACGCGTCACCGCCGAATTCCTCGCGCTGGGGCTCGATCCGTTCCCGCGCAAGCCCGGCGCGGTGTTCGAGGAACCTGCTCCGGCGCAATCGCGCGAGAATCCGTTCGACGCCCTCGCCGGGCTCAAGCCGCGCGACGATGGCGGAGAAACGAAGGGCTGAACGGCACGCCCGCCATTCAGGCGGCGATGCCCCATAATTGCGCGGCAAATCCGGGATAGGTCTCCGCCACGGCCCTGGCGACATCGCCCCGCATCAGCGCGAGCGTTTGCGCATCGGGCACCGGCGTGACGGGCACGTCCTGCGGGATGTCGAAGCGGAAACCGGTTTGCTCGGCGACCGATTCCGGTGTCTCGCCCGGATGGACGCTCGTCAGGGTGAAGCGCGCTTCATCCGGCGAGAACGCGAAGACGGCCCGCCCCGTCACCAGCGCACGGGGGCCGCCGGGGCGGTAGAGCTCCGGAGCGGAAGTGCCGGGCGCGGAGATGAAGTCGACCTTTTCCACCAGCGTGCGCGGCGTATGCTCCTCGCGAAAGAGGATGATCTTCGGCACGAGGAAAGCCAGATAGGCAGAGCCGAAGGAGCCGGGGAAGCGCACCTTGGGCTGCGCCGGATCGCCGATCCCGACGAGATTGATGTTGCCCGCCCCGTCGATCTGGCCGCCGGAGAGGAAGAACGCGTCGATGCGCCCCTGCGCCGCGCAATCGAAGAGCTCGCGCCCGCCATCGGTGAAGAAATTGTGGCGGGTGCTGCCCAGGACCGATACACGCATCGCACCGCCGCTTCGCGCCTGAGCGAGCAGCGCCGCCGCACCGGGAATAGGCGAACTCGCCCCCACCGCGACATGCCCGCAGCCCTCCAGCATCTGCGCGATGCGCGCGATCAGGATCTCGCGGATATGAATCTCGCCCACAGCGCTCATGCCGGCACCGCCTGCGAGGCGCCCGCATCGATCCCGTCGAGCCAGTCGGCGAAGGCCGCATCGTCGCGCGAGGCTTGCGCATAGGCGGCGAGCGCGCCCTCATCGGCACTGTAAGCGCCGAACAGGCCCACCGGATCGGCCCCGCGCGGCGCCTGCGCGATCGCCTCGATATAGAGCGCCGGTATGGTGGCGCCCGCGCGCGCGTCGTCGGCGAGGAAATCCGTGTCGACGATTCTCTCGACGCTCACGAAGGTGCGCCGCGCGGCATGCGCCATCAGCATGAGTTCACGCCTCACACCGATGAAGACATTGCCGTCGCGATCTGCTGCGGGGGCATGGAACAGTGCGATGTCCGGGGTGATGGCCGGGACCAGCAGGATCGGGTCGCGCGCGCCTTCCGCATAGGGATTCTCGATCACCTTCCAGTCCGGACGGCGCGCGACGAGATCCGAGCCGATGATCCCGCGCAGCGGCATGAAGGGAATGCCCTTCTCCGCCGCCTGAAGCCCGGCATGGATCACCGGGCAGGTGGCGTCGCGCATGGTGATCGCACCGGCGCGCAGTGCCGCGTTGAAGCGCCCCGCCGGGCCGTATTCGCCGAGCGACACGGCGGCCGCCTCGATCTCTGCGACGCAGCCGGCGCCGATCAGCATATCCGCCTGGAAGCCGACGGTCGGCACCCCGACGAGCCGCAGATCGCGCACACGTCTGCGCAGGAGCGTGCGGATGACGGCCATGGCGCAGCCGCTGTAATCGGGCGCGATGGCAAGATGGGCGCCGTCGGAAATGCGCGAACCGAGTTCGGCGACGTCGAGAATGGCGGGACCGATCATGGCATGACCTCCTGCACCGCGACAGGGGCACGGTGACGACGCGATCATACAGATGCGCGCCACCACCATAAGCGTCAAAGGCGCAGAGTGGCCTGCGCGAAACGCGCCGACACCGGCTCAATCGGCGCGCCGGTGACTGCGCCAGCACCCGCCGGCTATCACCGGGAAACGATCGTGATCGAGCAGCAGATAGGCCCAGGCGGTGATCGTACCCGCATCGGCATCCTCCGTCTGCGCATTGACCGGCACCCGCCGATACTGGTTGCCCGCCATCCCGTAACCGGCGAAATCCTCGTAACCGTCGAAGGCGCCGAGGACGGCTCCGATATCGCCGAAGGTGAGGAGTTCACCGCGCACGACACGCGCATCGTCGGTCTGCGAGTCCGGGCGCACCATGCCCGGATAGGCGCCGCAATCCTTGAGAAGGCCCGCGACCCGTGCTGCGCGTATCGCGGGCTGCGTCGCCTCCCCCGCCCAGAAGCGCTCGCCGCGTTCGCCGCGCATCAACGTGCCGTAGACGAACGCCGTGTGGATCATACCCGCCGGGCGTCCCGCCGCCGCGTCGTCGAGGATCGCGGCATCGATCCCGAGTGCCGCGCGGCCGGCGCGACAGACGGCGAGATAATCCTCGTGCGGCGCCACGAAGCTCTCCCGGGCCTGCGGCCTCACCCGGTAGGTGAAGGCCGCGATCTCCGCACCCTCCCCGTCGAGCACGGTGATCGGCACGCGCTCATAGGCATGGGGGACGCCCTCCTTGTGATCGAGGGCGGCGAGGGTCGCTTCGCAGACGCTGAAGAGCATGCCCGGAACGGCGGCGCCGGGGCGCGGTAGGATATCGAGCACACCACCGCCGCGCGTTCTGGAATAGCGGGTGAAGGCGAGTGCGTGATCGGGGGCGGTCGCGGACTGGAGGGGCAGGAGCCCGTCGGAACGCAGCCCGTGACGGCGGCAATACGCGCGCCAGTCGTCGCGTTCGAGATTGGAGCCGTAGGCGAAATAGAGAAGATTCATGGGCGCATGTTCGGCGTGCGCCGATCAGACGTCAAGACGGAGGCCAAAACGCAACCGGCCGCCCTTGGGCGACCGGTCATCATCGTAATTCTCATCGCGGGCGCGAGATCACTCGGCCGGACGCACCATCATCGCGATGGTGTACTGGTCGACGCGCGGCGTCAGTTCGAGGTTGGACGCAAAGGCCCAGGGCGTGACCTCGAAATGCAGCGGGATCGTTGCATAATCTTCCATCGCCATGGTCGCAGCGCGCTGAAGGATCTCACGGCGCGTATCGTCATCGACGGTACGGCGTGCTTCGATGATCAGCTCGTCGATTTCCGGGTTGGAATAGTTCTGCATGTTGGTGAGACCCATGCCCGCATCCGGGTTACGGGTACCGACCAGAGCCGTCAGCGGGTTGGCCATTTCACCCGAAGCCGCACCCCAGCCCGCGAGCCAGAAACCGAAATCGCCGGTATTGCGGTTGGAGAAGAAGGTCGAGGCGGTCATCGCATCGACGCTCGTGCGGATACCGATACGCGACAGGAACTGCGCCACGGCCTGGGCCACGCGCTCGTCGTTGATGTAGCGGTCGTTCGGGGTCGAAAGGGTCACTTCGAAGCCTTCGCCGAACCCAGCCTCCTCGAGCAGTTCGCGCGAGCGATCGGGATCGAACGCATCCGGCTCGGCATCTTCACGGGTACCGAACAGCGGATAGGGAAGCAGATCCCCCGCCGCCACGGCGACACCGCCCATGACGCGCTCGACGATGGCGTTGCGGTCGATCGCCTTGGAGATCGCCTCGCGCACGCGCACATCCGCGAACGGATTCTCGCCGTCGGTGCCCGACACACCCGGAGGCACGTCGTCGCCGCTGTCGAGATGCAGGTAGATGACGCGGTTGGACAGGCCCTGATCGATCTGGAAACCAGCCTGGCGGATGGTGTCGAAATCCTGGATCGGCGGGGTCTCGATCACGTCGACGTCACCGGCGAGCAGCGCCGCGACGCGGGCACCCGGATTGGCGATCGGACGCAGGGTGACGTTTTCCCAGATGGGGGTGTCACCCCAGAAATTCTCGTTGGGCACCAGACGGATACGATCGCCGGGCGTGAACGATACCAGCGTGTAGGGGCCGGTGCCGATCGCGGTCTCGGGATTGGCGAAATCGGTCGAAGCCGGAAGGTCGCCCATGTTGGAGCAGCCATCCGCACCGAACTCGACATTCTCGCCACCGAAGACCGAGGCGTTCAGGATCGCGACCGAGGAGAGGTTCGTCGGCAGAAGCGGCGACGGGGCCTCGGTCGTGAAGACGATCGTCGAGCCGTCGACTTCGATATCGACGATGTCGCGCACGAAGCTCGTGAAGGAGGAAGGCGAACCTTCGACCATCGGCACGCGGCAGATCGAATAGATCACGTCGGTGGCGGAGAATTCGTCACCGTTGGAGAAGGTCACGCCGTCACGCAGGGTGAACGTCCAGGTCGTCTCGCTGCTGGCTTCCCATTCGGTGGCCAGAGCGGGCTGGATCAGCATGTTCTCGTCGGAATAGGTCAGCGACTGGAAGATGTGCTGACGCAGCGCGTTGTTCGGCCCCAGATTGTGGAAATGCGGGTCCATCGAGGACGGCTCCGACGCCAGACCGATGCGCAGCTCGGCCGACAATGCCGGCACCGCCGCCATCATCGTCAACGGCAGCGCAGCTGCCAGAGCCAATGTACTGAACCTTCTCTTCATCCCTGTTCTCCTCATGATTTCCGTTATTCTTCGAAGCGCGAGGTCGGCGCGTACCCCTGTTCCGTCCCCGTGTTTCGTGGCGATGCGATCTGCTCCCGGCCGGGCCGGAACCGCACGCTCGTTCCCGCGTTCGGATCGTCGTCGTCCCGTGACGGGGCTCGGCCCGGCTGCGCCTTCTCCGTGCCGGCTGCATGGCAACCGGGACGGCTCGCGAAACAGGTCGGGCCGGCCTGCACGATCTTCGAACCGTCCAGCGATGACGCAGAGTAAGCAGAGGTATTTTGCCAAGGCAAGTGCGGAAGGCACGACTTTTGGGCGCAAACGTGTGCATTTTTGGCCCGAACGCTATGGAAGTAGGCCAAAAATTAATGCTGAATTACATTACTTACGTTGAGGTATGCGGATCAGGCATCCGCCTGTGCATTTACGGCATGCAGCAATGTGTCCAGCCCGGGCCGCAAGCGTTCCAGGGCGACGTCTTCGCGATGATTGTGCGTGATGCCGTCGCGGCACGGCGTGAAGATCATCGCCGTGGGACAGATCCTGGCGAGAAAATACGCGTCGTGGCCGGCCTGGCTCGGCAGGTCGCGTGTGGCATACCCCAGACCCGAAGCCTGTTCGCGCACGTTCGCCACGAGCCCAGCATCGAAGATCGCGCCGCCCCAGTTCCAGTGTTCGACGACCTCGCCCTTGCATCCCGCACGCGCGCCCGCCTCGCCCACCGCGCGCATCACGCGCTCGGCCATGATCGCGGCGACGCGCGGATCGTCGTGGCGGATATCGACATTCACCTCCGCCCAATCGGAGACGATGCCGGTTTTATTGGGCCAGGCGACGAGCCGCGCCGTCGTCGACTTTCCGCCGCTCTCGGCGAAAACCCAGCCGATATCGTCGACGAGCACGCATAGCCGCGCCGCGGCGACGAGCGCGTTGCGGCGCCGCTCCATCGGCCAGGGCCCCGCATGAGCGGTCTCGCCATGGAACTGCACCCTGAAACCGTGCGATTCGTAGGCATGGGTGACGATCCCGACATCGATCCCCTCCGCATCGAGGATCGGCCCCTGCTCGATATGCAGTTCGATGTAAGCGTGCGGTACGAGGCCGCCGACGGGCGCATCGCCCGCATAGCCGATACGCTGCAATTCCTCGCCGAGCGTCGGTCCGTCATCGGCGCGCCGGGCGAGCACCCAGTCGGGTTCGTAGATGCCGGCGAAGCCGCCCGAGCAGGTCATCGGCGGCGAGAACCGGGCGCCCTCCTCGTTGGTCCAGTTCACGATCTCGATCGGGCGCCGCGTGATGTGACCGATATCGTTCAGCCGACGCACCAGTTCCAGTGCGCCCAGCACCCCGACGATACCGTCGAAGCGCCCGCCATTGGCCTGTGTATCGAGATGGCTGCCGGTCATCACCGGCGCGAGATCGTTCTCCCGCCCCGCCCGACGCGCGAATATGTTGCCCAGCGCATCAATGCGCACGTTGAGCCCCGCCTCCCGGCACCAGCCGACGAAGAGATCGCGAATCTCGCGATCGGCGTCACTCAGCGCGAGGCGCGCGAGCCCGCCCTCGCGGCCCGCACCGATGCGTGAGGAGGCCTCGAGCGTCTGCGCGAAGCGATCGAGATCGATGCCGGTCGTTGCGGGAAGGGTCATGGTTTCGCTCCTGCGGATCGATGGCGATTCTAGCGGATCTCGAGCGTCAGGCCCGACAGGGGCAGCCCGATGATCCGGCTCTGCCAATCCTGCCCCGCCTCCACCGGAAAGGCCCGTGTCACGGTGCCGGTCGAGACGATGTCGCCCGGACGCAATGCCCAGCCATGGGGGTTCTCCGCGAGCCCCTGCGCGAGATGGCGCAAGACCTGCAGCGGCCCGCCCAGGATATTCTCCGCACCGCCCTCGTCGATGGCGACGCCGTCGCAGGAGAGCGCGATCCGGAACCGGGAGAGCTTCTCGCACCAGGCATCCGCATCGGCACTGTCAACGGCGACGAACGGGCCGTGGCGGTAGCAACCGTGCAGCGCGCAGCCGGCCACCGTGTCGCTCGCGGCGAAGCGCCATTCGGCGAAGAGCGATTGCACGATCTCGAAGCCATGGGCGATGCCGTCGATACAGGCGATCAGCGCGCGATCATCCATCGCCGCATCGGGCACACGGGCGAGCCGCAGCGCGATTTCGGGCTCGATGCGCGGCTCGCAGAACAAGGCGGCATTGCAGCGCGCGATGCCATCCTCCGCCGGGGCGATGGTGGAATCGTAGATCGGCCCCCAGATCGGGGCATGCACGTCGTATTCGTCCCAGATCGTGCGGTTGGTGAAGCCGACCTTCCAGCCCACGGGCCGCTCGCCCCGCGCCACGCGCTGCGCGACCACGGCGGCGGAGATGGCGTAGGCATCCTCGAGATCGGGGGACGGATCCTGCGTGCTGAAGCGGGGGATCTGGTGGACGCCGTCGAGCGCGGACAGGATCGCCCGTGCTCCGGCCTCGATATCCTGCGGGCTCATGCGCATCGCCTGCCTCCCTTCCTCCGTTTGAACTTCCGTAGAGGAATGCTGCACCGGGCACCGGCGCCGCGCAACGGGGCGGACCACGCGATACCGCGCGCGCAGGGCAATGCCCTTCGCGCATGCGCGCACCTATCGGATGCGGATGCTGCGCGACCATTCTGCTGATGGTCAGGCTTCGAGCGTCATGCGGGGCTCGGTCGATCTCCCGCCGCTGAGGCATCGGCGCCGATCCGTCCACGGTTGTCGATGATCCGCAGGTTTGCGCTCGTCTCGCCCGCGATTTCGTGCAGGACCTTGATCAACAGGTTGCGGGCGACCCGGGCGCGGTAGGCGGCGCTGGCGCGGTGATCGCTCATCGGCGCGTAATCGGAAGCCAGCGCATCGCAGGCCGGCTGCCAGCTCCCGGGATCATCGAGATCGGCGCCGATCAGCGCCGCTTCCGCAGCGCTCGCGCGCCTGGGTGTCGCCGCCATGCCGCCATAGGCGATGCGCGCGGCACCGATGCGACGCCCGTCGAGGCCGATGCGGAAGGCACCCATCACCGCAGAAATATCCTCGTCGAAACGCTTCGACACTTTCAGGCAACGATAGACATGCTCCTCCGGCAAAGGCGGCAGGACGACCCGGCGGACGAATTCGCCGGACCGGCGATCCTGCTTGCCATATGCGATGAAAAAATCCTCGAGGGGCATCGATCGGTCGCCATCCGCGCCGCGCAGATGCAGCGTCGCACCCCAGGCGATCATGGCCGGCGCGAGATCGCCGATCGGCGAGCCATTGGCGATGTTGCCGCCGACGGTGCCCGAGGCGCGCACCTGCGCAGAGCCGAAACGGCGCATGAGCTCGCCGAGATCGGGATCGAGGCGGTTAAGCGCCGGATGCGCCCGGGCATGGCTGACCATGGCGCCGATGGCGAGGCCGTCATCCCCCTCCTCCATGACGCCGAGTTCGTCGACGCGCCCGAGCCAGATGATCTTCTCGATCTCGCGCAGCGCCTTGGTCAGCCAGAGCCCCACATCGGTGGAGCCGGCGAGCAGGGTCGCATCGGGATGGGCAGCGCAAAGTGTTGCGAGCGCATCGAGGCTTGCCGGCGCGGCGAAAAAGCGATCGCCATCCCCGATGAACAGGTCGCGCCCGTCATCGATCCGCGCGAGCGCCGCGGCACGCTTCTCGCGGCTTTCGGAAAACGCCGTCCCGGAGGGCGCCGCACAGGCTGCGCGGGCGGCGTCGCGGATCGGTCGATACCCGGTGCAGCGGCACAGATTACCCGCGAGCGCGTCGTCGATCACGCCCTTGTCGAGCGGGCGCGGCCCCTCCTCGTGGAGGACGAACAGGCTCATCACGATCCCCGGCGTGCAGAAACCGCATTGCGATCCGTGATGGGTGACCATCGCCTCCTGGACCGGGTGCAATGCGCCGTCGGCTGCGAGGTCCTCGACCGTGACGAGATCGGCCCCGTCGATCTGGCCGAGCAGCAGGATACAGGCATTGACGGGCTCATAGACGAGGCGCCCGTCGCGCAAGCGCCCGAGCGCGACGGTGCAGGCGCCGCAATCGCCCTCCCCGCAACCTTCCTTGGTTCCCAGGGCGCGCGCTTCCTCGCGCAGATGATCGAGCAGCGTGGTCCGCGGGTGAAAATCCGCGATCTCGCAAGGCACGCCGTTGCGCATGAAGCGGATCACGTTGCGCGTATTGCTACCGATATCCGCTGTCTTCGTCGCCACCATGATCAAGCCACCGGTCCCGTTATCGTCTTGAGGCGATGATGGGGCAGGACGGCGCGGATGCCAACGGGCCGCGGCGACTTTCGATCCGCGCAGACCGAAGAAAGCGAGGGCGAGCCGGACATGCGCCGGACTTGCGCCGGACACGCACGAAAACGCGGAGCCCTCATCGGGCTCCGCGTGGTGTGTCAGTCCGCTATCTCGATGCTCAGGCGGCGACGCGGTCGAGGAACACGTCGATCTCGTTCTGCAGGTTTGCCGTCAGCTTGTCCGCCGATTCGGAGGCCTCGCGGACCGTGTCGGCGGAGCCGCTGGTGCGCTCGGCCGCAGCCGCGACCGTCCCGAGCCCGCTGGTGACGTCCTCGGTTCCCTTGGCCGCATGCTGGACGTTGCGGGAGATCTCGGCCGTCGCCGCGCCCTGCTGGGTCATGGCGGAAGCGATGGCCACGGTGGCGCTGTTGATCTCGCGCATGCGCTCGGTGATCTGCTGGATCGCGTTGACGGCGCTGCCGGTGGAGGTCTGGATGCCGGCGATCTGCTTGGCGATCTCCTCGGTGGCGTTGGCCGTCTGGGTGGCAAGCGTCTTCACCTCGGCTGCGACGACGGCGAAGCCCTTGCCCGCCTCGCCGGCGCGCGCGGCCTCAATGGTGGCGTTGAGCGCGAGCAGGTTGGTCTGGTCGGCGATGGAGCGGATGAGATCGACGACGTCGCCGATCCGCTGCGCCGCCTCGGCGAGGCCCGATATCTGCGAATTGGTCGTCTCGGTATCGGCGAGCCCCATCTCGACGACCTCGCGTGCCCGCTCGAGCTGGCCGGAGATTTCCGAGATCGACGCGGAAAGCTCTTCCGCGGCGCTCGCCACGGTCCCGACATTGGAGGCGGTTTCCTGCGAGCCACCGGTCGCGTCGTTGATGGCCTGCGCCGATTCCGCCGCGACGGCGGTCATGTCCTGCGCACGCTCGCGCAGGCTCGCCATGGTCCCCGTGAGTTCGCGCAGCGTATCGGCGGCGTTCTTGCGGAAATCCTCGATCGCCGCATCGCGACGTGCACGCAGTTCCTGCGTACGCGCCTCGGCCTCCTCGCGTTCCTTGCGGATCGCGGCGCCGGTCGCACTGTTGTCGCGCAGCACTTCGAGCGCACGGGCGACATCCCCGATCTCGTCGCCACGCTGGCTGTGCGGGATGGCGCTTTCGAGATCATTCTGGGCGAGCGACGTGACACGCTGGGTGATCTCGTTAAGCGGACGGAACATCCGGGTCGCGGCCCAGGCCGCCGCCGCCGTCACGACGACCACGAGCAACAAGGCGGCGATGAGCATCGTGCGCGTCGCATTGGACTGCGCGGCGAGCAGCGGCTCGACATGCAGACCGATGAAGAGAATGCCGTTGACCGCGCCGCTCTGCGGATCGACCGTGGGATGATAGACGGTGACGTAATCACGCCCGAACAGCGTGGCGGGCCCGACATAGGTCTCACCGGCGCGCATGTATTGCTGCGCAGGGTGAGCCGGATCGAGATAGGTGCCGACGGCGCGCTCGCCGTTTTCCTGCCGCAGCGTCGTCGAGCGGCGGATGAAATTGTTCTCGGCCGGATCCATGGCGAAGACGGTTGCGACACCCTCGGTCAGCAGAGACGTCGTATCGACGATCGAATGATCATCGAAATCATAGAGCGACGGCGTTTCGGCCCGGGTGATCTCACCGTCGCGGACTTCGATCCGAGCTCCCTCGAAGCGATCACCGAAGACCACGGCGAGGGTGCGGATGTGATCACGCCCGGTCTCGTATTCGCGCGCTTCGAGTTGTTGCGAAAGCTCGTTGGATGTCGCGAAGAACATCCCGCCGGCTGCGACGAGCACCGCGATGGCCACGAGGGCCACAATGCGCGACGCCAGTTTCATTCTGCTGAGCATAGGTATCCCCCGGACAGAAACAAGAGCGGAACGGAGGAGCCGAATTTTGTACTGTCGTTTATCCGAACTGCCCCGTACCCATGTGCACTTTTACACAGGTCGCGTTTAAGAATACGTAAAACGCCATATGATGTTGTGCTGGCTTTCCAATGTTTGCCACCATGCATTGGGAAGCTTGCGGGGCGCTTGTCGACAAAGCGCCACGGGCGCCATATCAAGCGGGGCTCGAAACGCCCCAGCAACGTCCAGCCCGGAAGAAATCCTTGATCGACGACATCACATTTCTCGACGACGAGACCCGCCCGCGCGCGCCCGCCATCCCGGACGCGACGGAGGCCGATCGCGCGCATGGGCGGCGGCTGTCGCTGTTTCACCGGTTCCATCTGCAGCAGATGGCGATGATCGCCCGCGCCATCACCGCGCTCGAACAGGGCTCGGGCGACGCGGCGGCGCTCGCGCGCGATATCGGCAATATGGCGATGCTGGACAATTTCCGCCGGGTCGGCACCCTGTGCGGCCAGGAATGCCAGATGCTCACCCTGCATCATACGATCGAGGATCAGGAGATCTTCCCCCGCCTGCGCAACCAGAGCGCAGGGCTGAAAGCCGTGATCGACCGGCTCTCGAAAGAACACGAGATCGTCCACACCCTGCTCGAGCGCCTGGAGCAGGCGGCGATCACGATCCTGCGCGAGCCCTCGCCGCAGGCGTTGACGGATCTGCGCACGGTGTTCGATGCGCTGCACCGCGTCGTCGCCTCGCATTTCGGCTACGAGGAAGACGAACTCGCCGAGGCTTTGGGATACTACCGCATCCCGCTCTGATCAGCCCGTCAGGGACGGCGCCGAGGAGTAGCGCCCCCAGCCCCGTCAGGGCCGAGGTAGCGACGGCGCGCGTGCCATCAGGCAGAGGATGTCGAGCGCCATCTGCGCGGCGACATGGGGCGTGTTGCTGGTCGCATCATATTGCGGCGCCACCTCGACCACGTCCCCCGCCACCACGTCGAGCCCGGCGAAGCCGCGCAGCATGGCGAGCACCTCGCGCGGCGTCAGCCCGCCGACTTCCGGCGTACCCGTCCCTGGGGCGAAGGCCGGATCGATGGAATCGATGTCGAAGCTGACATAGACCGGCCCGTCGCCGACGACCTCGCGGGCGCGCCGGATCACCTCCGGGATACCCAGCATATCGATTTCTTCCGCATGGATGACCTGCATGCCGGATTCGTAGGAGAATTCCCACAGCCATTCCGCCGCGCCGCGGATGCCGATCTGCACGGTGCGCTCGGGATCGAGCACGCCTTCCAGCACCGCCTGCCGGAACGGGCCGCCATGGTGGAATTTCGCGCCCTCGAATTCGCCGGACGTGTCGCAATGGGCATCGATATGGATCATGCCGAGCGGACGGTCGCGACCGAGCGCCTTCAGGATCGGCAGGCTGATCGAATGATCACCGCCCACGGCGAGGGTACGCACGCCCGCATCGTCGATCGCGGCGAAGCATGCCTCGATATCGGCATGGCACTGTTCCAGCGAATAGCGGCTGCGCATCGGCACGTCGCCGATATCGGCGACCCGCAATTCATGCACTGGCGAGGCCTTGAACACGTGCTCATACGGCCCCACCCGTTCGATGTTGCGCACCGCGCGGGGGCCGAAGCGGGCGCCGCTGCGGTTCGTGACGCCGAGATCCATCGGCACGCCGATGAGCGCGACGTCGAGGCCGGCATAAGCCTCGCGTGCCGCGTCGGGACGATAAGGCGCATCCAGCAGCGTGCCCGGATTCATGAAGGGCCAGGCGCGGTTTTCGCCGTCGCGGAACTGCGTGTCGGCGACGCGCCGGAAATCGGGATCGAAAATGTCGCCGCCCTTGGCATTGCCGTAGCGGGCACGCAGGGCTTCGAGCTTGTCGCGGTCCATCACCGTTCTCCGTCGCATCCATCAATCGCCGACGCGGCCCCGGGATTCAGGAGCCGCGTCGCATTCGGTCTCGGCGCGCATGGTCTGCGCGCGGCGCACCGATTGACAGCCTGCCGCACACCCTCGCCCCGATGATGACGGTTCACTCGCCCCGCTGGACAGACGCGGCGGCCTCGGCGAGCAGAGCCGTCATCTTCTCGCGGATTTCCTGATCGGTCACCGCGGCGTCGAGATCACCGCGCACCTTGCGGAACACGTCCTCGTCACCGGGTTCCTCGAAATCGGCGAGAACGACGCTCTTGGCATAGGCGTCGGCATCGGCGCCGGTCTTGCCGAGCTTCTCCGCCGCCCACAGGCCGAGAAGCTTGTTGCGGCGCGCCATCGCCTTGAAGCGCAGCTCTTCGTCATGCGCGAACTTTTTCTCGAAGGCGTCCTTGCGATCATCGAATGTGGTCATGGTCTGCTCGTTGGTTAAGCCGGAATCGCGCAGCGGCCCGGGCGACCGCTCATCACTCCGATATAGCCCCGCCTGCCCGCCCACGCCACCCGTGTCGTTCCGGATCGAGGCCGATTCGCGACAATCATCGGGCCAGCGCGAAAGCCTCGTTGTGCATTGCCGTGCGATCATATAGGTTGCGCGCCAGCGGGCGGCCCGAAGCCGTTCGACCGCGCCGGAATTTCAGCCCGCGCTGCCGATCGCAACCAGGAGCCGCACCCGTTCCATGGACTTCAACAAAACACGGTATACGCCCATGAATCGCCGCCGTCGCATCTACGAGGGCAAGGCCAAGGTCCTCTTCGAGGGTCCCGAACCCGGAACGCTCATCCAGCACTTCAAGGACGACGCCACCGCCTTCAATGCAAAGAAGCACGAAATCGTCGACGGGAAGGGCGTCCTGAACAACCGTATCAGCGAGTTCATCTTCCAGAATCTCAACGATATCGGCGTTCCCACGCACTTCATCCGTCGCCTCAACATGCGCGAGCAGCTGATCCGCGAAGTCGAGATCATCCCGCTCGAAGTGGTGGTGCGCAACGTCGCCGCCGGCTCGCTCGCCAAGCGGCTCGGCATCGAGGAAGGCACGCAACTGCCGCGCTCGATCATCGAGTTTTATTATAAAAGCGACAAGCTCGACGATCCGATGGTCTCGGAAGAGCACATCACCGCCTTCGGTTGGGCGACGCCGCAGGAGATCGACGACATCATGGCGCTCGCCATCCGCGTCAACGATTTCCTCTCCGGCCTCTTCCTCGGCGTCGGCATCCGCCTCGTCGATTTCAAGATGGAGACCGGGCGCCTCTGGGAGGGCGACATGATGCGCATCGTCCTCGCCGACGAAATCTCCCCCGATTCCTGCCGACTGTGGGACATCAAGTCCAACGACAAGATGGACAAGGACCGCTTCCGCCGCGATCTCGGCGGGCTGATCGAGGCCTATTCCGAAGTCGCGCGCCGGCTCGGCATCCTCTCGGAGAACGAGAGCACCCCGATGGGCGGCCCGCGCCTCGTGCAGTGAACGACGCGCGATCTGCATGAGAACGCGCCGGGGCATGCCGCTCCGGCGCGTTTTCATTTGGACCTTACAGTTCCCTGGCCATCTCGCGCAGACGGAATTTCTGGATCTTGCCGGTCGAGGTCTTGGGCACTTCCATGAAGACCACGGTACGCGGGCATTTGAAGGCTGCGAGATGCTCGCGGCACCAGGCGATCACGTCCTTCTCGGCCAGCACCCGCCCCGGCTTCATCTCGATGAAGGCACAGGGGCTCTCGCCCCATTTCTCGTCGGGTCGCGCCACCACGGCGCAGGCGGCGATGTCGGGATGCTTGTAGAGCGCCTCCTCCACCTCGATGGATGAGATGTTCTCGCCGCCGGAAATGATGATGTCCTTCGAGCGATCCTTCAGCTGGATATAGCCGTCCGGGTATTTCACACCCAGATCCCCGGAATGGAACCAGCCACCTGCGAAGGCCTTGTTCGTGGCCTCCGGGTTCTTCAGATAGCCCTTCATCACCACGTTGCCGCGCATCATCACCTCGCCCATGGTCACGCCGTCGGCGGGGACAGGCTGCATCGTCTGCGGATCGAGCACGTCGAGCCCCTCCAACGTGACGTAGCGCACGCCCTGGCGCGCTTTCTTGGCCGCATAGGCGCCCGCATCGAGGCTGTCCCAGTCGCGGTTCCAGTCGTTCACGACGGAGGGGCCGTAGGTCTCGGTCAGCCCGTAGATATGCGTGACGTTGAAGCCGCGCGCCTTCATTGCGGCGAGCACGGATTCGGGCGGGGGCGCGGCGGCGGTGAAGAAATCCACGCTCTGCACGAAGTCGCGCTGTTCGCTCTCCGGGGCGTTGAGGAGGGTCGACATCACGATGGGCGCGCCGCACAGATGCGTCACCCCGTGATCGGCCAAAGCATCGAACATCGCCTTGGCCCGCACCTGCCGCAGGCAGACATGGGTGCCCGCGACGATCGAGATCGACCAGGGGAAGCACCAGCCGTTGCAGTGGAACATGGGCAGCGTCCAAAGATAGATCGGATGCTTGCCCATGCCGCAGGTGACGATGTTGCCCATGGCGAGCAGGTAGGCGCCGCGATGGTGGTAGACGACGCCCTTGGGATCACCGGTCGTGCCCGAGGTGTAGTTCAGCGTGATCGCGTCCCATTCGTCCCCGGGCATGCCCCAGACGAATTCCGGATCGCCCGAGGCGAGGAAATCATCGTAATCGATGGAGCCGAGCCGCTCGCCGGGCCCGTCATAGACCGGATCGTCGACATCAATGACGATGGGCTTGCGCTTGGTGAGCTCCAGCGCCGCCGCGATGGTCGCGGAGAATTCGCGATCGGTGATCAGCACTTTCGCCTCGCCGTGATCGAGGGAGAAAGCGATCACCGCGGGATCGAGCCGGGTGTTGAGGGTGTTGAGCACACCGCCGGCCATGGGAACGGCGTAATGCGCCTCCAGCATGGCGGGGATGTTGGGCAGCATCGCCGCGACCGTGTCGCCGCGCCCGATCCCCGCCTTGGCGAGCGCGGAGGCGAGGCGGCGCGTGCGCGCATAGAACTCGCGGTAGTCGCGTTTTTGCGGACCATGAATGATAGCCGTATGGTCGGGAAAGACGCGCGCCGCCCGCTCCAGGAAGGTCAGCGGTGTCAGCGGCTGGTGGTTCGCCGGGTTCCGGTCGAGATTTTCGTCATAGGCATGCGCCATGGTCGCGCTCCTCCCCTCGCGTATCCTCGCACCGGTGCGCGCTTGCCACGCTGTTTCCGGCATGTTCAGAGTAATCGGGATTGCGCGGCTGTCGAGCCCGGATTCGCCG
>JBJHBI010000075.1:0-16573 GCA_050485405.1 Salinarimonadaceae bacterium
GCCCTATGCTGTCTTCGGCCTTAAGCGATTCTGCACAAACCGTTTTTCCGCCCGGCGAAGTAACGATTCGGCACCGCTATTTTTTTTCCCGAGAGCGTCCCGCGGGCTTCGGCGAGGCGTCCTGAAGCGCCTTTTCCAGTTCCGCGACGCGCCTTGAAAGGGAGTCGTTCTCAGCCCTCGCCTTCAGCGCCATCTCGCGCACCGCCTCGAATTCCTCGCGCTGGACGAGGTCCATTCGGTTGAGGACACGCTCGGCCTGGTTCCGGAATGCCGATTCGAATTCGCGCCCCACGCCTTGCGCGGCGCCCGCGGCGTCGGTCATCAGCTTGGCCAGTTCGTCGAGGATTCGATTCGTGCTGTTGGACATGGCGCTCGCCCCTGAAGGTTTCACCACGAATTAGGGCCGCCCTAGCGCGAATGCAAGGCCGTACGCGCGCCGCCATGCCTTGACCGGGCCGCGTGGCGGACGCATATCGGGCCCGAGCCTGGACCTAGAGCGGGAGCCCCACTTGCCCGAAACGCTCATGCTGCCGCTTGCGGCCCTGCCCTTCCCCGAGATCGACCCGGTGCTCATCCAGATCGGCCCCTTCGAAGTGGACGTGTCAGGCGCCGATTGACTCTCCGATGGCGGGCTGATGGCCGCGCATATTGGGCGGTGCCGCTGGCACCGTGCCGAAGGCGCGGCCATTCAGTTCGGGGCCGATCGCGTCGATCAGGCTCGTGCCGAACATGCCGTCGGCGAGGATGAAGTTCTCGAACGCGTCGATGTCGATGGAGGCCTGGATGATCCCCCGACCACCCTGGTCGACATAGCCGAACACCACGAGATGATCGGCGCCCGCGGCGGAAAGCGCGCCGACTTCCGCGGAATAATCCGCGCGACCGTCTTCATGCGCCGCATTGATCACGATGGTACCGCCGAGTTCCTCGAAGGCAGCCGTGAAGGCTTCCGAGAGACCACGACCGTAATCGTTGTTCGTGTAGGTGATGGCGACGGTGTCGATGCCGCGCTCCCAGGTGATGTCGGCGACGACCTGGCCCTGACGCGCATCGGACGGCGCCGTGCGGAAGAAGAAGCCGTCATCGTCGATCGTGGTCAGAGCCGGCGACGTCGAGGACGGAGAGACCATCACGACACCGTTGGGGACGGCCACGTTGTTTGCGACGGCGATGCTCGCACCCGAGCAGTCGGCGCCGACGATCGCAGCGACCTCGTCGGTCGTGATCATGCGCTCGGCGGCGGCGGTCGCGGCGGAGGCGTCGACGCAGGTCGAGTCGGCCCGCATGGCATTGATGGTCATGCCATCGAGAAAAAGACCGGATTCATTGACTTCGGAGAAGGCGAGTTCGGCGGCGGCAGCCATGTTCGGCGTGATCGACTCGATCGGCCCGGTGAAGCCGAGGAGGATACCGACATTCACGGTATCTGCCTTCGCCGCAGGGGCTGCTACCAGCAGTGCGGAAGCCGCCGTAGCGAGCATGAGCTTTTTCATCAGTTCCACTCCACGTTTGACGTTGTGGTTGTTGCGACCAGTTCCCATCTGGTGGTCGGGCGTGGAGTGTAATGCAGCATTTTCACGTATGCTACCGCTTTCGGCGGCTTTCGACACAATCTTGCGAGATTCCGGCAAACCCTGGAAGAGCAAGCCTTTCACCGGCCCATTCCGACCGCTGGAGCCCTGCCGGCAAGCGTTTTCGGCACCTATCTTCCGCCAGATGAGGCCGATGGTGATCGCCACGAAGGCTGCACCAACCGGTTGCCGGGCGCCCCGCGCGGGGCCATTCTGGGCGGGCGCGGCATGAACGGGACGGATTTCGCCGCGAACGAAGGGGCTTGAGAAGATGGCGCTGGTGGTGCGCAAGATCGGGCTGGAGAGCTGGCGCGAGGCCGTGGCGCGACGCGCTTCGGCGGACGGACAGGCGAGCGCGTGCCTCGCGGCCTTCGACGCGGCCTGCGCCGACGGGGCACCCGAACATATCGCCGCCTATCGCGCACTCGATGCGCATGGATGCCTCGACCGCGTTCTGCTTCCGGGCGATTCACAGAAGGAACCGGACCGGGCGGAGAGCGACCAGATCGAGCCCCCGGGTTCCTGAGAGGAATTTCCGGCGCATCACTTGGCGCATGCTCTGGCGCATGCTTTGGCGCATCCCTTTACGATCTCTGCAACCAGGCGCGGTCACGCTCTTGCCACGGAGCCCGCGACCGCGTCATACAGGATTCATGCCGAGCCTGCGCCTCATCGCCACATCCGACCTGCACATGCATGTGCGCCCCTACGATTACTTCGAGGACCGGCCGGATGAATCGGTCGGGCTCGCGGCGCTCGCGCCGTTCATCGAGCGAGCGCGCAGCGATCATCCGTGTACCCTGCTCGTCGACAATGGTGACTTCCTGCAAGGTGCCCCGCTCGGCGACGTCGCGGCGCAGGCCTTCGCGGATGGCGCGCGCGAAGACAATCCGGTCATCGCCGCGATGAACGCGATGGGTTACGACGCGGCGGCACTGGGCAATCACGAATTCAATTACGGGCTCGCCTATCTCGAACACGCATTGTCGCATGCGCGTTTTCCGGTGCTCTGCGCCAATCTCGCCCGCATCGACGGCGCGCCCTTCGTCGCTGCCTCGACGATCGTCACCCGTATGCTGCCCGCGGGAGACGGAGCACCGCCGGTGCCGTTGCGTATCGGTCTGATGGGGCTCGTTCCTCCGCAGGTGCTGCAATGGGACCGCAGCCACCTGCATGAGCGCATCACGGTATCGGACATCCGCGCCGCAGCGCGCGAGGCGGCAGCGGCCCTGCGTTCCGACGGCGCCGACATCGTCGTCGCGCTATGCCATTCTGGCATCGTGGGCGGTGCCTATCGGAAGGGGCAGGAGAATGCCGCCGGGCATATCGGCGCGGTGCCCGGTATCGACGCGATCATCGCCGGCCACCAGCATCTGCGTTTTCCCGGTTCGCGCGAATTCGACGGCCTTGCCGGCATCGACAATGTCGCCGGCACGATCGACGGCACCCCCGCGATCATGCCGGGCGCTTTCGGCGCCGCGCTCGGCCTGATGGATCTCGATCTGGCACATGGCGACGGCGTCTGGCGGGTGACGGGGCATCGGGTGCTGGTCTTGCGGCTGCGCGACATGATCGCGGATGCAGACGCGGATACCGGCGTCGTGCCCGATCTCTGCCCGTCCCGCACCGCGATCCTCACCACGACGCAGGCCGATCACGAACGCACCCTCGCCACGATGCGCGCACGGGTCGGGCGCACGCGCGGGGCGATCGATTCGCATTTTGCGCTCGTTGGCGACAATTCCGCGATGGAGATCGTCGCGCAGGCGCAGCGCGAGGCGGCCCTCGCCTTGCTCGACGACCTTCCTGCGGACGCGGCGCGGTATCGCGAACTGCCGCTGCTCTCGGCGGCCGCTCCGTTCAAGGCCGGGGGGCGCGGTGGCGCGCATTACTTCACGCGCATCGCACCAGGCCCGCTCAGCCTGCGCGATCTGGCCAATCTCTATCTCTATCCGAACACGGTGAGCGTCGTATGCGTGAACGGGGCGCAACTGCGCGAATGGCTGGAACGATCGAGCGGGATCTTCAACCGGATCGATCCGGAGGGCGGGCAGGACCAGCGCCTCGTGCGCCACAGCTTCCCGTCCTACCATTTCGACGTGATTTTCGGGATCGACTACACGATCGATCTCGGCGCGCCCGCCCGCCATGACCGCGACGGCGTACTCGTGGCGCCTGATGCGCGGCGGATCACGCAGATATTGCACGAAGGCGCGCCGGTGCGGCCCGAGCAGGAATTCCTCGTCGCGACCAACAATTACCGCGCCGGTGGCGGCGGCACCTTCTTCGGCGGCGCGCCCGCGCCCGTCGTTGCGGAGAGCACGCGCATGGTGCGGGAAGTGGTCGCGGAATTTGTCCGCGAGCGTGAGAGCGTCGCGCCCGAGGGTACCCGCAACTGGCGTTTTGCGCCGTTGTCGCGCGCGGACGGAACTGCGCTCGACGTGATCTTCGAAACCGGCGCCGAAGCGCGCGGCAGGGAGCCGGCGGATATGCCGTTGACCCTGATCGGTGAAGCGGAAAACGACTTTCTCGCCTACAGGCTGCGCCTTCCGCAGCCCGCGTGAGCGCGTCGGCCCCGCCGCAATCTCAGTGCAGCATCAGGAATTCGCGGGCCTGGCGCTGTGCGCTGGCGATCTCTTCGCGCGACATCTCGGCGGCGAGCTCGGCGCGATGGGCAATCGCCTCGCGGCAGCCCTTGAACACGGCAACGTTGAGCCATTTGTGAGCGCTCACGAGGTCGATGGCGACGCTGCGCCCGGCAGCGTACATCAGCCCCAGTTCGTAGAAAGCGCGCCCGTCCTCGACGTCCCGCCCGGGCGTGACGATGTCGGTGGCTCCTGCCCCGTTCTCCACCAGGGCGATCGTGCCCGGCTCCCAACGTGCCATATCGAATCTGGCCATGACGCATCCCCTTTTTCTTCGCGATCCGGATCAGGTGTCCGGTCGTCTCGCGAGGCCCGTCCCGTGGTGCCTCGTCATGAACGGATCATTGCCGGGAACCCGTAAAAACGCGTCTAAAATTGTCGGTGAATCACCCGGCAAGAATACTTGCGGCAGGCTTAAACTGCGTTGACACAACGTGAAAATGGGCCCGAATCCGCTCGTTCTGGCACAGGATCGGCACAAATTGCGCTTTCGCGCTTGACGATTCGTCAAGCATGACGGCAGGACTCGTGCGGAATGTGCGAATGCGTGCCGGAAGTCGCCGGTCGCGGGCACGAACAAAAAAACGCCGAACTCGTATGGCGATGAGGCGCTGAAGGAGTGCCGAAGGGATTGTTTGCATCAGGCGGGGATGAGCCGTTATCTTCCGCCCTGCATCGCACCCGGACCGGTCGAGGGAGTATCTGATCCATGAAAGCGTTACGCGTCGCGGCCCTGTGCCTCATCGCCGGCCTCGCCCTGCCGGTGGCCCCCGCCTCCGCGCAGGCCCAGAACGAGCAGCAGGAAGAGAACCTCGTGCCGCAGCCGATGCGCGAGAAGCAGTTTCCGGTCAACGTCTCCTTCACGGCCGTGAGCCTGAACGGACGCGCCTTTCCCGGCGAGAACCCGGCGATGACCCTCGATACGACTTTCCGCCTGCGCGGTTTCGGCGGCTGCAACAATTATTCCGCCATCGCCTATCCGCAGCTCGAACAGGGTATCGCGGTCGGCCCCTTCGCCCTGACCAACCGCGAATGCTCGCGCGAAGTCATGAGCGCGGAGCGCGGCTTCCTCGAAGCGCTACGCGCGGCGCGGCAATGGGACACGCAGGGCAATCGCCTCACGCTGAGCGGCCCGCGTGGGGAACTGGTGCTCGAACGCGCCATGTGATTTCCCGTCGCGCCATGTGAATTCTCGTCGCGCCATGTAGTGTCGCGGCGTCACTCCTGTCCGGCACGCAGGCGCAGGCCGGGGCGGATTTTCGTGAAGGCGAAGCTCTGCGGGTCGTCCGGGTTGGTGCCCGGTGCGAGCCCGATCAGCACCCGCCCGGCAATCTCCTGAAAGCCCGAGCGGAAATGCGCCGAGCTCTTCAGGACGATGATGTCCATCGCCTGCGGATCGATGCCGATATGGCTGAAGGTCTCGCGGTGGATCGGCTGCTGTCGGATCGTGACGACGAGCACGCGCACGCCGCCTTGGGTGAGCACAGCCGTCGGCCCCATCTCGGTGATCGGCGTGCGCAGCATCGGCGCGGTGCCGCGAAAGCGTCCATCGCTCAACGCCTCCACCCGCCACGGCCCCGCGACCGGCTCCTGCCCCGGCCCTTCGCCCGGCCCCGACAGGCTCTCGATCACCCCCCCGATGCCGAGCTCATGCGCCCGCGCCGCGATCGCCGGGGCATGGAAGATGCCGACCAGCGCATTCGGCGCATTCTGGCGCAGAAGCTCGGCGATCATCCCCGTCGTGTTCGAAAACGCGCCCGCGCCGGGATTGTCCTGCGTGTCCGAGATGATCACCGGGCGCGTCCCTTCCGCGACGAGCCGCATGGCTTCCGACACGGCTTGCGGCGCATGCAGGGGCTGGTGGCGGGCATAGTCGGCTTCCGCATCGAGAAGCGCGGCGAAAAGACGATCGGCGGCGGCATCCGTCGCCGCCTGATCCGGCCCATAAGCCGTGACGCTCGGCCCGACATCGCGGATATCGGCGGGGGGAAAGCCCATATTCAGGGAGAGATGCACGCCGGTCTCGGCTTCGATCGCCTCGAGCGTCTCATAGAGCCCGCGTGAGGTGTCGAGATAGGTCGAGCCGGCGGGGATGGGGATCAGATAGGGCGCCTGGCGCAGCGCGCGGGCATTGGGCACCCCCGCCGCGCGCCAGCGCATCAGCCGGTCGAGCCATTGCGCGCAGCGCCCGCCTGTCGGCCCCCAGTCGTTATGCGGATAGGTGCGGTAGGAGGTGAGGAAATCGGCATGCGCCACCATTTCGGGCGAGACGTTCGCATGCAGATCGAGCGAGACGAGGATCGGGATATCCGGACCGACCGCCTCGCGCACCCGAGCGAGCAACGCCCCCTCCCCGTCATCGGCGCTCTGCGTGACCATGGCGCCGTGCAATTCGAGGAAGACGGCATCGACCTCTTCGCCACGCAACGGCGCGATGAGCGCATCCGCCATGCGCTCGAACGCTTCATCGGTGACGCGCCCTCCCGGCATCGCGCAGGCCCAGGCCAGCGGCTGGATCTCGTGGCCGGCCTCGCGGGCGCGGGCGATGAAATGGGACAGGCCGAGATTGAGCCCATCGAAGGCGTCGAAGATCGCCTCACCGCTGGTGGGGCGCGGCCACGGGCCACCCTCGGCGAAATCCTCCCAACCGGTGGGGCGGGCGATGAAGGTGTTGGTCTCGTGCAGAAATCCCCCGGCCGCGATTCGCATGCGCCTGTCCCCTGAGCTGGCAGATCGGGCGGCACCGGATCCCCCGAATACCGCGCGTGACGGCTCAAGGTGCCCCGATACCGCGGCGCTGTCATCGCATGGCTCGCCACCATCGGATGGGCATGGTCGCACCGCGCTCCCGGACGCACTGGTTCCGCGACATGGTTGCGGTGGACAAGTCCGGGGCGGCATCGCATCGCGCATCCGGCTTTGCTAGAACGAGGCGTGGTGCCAATGAGCGGTGAGGGTTGCGTGGTCGCGACGAAGAGGCAGGCGAGCGAAGCGGCGAAGCGGGATGCTCCCCAGGCGCAAGCCCCGGGGGCTGACGATGCTCAGGCGGAACGCGTCACGCCCGAACGCGTCACGCCGATGATGGCGCAGTTCATCGAGATCAAGGCGGCCAATCCGGATTCGCTGCTCTTCTACCGCATGGGCGATTTCTACGAGCTCTTCTTCGAGGATGCCGAGATCGCCTCGCGCGCGCTCGGCATCGTGCTGACGAAGCGCGGCAAGCATCGCGGCGAGGACATCCCCATGTGCGGCGTGCCGGTTGAGCGCGCCGACGATTATCTCCAGCGCCTGATCGGGCTGGGCCACCGCGTCGCCGTCTGCGAGCAGATGGAGGATCCAGCCGAGGCGAAAAAGCGCGGTAACAAATCGGTGGTGCGCCGCGACGTGGTGCGCCTCGTCACACCCGGCACCATCACCGAGGAGAACCTGCTCGAACCGGGGCGCGCCAACCTGCTCCTCGCCATCGGCAGGCGGCGCGCCGGCGAGGACCAGATGCTCTACGGCCTCGCCGCCGTCGACATTTCGACCGGGCGCTTTTCCGTGTCGGAAACCGACGCCGCCGGCCTGCCCGGGGAGATCGCCCGGCTCGATCCCCGCGAGATCGTGCTCCCCGACGGCATTCTCGAAGACCCGGCCCTGACCGGGTTCTGGCGCGAGACGCAGATCCCGCTCTGCCCGCTCCCGCGAGATGGGCTCGACGCGGCCTCCGCCGAGGGCCGGCTCTGCGAGCATTACGGCGTCGCGACGCTCGATGCGTTCGGCGATTTCACCCGCGCGGAGATCGTCGCGGCGGGCACCGCGCTCGCCTATGTCGCGCGCACCCAGATCGCCGCGCGCCCGGCGCTGGAGCCGCCTCGACGCGAATCGGTCAGCGCCAGCCTCGCCATCGATGCCGCGACGCGGGCCAATCTCGAACTCACCCGCACATTGGCCGGCGAGCGCGCCGGCTCGCTCCTCGCCACGATCGACATGACCGTCACCCCCGGCGGCGGGCGGCTTCTGGCCGAGCGTCTCGCCGGCCCCTCCACCGATCTCGCCGAGATCGCCGCGCGGCTCGATGCGCTCGATTTCCTCGTCGACGAACCCGCTCTGCGCGAGCGGCTGCGCGGCGCGCTCGCCGGGGCACCCGACATCACCCGCGCGCTCTCGCGTCTGGCGCTGGAGCGCGGCGGCCCGCGTGATCTCGCCGCGATCCGTGACGGGCTGATCGCCGCGCGCGCCATCGCCGTCCTGCTCGACGGCGACCGCACCGCCCCGCGCGCTCTGCCGGTCGAGATCGCCCGCGCCCGCGCGGCGCTCGACACGGTCGAGACGGGGGTCTCGCAGATCCTCGCCGATACGCTCGTCGAGGATCCCCCGCTCGCGCGCCGCGATGGCGGTTTCATTCGCGAGGGGCGCGATGCCGGTCTCGACGAAGCGCGGGTGCTGCAGAGCGATTCGCGCCGCTTCATCGCCGGATTGCAAGGCCGCTATGCCGAGGAAACCGGCTGCCGCACGTTGCGGATCAAGCACAACAACATGCTCGGCTATTACGTCGAGGTGCCCCAGGCCACGGGCGAGACCTGGCTGCGCAGCGAGATGAAGGAGACCTTCATCCACCGGCAATCCATGTCGGGCGCGATGCGCTTCACCACGGTGGAACTCGGCGAGCTCGAAGCGCGTATCGCCGGCGCCGCCGAGCGTGCCCGCGCCATCGAGACGGCGCTCTTCACCGAGCTCTCCAACCTCGTCGTGGCCCAGGCCTCAGGCATCAACGCCATCGCGCAGGCCCTCTCCGCGCTCGATGTCAGCGCGGCCCTGGCCGAGCTCGCCGAGGCGCGGGCCTGGACGCGCCCCACCATCGACGACAGCCTCGCCTTCGCGATCGAGGGCGGGCGCCATCCGGTGGTGGAGGCGGCGCTCGCGCGCGCAGGCGAGAGCTTCATCGCCAACGATGCCGATCTCTCGGGGGAGGATGCGGGACGCATCAGCGTCATCACCGGGCCCAACATGGGCGGCAAATCCACCTATCTGCGCCAGAATGCGCTGATCGTGGTGCTCGCGCAGATGGGCTCGCGGGTGCCGGCGCGGCGCGCGCAAATCGGGTTGGTGGACCGGTTGTTCTCCCGCGTGGGCGCGGCGGATGATCTCGCGCGCGGTCGCTCGACCTTCATGGTCGAGATGGTCGAGACGGCTGCGATCCTCAACCAGGCGAGCCGGCGCTCGCTCGTCATTCTCGACGAGATCGGGCGTGGCACCGCCACCTTCGACGGGCTCTCCATCGCCTGGGCGGCGATCGAGCACCTGCACGACGTCAATGGCTGCCGCGCCCTCTTCGCCACGCATTTCCACGAGCTCACGCGCCTCGCCGAGCGGCTCGCGCGCTTGTCGAACGTCACGCTCAAGGTGGCCGAACACAAGGGCGAGGTGGTCTTCCTGCACGAAGTGGTGCCCGGCGCCGCCGACCGCTCCTACGGGCTGCAGGTCGCGCGTCTCGCGGGCCTGCCCGCCCCGGTGATCACGCGTGCACGCACCATCCTCGAAGAGCTGGAGCGCGCCGATCGCGAGAACCCGTCATCCGCGCGCCTCGACGATCTCCCGCTCTTCGCCGCACCGGCGCGCCAGCCCCCTCCCCCACCCGCACCGAGGGCGGATCCGCTGCAGGAAGCGCTCGCGCAGATCGATCCGGACGAGCTCAGCCCGCGCGAGGCGCTGGAGCGGCTCTACGCATTGAAGAAGCTGGTTTGACGGGGCGCGGCCTCAACCTTCGTCCTTCGGCGGCCGAGGCTGGTCATCGTTGCCGGGTTGCGGTGACGCATTGGCCATCTGCCGGGCGGCTTCCTCGAAGAGCGTGCGCATCATCTGCATCTGGGTGTCCTGCATCTCGCGACCGAGCTGCATGAAGCGCTCCCATTGCCCGAAGATCTCTGCGACCGCCTTCTCGCCCTCGCTCTTCGGCTGCGGGGCGGGTTCGGGCTCGACGCCGAACATGGCCGAGAACATCGCCTCGTAGGGATTGTCGGCGGCGCGTTCGCGGGGCGAATCAGTGCGGCTGCGCATCCGCTCGCCCATCCCCCCCATCAGCGTCGACGCCACATAGGGCATCATCTGCGCCATCGTCTCGCGGGAGAGCCCGGCGAGCCGCGCGCTCTGATCCGACAGATCGCGCGCGAGATCGGGCGAGCCGAACAGGGCGCCAAGGGCCTCTTCGCCGCGCCGGCGCGCATCGTGGGAGTAAGCCTGCGCCGCGCTTTCGAAGAAGGGCGCGTAGGCGCCGCGCGCCATCGCCTCGGCGAGATCGCGCAGGTGATCGGGCTTCTCGCGCTGCTGCTGCAGGCCGAGGGCGAAGGCCGGCGCGAGCGCGGCGAGCGCCTTGCGGGTATCCTCCTGGCTCATGCCGAATTGCGCGGCGAAGCTCTCGATTGCCGCCCCGCCCTGCGCATTGCGCATGATCTCAGCGAAATTCAGCATGCCGACCTCCCTCTCCCTTGCCGCGAACAGGCGGAAGCGAAGCCTACGCCGACATCGCCTCCGGCGCAAAGTGCGGCGAAAGTGCCGCTGCGTAAGGAAATCCGGCGCAACGCTAGGACCGGCGGGGGCCGCCTCGAAAAATCGTCGCGGCGGGTCCGAATTTTCTTGAAAAATCCGGGCGATGGCTGTACCCACGCCCTTGCCCAATTTCGCACGTGCCTGTGGTCGCGTGCCGGTCGGCGGAAGTGATCAGGGTGATCACCCCGCCCACGAGCATCTGATGCTCGCGGAAAACGATCGGTGCCGGAGGCAACCGGCCTGTGGTGTCAGCGATGACGCCCAGCGCGGCTTAAAGCAACGACGACACGGGCTTTTTTGGTCTCCGTCGGCCCTCCACAGGTCGGCAACCGAAGAGGCTTGTCTCATCATTGCCGCATGTGCGGATCGGATTTTTCCGTTCCAAACGAAGGCAGCACGACGGGTTCGACCCGCTCTGAGCCGCTCATGTCTCCACAGCATGTCCGGCGCAAGCGCAGTCCGACCCCCGAGCTGGGTGGCCCGCAGCCACCTGAATTCTGGCCGTGACGGCGATTGGCCGTCCGTCGAACCTTTGTAGGAGGGCGCCATGACCGCGCGCATCCATGAATTCCTGCGCAATCGCGCCGATGACGGCCCGTGCCTCGTCGTCGACCGTGAAGTCGTGCGCGACAACTACATGCAGTTCGCCCGCGCGCTGCCCGATACCCGTGTGTTCTACGCCGTGAAGGCGAACCCGGCGCCGGAACTGCTCGCGCTGCTCGCTCAGCTCGGCTCGTGCTTCGACACGGCTTCCGTGCAGGAAATGCAGCTCGTGATCGATGCCGGCGCCACGGCGGACCGGATCTCCTTCGGCAACACCATCAAGAAGGAGCGCGACATCGCGCGCGCCCTCGAGCTCGGTGTGCGGCTCTTCGCCGTCGATTGCGAAGCCGAGGTCGAGAAGATCGCCCGCGCGGCGGAATTGACCGGCGCGCAGGACGTGCGCGTCTTCTGCCGTATCCTGTGTGACGGGGCCGGCGCCGAATGGCCGCTCTCGCGCAAGTTCGGCTGCGTGCCCGAGATGGCCGTCGACGTGCTCGAACATGCCTGGCGGCTGGGGCTCGACGCTTACGGCGTGTCCTTCCATGTCGGTTCGCAGCAGGCCAATACCGAAGCTTGGGACCAGGCGCTCGCCGCCTCCGCCGCGATCTTCCGTGACTGCGCCGAGCGCGGCATCCGCCTGTCGATGGTCAATCTCGGCGGCGGTTTCCCGACGCGCTATCTGAAGCAGATCCCGGCGGTCGAGGCCTATGGCCAGTCGATCTTCCAGGCGCTCTCGCGGCATTTCGGCAACCGCATCCCGGAGACGATCATCGAGCCGGGTCGCGGCATGGTCGGCAATGCCGGCGTGATCGAGGCGGAAGTGGTGCTGGTTTCGAAGAAGAGCCGCGCGGAAGACGAAATCCGCTGGGTCTATCTCGATATCGGCAAGTTCGGCGGCCTGGCCGAGACCATGGACGAGTCGATCCGCTACGCCATCCGCACCCCGCATGACGGTGACGCGTCCACGCCCTGCGTGCTGGCCGGCCCGACCTGCGATTCGGCGGATGTGATGTATGAGCGCATTCCCTATGACCTGCCGGTCTCGCTCGCCATCGGCGACAAGGTGCTGATCGAGGGTACGGGCGCCTATACCTCGACCTATGCCGCCGTCGCCTTCAACGGCTTCCCGCCGCTGAAGAGCTACGTGATCTGACTATCCGATGCCACTAGCCGATCGATGCGGGGTCCCGGTCCGGGATCCCGCATCGTCGTTTCAGCCTCCTCCAGAACACATCACCGCGAGCGCCTCGCGCAATGCGGCTGGTATCCGCGCCGGCCTGCCGTCTCGGATACAGGCGACGGTGACCCGCGCGCCGACGAGCAATTCGCCGCCACGCATCACCGCCTGATCCATCGTCAGCGACGCCCCGCCCGCCTCCGCGATCCGCGTCTCGATCTCGAGCACGTCGTCCATCAGGGCCGGGCGCCTGAAATCGATCTCCATGCGGCGCACGGCGAAGGCGAGCCCGCCCTCCTCGCGATGCAGCCGCGACTGGTCGATGCCGATCAGGCGCAGGCAATCGCTGCGCCCGCGCTCGCAGTAGCGCAGATAATTGGCGTGATAGACGATCCCGGAAAAATCGGTGTCCTCGTAATAGACCCGCAGCCGCAATCGGTGAACGCCGTTCACGATCTCGCCGGCGAGCGCGTGACCGCCGGATGCGGAGGCAATTGCGGGCATCGCGGCGTCGGGGGATCGTTGCATGATATCGGTTCCTCATTCCGTCCGGCGCCGCGACTGCGGGCAATCGCCGCGACCGGCGTGCTTTCGCCCAGAAATAACCGTGTTACCATGCGAGGGGAACCATAGGGGTTATCCCCGATCGCCCGAGGTGTGACGCGCGCCCGTCGATGCGTAATCGCCGAGACACGAGATGCAGGGACGCCGTATGCGATTTCTCCCGCGAGGGCTGCGAGCCCTGTTTCGCCGCTTTCAGCAAAAGAACCCGCCGTCTCAGGCCGTCGATCCGGTGGTGCAGCAGCGGCGCCTGCGCGCGCGGCTCGACCGTCTCGTCGGGCGCGCGCGGGTCACGCTCGCGATCGAACAGATCTGGCCGCGCATCTGGCTTCCGCTCTCGGTCGTCGCCGCCTTCCTGACGCTGGCCTGGCTCGGGCTTTTCCAGCAGATCCCGCCGCTCGCGCGAATCACCGTGGTCGGCCTCGCCGGGATCGCCTTCGTCGCTTCCTGCATACCGGCGGTGATCGCGCTGGTGCGCGCTCTGCGCAGCGGGTCCGGACGTGCGGCGGCGCTCGCGCGGCTCGAGCGCGATTCCCGTCTGGAACACGGCCCCGCCCGCACCCTCGACGACAATCTCGCCCTCGGCGACCGTGATCCCGCCGCGATGGCGCTGTGGGAAATCCACCGCCGCCGCGCGGCGAGCGCGCTGGCCGGCATGAAGCTCGACGCTCCCGATCCGGCCATGCCCCGGCGCGACCGCTATGCCCTGCGCGCCATTCCCGTCCTCGCGGTCGTTGCGAGCGCCTTCGTCGCCGGGCCGGAGATCGGCGCACGGCTCAACGCCGCGTTCGACTGGCGCGTCCCGGGCGTGGAAGCGCCGGCCATGCGCGTCGACGGCTGGATAGACCCGCCGGGCTATACCGGCATCGCGCCCCTCATGCTCGATTTCACCCGCGAGACCCAGCACATGCGCGTGCCGGAGGACTCCGTCGTCGTGATTCGCGTTGCGGGCGAACAGATGCCGCGCATCACCGCCGTGACGGGGCTCGACGCCCTCGACGGGACGGGACGCGAGGCGGGCGAAGGGCTCAACGAACAACGCTTTCGCGTTCGTGGCGACGCGCAGCTCGAACTCGGCCCCGAAAACGCGCCCGATCACCGGCTGAGCATCAGCGCGATTCCGGATGCTGCGCCCGAAATCGATTTCGCCGGTCCGCCGGAGGTCCAGTCGCGCGGCGCCTTCACGCTCATCTACACGATGGAGGATGATTACGGCGTCGCGGAAGCGCGCGGCATCGTCGCCCTCCCCCCGGAACGTGACGCCCAGGCGCCGCTCGTACCGCCGCCGGATTTGTCGCTGTCGCTATCACGCAGCAATGACGACGGCGTCGCTTCGACGAATTTCGACCGCACCGAACACCCCTGGGCCGGCGCGCGGGTGACGCTCCAGCTCGAGGCGCGCGACGATGCCGGGCAGACCGGCTATTCCGACGTGATCGACTTCACCCTGCCGCAACGCCCTTTCAACGAGCCGCTCGCGCGCGCGCTCGTCGAGCAGCGCCGCAACCTCGTTCTCGATCCGGACCGGCGCGACCGGGTGCTCGGCGCCCTCGACGCGCTGATGATCGCGCCGGAGCGCTTCGAAGTTCCGTGGGGCGTCTGGCTCGGCATGCGCAGCGCGGCGACCCGCCTCGCGGAAGCGCGCGACGACGACGATCTCATCGCCGTGGCCGAATGGCTCTGGACGATGGCGCTCGATATCGAGAATGGCGGCCTTTCCGATGCCGAGCAGGCCCTGCGCGCCGCGCAGGAGCGCCTCCAGGAGGCCATGGATCAGGGGGCGAGCGAGGAGGAACTCGCGCAGCTGATGGAGGAACTGCGCGAGGCGATGGACGCCTTCATGCAGGAACTCGCCCGCCGGATGATGGAGGATCGCGACAGCGCGGAGGCGCCGCGCATGCCCTCGGGCGAGCAGCAGATGATCACCCAGCAGGACCTCCAGGACATGATGGACGCCATGCAGGAGGCGATGCGCAACGGCGACATGGCCGAAGCGCAGCGTCTCATGGACGAGTTGCGCAACATCATGCAGAACCTGCAGACTGCCCAGCGCGGCGACATGTTCTCCGATCCGCATACCCGCGAGCTCAACCGGCAGTTCGACGAGCTCGACGACATCACCCGCGAGCAGCAGCGCCTGCGCGACGAGACCTTCGGCGATGCACAGAACCAGCGTCGTGGCGAACAGGCCGAGGGCGACCAGCAACCCGGCGAGGGCGAAGGCGAAGGTGATCTCGCCGAGCAGCAGCAGGCCCTGCGCGACCGTCTGCAGGAATTGCAGGAGCGGATGCGCGAGCTCGGCATGCAGGGCGAGCAGGGTCTCGAGGATGCCGAGGGCGCCATGGGCGAGGCCGAAGGCGCGCTCGGCGAGGGACGCTCCGACGACGCGGTGGATGCACAGGGCCGCGCCCTCGAAGGGCTCCAGCAGGGCCTTCAGGGCATGGCCGACCAGATGCAGCAGATGTTCGGCGAAGGCCAGGGCGAAGGCGGCGGCCAGCCGGGCGAGATGCGCGGCGAAGGTGGCGACGGGCGCATGGGCCGGATGGACGGGCGCGAAGGTCGCGATACCGATCCGCTCGGTCGCCCGACCCGCGATCGCGGGCGCTTCGAGAGCGATGTGCGTGTACCCGGCGCCGACGAGAGCCCCGCACGCCGCGCCCGCCGCATTCTCGAGGAGCTGCGCGACCGCCTCGCCGATCCGGGGCTTCCGGGCGAGGAACGCGACTATTTCGAGCGGCTGCTGCGCCGCGACTGAGTGTCACGCGGTTCGCTACACGCCGCCGGAGCCACGACGAAAAACGCCGCCGCGTGAACATGTCACGCGGCGGCGTTTCAATTCGTGATTCGCGTAAGCCGGTGCCGCGCGATCAGCGCAGCGGGTTGAAGCCGACGACGCCGCGGAAGAGGTTGGCGAGGAAGCTCTGTTCCTGGCCGCCTGTGGGCGTCGTGCGGGAGATGAAGTCGAAGATCCGCCCGTCTTCCAGCCCGTAGAGCGCCACGCGCTCGACCCGCAGGTTCGGCGTGAAGTAGACCGCCGTCACCCGCTGATCGACCACTTCCTGCTTCTGGAAGGCGAATTGCTGGCGGGTCGTCTGGCTGACGTAGTACCAGGACTGGTTACCGACGGTGGAGACGGTGGAGGGCGTGCCGAGCGTCTCGAGCACCTGCTCTGCGGACATGCCCGGGCGCACGCTCTCGAGCGCCTCTTCGTCAACGATGTAGCCACGCTGGAACGTCTCACCCTGCATGCAGGCCGTGGTGAGGCCCGCAACGAGTAAGACGGCGGCAAGGCGGGAAATCATCTTCATAGCGACTCGCTTCCGGCGCTGGTCCATTCGAACTGCGGCTTCGGGGAACTTGCGCCCGGCCGGGTGAATGGCGTAACCCGACTGGAATGGTTTGACAAGGGCGTGCGCGCCCGGAAAGCTGAGGCCGATGATCTTCAACTGGTTTCGCAAGGACCGCGTCCAGGACCCGGTACAGACGATGCTCAGCCGCGTGATCGCCGCATCGCGCGCCGAGCCGCTCTATGCCGATCTCGGTGTGCC
>JBJHBI010000076.1:0-16564 GCA_050485405.1 Salinarimonadaceae bacterium
CACCACCGGACTCCGCCAGAACCTTCGTGATCGCCGCAGTCAGCGACGTCTTGCCGTGGTCGACGTGACCAATCGTGCCGATGTTGCAGTGCGGCTTGTTGCGTTCAAACTTTTCCTTGGCCATGGCAGCACCCAGATGTTGTTCGGTTGATCTTCGTGGTGGTGGATCAGGCGTATTTCGCCTGAACCTCTGCAGCCACGTTGGAGGGAACCTGCTCGTAGTGATCGAACAGCATGGTGTAGTTGGCGCGACCCTGGCTCATGGAGCGCAGCGTGTTCACGTAGCCGAACATGTTGGCCAGCGGCACCATCGCATTGATGACCACCGCGTTGCCGCGCATGTCCTGGCCCTGAATCTGGCCGCGGCGGGAGTTCAGATCGCCGATGACGGAACCGGTATAATCTTCCGGCGTCGTAACCTCGACCTTCATCACGGGCTCGAGCAGCACCGAGGCGCCCTTCTGCAGGGCTTCACGGAGCGCCGCACGCGAGGCGATCTCGAAGGCGAGCGCCGAGGAGTCGACCTCGTGGAAGGCACCGTCGATCAGTTCGACCTTGACGTCGACGACGGGAAAGCCCGCGACGACACCGGCGCCGAGCACCGATTCGAGACCCTTCTGGACGCCGGGGATGTATTCCTTCGGAACGGCACCGCCGACGATCTTCGATTCGAACGAGAAGCCCTCGCCCGGCTCGGCCGGTGTGACATTGAACTTCACCCGCGCGAACTGGCCGGTACCACCGGTCTGCTTCTTGTGGGTGTAGTCGATCTCGGCGGAACGCGTGATCGTCTCGCGATAGGCCACCTGCGGCGCGCCGATATTGGCATCGACCTTGTAGGTGCGCTTCAGGATATCGACCTTGATGTCGAGGTGGAGCTCGCCCATCCCCTTGAGGATGGTCTGACCGCTCTCGAAATCCGTCGAGACGCGGAAGGAGGGATCCTCCGCCGCGAGTTTCGACAGAGCGAGACCCAGCTTTTCCTGGTCGGCCTTGGACTTCGGCTCGATCGCGATCTCGATGACCGGCTCGGGGAACTCCATCTTCTCGAGCACGACCGGCTTCAGCGGATCGCACAGGGTGTCGCCGGTGCGCGTATCCTTGAGGCTCGCCAGCGCCACGATGTCACCGGCCATCGCGACCTTGATGTCCTCGCGATTGTTGGCATGCATCAGGAGCATGCGGCCGACGCGTTCCTTCTTGTCGCGGAGCGGGTTCAGCACCGAAGTGCCGGACTCGACCGTCCCGGAATAGACGCGGCAGAAGGTGATCGTGCCGACGAACGGGTCGTCCATGATCTTGAAGGCGAGCATCGAGAACGGCGACTCGTCGGAGGGATCACGCGTGATCGGCTCCTCGGTTTCGGGATGCATGCCCTTGATGGCGCCACGATCGACCGGCGAAGGCAGGTAGTCCACGACAGCGTCGAGGAGCGGCTGAACGCCCTTGTTCTTGAAGGCCGAGCCGCACATCACCGGATGGAAGGCGCGCTCCTGAACCGCCTTGCGGATCAGCTCGACCAGCTTCTCCTCGGTCGGCTCCTCGCCGTCGAGATAGGCGGCCATGGCATCGTCGTCGAGCTCGACGCAAGCCTCGATCAGCTTGGTACGGTATTCGGCGGCCTGGTCCTTCAGATCAGCGGGAATCTCGTCGTCGCGGAATTTCGCGCCGAGCGTCTCTTCTTCCCAGATGATCGCCTTCATGCGGATCAGATCGACCACGCCCTTGAAGTCGGCCTCGGCGCCGATCGGCAGCTGCAGGCAGACCGGCTTGCCGGCGACGCGCTTGATGATGTCGTCGACGCAATTGAAGAAATCGGCGCCGATCTTGTCCATCTTGTTGACGAACACGACGCGCGGCACGTCGTATTTGTCGGCCTGGCGCCAGACGGTCTCGGTCTGCGGCTCGACGCCCTGGTTGCCGTCGAGAACGCAGATCGCGCCGTCGAGCACGCGCAGCGAACGCTCGACTTCGATGGTGAAGTCGACGTGGCCGGGGGTGTCGATGATGTTCAGGCGATGCTCACGCCAGAAGCAGGTCGTCGCCGCCGAGGTGATCGTGATGCCACGCTCCTGCTCCTGCGACATCCAGTCCATCGTCGCGGCGCCGTCATGGACTTCGCCGATCTTGTGGGACTTGCCCGTGTAGAACAGGATCCGCTCGGTCGTCGTCGTCTTGCCCGCATCGATGTGGGCCATGATGCCGAAATTGCGGTAGTTGGAGATGGGCGTATATCGGGCCATCGTGATCACTCCAGTCGGACGTGCCGGCGTTACCAGCGGTAATGCGAGAAGGCGCGGTTCGCTTCCGCCATGCGGTGCGTATCCTCGCGCTTCTTCACGGCGCTTCCACGGTTGTTGGCCGCATCCATCAGTTCACCCGAGAGACGCTCGACCATGGTCTTGTCGTTGCGCGAACGCGCGGCCTTGATCAGCCAGCGGATCGCGAGTGCCTGACGGCGCTCCGGACGAACCTCGACCGGGACCTGGTAGGTGGCACCACCGACACGGCGGGAACGCACCTCGATCGCCGGGGCGACGTTCTCGAGCGCCTGGCGGAACACTTCGATCGGATCGGTCTTGGTCTTCTCTTCGATGATATCGAAGGCGCCATAGACGATGCTCTCGGCAGTGGACTTCTTGCCGTCATACATCACCGAGTTCATGAACTTGGTGAGAACGACGTCCCCGAATTTGGGATCCGGGATGATTTCACGCTTTTCTGCGCGGTGGCGGCGGGACATGCGTAGGCTCCGTCCAAAATTCTCGTCAGATGCCCGAAAACGGTTCGGGCGCTAGCTCACTTCGGACGCTTGGCGCCGTATTTCGAACGGCGCTGCTTGCGGTCCTTGACGCCCTGGGTATCGAGGACGCCGCGCACGATGTGATAGCGCACGCCGGGAAGATCCTTCACGCGACCGCCGCGGATCATCACCACGGAGTGCTCCTGAAGGTTATGGCCCTCACCCGGGATGTAGCCGATCACTTCGAAACCGTTGGTCAGGCGCACCTTGGCGACCTTACGCAGAGCGGAGTTCGGCTTCTTCGGCGTCGTCGTATAGACGCGCGTGCAGACGCCGCGCTTCTGCGGGCAAGATTCCAGCGCCGGGACCTTGTTCCGGCTCTTCTGGGCTACCCGCGGCTTGCGGATCAGCTGGGAAATCGTCGGCATCCTCTGCCCTCTTCCTTTGGTCGCGTATGCGGCCGGTCTTACCTCTCGGCCGCTCGCGCGACCACTTTTACCCCGAACCCGGCCGCGCGATCGGCGCCGCGAGCCGGAAAATTCCTTTGCTCCGGGGCAGAAAGCCCGCCTTGCGCCGGGATGCGCAAAACGAAACCGCGCCATCGGCTCGCGAGAGCCTTTGGCGCGCTGCCACGCAGAGGACCACGCGAACGCGGTCTTGCCCCAAAGAGCTGACTGTCGTCAGACGTATTTGAGCGGCGACGGCGTTTAGATTGCCCGGTTCAGGGTATGGCACCCCGAAAGCTGCCGATCTACGGCCCGTCGGTAAGTGGGCGCTTTCTAAGCCCCTCTTCCCCCCAAGTCAACAGGCAAAACCACGCTTTGCGCGGCAACGCTGCCGATTTCGCTTCCGCGCTCCCGATTGCGACCCCGTGAAATCCGCCCAAGCCGTGTCGCGCAGACCGACGGCGCAAGTTCACGCATGCCGTACGGCATCGAGACGAACGAAAACAACGCCCATGACCCACCACGAAAAAGGGCCGCCCGGCGGGCGACCCTCGATTCTCGTGTCGGTGGCGTTAACCCACCGCTCCCGCTGACCGGCTTACTCGCCGGCGGGAGGCAGCTGGCCGAGCGATTCGGAGCCCGCCGCCTGCGATTGCTGCGCCTTCTGCTGAAGGATCAGGTCGTCGCGCCGCGTGGCGATCTGCTTGAGATCGGCATGGAGCGCACCGGTGCCGGCCGGGATCAGGCTGCCGACGATGACGTTCTCCTTGAGGCCCTCGAGCGTATCGACCTTGCCGTTGACCGCCGCCTCGGTGAGGACGCGGGTGGTCTCCTGGAAGGACGCCGCCGAGATGAAGGAGCGCGTCTGCAGGCTCGCCTTGGTGATGCCGAGCAGGACCGGGTTGCCCTCCGCCGGCTTGCGACGTTCCGCCACCAGCCGCTCGTTGAGCTCGTCGAATTCCAGACGATCGATCTGCTCGCCTGCGATCAGGTCGCTGTCGCCGCCATCGGTGATCTCCACCTTCTGCAGCATCTGGCGCACGATCACTTCGATGTGCTTGTCGTTGATCGTCACACCCTGCAGGCGATAGACCTCCTGGATCTCGTTGACGAGATAGGCGGCCAGTTCCTCGACGCCCTTGATCGCGAGGATGTCGTGAGGCGCAGGGTTACCATCGACGATGAAATCGCCCATCTCGACCATGTCGCCATCCTGCAGATGGATGTGCTTGCCCTTCGGGATCAGGTATTCCACCGGCTCCGATTCGTCATGCGGCGTGAGCGTCAGACGGCGCTTGTTCTTATAGTCGCGCCCGAAGGCGATCGTCCCCGACTTCTCGGCGATGATCGCGGCCTCCTTGGGACGACGCGCTTCGAACAGCTCGGCCACACGCGGCAGACCACCGGTGATGTCGCGGGTCTTGGCGCTCTCGGTCGAGACACGCGCAAGCACGTCACCCGCCGTTATCTTCGTGCCCGGATCGGCGGCGATGATCGCCTCGACCGGAAGCAGCGAACGCGCTTCGCCGCCACGCGGGGTCGTGAGCACCTTGCCCTCGCCGTCGACGACGGTGACTGCCGGCTTGAGATCGGCGGTGCGCGGCGAGCCGCGCCAGTCGATCACGACACGCTTGGCGATACCGGTCGCGTCGTCGACCGTCTCGACGATCGAGCCGCCATCGACCAGATCCTCGTAGGCGACCTGACCATCGACCTCGGCCAGGATCGGACGGGAATAGGGATCCCACTCCGCGATGCGCTGGCCGCGCTTGATGCTGTCGCCCTCGTCGACGCGCAGGCGCGCGCCGTACTGGATGCGGTGGACGGCGCGTTCGACGTCGTCGTTGCCGACGATGACCACGGCGACGTTGCGGCCCATGGCGACGAGATCGCCATCGGAGTTGCGCGCGACGTAACGGTTGCGGATCTTCACCGTGCCCTCGAAGGAAGATTCGATGAAGGAGGTATCCGCGATCTGCGCAGCACCACCGATATGGAAGGTACGCATGGTGAGCTGCGTGCCCGGTTCACCGATCGACTGTGCGGCGATGACGCCGACGGCCTCGCCCATGTTGACCGGGGTGCCGCGCGCGAGATCACGCCCGTAGCAGGTGGCGCAGACGCCGTTCTTGGTCTCGCAGACGAGGACCGAGCGGATCTTCACCTCCTGGATACCGGCAGCATTGATCTGCTGCATGTGGCTTTCCTCGATCATGGTGCCCTTCGGCACGATGATCTCGCCATCGGCATCGACCACGTCCTCGCCGGCGGTACGCCCGAGAATACGCGAAGCGAGCGTCGCGACGACCTGACCCGCATCGACGATGGCGCGCATCGAGATGCCCTTGTCGGTGCCGCAATCGGTCTCGCGGATGACCGCGTCCTGCGCCACGTCGACGAGGCGACGGGTGAGGTAGCCGGAATTCGCTGTCTTCAACGCCGTATCCGCGAGACCCTTACGGGCACCGTGGGTGGAGTTGAAGTACTCGAGCACGTCGAGGCCTTCCTTGAAGTTCGAGATGATCGGCGTCTCGATGATCTCGCCCGAGGGCTTGGCCATCAGACCGCGCATGGCGGCGAGCTGCTTCATCTGGGCGGGCGAACCACGCGCGCCGGAATGCGACATCATGTAGATCGAATTGACCTGCTCGTCGCGACCGGCATCATCCTTGCGAACGGTCTGAATGCGCTGCATCATCTCGCCGGCGAGGCGATCCGAGCACTTCGCCCAGGCATCGACCACCTTGTTGTACTTCTCGCCCTGGGTGATCAGGCCGTCCTGGTACTGCTGCTCGTAATCCTTCACGAGCACGCGCGTCTCCTCGACGATCGACCACTTGTTGTCGGGCACGACCATGTCGTCCTTGCCGAACGAGATGCCCGCCTTGAAGGCGTGGAAGAAGCCCATCGCCATGATCCGGTCGCAGAAGATCACCGTCTCCTTCTGCCCGCAATTGCGGTAGACGGCGTCGATCATCCCGGAGATTTCCTTCTTCGTCATCAGCTTGTTGACGATGTCGAAGGACATGCGCGCGCTCTTGGGCAGGAGCTGCCCGAGGATCGCGCGGCCGGGGGTCGTATCATAGACCTGCGTGTAGACCGTGCCGTCCTCGGCGACGTTCTGCGCGCGGAACTTGATCTTGGAATGCAGCGTCACCGCCTTGCGATGAAGCGCGTGATCGAGCTCGCCCATATCGGCGAAGACCATGCCCTGGCCGGGCTCACCATCGGCCATCATGGTCAGATAGTAGAGGCCCAGAACGATATCCTGCGAAGGCACGATGATGGGGGCCCCCGAGGCCGGGTGCAGGATGTTGTTGGTGGACATCATCAGGACGCGCGCTTCGAGCTGGGCTTCCAGCGAGAGCGGGACGTGCACGGCCATCTGGTCGCCGTCGAAATCCGCGTTGAAGGCGGCGCAGACGAGCGGATGCAGCTGGATCGCCTTGCCCTCGATCAGCACGGGCTCGAAAGCCTGGATGCCGAGACGGTGCAGGGTCGGGGCGCGGTTGAGGAGCACGGGATGCTCGCGGATCACCTCGTCGAGGATATCCCAGACTTCGGGGCGTTCCTTCTCGACCAGCTTCTTGGCCTGCTTCACCGTGGCCGAATAGCCCTTGGCGTCGAGCTTGGCGTAGATGAAGGGCTTGAACAGTTCGAGCGCCATCTTCTTGGGCAGGCCGCACTGGTGCAGCTTGAGTTCCGGACCCACGACGATGACCGAACGGCCCGAATAATCGACGCGCTTGCCGAGCAGGTTCTGGCGGAAGCGGCCCTGCTTGCCCTTGAGCATGTCGGAGAGCGACTTCAGCGGACGCTTGTTGGCACCCGTGATGACGCGACCGCGACGGCCGTTGTCGAACAGGGCATCGACCGATTCCTGCAGCATCCGCTTCTCGTTGCGGATGATGATGTCGGGCGCGCGCAGTTCGATAAGACGCTTGAGGCGGTTGTTGCGGTTGATTACGCGGCGATACAGATCGTTCAGATCGGACGTCGCGAAACGGCCACCGTCGAGCGGGACGAGCGGACGCAGATCCGGCGGGATCACCGGGATTACCGTCATGATCATCCATTCGGGCTTGTTGCCCGACTGCAGGAAGGCCTCGATGATCTTGAGGCGCTTGAGCAGCTTCTTGGGCTTGAGCTCCGAGGTGGTCGTGGCAATCTCGTGGCGCAGATCCACCGCGATCTTCTCGAGATCGAGCTCGGTGAGGATCTTGCGGATCGCCTCGGCGCCGATCATGGCGGTGAAGCTGTCCTCGCCATACTCGTCCTGCGCGCGCAGATACTCTTCCTCCGAGAGGAGCTGACGCTCCTTCAGGGGGGTGAGGCCCGGCTCGATCACGACATAGGATTCGAAATAGAGGATCCGCTCGAGATCCTTCAGGGTCATGTCGAGCAGCAGGCCGATGCGCGAGGGCAGCGACTTCAGGAACCAGATATGCGCGACGGGCGCCGCGAGCTCGATATGGCCCATGCGATCGCGACGGACGCGCGCGAGGGTGACCTCGACGCCGCACTTCTCGCAGATGACGCCCTTGTACTTCATGCGCTTGTACTTGCCGCACAAGCACTCGTAATCCTTGATCGGCCCGAAGATGCGGGCGCAGAACAGGCCGTCGCGCTCGGGCTTGAAGGTCCGGTAGTTGATCGTCTCCGGCTTCTTGATCTCACCGTAGGACCAGGACAGGATCTTCTCGGGGCTCGAAAGCGAGATCTTGATCTGATCGAAGGTCTGCGGCGCGGCGGCCGTGTTGAAAAGATTCATGACCTCTTGGTTCATCGCCGTCTCCTCGCAGGATGAGGACCGCAACGGTCTCCTCATCCGAAAACGCATAGGGGCGCGGGGATTTCCCCGCGCCGTGTCGATCGTGCGTCATCCGTGACCGGACGCCCTCACTCCGCAGCCTCCGAAGACGGCGGCAGCTCGTTCTGGGTGTTCGCCTGGGAGTTCTTCAGCTCGACGTTCAGGCCGAGCGAACGCATCTCCTTGACCAGCACGTTGAAGCTCTCCGGAATGCCGGATTCGAAGGTGTCGTCGCCGCGCACGATGGCCTCGTAGACCTTGGTGCGGCCCGCCACGTCGTCCGACTTGACCGTGAGCATCTCCTGCAGCGTGTAGGCGGCGCCGTAGGCTTCGAGCGCCCAGACCTCCATCTCACCGAAGCGCTGGCCACCGAACTGCGCCTTGCCGCCCAGCGGCTGCTGGGTGACGAGCGAGTACGGGCCGATCGAGCGAGCATGGATCTTGTCGTCGACCAGATGGTGTAGCTTCAGCATGTAGATGTAGCCCACCGTCACCTGACGGTCGAACGGCTCGCCGGTGCGCCCGTCATAGAGCGTCACCTGACCCGAACGGTTGAGCCCGGCCATTTCGAGCATCTGCTCGATATCGGCTTCCTTGGCACCGTCGAAGACCGGCGTCGCCATGGGCACGCCGCGGGTGACGTTCGAGCCGAGCTCGACCAGCGTCGTCTCGTCGGCATCGGCCAGACCTTCGTCATCGCCGTAGATGCGGGTCATGGTCTCGCGCAGGGGTGCGATGTCCTGCGTGCGCCGCCAGGCCTCGATCGCCTCGTTGACCTGACGTCCCAGCCCGGCCGCGGCCCAGCCCAGATGCGTCTCCAGGATCTGACCGACATTCATGCGGCTCGGCACGCCGAGCGGGTTGAGCACGATATCGACCTGGGTGCCGTCCTCGAGGAAGGGCATGTCCTCGACCGGGACGATCTTGGACACCACGCCCTTGTTGCCGTGACGGCCGGCCATCTTGTCGCCCGGCTGCATCTTGCGCTTCACCGCGACGAAGACCTTGACCATCTTCATCACGCCCGGAGGCAGTTCGTCGCCGCGCTGCAGCTTCTCGACCTTGTCGAGGAAGCGCTGTTCGAGGCGCTTCTTCGATTCGTCGTACTGCTTCTGGATCGCCTCGAGCTCGGCCATGCGGGCATCGTCGGCGACCGCGAAAGCCCACCATTGCGAACGCGGGATATCGTTGAGCGCCTCGCGGCTGATCTCGGTATCCTTCTTGAAGCCCTTGGGCCCCGCGATACCGGTCTGCCCCACCAGAAGCTCGCCGACGCGGGCATAGGTGTTGCGGTCGAGGATCGCCTGCTCGTCGTCCCGGTCCTTGGCCAGACGCTCGATCTCCTCGCGCTCGATGGCCTGGGCACGCTCGTCCTTGTCGACGCCGTGACGGTTGAACACGCGCACTTCGACCACCGTACCGGACACGCCGGGCGGCAGACGCAGCGAGGTGTCGCGCACGTCGGAAGCCTTCTCGCCGAAGATGGCGCGGAGGAGCTTTTCTTCCGGCGTCATCGGGCTCTCGCCCTTGGGCGTGATCTTGCCCACGAGGATGTCGCCCGGATTGAGTTCGGCGCCGATATAGACGATGCCCGCCTCGTCGAGATTCTTCAACGCTTCCTCGGAAACGTTGGGAATGTCGCGGGTGATCTCCTCGGGGCCGAGCTTGGTGTCGCGGGCCATCACCTCGAATTCCTCGATATGGATCGAGGTGAAGATGTCGTCCATCACGATCCGCTCGGAGAGCAGGATGGAATCCTCGAAGTTGTAGCCGTTCCAGGGCATGAACGCGACGAGCACGTTGCGCCCGAGCGCGAGCTCGCCGAATTCCGTGGAAGGCCCGTCGGCGATGATGTCGCCCTTGGACACAACGTCACCGACGCGCACCAGCGGCTTCTGCGTGATGCAGGTGTTCTGGTTGGAACGCTGGAACTTCTGCAGGCGGTAGATGTCGACGCCGGGCTTGCCGGGATCGGTCTCTTCCGTCGCACGGATGACGATACGCGTCGCATCGACCTGGTCGATCACGCCGGCGCGGCGGGCGCCGATCGCGGCACCAGAATCGCGCGCCACCACGGCTTCCATGCCCGTGCCCACGAAGGGCGCATCGGCGCGCACCAGCGGCACGGCCTGACGCTGCATGTTCGAGCCCATCAGAGCGCGGTTGGCGTCGTCGTTCTCGAGGAAGGGGATCAGCGCCGCGGCGACGGAGACGAGCTGCTTGGGGCTCACATCCATCAGGTCGACCTTGTCGGGCGGTGCCACCACGACTTCACCGGCCTTGCGGCAGATCACCAGTTCTTCGGTCAGGCTGCCCTCGCCGTCGAGCGGGGTATTGGCCTGCGCGACGTTGTACTTGGCCTCTTCCATGGCGGAGAGATAGATCACCTCACCGGTGACCTTGCCCTCGACCACGCGGCGGAAGGGGGTCTCGATGAAGCCGTATTTGTTCACCCGCGCGAAGGTGGCGAGCGAATTGATCAGGCCGATATTCGGGCCTTCCGGCGTCTCGATCGGGCAGATGCGACCGTAATGCGTCGGGTGCACGTCGCGCACCTCGAAGCCGGCGCGCTCGCGGGTCAGACCACCCGGGCCGAGCGCCGAGAGGCGACGCTTGTGGGTGACTTCCGAGAGCGGGTTGGTCTGATCCATGAACTGCGAGAGCTGCGAGGAACCGAAGAACTCGCGCACGGCGGCGGCCGCGGGCTTCGCGTTGATCAGATCCTGCGGCATCACCGTGTCGATATCGACCGAGGACATGCGCTCCTTGATGGCGCGCTCCATGCGCAGCAGACCCAGGCGGTACTGGTTCTCCATGAGCTCGCCGACCGAGCGCACACGGCGGTTGCCGAGATGGTCGATATCGTCGATCTCGCCCCTGCCGTCGCGCAGGCCGACCAGCGCCTTGACCACCGCGAGGATATCGTCCTTGCGCAGGGTGCGCACGGTGTCCTCGGCGTCGAGATCGAGACGCATGTTCATCTTCACGCGACCGACCGCCGAGAGATCGTAACGCTCGGGATCGAAGAACAGCGACTGGAACATCGCCTCCGCAGTGTCGATGGTCGGCGGCTCGCCGGGACGCATCACGCGGTAGATGTCGAAAAGAGCTTCCTCGCGGGAGCTGTTCTTGTCCGCGGCGAGCGTGTTGCGGATATACGGGCCGATATTGACGTGGTCGATATCGAGTACCGGGATCTCGTTGAAGCCGGCATTGGCGAGCGCTTCGAGCAGCTTCTCGGTGATTTCCTCGCCGGCCTCGGCATAGATCTCGCCGGTATTCTCGTCGACGGCGTCCTCGGCCACGTATTGACCGACGAGATCCTCGTCGGTCGCACGCAGGGCGGTAACGTTCTTGTCGGCGAGCTGGCGCGCGACGCGCGCGGTGAGGCGCTTGCCGGCTTCGAGCACGACTTCGCCGGAATCGGCATCGACGAGATCGGCCGTGCCCTTGAAGCCCTTCAGGCGCTCGGCATTGAAGGGAACGCGCCAGGCATCGCCGTCACGCGTGTAAACGATCCGGTCGTAGAAGGTCGAGAGGATCTCCTCGGCATCGAGACCGAGCGCATAGAGCAGCGACGTGGACGGGATCTTGCGCTTGCGGTCGATACGCGCATGCACGATGTCCTTGGCGTCGAATTCGATATCGAGCCAGGAGCCGCGATAGGGAATGATGCGCGCGGCGAAGAGCAGCTTGCCCGAGGCATGCGTCTTGCCCTTGTCGTGATCGAAGAACACGCCGGGCGAACGGTGCATCTGCGAGACGATGACGCGCTCGGTGCCGTTGATGATGAAGGTGCCGTTATCCGTCATCAGGGGCATGTCGCCCATGTAGACGTCCTGCTCCTTGATGTCCTTGACGGATTTGGCCTGCGTGTCGGGATCCACGTCGAACACGATCAGCCGCAGGGTCACCTTCAGGGGCGCTGCGAAGGTGATGTCGCGCTGGCGGCACTCGTCGACGTCGAATTTCGGCGCCTCGAACGTGTATTTGACGAATTCGAGCAGGGCCGTACCGGCGAAGTCCGAAATCGGGAAGACCGACTTGAAGACGGCCTGCAGCCCGTCGTCGGGACGCCCGCCCTGGGGCTCGTCGACGATCAGGAACTGGTCGTAGGAAGCCTTCTGGACCTCGATGAGGTTGGGCATCTCCGCCACTTCCCCGATCTTTCCGAAGAATTTGCGAATGCGCTTGCGACCTTGCAGCGTGTTGGCCATGTCCGACCTTGCTCCTCATGCACGGCTGACCGGGACTCCCGGCCCTGTCGGTGGCGTCGGAACGCCTGGTCAGCCGTCCGGCTCGTGCGCCGGTTGAAACGAAAGCGGGGGATCGCCGATCACCCCGACCCTGAGCGAAGAAGTGCCCCCTCCTTCGCGCCCCTCCCCCGCGCCTTTGCCGCCGCTGCGGAGGGGGTGGACACCGCCCGGCTCACCGGACGGCAACGACGGCCCCGGGAAAACCCGGGACCGTCGGTCGTCTGTTCAGGCACTGGCCGCGATCGCGGCCGCCCGATTACTTCAACTCGACCTTGGCGCCGGCCTTCTCGAGCTGAGCCTTCAGCTTGTCGGCCTCTTCCTTGGGAACGCCTTCCTTGATCGGCTTGGGCGCACCCTCGACCATGTCCTTGGCTTCCTTCAGGCCGAGACCGGTGATGGCGCGGACTTCCTTGATGACCTCGATCTTCTTGTCACCGGCAGCGGCCAGGATGACGTCGAATTCGGTCTGTTCCTCGGCGGCGGCAGCGCCACCACCAGCAGCCGGAGCGGCAGCGACGGCCACGGCGGCGGAAGCGGAAACGCCCCACTTCTCTTCGAGCATGGTCGCGAGCTCGGCGGCTTCGAGGACGGTAAGCGACGACAGGTCGTCGACGAGCTTGGCAAGATCAGCCATTGTCTTTGATCCCTGATAGGTTCGAACGATGTTGGGTTTGCAGGATGGGCGTCAAGCCGCTTCCTCGGATTTGGCATAAGCGCTGAACACGCGGGCGAGCTTTGCCGCCGGTGCGTTGGAGAGCTGTGCGATCTTGGTCGCGGGAGCGTTGATGAGCCCCACGATCTTGCCGCGCAGTTCGTCCAGCGAGGGCATGGAGGCAAGTGCCTTCACACCGTTCGCATCCAGAGCGGTCACCCCCATCGCCCCGCCGAGAATCTTGAGCTTCTCGTTGGACTTGGCGAATTCGGTGGCGACCTTCGGCGCCGCGACCGGATCGTCGGAATAGGCCAGAAGCGTAGGCCCCTGGAGATATTCCGAAATCGACGCGACATCCGTGCCTTCGAGAGCGATCTTGGCGATGCGGTTCTTCGTGACCTTGACGGTGGCACCGGCCTGCTTCATCTGCGCGCGCAGATTCTGCATGTCGGCGACCGTAAGACCCGAATAGTGGGCCACGATGACAACGCCCGTATTCGAAAATACGTCGTTGAGCGTCGTGACGAGCTCGCGCTTTGCTGCTCTTTCCACTGGGCTCTCTCCGACTTGGGCGGAAACACCACGAGGCGCTCCGCCGGTTGCACTTGCCGCTCGTTCGCCTCGGGGCTGCCGAGGCCGCGACGCGCGGCTGTTCAGGCAAGCCCTGTCCCCCGTCACGTGCGAGCACGATCCGGGCGAGATGGTTCGAACCTCTTGCAACGACCCGCCATGGACGATCGGTCACGAATGACCAGGCCATGAAGACCCTGCCGGTACCGGCGGGCGGTGCGTCAATCGGTTTTCCCCGTCTGTGCCGGCCCCATACGGGTTCAAGCCTTGCGGCACCTGCAGTCTCGGACAGGACAGGACCGGAGGTGGCGGGCGAGCCCGCCTTGTCCGGCCTTCCTCGGCCCGACGAATCGGGCAAATACGCGTAGAGACGGGTTCACGCCCTTGGCGGCACGTGAGGCCTGTCTTATACGCGGGTGGCTTCCATAACCCGTAAGGGCGCGGATGCCAAGGGGCAAACGGCGAAAAAGTCAAGACCCTTTCGCCGCCGGCCGGGAGCACCCGCCGAACGCATCGCGCGGCGGGCGCCCGAAACCGTTACGCGGTGACGACGCTGCCCACGTCGAGCTTGAGCCCGGGGCCCATGGTCGAGGTGATCGAGACGCGCTGGATATAGGTACCCTTGGCGCCGCTGGGCTTCGCCTTGGCCACCGCATCGGCGAAGGCCTTGATGTTTTCCGCGAGCTTTTCGGCATCGAAGGAGGCCTTGCCGATGCCGGCATGGATGATGCCGGCCTTCTCGACGCGGAATTCCACGGCACCGCCCTTGGCCGCCTCGACGGCGCCCTTGACGTCCATGGTCACCGTGCCGACCTTCGGATTCGGCATCAGGCCGCGCGGGCCGAGCACCTTGCCGAGACGGCCGACCAGCGGCATCATGTCCGGGGTCGCGATGCAGCGATCGAAATCGATCGTGCCGCCCTGGATCGTCTCCATCAGATCCTCGGCGCCGACGATGTCGGCACCCGCAGCCGTGGCCTCGTCGGCCTTGCCGCCGCGCGCGAAGACCGCGACCCGCACGGTACGGCCGGAGCCGTTGGGCAGGTTGCAGACGCCGCGGACCATCTGGTCGGCGTGGCGGGGATCGACGCCGAGATTCATCGCGATCTCGATGGTCTCGTCGAATTTCGCGCTGGCACGGTCCTTGAGGATACCGATCGCCTCACCGAGCTCGTACAGCTTGTTGGCATCGAGACCCTCGCGGGCCTTGCGGATGCGCTTGCCTTCTTTCGCCATGTCGACCTCCTCAGCCCGTGACCTCGATGCCCATGGAACGGGCGGAGCCTTCGATCATCGCGGCGGCTGCCTCGATGCTGTCGCAATTGAGATCGACCATTTTCTTCTCGGCGATCTCACGCACCTGCGCGGAGGTGACCTTCGCGATGGTGCTCTTGCCCGGCGTCTGCGAGCCGCTCTTGATGCCCGCCGCCTGCTTCAGGAAGTAGGAGACCGGGGGCTGCTTCATCTCGAAGGTGAAGGAACGATCCTGATACGCGGTGATGACCACCGGAATCGGCATGCCCTTTTCCATCTGCTGGGTCTTCGCATTGAAGGCCTTGCAGAATTCCATGATGTTCAGGCCGCGCTGACCCAGAGCCGGGCCGATCGGCGGGGACGGATTGGCCGCGCCGGCGGGGACCTGAAGCTTGATATATCCCGCGATTTTCTTCGCCATGGGACTGCTCCACGTTCGAACACGAGCGGCTGCCGACCGATCGGTTCAGGGGGTTGCAGTGCGCGGTACGGCCTGTCTGGGCCCGGATGGCGACCGGGCGAGCCTCCCGCGCGATGAGGCGCGCTCGAAGAGAGCACGCCACGCCGCAGCAGATCACAAGGTCAGGCGACCTTCTCCACCTGGGCGTATTCCAGTTCGACCGGCGTCGCGCGGCCGAAGATCGAGACGGCGACCTTGAGGCGCGAACGGGATTCGTCCACCTCCTCGACCACGCCGTTGAAGGATGCGAAGGGGCCGTCCGCGACGCGAACCGTCTCGCCGACCTCGAAGATCAGCGCGGATTTCGGACGCTCGACGCCCTCGGCCACCTGCCCCTTGATGCGCTCCGCCTCGTGATCGGGGATCGGCAGGGGCTTGGCCTTGTCGGCACCGAGGAAGCCGGTGACCTTGGGGGTGTTCTTGATGAGATGATAGACCTCGTCGGTCATCTCGCATTTCACCAGCACGTAGCCGGGGAAGAACTTGCGCTCGGTATCGACCTTGCGGCCGCGGCGCACCTCGACGACCTTCTCGGTCGGCACGAGGATCTCCTCGAACTTCTCTTCGAGACCACGCTGCGCGGCCTGGTCCTGGAGGGACTGGGCGACCTTGTTCTCGAAATTCGAATAGGCGTGGACGATGTACCAGCGCTTTGCCATGACCGTCGCGCTCCTCAACCGCCGAAACCGAGGATGAAGCCCACGCCCCAGCGCAGGATCTGATCCACGACGAGAAAATACAAAGCGGCCAGCAGCACCATGACGAAGACCATCCCGGTGGTCACCATGGTTTCCTTGCGGGTCGGCCAGGTGACCTTCGACCCTTCGGCGCGCACCTGTTGCAGGAATTCGAACGGATTCGTCTTCGCCATCACTCTCTCGCCTGACGGGTCACGATGGATCGCCCCGTCGCTCTCGATTGCGGCCATGCGTCCGGGAGCGGCTCTCGCCCCATATCGAACGGGCGCGGAGCCGTCATGGCCCGCGCCGCCCTGAAAAACAAACCTTGCGAATGCCGATGCGGGCACATGCCCGAAATCCTGCATTCGTTCCGATCCCGCCGCTGGCAGGAGTGGAGGGACTCGAACCCCCAACCCCCGGTTTTGGAGACCGGTGCTCTGACCAGTTGAGCTACACTCCTAGCGGCGGAAGCCGGTCCGGGCGGCCCGATCATGCGATCGTGTCGGCCCGGCCCGCAGCGGAAGCGACGCATAACCCATCGCTTCACGAAAGACAATCGCCTCGCGCAGCGTTTTGCGCGAGGCGGCCGGATTCATCAATCCAGGACGGCGGCGACGACGCCGGCGCCGACGGTACGACCGCCTTCACGGATGGCGAAGCGCAGCTTCTCTTCCATGGCGATCGGCACGATCA
>JBJHBI010000077.1:0-16065 GCA_050485405.1 Salinarimonadaceae bacterium
CCCCCGGCCCCTCTCCACGGCGGGAGAGGGGAGAGAGTGCTGCATCGACCGGCACTTCCGATCCTTGCCCCGACCTCTCCAGCGCGGGCACACCCGCCATGAAGGGCGCGCCGGAACTCCCCTCTCCCGGGCGGAGAGGGGCCGGGGGTGAGGGGGTCTCAGGACTAGATCCAACCGTCATGACGGGCGCGGACGCCATCAACGGCAGAGATCCATCTTCCACGCCCCTCACCCCCGACCCCTCTCCACGGGGGGAGAGGGGAGAAAACGCCGTTATCGCCGCGCTGAAAACCATCGCCCCCGGTCGGCTATGGATCGGGGTGAGTGCAAGTTACGGGCGCGCGCCGCGCCATCACATGGCGGCGCGGCGGGATCTGGCGCAGCGACACCGGCTGCCGCTGATCGCCGTGGGGGATGTGCTCTATCACGCGCCGGAGCGGCGGGCGTTGCAGGATGTGGTGAGTTGTATCCGGCTCGGCATGACGCTCGATGCGGCCGGGCGGCGGCTGGAGGCCAATGCGGAGCGCCATCTCAAGCCGTCGGCGGAGATGGTGCGGCTGTTTCACGCCATGCCGGAGGCGGTCGCCGAAACGGGCCGGTTCATGGCCGGGCTCGGTTTCTCCCTCGACGAACTGCGCTACGAATATCCGGAAGAAGCCCGCGCCGGATTCGAAACGGCGCAGGAAGCGCTCGATCATTATACCTGGCAGGGTGCACGGGAGCGCTTCGGCGAGACGATCCCGGACAAGGTGGCAGCCGCCCTGCGACACGAGCTCGCCCTGATCGGGCAACTCGGCTATGCGCCTTACTTTCTCACCGTACACGACATCGTGCGCTTTGCCCGCTCCAGGGGGATTCTCGCCCAGGGGCGCGGCTCGGCGGCGAATTCGAGCGTGTGTTTCTGCCTCGGCGTCACCGAGGTCGATCCGACGAAGCATGACCTTCTGTTCGAGCGCTTCGTCTCGGCGGAGCGCCGGGAGCCGCCGGATATCGACATCGATTTCGAGCATGAGCGGCGCGAGGAGGTGATGCAATACGTCTATACGCGCTATGGCCGCGAGCGGGCGGGGCTGGCGGCGAGCCTGATCACCTATCGCGCCCGCTCGGCCATCCGCGAAGTCGGCAAGGTGTTCGGCCTGTCGCAGGATGCGCTCGACGCCCTGTCGGGCTCGATCTGGGGCTGGTCCTCGGCAAGGGTCGAGGAGAAGGAGGTGACGCGGCTCGGGCTCGATCCGCAGGAGGAGCGCCTCGCCATGGCGTTGCGGCTCGCCGACGAACTAATCGGGTTTCCCCGTCATCTCTCCCAGCATACCGGCGGCTTCGTCATCACCCGCACCCGCCTCGACGAGGTCACCCCCGTCGCCAATGCCGCCATGGAGGGACGCACCACGGTGGAATGGGACAAGGACGATCTCGATGCATTGGGCATTCTCAAGATCGACCTGCTCGCACTCGGCATGCTCTCCTGCCTGCGCCGCGCCTTCGATCTGCTCGAGACGCATTACGGCAAGCGGCTGCAGCTCTCGACCATCCCGGCGGAGGATCCGCGCGTCTATGCGATGATCCAGCGCGCCGATACGCTCGGCGTCTTCCAGATCGAGAGCCGGGCGCAGATGTCGATGCTGCCGCGGCTGAAACCGGCTTGCTTCTACGATCTCGTGATCGAAGTGGCGATCGTACGGCCCGGCCCGATCCAGGGGGACATGGTGCACCCCTATTTGCGCCGGCGCGAGGGTCGCGAGCCCGTCGTCTTCCCCGCCCCCGCCCCGGAACACGGCCCGCCGGACGAGCTCGAACGGGTGCTCGGCAAGACGCTCGGAGTGCCGCTCTTCCAGGAACAGGCCATGCGCATCGCCATCGTCGCGGCGGGGTTCAGCCCCGGCGAGGCGGACCGGCTGCGCCGGGCCATGGCCACGTTCAGGCGTGTGGGCACGATCTCGACCTTCGCCCGCAAGATGGTCGACGGCATGGAGGCGCGCGGCTATGACCGCGCCTTCGCCGAACGCTGCTTCAAGCAGATCGAAGGTTTCGGCGAATACGGCTTTCCCGAGAGCCATGCGGCGAGTTTCGCGTTGCTCGTCTATGCCTCCTGCTGGTTCAAGGCACGCTATCCGGACGTCTTCGCCTGCGTCCTGATCAATGCCCAGCCGATGGGATTCTACGCCCCCGCCCAGATCGTGCGCGATGCCCGCGAGCACGGGGTGCGTGTGGCCCATCCCGATATCAATGCCTCGGATTGGGATTGCACGCTCGAAGCGGATGAACCCGCGGGCCCGCGCCTGCATCGACGCCATGGGGCGATGCGTGAGGATATCCTGAGCGATCACGCGATCCGGCTCGGTTTTCGCGTGATCAAGGGCGTGCGCGAGGCGGATATGCGCATGATCGTGGAACGGCGCGGGGGCGGCTATGATTCGGTGCGCGATCTGTGGCTGCGCACCGCTCTCTCCCCCACCGTGCTGGAGCGGCTCGCCGAGGCGGATGCGTTTCAATCGCTCGGGCTGGAGCGCCGCGATGCGCTCTGGGCGGTGAAAGCCCTGCGGCGCAGCGGCGACAAGGACGATCTGCCGCTCTTCGCCGTCGCCCGCATGGCCGAGCGCGAGCCCGATGCCGATCTGCCCGCCATGCCGCCGGGGGAGAAGGTGGTCGCGGATTACCGCGCCCTCACCCTCTCGCTCAAGGCGCATCCGGTCTCCTTCCTGCGCGCCGATCTCGCGCAACAGCGCTTCAGAAGCTGCGCCGATCTCGACGAGGCCCGCCACGGCGCGCGGATCGGCTGTGCCGGGCTGGTGCTGATCCGCCAGCGCCCCGGCTCGGCCAAGGGGGTGGTCTTCATGACGGTGGAGGATGAGAGCGGCATCGCCAATCTGATCGTCTGGCCGAAGGTTTTCGAGCGTTTTCGCCCGGTCGTGCTCGGCGCCCGGCTCGTCGGCGCGCGCGGACGGCTGCAACAGGCCAATGGCGTCACCCATCTCGTGGTGGAGGAACTGATCGATCTCACCGCGCTGATGCAGAAGGTCGCGCGCCTGCCTGCGCCGGAATCCCTCGCGCGGGGCGACGAGGTGCGGCGGCCCGTGATCGAGCATCGCGGCGCATCTTCCGGGCGGCCCGGCAAGGCGTTGCAGATCGCCGCTTTGGTGCGTGAGGAGCCGGATCTGGCGCAGGATATCGGGCAGGATATCGGAGATAACCGGTATGATTCCGAGATCGCACCGCAACGGGCCGTGGCCGCCGCCATGCCGCGCGGGCGTAATTTCCGCTGATCCGCGCCGCGTGTTTCACGTGAAACAGCCGGCGATCGGGCCCGTCATTTGCCGATGCAGAAGCTCGAAAACAGCTGGTCGAGCACATCCTCGACATCGACGCGCCCGCTGATACTCCCGATCGCCCGCGCCGCAAGCCGCATATCCTCGGCGAAAAGCTCTGTCTCGCTCTGTCGGCAGCCGCGCTGCAGAGCCTCGCAGGCCTTGGTCAGGGCGACCCGGTGGCGTTCACGCGTGATCAGCGCATCACCCTCGCCGAAGAGCGATTCCGCCGCTTCGCGCAAGCGGGCGAGCAGCTCATCCATCCCCTCCCCCGATAGCGCCGCAATGGCGATATCCCCGCGCCCGACCGGCACATCCGCTCGGTCGATCTTGGTCACGACATGCAGATGCGGACCCAGATCATCCGGAAGCGGCGCAGGATCATCGGCGGGGTCGAGCCAGAGCACCAGATCGGCCTGAGCCATGCGTCCGCGGGCGCGCGCCATGCCCTCTTCCTCGATCACGTCCCCGGCTTCGCGCAGACCCGCCGTGTCGACGATCGTCACGGGCAGACCGTCGAGATCGCAGCGCACTTCGATCACGTCGCGGGTGGTGCCGGCGATCGGGGAGACGATGGCGACGTCGCGCCGCGCCAGCGCATTCAGCAGCGTCGACTTCCCCGCATTGGGCGGCCCGGCGAGGACCACGTGGAACCCCTCGCGCAGCCGCTCACCACTGCGAGCATCTTTCAGATGGGATTCGATCTGATGAAGCAGAGTAAGCGCATTGCCCAAGGCTTCTGTCTCGACATTCTCGACAATATCGCCTTCATCGGCGAAATCGAGGGCGGCTTCGAGCAGGGCCTGGCATGCGATGGCCTCCTCGCGCCAGCGTTCGGCCTGGGCGCCGAGCCCGCCTTCGAGCTGACGCAGGGCCTGACGGCGCTGGATCTCGGTCTCGGCATCGATCAGATCGGCCAGCCCCTCGACCTCGGAGAGATCCATCCGCCCGTTGAGAAAAGCCCGGCGGGTGAACTCACCCGCCTCCGCGGGCCGGCACCCGGTGATCTGCGACAGGGCGGCGAGCACGGCCTGGCGCACGGCGAGACCGCCATGAATATGCAGCTCCGCGACATCCTCGCCGGTAAACGAAGCCGGGCCGGGAAAGAAGACGATCAGGGCCTGATCGAGGGGGTTCGCGTCAAGCGGATCGCGCAGGATACGCAACTGCATCATGCGCGCCGGCGGAACCATGCCGGCAAGCGTTTCGAGCGCCGTACGCGTCTGCGGCCCGGACACCCGGATCACGCAGATACCGGCGCGCCCGAAACCGCTCGCGGGGGCGAAGATCGTGTCGTCACCGGATACGGGTTCGCTCATCCGGGCGCTCCCTGAACCGCCGGCAAAGCCTTACGTATTCATCGAATCGAAGAAATCCGAATTCGATTTGGTCGCGCGCAGCTTGTCGAGCAGGAATTCCGCCGCATCGACGGTGCCCATCGGATTGAGGATGCGCCGCAGCACATACATCTTCTTGAGCACCTGCGGCTCGACCAGCAGCTCTTCCTTGCGGGTGCCCGAACGGGTGATATCGAGGGCCGGGAAGACGCGCTTGTCGGAAACCTTGCGGTCGAGAATGATCTCGCTGTTGCCGGTGCCCTTGAACTCTTCGAAAATCACCTCGTCCATGCGCGATCCGGTATCGATCAGGGCCGTCGCGATGATGGTCAGCGAGCCGCCTTCCTCGATATTGCGCGCTGCGCCGAAGAAGCGCTTGGGGCGCTGAAGGGCGTTGGCGTCGACACCACCGGTCAGGACCTTGCCGGAAGACGGCACGACGGTGTTGTAGGCGCGGCCGAGACGCGTGATCGAATCGAGCAGGATGACGACGTCGCGACCATGCTCGACCAGCCTCTTGGCTTTCTCGATCACCATTTCGGCGACCTGGACGTGGCGCGTGGCCGGTTCGTCGAAGGTCGAGGCGATCACCTCACCCTTCACCGAACGCTCCATGTCGGTGACTTCCTCGGGACGCTCGTCGATGAGAAGCACGATCAGATAGCATTCGGGATGATTGCTGGTGATCGATTGCGCGACGTTCTGGAGAAGAACGGTCTTGCCGGTGCGCGGCGGGGCGACGATCAGCGCACGCTGGCCCTTGCCGATCGGCGAGACGATATCGATGATGCGCGCCGAATAATCCTTGCGCGTCGGATCCTCGATCTCGAGCTTGAGGCGCTCATTGGGATAGAGCGGCGTCAAATTGTCGAAATGGACCTTGTGGCGGACCTTGTCCGGGTCCTCGAAATTGACCGTGCTGACCTTGAGCAGCGCGAAATAGCGCTCGCCTTCCTTCGGTCCGCGGATCGGCCCTTCGACGGTATCACCCGTGCGCAGGCCGAAACGGCGGATCTGCGAGGGAGAGATATAGATGTCGTCGGGACCGGGAAGGTAATTCGATTCCGCGGAACGCAGGAAGCCGAACCCGTCCTGGAGCACCTCGACGACTCCCTCGCCGATGATTTCGACGTCGCGGGTGGCGAGTTGCTTGAGGATGGCGAACATCAGCTCCTGACGGCGCATCGTGCTCGCGTTCTCGACCTCCAGCTCTTCGGCGAAGGATGTCAGTTCGGTAGCGGATTTGACTTTCAAATCCTGAAGCTTGATTTCCCTCATCGGGGAACACTCTCAGTCAGTTTCTGGAAAATTGGGATACGCGGCGGGGAACCGTGCGACGGGTGCTTTGCGGGGGAATTCGCCGGCTCTGCGGATGGCCCGGCTCTGCGGGTTCCGTGAAGGCGATGCAACGCGACCTGTCTATCGGGGAAGGTCAGGCACGCTTAAACCTTTTTGCGCGCCATCACAAGCAAAATTCGCAGATGCTGCCGCCCTCAGCCGAACGGCTTCATCACCACGAAGAAGACGATGCCGATCATCAGGAGCGTCGGCACTTCGTTGATCACGCGATACCAGCGATGCGAGCGGGTATTGGCGTCTCGGGCGAAGGTCTTCACCACCCGCATCAGATAGACGTGGCTTGCGAGCAGGAAGACGACGAGCAGCGTTTTGGCATGCAGCCAGCCGGAGGACCACCAGCCGGCCATGAAGCCCATCCACAAACCGGTGATCACGCTGACGATCATTGCCGGAGTGGTGATCGCGTTCATCAGGCGCCGTTCCATCACCTTGAAGGTCTCGGATTGGCGCGAGCCGGTCTCCGCCTCGCAATGATAGACGAACAGACGCGGCAGATAAAGCAGCCCCGCCATCCAGGAGATAATGGCGAGGATGTGGATGAATTTCAGCCAGAGATAAGGATCACTCATCGCCACGCATCGCGTCTCAGATATCCGCCGCCCGCACACGCGCGATCATCTGCGCAACGTGCTCGACGGGTGTCTGCGGCACGATGCCGTGGCCGAGATTGAAGATATGCGGGCGCCCGCGCGTGGCGGAAAGGATCGCGTCCACGCCCTGATCGAGGGCCTCGCCACCGGCGACGAGCGCGAGCGGATCGAGATTGCCCTGGCTCGGCAGGGTCGCAGGCAGCATCGGCAGCACCCGGTCGAGATCGAGCGACCAGTCGAGCGCCACGGCATCGGCGAAATCCGCCTCGATGAGCTTGGCCAGATTCGGCCCCCCGCCCCGCAGGAAGACGATCACCCGCGCCTGCGGACGCCGTGCCTTCAGCCCGGTCACGATCCGGCGCATCGGCGTCAGCGAGAGCGGCTCCAGCAGCGGTGCGGAGAGCGCGGCGCCGAAGCTCTCGAAGAGCTGGATCGCATCGGCACCGGCATCGATCTGGGCAGTGAGATAATCGATGGAGGTCTCGACCAGCATGTCGATCAGCGCGGCCATGAAGGCGGGATCGCGATAGGCGGCGATGCGGGCAGGCGCCTGATCGGGCGTGCTCTTGCCCGCAATCATGTAGCTCGCCACGGTCCAGGGCGCGCCGCAGAATCCGAGCAGCGTGGTCTCGGTCGGCAATTCCCGGCGCAGGCGGCGCAGGGTCTCGAAGACGGGAGCCAGATGCTCCGCCGGATCGCGCTGGTTGAGCTTCGAGAGATCCTCGAGCGTCGTCACCGGATCGAGACGCGGGCCCTCGCCCTCGGCGAACCAGACATTCTGGCCGAGCGCATGGGGGACGACGAGAATGTCGGAGAACATGATCGCCGCATCGAAGCCGTAGCGGCGGATCGGCTGGAGGGTGACCTCGACGGCGAAATCCGGATTGTAGCACATGTCGAGGAAGCCGCCGGCTTCCGCCCGGGTGGCCCGATATTCCGGCAGATAGCGACCGGCCTGACGCATCACCCAGATCGGCGGCGGCCAGACCGCTTCACCATCGAGAACCCGCATGATCGCCCGGCTTTGCGTCGTCTCGGTCAACACCCTCACTCCCTCACGATGCGCCGCCCGGCGACGCCTTTGATACTTCCTCGATAAGACCCGTGGGCGATGCGATCAACGCCTTGATCCCGAATCAAAAAAACAATTTTTGAATCTAGAATCTCTATTGGTTTTTTCTTGGATGCCCGACTCTGCCCGCACAAGATCGTCCACAGTTCCTCCACAGTCCGGTATGTGGGAGTTGTGGAAGGACGAAGGCGAGGGAGATCGTTAACGATCTGTAAACGAAACCATTCCTTAACAAAGCGTTAACGCCTCGAACGGCCAGCTGTATCACGGTGTCGCGAATCGCGATTCACCCGATTCCCCCATTGGGGTAGATTCCGGCTTCCACGGAATCGCGATTGTTGATGGTCATCCCCGACTCGCGCAGCCTCCAGGGGATGGATGCCGGCCTCTCCGAATCCATCCACAGGACGCGTTGCGCTTGCGGGATAACCCGCAAAGTGGAATGCATGGGAGATCGCGTGCAACCGGCGCGTCGCGGGTGACGGCGCCGAATCGGGGGCAGATATGGGCCGCAGCTTCTTCCACCTTCACCTCGTCTCCGATTCGACGGGCGAGACCCTGATCACGGTCGCGCGTGCGGCGACGGCACAATACGAGGGCGTCTCGGCGATCGAGCACGTCTATCCGCTGGTGCGCTCGCCACAGCAGCTCGACCGGGTGATATCCGAGATCGAGGCCGCGCCGGGGATCGTGCTCTACACGTTGGTGGAGAGCGAACTCTCGGAGCGGCTGGAGGAAGCCTGCCGCGAGACGGGCTCGCCCTGTCTGGCGGTGCTCTCGCCGGTCCACAGCCTGTTCAAGGCTTATCTCGGCGCCGATTCGACGGCGCGGCCCGGCGCGCAGCACATGCTGAACGCGGATTACTTCAAGCGCATCGACGCGATGAATTTCACGCTGATGCATGATGACGGGCAATTGCCCGACGATATCGAGGAGGCGGATGTGCTTCTGCTCGGCGTCAGCCGCACCTCGAAGACGCCGACGGCGATCTATCTCGCCAATCGCGGGCTCAAGACCGCGAATATTCCGCTCGTACCCGGAATCGCGCTGCCGCCGCATGTGGAGAGCGCGAAGAAGCCGCTGATCGTCGGGTTGATCGCCTCGCCCGAGCGCATCGTCCAGATCCGCGAGAACCGCATTCTCAGCCTGCACGCCTCCGAGAAGACGGATTATACCGACCGAGCGGCGGTGGCCGAGGAGATCGCCTATTCGCGGCGTCTCTTCTCACGCAATCGCTGGCCGATGATCGACGTGACGCGCCGCTCCATCGAGGAGACGGCGGCGGCGATCATCGATCACTACCGCGCGCACAAGATGAAATTCATCGCGACCTGACGGCCCCGATTCAGGCGGGCTGGCGGGTAGCGCGGCGCACACCGGCGGCGAGATCGCGTACCAGGCTCTCGACGGCGGGGATGCTCTGCGCCGTGGCGCGGCCATCGCCGTCATAGGTCGCCTCCAACGCCGCGATCAGGGCGGAGCCCACCACGACGCCGTCCGCGCCGCGCGCGATCGCTTCGGCGTGATCGCCGTTCTTGACGCCGAAACCGACCACGACCGGCAGATCCGTATGGCGCTTGATGCGCCCGACCGCGCCGGACACCTTGTCGAAATCGGGCGTCGCGGCACCGGTAATGCCGGTAATCGAGACATAATAGACGAAGCCGCCAGTATTCTTCAAAACCGCCGGCAGGCGCTTGTCGTCCGTGGTCGGGGTGGCGAGCCGGATGAAGGCGAGCCCGGCTTCGAGGGCGGGAATGCACAATTCATCGTCTTCTTCCGGCGGCAGATCGACGATGATCAGCCCGTCGACGCCAGCTGCCTTGGCATCGGCGATGAAGCGCGTGACGCCGTATTGCTCGACCGGGTTGAAATAGCCCATCAGGATGACCGGCGTCTCGGCATCCTCCTCGCGGAAGCGGCGCACGAGATCGAGCGTCTTCACCGTATCCTGCCCGGCTTTCAGCGCCCGCAGCCCCGAGGCCTGGATCGCCGGCCCGTCGGCCATGGGATCGGTGAAGGGCATGCCGAATTCGACGATATCGGCCCCCGCCTTCGGCAGGGCCCGCATCACCTCGAGCGAGGTTTCGGGATCGGGATCGCCGGCCATGACATAGGTCACGAGCGCCGCGCGCCCCTCGGCGCGGCATTGCGCGAAACGGTTTTCGATGCGGGAGGTCATGGATTTCAGGAACCTGTTTCGAGCGCGTCGACGCGCTCCTTGAGCTGCTTGGTTTCGTGCGCGATGGAGCCGATTGCGGTGGTGACGATGTAGCTCAAGCCCTGGGCGTTCGTCTCCAGCGATTCGAGCCGCTCATCCACATTGGACAGGCGCGTATCGAGATCGCGGATCCCGGATCGGATCATCCGCGATTGCTCCAGGATCAGATAGGCCGTCTCGTCAGTCATCATTACCCCCGGAGACTATCACAATCCGCCCTGCAGATGTTCTGCCACGGTGAAGATGTCCTTGTCGCCGCGCCCGCAGAGATTGATGATCATCAGGTGATCCTGCGGCTTGTCGATGGCGATTTCCCCCGCCTTGGCGATGGCGTGGGAGGGTTCGAGCGCGGGGATGATGCCCTCGAGCTTCGACATCAGCTGGAAGGCGGCCAGCGCCTCCTTGTCGGTGGCGGAGATGTATTTGACGCGCCCCGATTCGTGCAGCCAGGCATGTTCGGGGCCGATACCGGGATAATCGAGCCCGGCCGAGATCGAATGCGCGTCGGTGATCTGGCCGTCATCGTTCATCAGGAGATAGGTGCGGTTGCCGTGCAGCACCCCCGGCTTGCCGCCGGTGAGCGAGGCCGCGTGCTCGCCGCTCTCCACCCCGTGCCCCGCCGCCTCGACGCCGTAGATCTCGACGGAAGCGTCATCCAGGAAGGGATGGAACAGGCCGATCGCATTGGAGCCACCGCCGATCGCCGCGATCAGCGAATCGGGCAGGCGCCCCTCGGCTTCCAGCATCTGCGCCTTCGCCTCGGTGCCGATCACCGCCTGGAAATCACGCACCATGGCGGGATAGGGATGGGGGCCGGCCACTGTGCCGATGCAGTAGAAGGTGGTGTCGACATTGGTGACCCAGTCGCGCAGCGCCTCGTTCATCGCATCCTTGAGGGTCTTCGAGCCCGATTGCACCGGTATCACCTCGGCGCCGAGCATGTTCATGCGAAACACGTTCGGCTTCTGCCGCTCGACATCGACGGCGCCCATATAGACGACGCAATCGAGGCCGAACCGCGCGCAAAGCGTCGCCGTCGCGACACCGTGCTGGCCGGCACCGGTTTCGGCGATGATGCGCTTCTTGCCCATGCGCATGGCGAGCAGGATCTGCCCGAGTACGTTGTTGACCTTGTGCGCGCCGGTATGGTTGAGCTCGTCGCGCTTCAGATAGACCTTCGCGCCACCGCTCTTGCCCGCGGCCTTTGCCTGGGCGCGCAGATGCTCCGTGAAGCGCTCCGCGTAATAGAGCGGGCTCGGGCGCCCGACATAATGCTTGAGATAGCTCTCCATCTCCTGCGCGAAAGCCGGATCGACCTTGGCCGCCTCGTAGGCTTCCTGCAGTTCGAGGATGTTGGGCATCAGCGTTTCGGCGACGAAACGGCCGCCGAAGCGTCCGAAATGGCCGGTTTCGTCCGGGCCGTTACGGAAGGAATTGGGGGTCTGCGGTGCGTTCACGCCGATTTCGCCTTCTCTTTCGCCGGCTGCGCGCCTTGCTGCCGGAAAGCCGCGCGCGCGGCCTCGATGAATTGTGCAATACGTTGCGGGTCCTTCTCGCCGGGCGCGCGCTCCACCCCCGACGAGACGTCCACGGCGCCCACCCCGGTCAGGGCGATCGCATCACCGACATTGGCCGGATTCAAGCCCCCTGACAACATCAGACCGGACTTGTCACCGAGCCCGGCGATCAGGCGCCAGTCGAAGGTGAGCCCGTTGCCTCCCGGTAGCGCGTCCGGTGTCGCGGGCGGTTTGGCATCGACGAGGATGCGCTGGCAGATGTCGCGATAGGCCTCGATCTGCGCGAGATCCCCGGCCTCGGCGATGCCGATCGCCTTCATCACGCTCACGCCGAAGCGCTGCGCGATCTGAGCCACGCGGCTCGGGCTTTCGCTCCCGTGCAATTGCAGGATCTCGGGATCGATCGCCGCAAGGATGGCTTCGAGCGCTTCGTCATCGGGATCGACCGCGAGCGCGACCCTCAAAGCCTTGCCCGCAGCGCGCCGGGTGAGCGGCTTGGCCGCGTCGAGATCGATATGGCGCGGGCTTTTGGGGAACTGCACGAAGCCCACGAGATCGGCGCCGGCGTCCAGTGCCGCATCGAGCACGCGCGCGTCGCGCAATCCGCAGATCTTGATCTCACCCGTCATCGTTCCGGCGCTTTCCCTCGATCAGGCGATCATACGCTGCCCGTCCCGTGCCCGGTATATGTGAAACCGGGGCGTGAAGGAAACCCGGCAACGCGCCCGACTTGCGCCCTGCGGCGATTTTCCGCCGCATCGCCTCCCGATTCGGGCTTCGTTTTCGCCCACGCCCATCCTATCTATGACGAGACCATGCCGCTGATCCTGCTCATCCTCGCCGTGATCTTTTTGGCGCTCGTCTTCCTGCCGCAATGGTGGGTGCGCGCGGCCATGCGCAAGCATGCCGATGAGCGTGAGGATTTTCCGGGGACCGGGGGCGAACTCGCCCGGCATCTTCTCGACCTCGCCGGTCTGCGCGACGTGCGCGTCGAACTCGCCCAGCCCGGCGCCGATCATTACGATCCGATCGAGCGCGTGGTTCGGCTTTCGCCGGACAATTACGACGGGCGATCGGTGACCGCCGTCGCCGTCGCTGCGCATGAAGCTTCGCATGCCATGCAGCATGCGGATGGTGACACGCTCCTGACCACACGGGTGCGGCTCGCCGGTTCGATCCGCTCCGTCGAGGTTGCCGCCGCGATCATTCTCGCACTCGCGCCGCTGGTGGCGATTCTCGTCAAGTCGCCGGTGCTGATCCTCCTGCAGATCGGCGTGGTCGTCGCTCTGCTCGGCTCGCGCGTGCTGATCCACGTTCTCACGCTCCCCGTCGAGATGGATGCGAGCTTCAACCGCGCGCTCCCCATCCTCGAAAAAGGCGGCTATCTGAAACAGCGCGATCTCCCGGCAGCGCGCTCGGTCCTGCGCGCGGCGGCCTTTACCTATATCGCCTCCGCGCTGGTCGCGCTCCTCGATGTGGCGCGCCTCATGCGAGTGCTGCGTTTCTGACGGGATCGCGGACAGTGTTGCGCGGAAAGCCTTTGAAATCGGGGCGTTTTCCTGTATCCACAGGGCGTTTCCCGTCAGCGAGAGCAATCTGAAGCGGATCTCGACCATGGATTATGACGTCATCGTCGTGGGCGGTGGGCATGCCGGCACGGAAGCGGCTGCGGCTTCCGCGCGGCTCGGCGCCCGCACAGCACTCGTCACCCATCGCCGTGATACGATCGGCGCGATGTCGTGCAATCCGGCGATCGGTGGTCTCGGCAAGGGGCATCTCGTGCGCGAGATCGATGCGCTGGACGGGCTGATGGGACGTATAGCCGACAAGGCCGGCATCCAGTTCCGGCTGCTCAATCGCCGCAAGGGCCCGGCGGTGCGCGGTCCGCGCAGCCAGGCCGATCGCAAGCTCTATGCCCGCGCGATGCAGGCCGAAATCGCGGCGACCCCGGGCCTGACCGTGATCGAGGGCGAGGCGGACGATATCGTCGTTGCGGATGGGCGGGTTGCCGCTCTGAAGCTCGCCGACGGGCGTGAACTGCGCACCGGCGCCGTCGTCATCACCACCGGGACCTTCCTGCGCGGGCTGATTCATATCGGCGAGCGCAAGATTCCCGCCGGGCGCGCGGGCGAGGCACCAGCGCTCGGACTTTCCGCCACGCTCGACCGGTTCGGCTTCGATCTCGGTCGTCTCAAGACGGGTACGCCGCCGCGCCTCGACGGTCGCACGATCGACTGGGCCGGGGTCGATATCCAGGAAGCGGATGACGATCCGGTGCCGTTTTCGGATCTCACGGACCGGATCACCACGCCCCAGGTTTCCTGCGGCATTACCCGCACCACCGGTGAGGCGCATGATCTGATCCGCGCGAATCTGCATCGCGCGCCGATGTATTCCGGCGATATTTCCGGTACGGGGCCGCGCTATTGCCCCTCGATCGAGGACAAGGTGGTGCGCTTTGCCGATCGCACTGCGCATCAGATCTTCCTCGAACCGGAGGGTCTCGACGACACCACCGTCTATCCCAACGGGATCTCGACCTCGCTGCCCGAAGATGTGCAGACCGGTATCCTCAAAGCCATACCCGGGCTGGAGCGGGCGGTCATGCTCAAGCCGGGCTATGCAATCGAATATGATTACGTCGATCCGCGCAATCTCGGCCCCACGCTGGAGACCCGCGCGATCGCCGGGTTGTTCCTCGCCGGTCAGATCAACGGCACCACCGGATACGAGGAAGCCGGCGCACAGGGACTGGTCGCCGGGCTCAACGCGGCGCGTTTCGCCGGCGGCGATGCGGGTGTGATCTTCGATCGGGCCGAATCCTATATCGGCGTCCTGATCGACGATCTGGTGACCCGGGGGGTGAGCGAACCCTACCGTATGTTTACATCGCGCTCGGAATACCGCCTGAGCCTGCGCATCGACAATGCGGATGAACGGCTCACCGTGCGGGGTCTCGAAATCGGCTGCGTCGGACAGACCCGCGCGGCACATTACCGGGCGCGTCAGGATGCGCTCGCGGGCGCCCGGGCGCTGCTTTCCGCACATAGCCTCACGCCGAACGAGGCGGCGCGGGCCGGGCTCAACCTCAACCGTGATGGCATACGCCGGAACGCTTTCCAGCTGCTCTCCTATCCGGATATCGACTGGGTGCGGCTGGTAGCGATCTGGCCGGAGCTCGGATCAGTCCCGACCGATATCGCGGCGCGCCTCGAGACCGATGCGACCTACGCGGTCTATCTCGACCGTCAGGCGGCGGATATCGCCGCGCATCGCCGGGACGAAGGTGTTCTGCTCGATGCCGATCTGGATTTCGACGGTTTGGCCGGCTTGTCGAACGAATTGCGCACCAAGCTCAAGGCGGTGCGCCCGCGCACGCTGGGCCAGGCGGCGCGGATGGAGGGCATGACGCCGGCGGCGATCACCCTGCTCGCAGGGCATGCGCGTCGCCAGCGTGTCGCGCAGGATGCTGCGGAATGAGGCGATTGGTAGCCATACCTCCGGTTCCGGATTCGATCGCCGGCGCTGTTTCACGTGAAACACTGGACGACCTCACCACGCTGGTGACGGAATTGCAGAGCTGGCAGAACGCGAAAAACCTCGTCGGCGGCAAGACCCTCGACGATGTCTGGACGCGGCATATCGCCGATTCGATGCAGCTGCGGCAACTCGCCCCCGATGCGCGCCGCTGGCTGGATCTCGGATCCGGCGCCGGATTGCCCGGGCTCGTGATCGCCATCATGCTGAAGAGCGAGCCGAAAAAATCCGGCGCAGGGCCTGCCATGGTCCATTGCGTCGAGAGCAATGCGCGCAAATGCGCGTTCATCCGTCACGTCGCACGCCTCACCGATGCGCCGGTGCGGGTACATAATGCGCGCATCGAGGATGTGATCACGAATTTCACCGGTGAGATCGATGTCGTGACGGCACGTGCCCTCGCACCGTTGCCGAAATTGCTCGATTGGACATCTCCCCTGTTGAAAACTGGTGTCATGGGGCTGTTTCCGAAGGGTGACAGGGTCGAGATCGAATTGACCGAATCGTCCAAATACTGGAGATTCGACAATGAGATTTTGCCGAGCATCAGCGATCCACGCGGGCGTATCCTGCGCATCACGGAGCTGAGCCCGGCCTGACAGGATCGGGATCCGCAGCATGACCACCGATATTCTCGACCGCGAATTGCGCGATGCCACCCAGGATGCCCCTGACCGGGAGCGTCCGGGCCGCACGGCGCGCCCGCGTATCCTCGCTCTCGCCAACCAGAAAGGCGGTGTGGGCAAGACCACGACGGCGATTAATCTCGGCACGGCGCTGGCCGCGATCGGCGAGAAGGTGCTGATCCTCGATCTCGATCCGCAGGGTAACGCTTCGACCGGCCTCGGCATCGATCACAAGATGCGTCAGATTTCGACTTATCACGTGCTGGCCGGCGAGCATGATCTGCGCAAGGCGGTGATGGAAACGGCGGTGCCGGGCCTGCATGTCGCACCCTCGACGCTCGATCTGCTCGGGCTGGAGCTCGAGATCTCGCAGGAGCGCAACCGCGCGCATCGCCTGCGCCTCGCCATCGAAGGGCTGGCGCTCGGCGATCATCTCCGGTCGGAGCCTTTCACCTATATCCTGATCGATTGCCCGCCCTCGTTGAACCTGCTCACGATCAA
>JBJHBI010000078.1:0-15901 GCA_050485405.1 Salinarimonadaceae bacterium
TGCCGTAGCGGGCGCGGTTGAGGCAGCCGAAGGGGCCCTTCAGGCCCGAGACGTTGGGCAGGAGCGCGTCTTCGCCGACCTCGACGCCGTCCATCACGATCTCGCCGGTGATCGAGGCGCGCAGGCTGAGCTTGCCGCCGATCTTGGGCGCGGAGAGACCCTTCATGCCTTTCTCCAGCACGAAGCCGCGAATCGCGCCGTCATGCGCTTCCGACTTCGCCCAGACGACGAAGACGTCCGCGATCGGCGAATTGGAGATCCACATCTTGGTGCCGGAGATGACGTAGCCGCCATCTTTCTTCTTGGCGACCGTCTTCATGCCGCCGGGATCGGAGCCGGCATCGGGCTCGGTGAGGCCGAAGCAGCCGACATATTCGCCCGAGGCGAGCTTGGGCAGGTACTTCTTGCGCTGGTTCTCGTCGCCGTAAGCATAGATCGGATACATGACCAGCGAGGATTGGACGCTCATCATCGAGCGATAGCCCGAATCGATACGCTCCACCTCGCGCGCCACGAGCCCGTAGGCGACATAGCCGGCGCCGACACCGCCGTATTCCTCGGGGATGGTGACGCCGAGCAGGCCGAGCTCGCCCATCTCGTTGAAGATGGCGCGGTCGGTCTTTTCCTGGGCGTAGGCTTCGAGCACGCGCGGCAGCAGCTTTTCCTGGCAATAGGCATGCGCCGTGTCGCGGATCATGCGCTCATCGTCGGTGAGCTGGTCTTCGAGCAGGAACGCATCGTCCCACTTGAAGCTCGCCTGTGCCGGCGCGTCCTTGGGTTTGAGTTGCGGTTGAGCCATGGTCCGGTTTCCTTCTTTATAAATCCTCGTCGCGCTCGTTGGCGCGGTACCACCCCACCCTTGATCCCTCCCCTGAGGGGAGGGAGACCCGGGCGCGGCCTTCAGATATCGAAGGTCACGCCCTGGGCCAGCGGCAGGGCGGTGCCGTAATTGATCGTGTTCGTCGACCTGCGCATATAGGCCTTCCACGCGTCGGAACCAGCCTCGCGGCCGCCGCCCGTTTCCTTCTCGCCACCGAAGGCACCGCCGATTTCGGCGCCCGAGGGGCCGATATTGACGTTGGCGATACCGCAATCGGAGCCGATCTCGCTCACGAACAATTCCGCCTCGCGCATGTCGAGGGTGAAGATCGACGAGGACAGGCCGGCACCGACGCCGTTCTGGATCGCGATCGCCTCGTGGATGTCATTATAGCGCACCACGTAGAGAATAGGTGCGAAAGTCTCCTGCGTCATGGGCGCCATCTGCGAGGGCATCTCCACGAGGGCGGGCTTGGCGTAGAAGGCGTCGTCACCGCCGATGCCTGCGGCGCGGCCACCGCCATGCACGACGGCACCCGCCTCGCGGGCCGCATCGAGCGCCTTCTCCATATTCTCGAACGCATCGCGATCGATCAGCGGCCCGACCAGCGTCCCCGCCGCGCGCGGATCGCCGATGGCGACCGAGCCATAGACCTCGGCGAGACGCGGCACGAGTTGGTCATAGACCGATTCGTGGACGATCAGCCGGCGCAGCGTCGTGCAGCGCTGACCTGCGGTCCCGATGGCGGAGAAGGCGATGGCGCGCAGCGCGATGTCGAGATCGGCGGAGGGCGCCACGATGGCGGCGTTGTTGCCGCCGAGTTCCAGGATCGAGCGGGCGAAGCGCTTCGCGAGACGCGGGCCGACCTCACGCCCCATCCGGGTCGAGCCGGTGGCCGAGACGAGTGCCACGCGTTCGTCGTCGACGAGGATCTCGCCGATCTCGCGGTCGCCGATCAGGAGGTGATGCAGACCCTGCGGCGCATCGTCGCCGAAGCGGGCGATGGCGCGTTCGAGGATCGCGGTGACGGCGAGGCCGGTGAGCGGGCTCTTCTCCGACGGCTTCCAGATCACCGGATCGCCGCAGACGAGCGCGATCGCCGTGTTCCAGGACCATACCGCCACGGGGAAGTTGAAGGCCGTGATCACACCGGCGATCCCGAGCGGGTGCCAGGTCTCCATCATGCGGTGATCGGGGCGCTCGGTGGCGATGGTCTTGCCGTAGAGCTGGCGCGAGAGGCCGACGGCGAAATCGCAGATGTCGATCATCTCCTGGACTTCGCCGAGCCCTTCCGAGACGACCTTGCCCGCTTCCAGCGTCACCAGCATGCCGAGATCGTCCTTGGCCGCGCGCAACTCCTCGCCGAGCAGCCGCACGAGTTCGCCGCGACGCGGGGCCGGCACCTTGCGCCAGGCGGCGAAGGCGGCCTCGGCCTTGGCGATGGCCGCACGGGTCTCGTCCGCGCTCGTGGTGCGCAGCTGCGCGATCCTCTCGCCGGTTACGGGCGAGCGCGCGCTCAGCGTGTCGGCGCCGGACTGTTCCGCGCCCGACTTGGCGAAAGCGTCGCCGCTCACGCCCAGCCGCTCCAGAATGGCGAGCGCTTCTGCACGCACGGAGCTGTTGGTCATGGTTTCCTCGATCCTTGGTCTGTTTTTTCGATTTCGACCGCAAAATCCGCGTTTTCCGGCCCCCGCGCAACTGATATCTACACAATCCGCCTTGCGGAACATGCGTGTCCGGCCAGCGCCCGATCGCGGATTTTCGCACGAAATCGACATCGGCGTGCAGGAAACCGGTACGAATGCGACTCTGCCCGGTTGTCACCCGCGCGCCCTGCGGCTATGGCGTAACGCGCAAGCGATCGTCGGCGCATGGCGCCGTCAGCCGGGGAATGACATCCATGAAAGCGCGCGTCACGGTCACCTTGAAGAACGGGGTACTCGATCCGCAGGGCAAGGCCATCGAAGGCGCCTTGAAATCCCTCGCCATCGAAGGCGTCGGCTCGGTGCGCCAGGGCAAGGTCTTCGATATCGAGATCGACGCGGCGGATGCCGAAGCGGCCCGCGCCACGCTGGAGCAGGCCTGCGAGCGCCTGCTCGCCAATACCGTGATCGAGAATTACAGCGTCGAGCTCGTCTGAAGACGCCGATCGCCGCGAGGAGCGAGACCCATGCGCGCCGCCATCATCGTCTTTCCCGGATCCAATCGCGACGGTGACGTCGCGCGTGCCCTGCGCGGCGCGGGGGCCGAGACGGTTTCCGTCTGGCATGCCGAGGATGCGCTGCCGCCCGGCACCGATCTCGCGGTGCTCCCGGGCGGGTTCTCCTACGGCGATTATCTGCGCTGCGGCGCCATCGCGGCCCGCGCGCCGGCCATGGACGCGGTGCGTGCCCATGCCGCGCGCGGCGGTCTGGTGCTGGGCATCTGCAACGGCTTCCAGATGCTGTGTGAATCGGGGCTCCTGCCGGGCGTCCTGATGCGCAATGCGCAACTGCGTTTCGTCTGCCGCCGCCAGCTTCTGCGGGTCGAGCGCGCTGATACGGCCTTCACCTCGGCTTATGAGGCCGGCCAGGTGATCGATGTCTGCGTGGCCCATGGCGAGGGCAATTACGTCGCCGATCCCGAGACGCTCGCGCGGCTCGAGGGCGAGGGGCGCGTGGCATTCCGCTACAGCGACGCCTCCGGTGCGCTGACCGACGAGGCCAATTGCAACGGCTCGCTGAACGCGATTGCGGGCATCTATTCCCCGCAGCTCAACGTGCTCGGCATGATGCCGCATCCTGAGAATCTGATCGACCCGCTCGTCGGCGGGACCGACGGGGCGGGTCTGTTCGCGAGCCTTTGCGGCCGTCGTGCGAGCGCCGCCTGAAGACGGCGCCCGCCTGCACCTGTATCAGCCGACGAGGCGCACGGTGCTGCGGCGCTCCTGGGTGGACGGGCAGCTGATCACCACGCTGAGATCGTCGTAATCGCGGTCCGAATGCCCCCATTCCGGCGGGCGGTCCTCGAAACCGATATAGAGATAGTAGCCCTCACGGCAGGCGAGCTCGTTCACGTTCGGGTCGCGATAGCGATCCATGAGATCGGGCAGAATGCCGCCGTCGCGCTCGCGGCGGCACTCGTCGAGGGTGCGGCACAGGATCGTTTCGAGGATGTTCAGTTCGAAGTTGAAGACGAGCATTTCCGGGTCGTTGGGATCCCGGGTCGTGTCGCTGAAGAACTCGTAGATCCGCGCATTCGGATTGGTGCGCTCGCTCGGATTGTTGTTGGCGTCGCGCGTATTGCGCAGCATGTAGCTGATTTCTTCATGCGGCAGGCAATTCACCTGCGGGGTGTTCGCCGGATCGAAGCCGCCGAACCAGTCGTTATCCGCCACCTTGATGAAATCCATCCGCTCCTCCCGCGCGAAAGGGTCGGGATCGATCGGGCCGAGGCGCTCGTCGGCGACGGGATCGTAGCAATAGGCGAAGAGCTCGTTCAGGTCATGGGCCTCGAAATCGAGCACGTCGAAATGGCTCTCGTTGGCGCGGGTGACGACGACGCCTTCCGCGATCGCGGCCACGCCGACATCGAGGGTGGGGCGCAGCACCGCCCCGACCGTCATGGGCAGGACCGCCTCGGAGGCTATCCGCACACGGTTCGATCCGGTCCATTCGGCGGTCACGGTGAAATTCTCGAGCTGCGCGGCATGGTGGAAATTGCCCATGAAGGTCTGCTCGATATCGAGATGGCGGCCCTCCTGGCGAGCGATCACGGCCTGGAGCGCCGTCGAATCCGCAGCGTTCTGCATGGCTGCGCGCACATCCGTGGCGCGGCTGAAATCCATCGCGAAACCGGCGAATGCGAAGATCGGGATCACGGCGAGACCGAAGATGACGGCGACGCCGCCGTGCTCGTCGCGGGCCGTGCGGGTGATCAGGGACATCGGCAAACTCCACGCATTGGTTTCAATTCGTGGAAAATTCTAGCGATTAACGTGCCATTCACTTTGTTCCGATGCGGCACGGAAACGGCGCATCGGCGGCGCGCGCGCAATCCCGGGATGTCCCGATCCGGCATGGTGCGTCAGGGCGGGACGGGCATTCACCGATCGTGGCATGGGGAGACCGGGCCGGTTTCCCGCCTGCGGCGTTGCGCTGAGAGATGTGACGGGCTATGGCCTTGTCGCATCTTCGAGCAGGCAGGACGAGCATGAGCGGCGACAGCGTCACCATCACCGAGGCACTGGTGCAGGAACACGGGCTCAAGCCCGACGAATATGCGCGCTTCAAGGCGCTGATCGGCCGCGACCCGACCCTGACGGAGCTCGGCATCGTCTCGGCCATGTGGAACGAGCATTGCTCCTACAAATCGTCCCGCAAGCACCTGCGCGGCCTGCCCACCAGCGCGCCCTGGGTGATCCAGGGGCCGGGCGAGAATGCCGGCGTGATCGATATCGGCGACGGGCAGGCCTGCGTCTTCAAGATGGAGAGCCACAACCATCCGAGCTTCATCGAGCCCTATCAGGGAGCGGCGACCGGCGTCGGAGGCATCCTGCGCGACGTCTTCACCATGGGCGCGCGCCCGATCGCCGCGCTCAACGCCCTGCGCTTCGGCTCGCCCGATCATCCGAAGACCCGCCACCTCGTCTCGGGCGTGGTGCACGGGATCGGCGGTTACGGCAATTCCTTCGGTGTGCCGACGGTGGCCGGCTCGGTCGGATTCCACTCCCGCTATGACGGCAACATCCTCGTCAACGCCATGGCGGTAGGGCTCGCAAAGAGCGACGAGATCTTCTACGCCAAGGCCACGGGGGTGGGGAATCCGATCGTCTATCTCGGCTCCAAGACCGGGCGCGACGGCATCCACGGCGCCACCATGGCCTCGGCGAGCTTCGACGAATCGGCGGAGGAAAAACGCCCCACCGTGCAGGTCGGCGATCCTTTCGCGGAGAAGCTCCTGCTCGAAGCCTGCCTCGAACTCATGGCGTCGGGCGCCGTCATCGCGATCCAGGACATGGGCGCGGCGGGGCTGACATCGTCATCGGTGGAGATGGGCGCGAAGGGCAATCTCGGCATCGAGCTCGATCTCGACGCGGTACCCTGCCGCGAGGACGGCATGAGCGCCTACGAGATGATGCTCTCCGAGAGCCAGGAGCGCATGCTGATGGTGCTCGAACCCGGCATGGAGGAGGAGGCTCAGGCCATCTTCCGCAAATGGGGGCTCGATTTCGCTGTCATCGGCAAGACCACCGACACCCTGCGTTTCGTCGTGAAGCATCAGGGGCGCATCGAGGCCGATCTGCCGATCAAGGAACTCGGCGACGAGGCGCCGATCTATGACCGCCCCCACACGCCGACGCCCCCGCGCCCGGTGATCGAGGCCGGCGACGTCATCCCCCCGATGGCTGACGGCGATGCGCTGGTACGGCTCGTCGGCTCGGCGGATCTGTGCTCGAAGCGCTGGGTCTACGAGCAATACGACCATCTCATCCTCGGCAATACGGTGCAGACGCCCGGCGGCGATGCGGCGATCGTGCGCGTCGAGGACGGGCCCAAGGGCCTCGCCCTCACCACCGACGTCACCCCGCGCTATTGCGAGGCCGATCCGGTGACGGGCGGCAGGCAGGCGGTGGCGGAAGCCTATCGCAACATCTGCGCCGTGGGCGGTACGCCGCTCGCCATCACCGACAATCTGAATTTCGGCAATCCCGAGCGCCCCCATTTCATGGGCCAGCTCGTCGGCTGCATCCGGGGTATCGGCGAGGCCTGCGCCGCGCTCGATTTCCCCGTCGTCTCGGGCAATGTCTCGCTTTATAACGAGACGAACGAAGTCGGCATCCTGCCTACCCCCACCATCGGGGGCGTCGGCCTGCTCGAGGATTGCACCCGCCACGCCACCATCGCATTCCGCCGCAAGGACGATGTCGTGCTCCTGATCGGTGAGACCGCCGGCTGGCTCGGCGCTTCCGCCTATCTCGCCGAGATCTGCGGGCGCGAGGAGGGGGCGCCGCCGCCCGTCGATCTCGATCGCGAGCGCGCCCATGGCGGTTTCGTGCGCGCGGCGATCGCCGCCGGACGTCTCGACACGGTGCATGATCTCTCCGATGGCGGGCTCGCCGTGGCGCTCGCCGAGATGGCGATGGCCGGGGGGATCGGCGCGCGCATTGAGGCGCTGCCCGAGGGCCCGTCCCACGTCGTTCTCTTCGGCGAGGATCAGGGCCGCTACCTGCTCGCACTGCCCGAAGAAGAGGCAGAGCGGCTGTCGGCAGACGCACAGAGCGCAGGAATTTTCGTCATGAAACTCGGTCGCACGGGCGGTGATGCGTTGATTCTGCCCGATGGTCAGGCCATATCTATTGCGACGCTGAAGCAGGCGCACGAAAACTGGCTGCCTGATTATATGGCAGCAGAACCGGCCTGAGGAGAGTATCGCCCATGCCCATGGAAGCCCGCGACATCGAGAAGATGATCAAGGAAGCCATTCCGGATGCCACGGTCGAGATCCGTGATCTGGCCGGCGACGGCGATCATTACGCCGCCACGGTCACCTCGGCTGAATTCAAGGGCAAAAGCCGGGTGCAGCAGCATCAGATGGTCTATCAGGCTCTCCAGGGCCGCATGGGCGGTGTGCTGCACGCACTCGCCCTGACCACCATTCCCGCCGATTGAACATCCAACCCGGGTCCGGCGTCTTGAGCGCCGGAGCACAGGAGTTTCCCATGAGCGCGCATCAGACCATCGATAGTGAAGTCAAGACCAACGACGTGGTTCTGTTCATGAAGGGCACGCCGGATTTCCCGATGTGCGGCTTCTCCGGCCAGGTCGTCCAGATCCTGAACTATCTCGGTGTCGACTACAAAGGCATCAACGTTCTGGAGGATGAAGGCATCCGCAGCGGCATCAAGGAATATTCCAACTGGCCGACGATCCCGCAGCTCTACGTCAAGGGCGAATTCGTCGGCGGTTGCGACATTGCCCGCGAGATGTTCCAGGCCGGTGAATTGCAGCAGTTCTTCGCCGACAAGGGTATCGCGGTGAAGCAGGGCGCGTGATCCGCGTTTTTTGGGAGCAGTTGGGGGCGAGCGATGCCGGTATCGCGCAGGCATATGCTTCCCCCGCTTCTGCCGCCTGCGGGTGACGGCCAGCGCATCGGCCTGTTCGGCGGGAGTTTCGACCCGCCCCATGAGGGCCATCGCCACGTCGCGCTGATGGCGCTCAAACGCTTGCGGCTCGATGCGATCTGGTGGCTGGTCACCCCCGGCAATCCTTTGAAGAACGGTCGCCCGGGCGCGTCGCTCAGTGAGCGCATGGCCGCGGCCCGCGCGCTCGCCCGCCATCCGCGCATCGCCGTCAGCGATGTCGAGGCGCAGGCGGGTCTGCGCTATACCGTCGACACGCTGCATTATCTCGAGCAACGCCGGCCCGATCTCGCTTTCACCTGGATCATGGGCGCTGACGGGCTCACCCATTTCCATCGCTGGCGCGATTGGCGCGCGATCGCACACGCCATGCCGATCTGCGTGATCGACCGCCCCGGACATTCGCGCGCCGCTACCGCCTCCATCGCCGGGCAGGCGCTCGCCCGCTATCGCCTGCCCGAGGAGGCGGCGCCGCTTCTGCCCGCGACACCGCCTCCCGCCTGGGCTTTCCTGCACGGTCCGCGCCTGCCGATCTCCTCGACGCAGATCCGCGCTGGGCGCGAGGCCGGTAGCTGATCTCAGGCCAATACACGCCCGAAACCGAGCAATTGCTGGATCCGCCCCAGCACGTAAGTGTAGCGCTGCACCCGTGACGGGAACGGGCCGCGATTGCCCTCGATCGTCGTGACGATCCCGTCGGCGTGACGCTCCACCAGCCCGATATGGCCGCGCCAGTCGTCGATCGCCCCGCGCCACCAGACGATGATGTCGCCCGGGCGCGGCGGATCGCCCGGTCCCGCCTCATAATCCCAGCCCTTGCGGCGGAACTGGTTGCGGATGTCGCGCGCGCCGAGCGAATATTTGAACGGCATGTCCCGCCCGATCCGCGCCGCGCCCTCGCGATAGCACCAGCTGACGAAGCCGGCGCACCAGTCCGCCCCCTCGCCGACGCGCCCGTCGAGATAGAGCCGTACATCCGATCCGCGATTGTTGCCCCCGGCCTCGCCGGCCCCGCGTGCCATCTCCGCCCTCGCGATGTCGAGCGCCGCGAGGCCGCAGGGGCTCCCCGGACCGCTCGCCGTCTCGGACGATTCGACGCCACGCCGCCCCAACGCGACATCGAGCCCGAACCGCGTCAACGGCCCCACGATCCCGTCCACCGTGAGCGGCTCCCCGCGCGGATCGAGTGCCTGCGCCTGAAAGGCGCGCACCGCACGTTCCATCACCTTGTCGAAATCACTCTGCGGACAGCGCAGATATTCCAGCGCCATCAGATCCTCGCTCAGGGCGCGCACCGCCTCCCCCTTTGACCCACGTCGCAACAGCATGTCCCACTCCTCTCCATCCAGTTGGAGGGGAGTAGATAGGAATATATTCTGATACTGCAACCAGGGAGTATGATCCCCTCAATACACCCCGAACAACCGCCCCAGGAACCCCGGCTCGGATTGCTGCGGCGGAATGCCGACGGGGGCGGGGGGGAGGCCGTCGAAGCCGCCTTCATGCGCGGCGATGCCGCCGGTCGTGCCGGGTGGAACCGGGCCGTGTTCGACCATGGGGGGCGGGAAGCCGCCGGGGCTGCGGGGCGTCAGCCAGCGATCGGCGCCGGGCAGCGGCATCGGATATTCCGCCGCGAGCGCCCGCTCCATGAAGCGCGCCCAGATATCCACCGGCAGATTGCCGCCCGAGGCGCGGTTGGTGGAGCTGTTGTCGTCATTGCCGATCCATACGCCGGTGACGAGCGCGGAGGTGTAGCCCACGAACCAGGCATCGCGGAAACCCTGGCTGGTGCCGGTCTTGCCGCCGGCCTGCCAATCGGGCAGGGCAGCACGTCGGGCGGTTCCCGCGACCATCGTATCGTGGAGCATCGCGTTCATCATCGCGACCGTCTCGTCATCCATCACCCGCCCGAGCCCGGCGCGCACGCGCTGGTAGAGCACCTCTCCCGAGGCGGATTCGACGCGGGTGATCACATGGGGGATCACCCCGGTGCCGCCATTGGCGAAGGCCGCATAGGCGCCGGTCAGTTCGAGCGGCGTCACTTCCGAAGTACCGAGCGCGATCGAGGCATTCGGCTGGAGGGCGGAGCGGATGCCGAGCCTCTGCGCGGCGCTGATCACCTCGCGCACGCCCACTTCCATGCCCAGACTCACCGCCACCGTATTGAGCGAGAGCGACAGCGCCTCGCGCAGGGTGACGGGGCCGCGGAAATCGCGCGAGAAATTCTCCGGGCTCCAGTCGCCGAGGCGGATCGGCCGGTCCTCGCGCACCGTGTCCGGCGTGAGCCCGCGTTCCATCGCGGCGAGATAGACGAAGGGCTTGAAGGCCGAGCCCGGCTGGCGGCGCGCGGCGACGGCGCGGTTGAACTGGCTCTGCGCATAATCCTTGCCGCCGACGAGCGCCTTGATCGCGCCATCGGGCCGCAGCGAGATGATCGCGCCCTGATCGACGCCGAAACGCTCGCCCTGTTCGCGCAACTCGCTGATCAGCGAGGCCTCCGCCGCCTGTTGCAGCCCGAGATCGATGGTGGTGTGGACGATGACGTCCTCGTGGACCACGCCGATGAAATCGTCGAGCACGTCCATGACGTAATCGGCGGCGTAATTCGCCGTGCCCGGGCCGAGCGGACGGTTCAGCTCCGCCGGGCGCGCCATGGCGTTCGCCATCCGGTTCTCGTCGATGAAGCCCTGGTTCGCCATGGCGGTCAGGACCAGCGCGGCGCGGTCGCGCGCGGCCTGCGGATTGCGGGTGGGGGCGAGCCGGGAGGGGGCCTGGACGAGGCCGGCGAGCATCGCCGATTCGGCGAGTGTCAGGTCCTGGGCCGGCTTGTCGAAATAGCGCCGCGCCGCCGCCTCGACGCCATAGGCACCGGCGCCGAAATAGACGCGGTTCATGTAGAGTTCGAGCAACTCGTCCTTGCCGTGGCGGCGCTCCAGCCAGAGCGCGAGGATCGCCTCCTGGATCTTGCGCGAGGCGGTGCGCTCATGCGTCAGGAAGAGATTCTTGGCGAGCTGCTGGGTGATGGTCGAGCCGCCCTGCACCGTGGCGCCGGTCGTCAGATTGGTGACGAGCGCGCGCGCGATACCCACCGGATCGATGCCGAAATGGTGGTGAAAGCGCCGGTCCTCGATGGCGATGAAGGCCTGTGGCAGATGGGCGGGAAGGTCGTGGATCGAGACATTGCGCCCGCCGGTCTCCCCGCGATTGGCGATCAGGGTGCCGTCATTGGCCAGAATCTCGATATTTGGCGGACGCTGCGGTACGGCGAGCCGGTCGATCGGCGGCAATTGCGTGGCGTGATAGGCGATGAGCCCGGTCAGCGCGATCGCGCCCCAGAGGCCGAGCACGATGCAGCCATAGAAAATCCGTCCGAGGAACGAGCGCCGCCGCCGACTGCCGCGACGACGGCCCCCGCCATTGCCGGCGCGCGCGCCCCGGGCTTTCCCGTAGGACGCTTTGCCCGAAGCGGAATTGCGGCTCGTGCCGCGCGTCGTCGCGCCTTTGCCGGTACTCTTGCTGGCGCTTTTGCTCGCGCGTCTGGCCATGGCGTCCTCGTGAACCGGACCTCCGGCACGGTCCTGCGGACTGAGGCGCAGGTCGGGTATGCCCGAAGCGGGTGCGGGAAAATCGAGCACCGGCTCACGCCGCTCCCGCTTGTCCTTCCTGCCCGTGAACATCCCCATCTCCCGCGCTCCCGCGCATTGCCGTGCTTAAGGCCGTGTTAATCGGCTATGGCAATCTAAATGTGGCGGTTTAAGGAGCGATGAACGACGCCGCGGCGATCGTTCCCGGCTGCGGATGCCGGGCGCGCAGCATCGCGCATTGACTTCGCCCCGAGCCCGGTTTTGATGGCGGGAAAGAATTCTGGGGAGGAGCCATATCATGCCGAAGATCGTCGACGCCTTTTCGCGTATCGGGGAAGAAAACGCCTTCGCCGTGCTCGCGCGCGCCACGCAATTGCAGGCGCAGGGGCGCGACGTGATCAATCTCGGCATCGGCCAGCCCGATTTCGCCACGCCCGATCATATCGTCGAGGCCGCGATCAAGGCGCTTCGCGACGGCCATCACGGCTACACACCCGCCACCGGCATCCTGCCCCTGCGCGAGGCGATCTGCCGCGACGTCGCCCGGAGGCTCGACGTCGCGATCTCGCCCGATGCGGTGATGGTGATGCCCGGCGGCAAGGTGACGATGTTCGCCGCCATTCTCATGTTCGGCGAGCCCGGCGCCGAGATCCTCTATCCCGATCCCGGCTTTCCGATCTATCGCTCGATGATCGAGTTCACCGGCGCGACGCCGGTCCCCGTCCCGATCCGCGAGGAGAACGGTTTCGCTTTCTCAGCCGAGGAGACGCTTTCGCTGATCAACGAACGCACGCGGCTCGTGATCCTCAATTCACCCGCAAATCCCACGGGAGGCGTCACGCCGAAGGCGGAGATCGACGCGCTCGTGGCGGGCCTCGCCGCGCATCCCGATGTCGCGATCCTCTCCGACGAGATCTACGGCAGCATGACCTATGACGGCGAGGCGCATGTCTCGCTGCTCTCCTACCCCGAGATCCGCGAAAGGCTGATCTGGCTCGACGGCGCCTCGAAGACCTATGCGATGACGGGCTGGCGGCTCGGCTGGTCGGTCTGGCCGCCCGCATTTTATGAAGCGGCGCGCAAGCTCGCGGTGAATTCCTTCTCCTGCGTCAACGCCGCCACCCAATATGCCGGCATCGCCGCGTTGGACGGGCCGCAGGATTGCGTCGCGACCATGATGGCGGCTTTCGATGCTCGCCGCCGGCTGGTGGTCGAAGGGCTCAACGCCCTGCCCGGTATCAGCTGCCGCACCCCCAAAGGCGCGTTCTACGCCTTCCCCAACATCGCCGCGACGGGCTGGAAAGCGAAGCTGCTGGCCTCCGCGCTGCTCGAGAAAGCCGGCATCGCCGTGATCGGCGGCCCGGATTTCGGCATCCACGGCGAAGGCTATCTCCGCCTCTCCTACGCCGCCTCTCAAGAAGCGATCAGCGCCGCGCTGGGGAGGATGGGGGATTTTCTGGCAAGCGAAACGCCGGGGTGATGGGGGGGCGTTCTTCAGCGGGCCGGCGAAGGGGAGCGGCGGACGATGCCGTGGATTCCCCGGGAGATCACGTGACATTGATTCCCCAGTTTGACTCGTAAAATTGAATATTATGGATTGCATTCCAATCGAAAACGTATTTTAAATTATGAAGGTGGTGTTTAATCGCTGCTGGATGATTTCGCATCAGGGTCCGTCTTTGCGGACGCAAGCCCGATGCGCTTTGGTCGAATTCATGCCTGAAACCCTGTCCGCACTAGACCGGTGCAACATTCCCCGCCTGTGCAATAGGCAGTTGAACAAGCGCGTAAGGTCCAAATTCCGCAGGTTGGACGAAGGCAACTGACGTGCACGAATCCGTCAATCTCGTCCTCATCCTGTCGACCGCCTTTGCTGTTACGGCAAGCCCGGGAGTATCCTCTCTCGCGATTGCCGGCGCTTCGATGCATGGAGGGCGCCGGCAAGGCTTTGCCATTGCGGCAGGGATCATGCTCGGCTCGTGGATGTGGTCCACGGGAGCGGCCTTCGGGCTCGGGGCCTTGATGATTGCGAATGCCTGGGTCTTCGAGATCATGCGCTATACGGGCGCGGCCTATCTGCTGTACCTCGCGTGGCGATCCGGGCGGTCGGCCTGGTTCAATCGTCCGATCGAGGTCGCGGCGCATACCTGGAACGGGCATGTCGGACCGGAAATTCTACGCGGTTTTCTGATCCATCTGACGAATCCCAAGGTAATCTTGTTCTTCGCCTCGCTCTACGCAACCGGCGTTCCGGCTGATGCGAGCCCGCGCGATCTCGCGATCGTCGTGTTGCTGGTCGGCGGTCAGAGCATGGTGATCTTCATTGCCTATGTCGTGGCCTTCTCCAGCCCCCCGGTGGTGCGAACCTACACGCGGCTCGCCCGCCCTTTCGACGCCGCCTTGACGATCATGTTCATCGCATTCGCATCGAGCCTGTTCTTCGCCAGATTGCCCGGCACCTGAATATGCCAATCCGGCACAGGCATGCGTCGAGCGTACCGCGTCCACAGAAACGATGCGCCTTAGCCTCACACTCCGCGATAAACCCAGACCCGCGCCGGCGGGATGTTGCGCCAGACGCGGGAGGAGCCGGTCATGGTGAAGGCGCCGGGGCGTTTGGGGATGGGGGGGATCACCGCATAGGTGAACTGGACGAAGGGCGCTTGTGGCTGCATCAGGCTCTGGGCCCGTTGCAGGAGCGCGGTGCGGTCGGCCATCGGGCGGGTGAAGAGCGGCAAGCTGGAGACGGTTGCGGAAGCGGGGCTGTCGACGATGCCGGCCAGCGTCTCGTCGAGGCCGTAGGCGTCGCCCTGGACGATCGTGGCGCGCGGAAAGCGTCGCGTCAGCAGCTTGCAGAAATCGGCATTGAATTCGACGAGAACCAGCCGCTCCTGCTCGATGCCGCGATTGATCAGCGCTTCCGTCACCGGACCGGTGCCGGGACCGAGTTCGATCACCGGACCCTTCGCGGTCGGGTCGACATAGGAGGCCATGGTGCGCGCGAGCGCCTTGCCTGACGGTGCGACCGCGCCGGTCATCAGGGGCTTTTCGAGCCAGGAGCGCAGGAAACGCGCCTCGTCGTCGAATTTCTTGCCGTCGCCGCCGGTTGCCCGACGCGACTTCTTCTGCAGTGAATTGAGCAAGCCCGCCTCTTCGTCGATCGTTTCACTCAACCATAGACCAGTGCGCGGGCCTACGGTCAAGTCCGGGCCGAGCCGCTGATCCCGTCGAAGAATTCACGGACGCGTGAGAGGAACCCGTGGCTTTCCGGGTGGGTGTCCTTCGAGCATTCCGTCTCGAACTCCTCGAGCAGTTCCCTTTGACGTTTAGTCAGGTTCTGCGGCGTTTCGATGACGACCTGGATGTAGAGATCGCCGGTATCGCGCGAACGCAGGATCGGCATGCCCTTGCCGCGCAGGCGGAACTGCTTTCCGGTCTGCGTGCCGGCGGGGATCTTCACCTTGGCGTCCGAACCGTCGATCGTCGGCGTGGTGAACTCGCCGCCGAGCGCCGCCGTCACCATCGAGATCGGCACGCGCGAATAAAGATCCGCACCGTCGCGCTGGAAGAAGGCGTGCGGCTTGATCGAAAGGAAGATGTAGAGATCGCCCGCCGGGCCGCCACGCAGGCCGGCCTCGCCCTCGCCGGCGAGGCGGATGCGGGTGCCGTCCTCGACGCCGGCGGGAATGTTCACGGTGAGCGTGCGCTCGCGGGTGACGCGCCCCGCGCCGCCGCAGGATTCGCACGGATCGTCGATCACCTCGCCGCGCCCGTGGCAATTGGGGCAGGTCCGCTCGATGGTGAAGAAGCCCTGCTGGGCGCGCACACGTCCGACGCCGCCGCAGGTCGGGCAGCCGCGCGGCTTGGAGCCGGGTTTCGCGCCGGTGCCGGAGCATGCTTCGCAGGCGACGGAGGTGGGGATGGTAATGGTCTCGGTCTTGCCGGAAAACGCCTCTTCCAGCGAGATTTCGAGATTGTAGCGCAGATCCGCGCCGCGCTCGCGCCCGCTGCGACCGCCGCCGCGCCGGCCCCGCGCCTCGCCGAAGAAATTCTCGAAGATATCCGACATGAAATCGGAGAAATCGTTGCCGAAACCGGGTCCGCCGGCGCCGCCCTGGGCGAAGGCCTCGTGGCCGAAGCGGTCATAGGCCGCGCGGCTCTGCGGATCGGACAGGGCCTGATAGGCCTCGTTGAGCTCCTTGAAGCGCAGTTCCGCCTCCGCATCGCCGGGATTGCGATCGGGGTGGTACTTCATGGCGAGCTTGCGAAAGGCGCTCTTGAGGGCCTTCTCGTCGGCGTTCCGGTCGACGCCGAGAATTTCGTAGTAATCGCGTTTCGACATGCATTCCCGGGCGTTGCGCCCCCTCCCGGGACGAT
>JBJHBI010000079.1:0-15554 GCA_050485405.1 Salinarimonadaceae bacterium
TATGAATGCTTATTCGCCCCGGAATCCGCGCCAGCGCGGATTGAAGTGAATGCTCGGTTCCGTCGCGCGTCCGGCTCCGGACGGCGTGAAGCGGGTCTCCGTGATGGTGAAGGCCGTGATGCCGAGCGAGATCGCGTGCAGCCCCTTCGCGCCGTTGCGCTCGGCGCCCGCCCAGAGTCCCGCGAGCATGGCGACGATGCAGGCGGCGAGGATCACCCCGGCAGGCCCGCCCGGCAGGAAGGACAGGCGGTTCTCGCGTGCATGCCGCCACAGGACGAGCAGGGTGAGGAGCGCATAGGTCGCCCCCGTGACCAGTGCGAAGAGGTAGAAACCCGCAGCACTTCCGGGATCGGTCACCGCATAGGTCGTCCAGCCCGAGACGAGGGCGATGAGGCAATAGGGCATGATCACGCGCAAGGGCAGATGATCGGCCTTGTCGGAGCCCTTGGGCGTCACCCGGAAATCTGCGGGTTTCCCGCGCAGGTGGTCCTGGACGGCGGCGAGCGACCCCATCAGCGCCCAGGGCCAGCGCAGGAAGAGGAAAGCGAGCCCCTCCCAGGAGAAGATCGGCGCGCGGGCCGGCCGGAACAGCCCCGTCGCACGCCACCAGAAGGCCAGCAGGATCAGGACCAGCGCCAGCGGCAGCATATGCAGGAAATAGTCGACATAGGTGACGTTGACGAAATGCTCGCCGGTCAGAAGGGCGACCACCGGCATGACGATGGTCAGCCCCATGATCGCCGAGAACATCGGGTACCACATCTGCGAGAAGCCGAACTGGAAGCGGCGGCGCGCGTCGAGCCGGGGGATCAGTTTCGGCGACCAGCCGAGCAGGATGGTGACGAGGCTGCGCGACCACTGGAATTCCTGGACCACGAGATCGGCGAAGCTCTCGGGTCCCGCGCCGTTGGCGATGGCGTCCACCGCGTGCACGCCGCGCCAGCCATGGGCGTTGAACATCAGCGTCGTCGAATGATCCTCGGCGAGTTCCGGGCCGAGCCCCCCGATCGCGCGCAGGGCACTGGTGCGCACGGTATAATGCGAGCCGATGCACAAAGGCGCGTAGCCGTCGTTGTAGCCGGTCTGCAGCGCCCCGTGCATGCTGGCCTCGACATGCAGCCGCCCGCGCGCCGACCAGCTCTCATCCGCATTGGTGTCGCAGATGCTCGGCGCCGAGACGTAGCCGACGGCGGGATCGGTGAAGGGCGCGAGCGCGTGGAGCAGGTAATCGGGCCGGGGAATGTGATCGGCGTCGAACTGGGCGACGAAATCGTAAGCCTCATAGCCGTAAGTGTCGTAGAAATAAGCGAGATTGCCTTCCTTGCAGCGCGTGCGGCGGGGCCATTGGGTGCGATGATATTCGGCAATGCCCTTGCGGCACGAAACCCGCACGCCGTGCTCGGCGCACCAGGCGAGAGTTTCCGCCGATGGATCCTCGTCGGCGAGCCAGACATCGTAGCCGAAGCGCTCGTCGGGCAGGCGCTGGGCGAGCGCGCCTTCCAGCGTACGGCGCACGATCGAGAAAGGTTCGGAGGGTGCCTTCGTCACCACCATCGCGGTGCGCGGTTCGCCGGGAAGATCCCGTGCATCGGCAACGCATAGCCGGGCGCGCCCGAACAGGGCGATATAGTAGAGCGGGATCAGCGTGATCCAGCCGAGAATGAAGGTCACGAGCAACCAGCGTCCCGGCGTGTGCATGTGGCCCGGCTGGAACCACCAGATCCAGAAATAAGCGAGCGCCGCGAGCCACAGGCCGATCCCGGCGAGGTTCACCGCCTTGCGCCAGCCGGTGAAGACCGACACGAAATACGGCTTCTGCGTGCCGGAAACGAGCCCCGCCGGCAGGGCGCGCGGGCGCGCGCGGCTTTCGCCGTGCACTACCCCCGATATCCCGGAAACCGCCATGATACGCCACCTCTCTCGTTGTTGCGTGTCTACCCGCCCCGCCCCCGGAACCGGTCGCTTCGCTCACTCCGCCGGCTTCATCGCCGGGCGATGCACGCGTGCCTCCCCTGACGAGGGCGCGGGGTGATGCAGGCTGCGCGCGCCTCCGGCCGGGGGCGCAGCGCGATCGCGCCACGTGTCGTCGGCCGTGTATGCGATGGAGACGGGGGGCTGAGCCTCGCCGATGCGGTGCAGGTCGAACCCGGCGGCGCGCCAGGCGCCCGGGGCGAGAATGTTGCGCAGGTCGAAGATCGTGCGCCCGCGCATCAGCCCCGCGACTTCGCGCGGATCGAGTGCCGCATATTCGCGCCAGCCCGTCGCGATCACGAGAATATCGGCATCGCGCAGGCAGGAGCGTGCATCTTCGCAGAAGGTCACGCCTTCGATCATCGTTCGTGCCGCTTCCATGCCACGGGGATCGTGGACCCGGATCTCGGCGCCTTCACGCCGTAGCGCCGCGATGATGGCGAGCGCCGGGGATTCGCGCATGTCGTCGGTCTCGGCCTTGAAGGTGAGACCCATCACGGCGATGCGGGATTCGCCGACATCGCCTCGGATCGCCGCGCGGATGCGCCGACCCATCGCCCATTTGCGGGCTTCGTTGACCGCGCTCGCGGTCTCGACCATGCGCAGGCCCACCGCACGTTCGCGGGCACTGTGGAGGAGTGCACGCAGATCCTTGGGGAAGCAGGAGCCTCCGTAGCCCGGACCCGGTTGCAGGAAATCGGGACCGATACGCCGGTCGAGGCCGATCCCGGTCGCGACGTCGCCGATATCGGCATCCCATGCCTCGCAGAAATCGGCGATCTCGTTGATGAAGGAGAGCTTGATCGCGAGAAAGGCGTTGGCGGCATATTTGATTGCCTCCGACGAACGCCTGCGCGTGCGCAGGATCTTCGCGCCGCGTTGCGCGAGCGGGGCGTAGATCGCCGCCACGGTATTGCCCGCCCAGGCGCTCTGGGCGCCGATTACGATGCGGTCCGGCTCCATGAAATCGGCGATCGCCGCGCCTTCCTTGAGGAATTCGGGGTTGGAGACGACGCCGAATTCGAGCTGCGGGCGCATGCGCCTGATCAGGCCCTCGATCATGTCTCCCGTCCCCACGGGCACCGTCGATTTCGTCACGACGACGATGCGTTCGCGGGCGTAGCGGGCGATGTCGCGGGCGGCGGAGAAGACGAAGCCGAGATCGGCCTCGCCATCCTCCGGACGCGGCGGCGTGCCGACGCAGATGAAGGCCGCTTCGGCATTGCCCAGGGCGAGGGCGGGGTCGGTATCGAAACGCAGATGACCGTTGGCGACGTTACGCGCGACGATGGCGTCGAGGCCGGGCTCGTAGATCGGGATCTCGCCCCGGTGCAGAGCCGCGATCCGCGCCTCGTTGGTATCGATGCAGGTGATGTGGTGCCCCAGATCCGCAAGGCATGCGGCGCTGACGAGGCCGACATAGCCGGCACCGAGAATCGTGATATCCATGATACGCTCCCCCGAAATACGCTGAATGCGATGGTCCCCCGCGCGTCAGAGCGCGGCGGCGAAAGGTGTGGCGATCTGCTCGACCGGGACCGGCTTGCGCGGGCGCGCCTGCTCCTCGGCGAGGCGACGATCGAAATACCGGATGGTCGCGGCGAGCCCCTCCGCGAGCGGGACGCGCGGCTGCCAGCCGAGCACCGCGCGGGCGCGGCTGATATCGGGGCGCCGCCGCTGCGGATCGTCGACGGGCAGGGGCAGGCGCAGGATGCGCGAGCGCCCGCCGACCATGTCGAGCACCATCTCGGCGAGCTCGAGCACCGTGATCTCGTGCGGGTTGCCGAGATTGACCGGCTCGGCGGTGGCCCCTGGCGCGTGCATCAGCGCGTCGAAGCCGGCGATCAGATCGTCCATGAAGCAGAACGAGCGCGTCTGCCGGCCCGAGCCGTAGATGGTCAGGTCGCGACCGAGCAGCGCCTGGACGATGAAGTTCGAGACGACGCGCCCGTCCTCCGGATGCATGCGCGGGCCGTAGGTGTTGAAGATGCGCGCGATGCGCACCGGCAGGCCCGTCGAGCGGGTGAAGTCGCTCAGGATCGTCTCGGCGAAACGCTTGCCCTCGTCGTAGCAGGCGCGCGGGCCCGTGGGATTGACGTTGCCGTGATAATTCTCCTGCTGCGGATGCACGGTGGGATCGCCGTAGACCTCCGAGGTCGAGGCGTGGAAGATCCGCGCATTGTCGCGCCGCGCCCGTGCCATCACGTTCCAGACGCCGCCGGCGGAGGTCAGGGCCGTCTTCAGCGGATCCATCTGGTAATGCACCGGGGATGCGGGGCAGGCGAGATTGTAGATCTCGTCGAAACGGGGCAGATCCTCGGGGATGGGCACCGTGATGTCGTGTGCGATCGCACGGAACCGCGGGTTCTCGCTCGCCATCGCGAGGTTGCGCGCTGAACCGGTAAAGTAATTGTCCAGACTAATCACCTCGTGACCCTGGCCGAGCAGAAGGTCACATAGATGTGAACCCAGAAAACCTGCGCCGCCAGTGACGAGGATACGTCGCGCCCCGCTTTTGTTGCCTGCGCTCAGATCGATACCGTTTTCTCTTCCCAACGCCATGACTGACCTCCACGCTCGGGCGGTTCATAGGCGTTCTTGCGCCGTTTTCGCCCTTGATGTCGTGGATTGAGCGTGATCGGGTAACGATTTTTTAACAATATACCAGAATCGGTGTTCGCGGTTTTACGTGTGGCGGCTGCGACGGCGCCGGATTGTCCATGAATCGAACGTAGAAACACCTATCTCCTACGATGCCAGCGTTGTAGCCCGGCACGCGTTCATTGTTATTAATCCTTATGTTGATGTCTTCGTAATTGATTCGATTGAGAGATTCGTTTGTCAGGACAAATTGTAAAAATACCTAATGCGTATTCGGCTAGCTAATTTGTCGCATACTACCGGATTCGGTGTATTGCTCGTTAACCTTGTTGGCAGGACACTTTGCCTGCATTCGGCTCGGGAAGACTGAATGCAGAGGTGACCACCAGACGAGGCGCGCGCTCACCGCCCCCTCGGCCGCCGAAACCCTTCGGTGCTCGAACGAGCCCGCGTTATCGAGGTCACTGCCGGACCGGGTGCCGAGCGCCACCCTCGGCCCTGGTCCGGCGTTTTCGCAGCAGCTGTCTCATGTCTACTAGTCCGGGCGCGATGACTTCGCGCGACCCGGCGCCATGGGCTGACGTGAGCGTAACAAGCAAGGGATGGACGTCATGAGCAAAGGTAAGCACCCGCAAGGAATCGACGATTCCTTCAATAACACGGCTGTGGATTCATTCAATGCGAAGAATTCCAACAATGCCTACGACAACCAGTCCGAAAACGAATATTATAACGACAGCTTCAACAACAACTCGACGAATACCAAAGTCGGCGTGGAGATCGATGACAGCTTCAACGATCAATCCACGACGAATACGGCGAAGGGGTCGTTCAACGATAACTCGAACAACTCGGACAACTCCCAATACTTTGCCCTGGATTTTGATCTCGATCACGAAGAGATCAATCACTCCTTCAACAAAAAGGAGTTCTCGGTCGATGATCATTCGGTGAATGAATCATTCAACGACTCGTCCGACAACAGCACCACGACGAAGTTGAAGGATTCCTACAACGACAATTCCGACAACAGCACCAAAACGGTGGTGAAGGACGCCCATAACGACAAGAGCGTCACGGATTCCTTCAACGACAATTCGGATCACTCGGTCGACGTCTCGCTGGAGGACATGTTCAACGACAAGTCCTACAATGCGACGAATTCGTTCAACGAGATCGACCAATCGACCAATACGAGCGACTCGTTCAATACCGACGTCGATATCGAGGTCGATATCGCCGACAGCTTCAACCACTCGGCCGACAGCCTGGTGGACGGCATGATCCATGTCGAGAATTCCGCCTTCGACGCGATCAGCGCCATCAAGGATGCGCTGAAGGGCGACGGCATGAACCTCGCCTTCTCGATCAACCAGATCAGCGAGATCATGGATAACGACAAGCTGATCAACCCCTGGGTCCAGAGCAACAAGGAATGGAGCCAGGAGGCCGAGGCCAATGGCGGCGAAGCGTACGGTATCTACGCCAAGGACGGCTTCGACGTCGAATCCGCCGAGGACATGGCGTTCCAGGCGATCGGCAATGCCGATGCGGTCATTAGCCAGGAGGCCTTCAACCTCTCCATCGCGATGGGCAACAACATCCAGTTCAACGCGGTGAATGCCACGGTCGTGGGCGGGGATTCCTCGATGACGGCCGGGGACGATCTGGCCGCCTGACGACGGCTCGACGGTGAGCTGCATCCTCGCGCGCGCAAAGCGTGCGGGGATGCGCCCGGAACCGGGAGGCCGCCATGAACGTGCAATTCACAACCGAACTGATCTGGCATTTCGCCGGCTATCTGCAGATCTTCAAGACCGTCAATGCCGAGCGTCCGGATTTCGCGGGCGAGGCCCCGCCACCGCCGGAACTCGCCTTTACCGAGGGGCCTGGCGACTGGATCGAGGCGCCGTCCGGCGAGCCCGCCGACGATCTCGGTGCCATGCGCTTCAACCTGTTCCAGGGCGGGCCGGGCGCACCGTTCACGAGCGAATGGTTCGCCGATCGCGATTTCTCGGCCTTCGTGCCGTTCCCGATCTTCTTCGGCCCCTTGATGCCGCTCACGACGACCTTCGTCGCCGGCATCCAGAGCGCCGCCACCGCAGGGTTCATGGTCTTCACGCGCGAAGGCGGCCCGAGCTATCAGATCACGTTCGGCTCCGGCGGTGACAATCGCCTGATCGAGCTCGCGCAGTCGAATGCGCTCACCGATATCGACACGCTGCTCGCCATCGATCTGCTCGCGGGTACGCGCATCTCGCAGGATGCCTCGGGCGTGCTGACGCAGATGCATGGCGAGGCCCGTGACGCGATGCCCGCCTGGGCGAGCGATCTTCCGACGCAGGGCATGCTCATGCCGGGCTTTCTCGTCGCCGAGGCCCAGACGGCCTTCGCCGCGCAGCATGAAGCCCGCGAGAGCGAAGAGGCGCGCCTCGAAGGCGATGACGGGATCGAAGACGACGAAGAAATCGGGGCGCAAGCAGATTCCCTGCCGGCCCCGCGCGAGGGCGTCTTCCTCAATGGCGAGCGCATCGAGGCCGATGACGCGCCGCTCTCGCCGCTCGCGAACCTGTCGCTCGCCGCAATGGTCGAGCCCGATGGAGAGACCGGCGCGGAAATCCAGCTCATGGCGCGCCCGGCTCCCGATGCCTTCGGGACCGTCGCGGCGACCGGGGGCAATGTGCTCGTCAACGAGGCTGCCCTGATCGACGCGCTCATTCCCGCCCGTACCCTCGCGGTGATGGGCGATGTGTTCCAGCGCGATGCGATCATGCAGATCAACGTCCTCGGCAACAACGACACCGTCGCCGTCAATGGCGCGATCCAGTCGGCCATGACGAGTATGGCGGGCGCCTCCGGCGGCGATACGCTGACCAATCTCGCGAATGTCAGCCACAACCCGGTGACCCTGCCCGCAGCGACCGGGCTCAATCCGAACGGGCTCACCGTCAATGTCGATATCGCCGATCACGACATTTTCGACGTCAAGATGCTCTACCAGCAAAACCTCGCCGATGACGGCGACCGGATCTCCTGGGGCGGCACCGATGCCTGGTCGACGATGGGGTTCGGCGGCAACATCCAGGCCAATGCCGCGCGCCTGCTCGATCTCGGCAAGAGCTATGATCTCGTCATCGTGATGGGCAGCTATTACGCGCTCAATTTCATCGGCCAGATCAACATTCTCGCCGACGACGACGTCGTCGCCCTGTTCGGCCCGCCCGGCGGTGCCACGCTCGATTACCGCTCCGAACCGAACACGCTCCACAACGAGGCGGTGATCGACAAGCGCGGGGAGCAGGACTGGACGGCGATGAATCCGGATGCCGGCGCTCTCTTCGCCAAACTCGCGGCAGGGGAGGATCCCGGCATGGAGGCCTTCGCCGGCATTTCCGGCGCGGCGACGGGGCGGCTCGACATCCTCGTGGTGACGGGCGACTGGTACGACGTCTCGGTGATCTGGCAGGTCAACATGCTGTCGGATCGCGATCTCGTGGTGATGAGCGGCGAGGAGCAGGGTGAGGTCGTCACGGGCGGGAACATCCTCGCCAACAACGCCACCATCGTCGATTTCGGCGCCTTCCATGCGCAATATGCGGGTGGCGAGGTCTATCAGGATCTCATGCTGTTCCAGGCGAACATCGCCTATGACAGCGGCGAGCCGATGATCGCGCAGGCGAACGGCGCGGGCGATGCGCAGATGCTCGCAACCGAATTCATCGCATTTCTCGACGAGGAACTGATCCACGAGGACGCGGTCGCGCCGGCACCGTCGGTGGCGCTCCAGCACGACGACGCATTCGGCTCGGTCATGGTCTGAGCCGGCACGCAACAAGGAGAAGGATAACGGGGGAGGGGGCGACAATGAACGGGGTGACGAACGGGATCGTGCCGGCTCCGGCGCGCATGTCCAGCGAACAAGAGGCCGTCATGAGTGCCCTGGAGCAGGAGATCCGCCATCGCGTATCCGAGATCCGGACGCTCGCCGAGCATGCGGGCGCCAGATCGCATGGCGGCGCCGGGGTGCTGTCCGTTCGCGAACCGGACACCGCCCGTGGCGATATGCCGACCGCGCCCGCAGATATGCCGTCGGCACGCGCGGACGTGCCCCGTCCGCCTCCCGGCCCGCATCAGGACAATATCCGTGAATTGCCGCTCAAGCGCAGCGATCACGGCGGCGACAAACCGCCTCCGCCCAAGCAGACGGGTGGTGGCGGTGGCGGTGGGGGCGGCGGGACGCCCAAGCTCGAGAGCCGCCGGGAGGGCGGCGACTTCCGCGACATTCTCGGACGCGGCCTCGCGGGCGTGCGGCGCAATCTCTGGGTCGTGGTCGTCTTCTCGTTCTTCGTGAACATCCTCGTCCTGTCGATCCCGATCTATCTGTTCCAGATCTCCGACCGGGTGCTCTCCAGCCGCAGCACCGACACCCTGATCATGCTCACCGCGATCGTCGTCGCCGCGCTTCTCGCCCATGTCGTCCTCGACATGATCCGCCGCTTCATGCTGATGCGGGTGGCGGTCGATTTCGAGAGCCGGCTCGGCTCGCCGGTTCTCGCCTCGGCGGCGAAGGCGGCGCAGGGCGGTTCGATCCGCGAATTCCAGGTCCTGCCCGATCTCCAGCAGGTGCGCTCCTTCCTGACCGGCGGCGTGCTGCTCAACATCCTCGATGCCCCGGTCGCGCCGATCTATCTCCTCGTGATCTTCCTGATCCATCCGGATCTCGGTATGATCGTCGCCGCCACGGGGATCGCGCTGCTCGCGGTGGCGGGCATCAACCAGAAACTGACGGCGCTGAGCTTCGCGCGCGCCAACGCCTTCGCCGGGCGCGCCAATCTCCAGGCGGATTCGATGGCGCGCAATGCGCAGGTGATCAACGCCATGGGCATGATCCCGGAAGGCGTGCGGCTCTGGGGGCGCGATACGGCGGAATCGCTGCGCTCGCAGGTCTCGGCTCAGGATCGCAACATCGCGATGACGGGCCTGTCGAAATTCGTGCGCCTATGCACGCAGGTCGCGATCCTCGGCTGGGGAGCCTTTCTCGCCCTCCAGGACCAGCTGACCGGCGGCATGGTCATCGCGGCCTCGATCATCGCCTCGCGCGCGCTCGCGCCGGTGGAGGGGACGATCGAGGGCTGGCGCCATCTGGTGCAGGCCCGCTCGGCCTATCAGCGCATCCGCTCGCTGCTCCACACCACCCCCCTGAACCAGCCGCGCCTGCGCCTGCCCGAGCCGAAGGGCCGGCTCGATGTCGAGCGCGTGCTCTATGTGCCCCCGCCCAACAAGCAGGTGATCCTCAACGGGGTGAGCTTCTCGCTCGAACCGGGCGAGACGCTCGCGGTGGTCGGGGCATCGGGGGCGGGGAAATCGACGCTGGGGCGGATGCTCGTCGGGGCGATCACGCCCACGGCCGGTTCGGTGCGGCTCGACGCGATGGATCTGCGCAACTGGGATCCGCGTCAGTTCGGCGAGAGCGTCGGCTATCTGCCGCAGGACGTGCAGCTGTTTCCCGCCACCATCAAGGCCAATATCGCCCGCATGCGCGAGGATGCCGATGACGCCGCGATCTTCGCCGCCGCCGAACTCGCCGATGTCCACGAGATGATCTCGGGCTTCGCGCAGGGCTACGAGACGCTGGTCTCGATCGACGGCTCGCCGCTCTCGGGCGGGCAGAAGCAGCGGATCGGGCTCGCGCGCGCCTTCTTCGGCAATCCGCGTCTCGTCATCCTCGACGAGCCCAATTCCAACCTCGACACCCCGGGCGAGATGGCGCTGGCGCGCGCGCTGGGGCGGGCCAAGCAGCGCGGCATCACCGTCGTCGCCATCACCCAGCGCCCCGCGCTCCTGCGCAGCGTCGACAAGATCCTCGTGCTGCGCAACGGCGCCGTCGAGGCGCTCGGGCCGCGCGAAGAGATCCTGCGGCGTCTGTCCACTTCGAAACCCGCCGCGCCGCGCCCCGATGAGAGCGGCAAGCCCGATGATCGGGGCGGCGACGACAAACGCCCCGATAGCGGCCCCAAACCGGGAGAGTGAGCCATGCTGGACGATTGGAGCGCCGACATTCCCCGCAACACGCGCGGTGCGATCTTCTACGGCATCGCGGTGATCGCGGTGTTCCTCACGGTCTTCGGCATCTGGGGGGTGGCTGCGCCGATCGCCGGCGCGATCGTCTCCACGGGCTATTTCGTGGCCTCGGGCCAGAACAAGATCGTGCAGCATCTCGAGGGGGGCGTGATCGCCGATATTCTCGTGATGGAGGGTGATATCGTGCGTAAAGGCCAGGAGATCATCACCCTCGACCAGACCGCGGCGGCGGCGGAATTGCGCCGGCTCGATCTGCGCACCGCGCGGCTTTCGGCGATGGAGGCGCGCCTCGATGCCGAGATCGCGGGCGCCCCCGTCATCACTTTCCCCGAGAGCCTCATGCAGGAAGCGCTGCACGATCCCGACACCGCCGAGATCATCGCCGCGCAGAACGAGACCTTCCACGCGCGGCGCCGGCACGTCCAGAGCGAGATCGCGACGCTCTCCTCGGGGATCGACGGGCTCAACGAGCGCATCATGGGCGCGCAGGCTCAGCGTGATGCCATCGAGCGGCAGATCGCCATCATCGCCGAGGAGCTGGAAGGCAAGGAGCGGCTCCTGCGCGACGGCTTCATCCGCCGCCCGGAAGTGCTGGCCCTGCAACGGGCGCAGGCCGGCCTCGAGGGCGAGGTCGGGCGGCTCGTCGGCGATATGGGCGATTCCCGCGAGCGCATCGCGCGGATCAACGAGCAGATCCTCTCCGTGCGCAATGCCGCCGCCAAAGTCGCGGTCGAGCAATCTCAGGAGGTCAAGGCCGAGCTGAAGGACGTGCGCGAACGCCGGCGCGGTGCCGCGAACATGGTCGAGCGCGGTGCGATCATCGCCCCGGAGGACGGCATCATCGTCAAGATGCGCTATCACACGCCCGGCGGTGTCATCGAGCCGGGCAGCCCGGTCGCGGAGATCGTGCCGATCGATGCCGATCTCGTCATCCAGGCGCGGGTGAGGCCGCAGGATATCGACAATGTCCGGCTCGGCCAGGAAGCGACGGTGCGCCTCACCGCCCTCAACAAACGCACGACACCCATGGTCGAGGGCGTCGTCAGCTACGTCTCGGCGGATGCGCTGCCGGCGGAACTGGGGCGCGAGGCGAGCGGGCAGGACGGCTTCGTCGCGCGTATCAGCCTCGATGCGCGTTCCATGGCCATGGTCCCGGATTTCGCGCCGACCCCGGGCATGCCCGCAGAGGTCTATATCAGGACGCGTGAGCGCAGCTTCGCCGAGTATCTGCTCCAGCCGGTCAAGGACAGCATGGCGCGCGCATTCAGGGAAGAATGAGTATTATGTTGTAATAGTGTAACATCTCGACAGCAATCAGAAGTATCTTTCTGCCTTGATTGGTTCCATTGATTGAAAATTCACGGAAAATTTTAAATTGAGTCGTATTTCGACGTATTCTAATTTAGATATTGGAGACAGAAAAATGACATTCTGCAACCCAAAAGCGAAAAGCATCTTCACGGGCCTGCGGTAACGGTCCTTTGGGCGAAACGAATGAGTAATCTCACATTGAGTGCGATGGGGAGACAGCGGGCAGAGTTCGGGGGGCGCCTCATCATCGTGAGTGCGCTACAACTCGTGCGCGAATGTATTCAGGCCGAAATTCACCGCAAATATGCTCTCACCGACATCCTGCACGCCGCAAGCGTCGAAGCTGCGGATGCTTTCGCGCCGACGCAGGAAGATCTGCTGATCGTCGATGCCAGTCATTCGGATTCGGAGAACAGCCCGCATTTCCTGCAGGCAGCCTTTCCGGGAACGCCGATCATCATGCTGATGCTCGATGGCGTCGCCAATATCGGCATTGCCGACACGGTGAAGCTGCCGCCCTCGCTCGATGCATTGCTGTTCATGATCGGTGCCGCTTGCGGCTTGCGCGCGGAGCCGCAGCAGGATCACGCGCCGGCGCCTTCCGCGATGCAGGCGCAGCCGATGCAGGCCGCGCCGGGTTGGGAGATGCTGACGCCGCGCGAGCGCGAAGTCGCCGGAAGAGTTCTCGAGGGTAAGGCCAACAAGATCATCGCGGCCGAACTCGGCCTCTCCGACAACACCGTGAAGATGCACCTGACGCAGATCATGCGCAAACTCAAGGTGACCAACAGGACCCAGGTGGTTCTGCTGCTGGGCAGGACGATGCGTGACGAGGATACACGCAATCCGCCGCGCGACCTGCACGCGCCGCCGCAGAACGGTTGACGCTCGCGCCGCGCGCCCGGTGACCGTCGAAGAAGTTCAAGCTGAAAATTCGGAAGTGGTGGGGGAAGTAGGACTCGAACCTACGAAGGCATACGCCAGCTGATTTACAGTCAGCCCCCTTTGCCGCTCGGGACATTCCCCCGCCGCGCGGTGCCGAAAGGGCAGCGCGTCGGTGTGGGCGTCTTATGGAAAGCGCCGCGCCCGGTGTCAACCCGCCCCTGTCGCCTTCGCGAAAAAATTCGTCCGGGCGCGCACGCCATCTCCCCGCACGCGATCACACAGGCCGATTGGCAAGGCTGCCGGTTGCGCCGGCGCACGCGCGAGGGCATAGCTGCGCCATCGCCCGGGAGCGGGTTTTCGGCCTCGTGGCGGAGGCGGGAGGAAGCGTGGGTATCGAATCGGCAATCATGGTGACGCTCGGGCTGGTGCTGGGCGGTTTCGTCAAGGGCGCGACCGGGCTCGGCCTGCCGCTCGTCACGATCCCGGTGCTGGCCGCCTTTCTCGGCGTGCAGCACGCCATCGCCATCATGATGGTCTCGCTGGTGATGACGAATGTCTGGCAGATGTGGAAGTTTCAGGCCTATCGGGAGGGCAGCGGCTTCCTGAAGGCGCTCCTGCCGACGGGGCTCGTCGGCGTCGTCATCGGAACCTGGGTGCTGACGGCCTTGCCGGCGACGACGCTGTCGCTCTTGCTCGCGATCATGGTGGCGCTCTACATCGCCTTGTCGCTGGCGCGTCCGGAAATGCGCATCCCGCCCGATTCCGCGCGGTTCTGGTCGCCGATCGTCGGTTTCTTCGGCGGGATCCTCCAGGGAGCGACAGGGATCGCGGCGCCGATCACGGTGACCTTCATCCATGCCATGCGGCTCGCGCGCGAGACCTTCGTCTTCGCGCTTTCGGCGATGTTCCTCGCCTTCACCGCGACGCAGGCCGTGGCGCTGGCCTTTACCGGGATCCTCACCTTCGAGCGCTTCCTCCAGGGCTGGCTCGCCCTGCTGCCGATCGCGCTCGGCATGGTCATCGGCCACTGGGCCGGCAAGAAGTTCAGCCGCAAGGCCTTCGAGCGCCTGATCCTGATCATCCTCGCGCTGATGGCGGCGCGCTTGTTCTATGTCGGCCTGTTCGGCTGAGCCTCGCGCTGCGCTCAGCCGCCGCGAAATTCCATTCGCAGGGCCGCGCCATGTGCATCGAGGGCCGGGACCGGGCGCAAGGAGGGGCTCGCGCCGTCCGCGAGGGCGCCGGGGGCGAGCATGGTGATCTTTCCCGCCGGGGTCTCGACGCTGGTCAGCCGGTTCTGGGGATGGTCGCGCAGGTCATCCAGTGTCGAGACGCGGCCATAGGCGATGCGTGCCGCTTCGAGCCGCGCCACCATCGTGTCGCGCGGTGCGTCGGCGAAGACGGCGGCGATGATCGCGTCGAGCGCCGGGCGGTTGCGCACCCGGGCCGGATTGTCGATGAAGCGCGGATCCTGCGCGAGATCCGGGCGGTCGAGCACCTTCTCGCAGAAATTGCGCCATTCGGTCTCGTTCTGGATCGAGAAGAGCACTGATTTGCCGTCGGCGCAGGCGTAATCGCCATAGGGCGCGATGGTGGGATGGTTGAGACCGCAGCGCTGGGGCGTCACGCCGCCATAGACGAATTGCAGATACGGCACGTTCATCCAGTCGGCGAGCGCGTGATAGAGCGAGACCGCGACATGGCGCCCGCGACCGCTGATGCCGCGCGCGATCAGCGCCTGCAGGATGCTCTGATAGGCGGTCATCCCGGCGGCGATGTCGCAGACCGAGACGCCGGTACGTGCCCGGCCCTCGGGCGTGCCGGTGATCTCCGACAACCCGCTCTCGGCCTGGACCAGCAGGTCATAGGCCTTGAGATCGCGATAGGGCCCCTCGTCGCCATAGCCGGATATGGCGCAGGTGATCAGCCGCGGATAGCGCGCGCGCAGTTCCGCCTGGTCGAAGCCGAGCCGGGCCACGGCGCCGGGGGCGAGATTCTGGATGAAGATGTCGGCTTTCGCCAGCATCGCGGCGAGCACGGCCTTGTCGTCCTCGTCGCGCAGGTCGAGAGCGATGGATTCCTTGCCCCGGTTGAGCCAGACGAAATAGGCGCTCTCCCCGTCGACGCATTGATCGTAGCGGCGCGCGAAATCGCCTTCCGGACGCTCGATCTTGATCACCCGCGCGCCCGCATCCGCAAGGCGACTCGATGCATAGGGGGCAGCGACAGCCTGTTCGAGGGTGACGACGAGAAGCCCCGCGAGTTCGGTGCCCGCCGGGCAATCGGGTCCGGCGGCATTTGCCGGCGCGTCGCGCATATCGGTATCTGTCGTCGTCATCGTCACCTCGCTTCGATCCCGCATCCGGGGTTCGGTCCCTTACCCGGGAATGGTACCCGTCCCTCGCATATCCGGGCGCGGCGCGCATGCTATCGCTGCGAACGCGCCGTTTGAACGGGTCTGGACGTTTTTGCTCTTGAAGCGCAAGCCAAAGCGCTTTATGCGGGCGCGCACAGGCGCAGCCGTGTCTACGCCACCGGCAGTTACCGCCACCCTATCTGGAATCGAGGCGTCAGGGACAAAGCCATGGCCAAGGAAAAGTTTGAACGCAACAAGCCGCACTGCAACATCGGCACGATTGGTCACGTCGACCACGGCAAGACGTCGCTGACTGCGGCGATCACGAAGGTTCTGGCGGAGTCCGGTGGTG
>JBJHBI010000080.1:0-15281 GCA_050485405.1 Salinarimonadaceae bacterium
ACGGACGGGTGGACATGGTGCCGCCCTGGCGCATCGGCGTCGATGTGGGCGGCACCTTCACCGATCTCGTCATGGTCGATGCGCAAGGCGCGCTGATGATCGTGAAGACACCCTCGGTCCCGGCCAACCCCGGTGAGGGCGTTCTCGATGCCGTGCGCAAGGCGGCTGCTCAAATCCGCATGCCGGTCGGCGATTTCCTCGCGCAATGCCGGCTCTTCGTGCACGGATCCACTGTCGCGACCAATACGGTGCTCGAAGGCAAGGGCGCGAAGGTCGGGCTCCTCACCACCCACGGCTTTCGCGACAGCCTCGAAATCCGGCGCGGCATGCGCGAGAACCCCTGGGATCACCGCAAACCCTTCCCGCCGGTGCTCGTCCCGCGCCATCTGCGCCTGCCCGTGCGCGGTCGCCTCGACAGCGAAGGCGGGGAAGTCGCCCCGATCGAGACCGCCGATGCCGTCGCCGCCGGCGAGATCTTCGCGCGCGAGGGCGTCGAGGCGGTGGCGATCTGCCTGTTCAACGCCTATGCGGATGGCCGCCACGAGGATGAAGCCGCGCAGGCTCTGGCCGGGAGCTGGTCCGGCGAATGGGTCAGCCGCTCCAGCGCCATCGCCCCCACGATCGGCGAATACGAGCGCAGCTCGACGGCGGTGATGAACGCCTATGTCGCGCCGCGCGTCGTCACCTATCTGCGCGATCTCGCGGCGGAGCTGCGACGCCTGGGCCTGCCGGGCGCACTCCTGATGAGCCAGAGCAATGGCGGCGTCGTCTCCGTCGACCAGATCGCCGACCGGCCCGTCAATCTCGTGCTCTCCGGCCCAGCCGCCGGCGTCGGCGCGATGACACTCGCGGCCAATGCGCTCGGCGACGACAACCTGATCTCGATGGAAATCGGCGGCACCTCCTGCGATGTCGCGCTGATGAGCGCGGGTCAGGTCGCGACGAGCGACGCGCTGGAGATCGACGGCTATCACCTCGCCGTGCCCTCCGTCGAGATCCACACGGTCGGCGCGGGCGGGGGCACCATCGCCGGCGTGGACGCGGCGGGAATGCTGTTTGCCGGCCCCAAAGGTGCCGGCGCGCGCCCCGGCCCGGCCTGCTACAGCCATGGCGGCACCGAGCCGACCGTGACCGATGCGCAGCTCGTCCTCGGTCGCCTCGCGCCCGGCGCCTATGCCGGCGGCTCCGTCACCCTCGACATGGACCGTGCCCGCGAGGCGATCGACAGCCGGATCGCGCAGAAGCTCGGCATCGGCATCGAGGAAGCGGCGGCGGGCATCATCCGGCTCGTCGAGCAGCAGCTGCTGCACGCCGTGGAGCGGATTTCCGTGCAACGCGGCTTCAATCCAGCCGGATTCACACTCGTGCCCGCCGGTGGCGCCGGGCCGCTGCACGGGCCGAGCGTCGCGGCGATGCTGGGTGCCAGACGCGTCTACGTCCCCCGTCAGGCCGGCGCCTTCTGCGCCATGGGCCTGCTGCAATCGGATGTGCGGCAGGACTATATCCAGGTCTTCATGCGCGATCTCGACGGGGGCGTCGCACAAGCCGCTCTGGAGGGCTTCGCGGCGTTGCGCGCCCGCGCATCGGATACCCTCACCCGCGAGGGCTTCACCGGCGAACAGGCCGCGTACCGGCGCGCGCTCGATCTGCGCTATCGCGGCCAGCAATGGGATCTGCGGGTGGAATTGCCCAACGGCGACGATTTCGATCCGGCGCTGGTGCGCAGGCTGTTCGAAGCCGAATACGAGCGCCAGTTCGGGCATATCCAGCCCGGCGGTGCCATCCAGATCACGAGCCTTCGCATGGCCGGTTTCGGCTTGCTGCCGCCCCTCGAAGCCGCCCCCGCTCCGCCGAGCAAGGCGAGCCCGAAGCGCCGCTCGACCCGGCGGGTCTGGTTCGCGGATGGCTGGCACGATACCGCGATCTTCGAAGGCGCCGATCTCGCTCCCGGCCAGGCGCTCGCCGGCCCGGCCATCGTCAGCGAGCAGACCATGACCGCGATCGTGCGGCCCGGCGATACGCTCGAAGTCGATGCGGCGGGGAATTTCATCATCGATCTCGCCGAACGGAGGGTGCAGGCATGAGCGCGCGCAAGGCCATCGATCCGATCCTCCTCGCACTGGTGCAGAACCGGCTCGACCACATCGCCCAGCAGATGGGGCGGGTGATGGTGCGCACGGCGCGCAGCCCGATCTTCAGCCAGGCGCATGATTTCTCCTGCTTCCTCGCGGATGCCGAGGGCACCGTGGTCAGCCAGGCGGACGGGATCCCGATCCATACCGGCGGCGGCGGTTTCGCCGCCCGCGCCATCGTCGCACGCTTCGGCGGGAATATCGCGCCGGGCGACGTGTTTCTGCTCAACGACCCTTACGCGGCGGGCGGCAACCATCTGCCGGACTGGGTGATCGCGCGCCCGGTCTTCGTCGGCGCTGAGCATCTGGGCTTTGCCTGCAACCGCGCCCACCAATCCGATATCGGCGGCGGCGCGGCGGGGACCTATAATCCGCAGGCTACCGAGATCTTCCATGAGGGTCTGCGCCTGCCCGTGATGAAACTCGTCGAGGCGGACGTCGTGCGCGAGGATCTGTGGGAACTCCTCAAACTCAATTGCCGCACGCCCGATCTCCTCGACGGCGATCTGCGCGCCATGCTCGGCTCCACCCGCATCGGCGCCGAGCGCGTCGCGGCTCTGGCGGAAGAGCTCGGTACAGATCAGGCGCGCGCCTGTTTCGCCGGCATTCTCGATTATGCCGAAACGCGCTTTCGCGCCGTCATCCGCGATCTGCCCGACGGCACCTATCGCGGCGAGGATCGCACCGACAATGATTGCTTCGGCCCGGCGGAAGTCGTCACCCGGGTAGCTCTGACGGTGGCGGGCGACCGGCTGACCGTCGATTTCACCGGCACCGACGACCAGATCCGCGGCTTCAAGAATTCCTCGCTCGCAAACACGGTCTCCGGCGTCTACACCGCGCTCTACTCGTTCTTCGATGCTGATCTGCCGCGCAACGAGGGCAGCTTTCGCGGGGTGACCATCATCGCGCCGGAGGGCAGCGTCGTGAATGCACGCCCGCCCGCCCCGATGACCATGTGCACGGTGTTTCCCGCCCACGACATCATCCATGCCTGCTGGCGCGCACTCGGCCTCGCGGCGCCGGAGCGCGCGCTCGCGGGCTGGGCACGCAACGTCTTCGGCGTCACCTCCGGCACGAAGGAAGGCGCCGACGAGCCCTTCGTGATGTATCACAACAACCTCGCCGCCGGCGGGGGCGCCATCGAGGGTCGCGACGGATTCAACCAGATCGGCCATCTGTGCACGCTGGGCGGGCTCACCATCCCCAATCTCGAAGTCTATGAGCAGATCTACCCGGTGCGGTTCCTGCGTCAGGAATTCCGCTGCGATTCAGGCGGCGCCGGGCGCTATCGCGGCGGCACGGGGGTGGATTACGCCCTCGAAGTCATGGTGCCCGCGCTCTATTCCTTCCGCGGCGAGGGCCTGCGCACGCCCTCCGGCTACGGCGTGAACGGCGGCGCATGGGGTGCGGCTGGCGCGATGGTGCTCTCGCCGCATGACGGCTCCGAACCCGTTGAGGCACCGCAATTCGGCCTGATGCGTCTCGGGCCGCTCCATTACGAAGCAGCCTCTCCCGGCGGCGGCGGTTGGGGAGATCCCAAGACCCGCGATCCGCATGCCGTCCTCGCCGATCTGCGCGACGAGATCATCAGCGCGGAGGCTGCACGCGAAACCTACGCCGTCGTGCCCGGCGAGGACGGGCGCAGCCTCGATATGGAAGCGACGCAGGCGCTGCGCGGCTCTTGAACTCGCATGCGGGCGACGACATATATCTGACAGGGGTCGCGCCATCCGGCGGATCCCGATCCACGAAGTGCCTCGAAGAAGGGCTTCCCGATGTCGCGTCAATCCCCGTTCGGGCATCCGTTCCTGCTCGGCTTCGATGAAATCGAACAGGCTCTCGACCGTGTCGCCAAAGGCAGCGGTGACGGTTATCCGCCCTATAATATCGAGCGGCTCGCCCGCTCGGAGGACGAGCCGGAACGGCTTCGTATCACGCTCGCCGTCGCCGGTTTCACCCGCGAGCAACTCGAGATCACGCTCGAAGAAAACCAGCTCGTGATCCGTGGCCGCCAGAGCGACGACAAGACACGGCACTACCTGCATCGCGGCATCGCCGCGCGGCAGTTCCAGCGGACGTTCCTGCTCGCCGACGGCATGGAGGTTCTGGGAGCCGATCTGAGCAACGGCCTGCTCTCCATCGACCTCGCCCGCCCGGAACCGGAACGGATCGTCAAGCGCATCGATATTGCGAGCGACGACAAGAACTGACGCATTTCCCCGGCCCGCAACTTCCGCGCATGACGCGCGCTGCGGGCTTCACGCACCGCTCATGAAGGAGGGCGCGCATATGACCGAGACGAATCGCATCAAGCCGGACGCCTTCGGCAACGAAAACAGCCGCGAAGCGCAAGCGCTCGCACAGATGGGCGAAGGCCAGGTGGTCTACGTCAAGCCGATGCTGTCCGACCAGATCACCGCCCTCTATCCCGGCGCGCCGGCCATGCAGCCGGGGCTGGAGCTCTTCGCCGTGCTTTCGGCGAGCGGCACGCCGATCATTCTCACCGATTCCCGCGACATGGCGATCGCGGAAGCCCGCAAGGCGGATCTCGAACCCGTCAGCGTGCACTGAGACAGCCGCTTTCGCGGGCGCGGTTCGCCGGTTCGGCAAGCCGTGCTCGCGAAAGCGTGAATGATCCGTTGGGCCCCCCACGGCGTAACCCTCACAAAACGAGGGAGCAAAACCATGGGTGATGACAACGGTCTGCAACGCGCCTTCCTGCGCAATGCGATGCGCGCACCCTATCTCGAGCGCGAGGAAGAACGCGCGCTCGCGGTGCGGTGGCGGGAAAATCGGGACCAGGAGGCGCTGCATCAGCTGACTTCGGCCCATATGCGCCTCGTCATCGCGATTGCAGCCCGTTTCCGCAATTACGGCCTTCCGATGCAGGACATGATCCAGGAGGGTCACGTCGGCCTCCTCGAGGCTGCCTCGCGCTTCGAGCCCGAGCGGGAGGTACGCTTCTCGACCTATGCCACATGGTGGATCCGCGCCTCGATCCAGGACTACATCCTGCGCAACTGGTCGATCGTGCGTGGCGGCACGTCGTCTGCCCAGAAGGCACTCTTCTTCAATCTGCGCCGGCTGCGCGCCAAGCTCACCCGCAACGGCGACGAGCGCATGTCGGAAAGCGTCTACGGCGAAATCGCCGAGGCGATCGGCGTCTCGCTCAAGGACGTCGCCACGATGGATGTGCGCCTGTCGGGGGCCGATACCTCGCTGAACGCCCCCGTCACGGACGGCGAGAACGGCGCCTCCGAGCGGATGGATTTCCTCGTCGACGACACCCCCCTCCCCGACGAGACGGTGAGCGAGGTGATCGATGCCGAGCGCCGCTCGCGCTGGCTGCGCGACGCGCTGGGCGTGCTCAATGAGCGGGAATTGCGCATCCTGAAGGCGCGCCGTCTGAGTGAAGACCAAACCACTCTCGACGCGCTGGGTCATCGCCTCGGCATCTCCAAGGAACGCGTGCGCCAGATCGAGAGCCGCGCGCTGGAGAAGCTGAAGAAGGCACTGATCGAGACCGGTTCCGGCATGACCACCCATGCCTGACCGGCGAGTGCGTTCGTCACGCACAAAATGAGATTTCGCCCGGCGGGAACTCTCCCGCTCTGGGGGTATTGTGGATATCGCAATGAAGTACGACACCGCCTCCGCCATTCCGGCGACAACTGCGACGCTGCGCCGGCAGGATACCTTGCTCGCGCTGGCGACGGGCTTCGTCGCGCTCGTCACGGCAGCGACGGTGATCCTCTGGGCGGGCGATTTCGGCTGGGCGCTGATCCCGGGTGCGGTCGTGCCCTATATCGCGATCGCCAGCGTCGTCTTCGCGCGGATCGACCGGTTCCACCCGCATGACCGGTTCGGCGCCGCGAATGCGGTGACGCTCTCACGCGCCGTGATCAACTGTCTTCTGATCGGGCTTCTCGTCGAGCATCGTACCCTGTTCAGCCATTGGGGTGACTGGGCGGATTGGCTGTTTCTGGCCGCAGCCCTCGTCTCCCTCGCCCTGGACGGCGTCGACGGGATGCTCGCCCGGCGCCAGGGCCTGAGCTCGCGTTTCGGTGCGCGGTTCGACATGGAGATCGACGCCCTGCTGCTGATGCTCCTCGCCGTGGCCGCGATCGCCCTCGACAAGGTCGGCCCCTGGGTCCTCCTGATCGGCACCACCTACTACCTGTTCATGGCCGCGCGGGCGATGCTGCCCGGGCTGCGCGCCGATCTGCCCGATTCGCTTCGCCGCAAGGCCGTCTGCGTGTTGCAGGGCGCGGTGCTGATCGCCCTCGTCACGCCCTTCATCGACGGGATCACGGCCACGCTGCTCGCGGTGACCGCCCTCCTCGCCCTCGCCTGGTCCTTCGCCGTCGATATCACCTGGCTTGCGGCGCGACGTCGTTAACGGCCCGTTAACGCGATCTTCGCGATACTACCGGAAAGTGTCGTCTCTGGATTGACCCCGACCGGGAGTTCGCTCATGCGCCGCGCCTTCGCCGCACTCGGCTTCATCGCACTCGCCGGTGCGCTCGTGACCTCCTTCACCCTGGTCGCCACGAGTGAATCGCGCGCCTTCATCGCCGATCGCGCCACCTTCGTCATTCCCGCGAGCGAGGGATACGGCATCGCCGATTGCCTCCTCGGGGGTGACGGCTGCGGCGAGATCGTCGCCCAGTCCTGGTGCGAGGCGCATGGCTACGGCACTGTGAGCGCGTTCGGCGAGGTCTCGCGCGACGCGTTCGGCGGTCTCGCCGATACGGGTGTCATCATGACGGATGGCTCCTCGCATGTGATCGAGCGCCCGCTGATGATCTCCTGCGGCCAGTGAGAAGCGGCAGTTCGTCCTCGAACACGCGCGCCCGTATTAATTCGACGGCTGTCCGGATTTGATCATAATCTTCTGTCACACAGCCGTGCATGACGAATCGCGGCGGGTGTGACGGTTTGCCCCGCACTGGACAGCTACGTGTGCGCGGCGCAATTCTGATAGGCAGCACGCGACTTACGCCACGACGAGAAGACGGTCGATCGATGAAGAATTCCCTGATGACACGTATCGCCGCAGCCTGTTTCGGGGCGGCGGTTCTCGTCGGTGGCGCACAGGCGCAGACGAGCCTGTGTGAGGATTATCGCGCGGAGCTGCGCAATCTCGAACGCGGCGGCGGCCAGAATTACGCCGATATGGCCGAACAGCAGCTCGGCGAGCTCAACCGCATGGTGCGCTACTATCAGCAGCTCGATTGCGACCGTGGCCGCAGCCTGTTCGATGCTCCCCCCTCCTCCGAATGCGCCGCAGCGCGCGACCGCATCCAGGCGATGGAGGAGAATTACAATCTGCTGATCCGGCAGGCCTCCCAGGCCAGCGAGGATCGCCGGCAGGAGATTCTCGCGGCGATCGGTCGCCATTGCCAGCCGACGCAGGCACGCCGCGGCTTCCTCGACAACCTGTTCGGCCGCAACGATCCCGGCACCGAGTTCGAAGAGGACATGCCGCTCCTCGACGACACTTTCGCGCGCCGCGCCGGTGCGGAACCGATCTGCGTGCGCAGCTGCGACGGTTATTTCTTCCCGCTCTTCGCCCGTGGCGTGAGCTCCGACGAGGCCGAGCGGCTCTGTCAGGCGCAATGCCCGAACGCGCCGACGCGCCTGTTCTTCATGGCCGGCGACAGCGAGCTCGAATCCGCCGTCGGCGCCGACGGCATGCCCTATACGTCGCTGCCCAATGCCTTCCGCTATCGCACCACCTTCGATCCCACCTGCTCGTGCCGCCGGGAGGACGAGAGCTGGGCCGAGGCTCTCTCCGGCGCACAGCGCATGATCGGCACCGGCCATGGCGACATCCTGGTGGATACCGCCCTCGCACGCGAGCTGTCGCTTCCCGCAGAGTTGCGCGACGCGGCGCGCGCCCAGCGGCTCCAGCAGGAAGCGGGATCCGAGGTCTTCGACCAGGCTACCCAGGACGCCGCGCGCCATAGCGAGGAAGCGCCGACTTCCGGCAACGAATCGGCCGGCATCCGGATCGACGGCCTCGAAAGCGAGCGGGTCGTCACCCGCGACGAAGGCGAGCGCGCGCCCCAGGCCGGACAGGGCTTCGTCCCCTCCGATCGGGGCCCGGTCCGCATCGTCGCGCCCGACATGATCCCCCCTCCGAATCCGATGTAATCCCCCGGTTTCGGGCCGTGCACCCTTGCGATTTGGGGGTGCGCGCACCATTTTGGCCCGAGGGAAGCAGTTTCGCGTGAAGACGGGCCGGGCTTGGCCCGCGCTGGCTCTCCCGGGCAATGGCGGCCTCGACATGGTCGTTCGAGAAAGGACGCGACAGGAGTTCCTCACGATGCGCATTCTGAAAGTCACGCCGGTAGTCGCGATCCTCGCGCTTGCAGCCTGTGGCGATCAACAAGCTGCCGAGACCGAGGAACCGGCTCCGCCGCCGGTCGCGGAGGCTCCTGCGGACGATATCCAGACGGAAGCGGCGCCGGGTGATGAAGCACCGGTCGCCGAAGCGCCACCTGCCGAAGCCGCTCCAGCCGAAGCCGCTCCAGCCGAAGCTCCTGCGGCGGAAGCCATGCCCGAGCCGCCGGAAGGCATGCCGGACGATCTGCCCCGCACCGCCGATGCGCCGCCCGCCCCCTCCGCCGTGTTCGAAGCCGGTGTCGACGCGCTCGGCGATATCGACGAGAGCATCCATTCCGTCTTCGCAGACGCCCCGTTCGGCGCCGGCGATTACCGCGCCGAGGGTTTCCATCTGTCGGTGACGGAAGAAGGCGATTTCACGCTCGAAATCGAATCCGACGGGCGCACGCTCAACGGCGACCTGCGCGTCTACGGCGACATGTTCACGATGTCGAACATCGCCGAGGACACAGATCCCGGCGAATTTCCGATGACCTGCCTCGTGGTGGGGGCGCCGGAAGGGTTCGAGCTCGCCGCAGACGGGCCGAGCTGCGCGATGTTCGACGGGCTGACCTTCGCGCGCATCGAATGAGCGCGCGCGCAGCGCTCATTCGCCCGGTGCCCGGGCCTTGACCGCGAGCGCGTGCAGCCCCCTCGCAAACGCTTCTTCGAGCGCGGCATTGACCAATCGGTGCCGCGCGACGCGATTCTGGCCGGTAAATGCATCCGCGGTGATCTCGACGCGATAATGCGTCTCGCCGCCCTCCCGCCAGCCGGCGTGACCCGCATGGAGATGCGATTCGTCGATCACCGAGAGCTGGCTCGGCGCGAGCGCTTCACGCAGGCGCGTCTCGATCAAGGATTGCATGCTCATTCCGTACCCTCTCGACTCCTGAGCCCGGAGACATCGCACGTCCCGGCTCGTCCCGCCATATGGCGCCATGCACAGCGCGCCGCAATGGCGGGGCCGGAATTCGCTGTGCCGGCCGATCCGGACGACGCGGCGATGGGGCGCATTTTCGCGCGGGAAACCACGTGGAAAGGTTCGCGGTCCTATACCGGATCAGTCCCACGGTGGCGGATGCCTTCGGCTTCTGCGCGGGGGGAATCGCGGCGTTTGCTTTCCGGCATTTGATTTATGCAGCGAAAGCCCTTGCCGATCGTGTCGCAACGCACATAATCGCTCGTATCATGGATCTGAAATCGCCCCTGTTCGACCGCATCAGGATCAAGCCGCGCAAGGCCGAGGAGGCCGCCGACGACGCGCGCGCGCCGACCTGCGAGTTTCCCGGCTGCAGCGAGCCGGGGCAGTACCGCGCGCCCAAGGGGCGCGGGGCGGAGGGGCAGTACTACCGCTTCTGTCTCCAGCACGTGCGCGAATACAATTCGAAGTATAATTACTTCAACGGCATGAGCGACGACGCGGTCGCCGCGTTCCAGAAGGATGCGGTGGTCGGGCACCGTCCCACCTGGTCGATGGGCGTCGAGCGTGGCGCTGCGCGCAAGGCCGGCACCCGCGCCGGCGCGACACGTGACTGGGAATATTCCGATCCGCTCGGCGTGCTGCGTTCCGAGGGTATCCATCAACAGCGCAAGGCCGAACCGGAGCCGCCCCGCCGCCGGCTCTCGGGACCGGTCATCCGCGCACTCGACGTGCTCGGCCTCGACGAAACCGCCGACGCCCCTACCATCAAGGCAACGTATAAAACCCTCGTGAAGCGCTTTCATCCCGATGCGCATGGCGGGGACCGCTCGTTCGAGGAACGTCTGCGCGACATCATCCGCGCCCATGACACGCTGAGGGCGGCGGGTCTGTGCTGACGAACCCCGCACGCTCAAACGCGCAACCCCCTTATGAGCTTCGCGTGATTGCGCGGGCGCTCCGAGAGGTTTAACCAAGTCTCGACGATCCGGTCGCCCGCGACCGGATTCAGCCGACCGCAGTGAAAGAGGCATGTATGCAGGACACCATCGAGACCCCCACGGCCGACAAGCCCGTCGCTCTGCCGGATACGAAAGTGTCCGTACGCAAGGTCTTCGGCATCGACAGCGATCTCGAAGTGCCGGCCTACAGCAAGGGCGACAGCTATGTTCCGGATCTCGATCCGGATTACCTGTTCGACCGCCAGACCACCCTCGCGATCCTCGCCGGCTTCGCCTATAACCGCCGCGTGATGGTGACGGGCTACCACGGGACCGGCAAATCGACCCATATCGAGCAGGTCGCCGCGCGCCTCAACTGGCCCTGCGTGCGCATCAACCTCGACAGCCATGTCTCGCGTATCGACCTCGTGGGCAAGGACGCGATCGTCCTGAAGGAAGGCAAGCAGATCACCGAGTTCCGCGACGGTATCCTGCCCTGGGCCTACCAGCACAACGTCGCTCTCGTCTTCGACGAGTACGATGCCGGTCGCCCGGACGTGATGTTCGTGATCCAGCGCGTGCTCGAATCGTCGGGCCGCCTGACGCTGCTCGACCAGAGCCGCGTGATCCGCCCACATCCCGCCTTCCGCCTGTTCGCCACGGCGAATACGATCGGGCTCGGCGACACGTCGGGGCTCTATCACGGCACGCAGCAGATCAACCAGGCGCAGATGGACCGCTGGTCGATCGTCACCAACCTCAATTATCTGCCGCACGACAACGAGGTCGAGATCGTCCTGTCCAAGGTGAAGTCCTTCGGCAAGACGGATGAGGGCCGCGATGCGGTGAGCAAGATGGTGCGCGTCGCGGACCTGACCCGCAACGCCTTCATGAACGGCGATCTGTCGACCGTGATGAGCCCGCGTACGGTGATCATCTGGGCCGAGAATGCCGAGATCTTCAACGATATCGGCTTCGCCTTCCGCCTCACCTTCCTCAACAAGTGCGACGAGCTCGAGCGTTCGCTCGTGGCCGAGTTCTATCAGCGCTGCTTCGGCGAGGAACTGCCCGAAAGCGCCGCGAACGTCGCCCTGACCTGATCCAGGGCGAGACGGGCGCGCCGGCGGGCGCGCTCGCGGGCACGCCTCATGAACGGAGCCGAAGACGGATGTCGATCTCGAACCGCAAACCGGGCGAAACCAGGGAAGCGCCGAACGAGCCGGTGAAGCGCTCGATCGCCTCCTGCCTCAGGGCGATCGCCTGCAAGCCGGAATTCGAGGTGACCTTCGCCGCCGACCGCCCCGTCCTGATGAGCGACAAGGCGCGGCTGCCCGAGCCGCCGCGCAAGATGTCCTCGCATGATCTCGCCGTCCTGCGCGGCAATGCCGATTCGATGGCACTTCGGCTCGCCTGCCACGACGCCGCGATCCACCGCAAGCTCGCCCCCGAGGCACAGGATGCGCGCGCGGTCTACGACGCCGTCGAGCAGGCACGCGTCGAATCGATCGGCTCGCGCCGGATGCAGGGCGTCGCGGGCAATCTCGATGCGATGCTCGAGGACCGCTACCATCGCGGCGGCAAATACGAGGACATCACCGATCGCGCCGATGCGCCGATCGAGGATGCGATCGCGCTGATGGTGCGCGAGCGCCTGACCGGTCGCGCGCCGCCGAAGGCCGCGCAGAAGATCGTCGATCTGTGGCGTTCCCATATCGAGGAGCGCGCCGGCGAGAATCTCGACTCGCTGATCGGCAATCTCGAAGACCAGAACCGCTTCGCCCGCTCCGTGCGCGAATTGCTCTCCTCCCTCGATATGGGCGAGGACGTCCCCCTCGAAAGCCAGGAGGATGACGAGCAGGAGAACGAGCAGGAGCAGGAGAACGACGAGGAGCAGGAAGGCGAAGGCGAGGAAGGGGCCGAGGGCGAGCGCGCCGAGGTGGAGATCACCGATGACGGCGACGACGAGATGCAGGAAGGCGCCCAGGAAGCCGCAGACGGCCCCACCAGCGAGATGCCCGAGGACATGGAGGACGCCGATTCGGAAGAGGCGTCGGAATCCTGGCGTCCGCCGAGCGGCGCGAACGATTCCCGCATCGGCGACTACAAGGCCTATACCCAGAAATTCGACGAGATGATTCAGGCCGAGGAACTCTGCGAGACCGAAGAGCTCGATCGTCTGCGCGCCTATCTCGACAAGCAGCTCTCGCATCTGCAGGGCGTCGTCGGCCGCCTCGCCAACCGCCTCCAGCGCCGCCTGATGGCGCAGCAGAACCGTTCCTGGGATTTCGATCTGGAAGAGGGCATCCTCGATCCGGCGCGCCTGCCGCGCATCGTCATGGACCCGTTCCAGGCGCTTTCCTTCAAGCAGGAGAAGGATACGCAGTTCCGCGATACAGTGGTCACGCTCCTGATCGACAATTCCGGCTCGATGCGCGGACGCCCGATCACCGTGGCGGCCACCTGTGCCGATATCCTCGCGCGCACGCTGGAGCGCTGCGGCGTCAAGGTCGAGATCCTCGGCTTCACCACCCGCGCCTGGAAGGGCGGGCAGTCGCGCGAGCAATGGCTCCAGGCCGGCAAGCCGCAAAGCCCCGGTCGCCTCAACGATCTGCGCCACATCATCTACAAATCGGCCGATGCACCGTGGCGCCGCGCGCGCCGCAATCTCGGCCTGATGATGCGCGAGGGGCTGCTCAAGGAGAATATCGACGGCGAGGCGCTGAGCTGGGCGCATGAGCGCCTGCTCGGGCGTCCGGAGCAGCGGCGCATCCTGATGGTGATCTCCGACGGTGCGCCGGTCGATGATTCCACCCTCTCGGTCAATGCCGGCAACTATCTCGAAAAGCACCTGCGCCGGGTCATCGAGGAGATCGAGACCCGCTCGCCCGTGCAGCTCATCGCCATCGGCATCGGTCACGACGTGACCCGCTATTACCGTCGCGCGGTGACGATCGTCGATGCGGAGGAGCTCGGCGGCGTGATGACGGAGAAGCTCGCCGAGCTGTTCGAGGACGAGATCCCGGGCCAGGGTTCGCGGCGTCGGGCCGGCGGAGGGCGCCGGTGAGGCCGACGCGCCGGGACGTCCTACGGATCGGCGCCCGGATCGGGGGGGGCGCCCTCGCGGCAACCATACTCGGCGGCTCCGCTGCTCCCGCCGACGGGATCATGCCGCTGCGTCCGCGCCTCGACCAGCTGCGATTCTTCGATTCCCGCGACCGGAGCCGCACGCGCTTCGGCGAACTCACCTTCCGTTCCGGCGTCGAGATCAACGACCCCTACCCCCATTTCGGCGGCTTTTCCGGCCTGTGGCGCTCGCGCGACGGCGAGACGCTCATCGCCGTGAGCGATCGCGGCCAATGGTTCGCGGCGGAAGTGATCGAGGACGAGGACGGCCTCGCCGGATTGTCGTCGGCGGTGATGGCGCCGATCCTCGATTTTCATGGCACGCCGCTCGGACGCACCGAGAATTTCGACGTCGAGGCCGTCACCGTTGCCGACGGCATCGCCCATATCGGGATCGAGCGCACCAATGCGATCATGCGCTTCGATCTCGGCGAAGACCGGCTCGCTGCGCGCGGCGAATTCGTCCCGACGCCCGAGGAAATGCGCGAGTGGCCTTTCAACAAAGGGCCGGAAGCCATTGGCATTGCTCCGGAAACGAGCCCTTTTCCCGGCGCGATCGTGGTCATCGGCGAGCGCACGCGCCGGGGTGAAGATGCACCGACGCAGGGCTTCGTGATCGACGGCGAGGATCACCACGCCTTCGATGTCGCTCGGCACGACTGGTACGACATCACCGATATGGAATTCCTCGATGACGGCGACATCCTCGTTCTGGAGCGGCGCTACCGCATCCTGCGCGATGTCGGCGCGCGCATCCGGCGCCTGCCCGGCAGCGACCTTCGCCCCGGCGCCCTGCTCGACGGCCCCGTCATCTTCGAGGCCGGCCCCGGCCAGCAGATCGACAATATGGAAGGTCTCGCCTCGCACCGTACGCCTGACGGCCAGCTCGTGCTCAGCCTGATTTCCGACGACAACTTCTCGATCCTGCAACGCACGCTGCTGCTCGAATTCTATTACGACGACGCCTCTTGATCGGGGCGAACGCGTCGATCACGCACCGTATCAGTAGAAACTGCGCGGGCGCCCGAATACCGGGGGCCACTCGACGGCGCCGGTTTCGCGCATGCGCTCGATGGTCGCGCGCAGGCGCGGGCCGGTCTCCTCACGCAGCATGCGTTCGGTGAGGATGAAGGCGGGGCCGGAGACGTTGACCACGTAGAGCGTCCCGGTTTCCGGCGCGACCAGCGGCGCGGCGACGGCGTTGATCTCGCGATTCCAGGCGCCGAGCGCAATGCAGAAACCAGTCTGTTCGATCTCGCGGCGACCGCGTTCGAGCTCCGCCTCGAGGCGCGGCCAGTCATCGCCGACCTGCTCCCTCAGACCCGCGAGCACCGCCGGGCGCTCATCGGCATCGAGCGCGGCCACCATGGCGAGCCCCATGGCGGATTTCGCCAGCGGCAGGTGAAAACCGATCTCGCGCGAGATGGTGATGCTCTGCCCGCGCCCGCGCCACAGCTGCATATAGACGCTGTTGAGGCCCTCGCGGATGCCGAGGGCCACATGCGCCTGGGTCGCGTTGGCCAGTTCCTGGAGGAAGGGCCGCGCGATCTGGGCGAAGGAATTCGAGCGGAAGAAGGACATGCCGAGCGCGAGCACGGCGGGGCCGAGCTGGTACTTGTCGCGATCCTTGACGATGCGCAGGTAGTTCAGTTCGAGCAGGGTGTGGGTCAGGCGCGAGACCGTGGGCTTGGGCAGGCCGGTGCGGCGGGCGATCTCCTGGTTGCCGAGCACCTCGTTGGAGCTGGTGAAGGCGCGCAGCACGGAAAGCCCGCG
>JBJHBI010000081.1:0-15231 GCA_050485405.1 Salinarimonadaceae bacterium
GTAGTCATGACGCGTTACGCACTGCATCGGCGCCCCTCACCCCCGGCCCCTCTCCGCGGAGGGAGAGGGGAGATTGCGTTGCATCCCCTCGCCCGCCGTTATTTCGCACCGGGAGTGATGCCGGCGTTCCCCTCTTCCTTGGGGAGAGGGGACAGGGGTGAGGGTGGCGGCGGGGTGGTTGATCTTGATGCCGCAAAGCTCTGCACCGGGGCACCCCACCCTCGTTCCCTCCCCTGAGGGGAGGGAGGCGCCTTCGTGAAGCGTGCGCCATGTCTCCCTCCCCTCAGGGGAGGGATTAAGGGTGGGGTGGGCGCGTGATGAAGCGCGGTTACTCCCGGCGTTTTCCGTCTTTCTCGTCCTCGTCCGTGTCCTCGCGGCCCGGGTTGCGGACCTCGTTTATGCGGGTGCGGATGGATTGGAGGCGGGTGAGGATGGTGTCGGAGAGGGTGCTGAGCGCCTGGCGGAATTCGCATTCGTGGAGATCGGCGAAGGCCATGTCGAGGGCGATGATGAGGGCGCGGGTGTGGTCGAGGTCGTCGGTGACGTCGAGGAGCGCGATCTGGGCCGGTTCGGGGATGGCCGGGGGTGGCGCGGCGGCGGCGAAGGCGTCGAAGACGGCCTTGAGCTGGACGATCTCGGCCGGGGAGCGCCCGGCGAAGATGCGGGCGAGCCAGGCGATGTCAGCCTGGGTTACCTTATGCGGCGCCGGGCCTTCAGACGCGGCACTGTTGGGCGCAGAACCGGGAGCGCGCGGATCGTGCGAATCACGCATGACGGCCCCCTTTCGCTGCGAGACGATTCCCTGCCGGAACCGTGACGCAGAATTTAGCGCCGCCGACACAAATCGGAACCGGACATGACGAGATCACTTCCGCCACGGGGGCGGTTTTGGTATCGCTGATTGCAGCCATTGGAAAACGTTCCTTTTCTGATGGTCAGAGCCGGGTGGGAGGGGGCATCCTCCTGCTCGGCTCGGTTGTGATTCTAGCGGGAATGCGTGTGGGGTCAAGGGAGGATGTCGCCAGAGTTGCGTCTGCAGTTCAGCCAGTTGCGCGTATAGATTTCATAAAATGTGACTGCTGTTATGACGGGTCCATCTGCCCGACGGGCGTCAGACTTGACAGGCTGGGCGGCAATACGTGCTGTTATCCGCCATTTACTACAAAAGAGAAAATTTTAGTGCGACCGCGGAAAGGCTGAATAATGACGTTAATGCTGGATTAGAGTAGCAGACTTATGCAAGGATGTATTTTTGAGCCTCGCGTTCGAATCCTCCCGTCCTTACACCCGCTACCCCCCACCCAAACGCATCCGGTATGGATTTCCCCGAGGCTATAGCTTGATAAAAGCTCCGCGAAAAAATAATTGCGGCGCGGTCATCGATTTCGCCATCGCATCCAACCAAATACTTCACATACGACTTAAGCTTTCGATTAATTGAATCGGAATAACATGCATTAAACACTGCACATTTGACTTGGCCCCTAAGCATTTCAAAAACCGAAACGAGTGCATCATCAGAAACTGGCACGGATTTACCAAACTCATCTTCAAAATATAACTTTCCCAAGGATCCGTGGCCACTGAAATGGATAAAATTTGGATTGAAATTTAGTAAATGATCTTGTATCTGATCAGTTCTTACGGCACCAGCAATCTCAAACATAACATTCCGCTTTTTGTTTTGAATAATATTTACTTTTTCTTTCAAATCTCGGAATTCTCTATCAATGCGCAAATCGCCATCCGGGCAAACACTCATTAAAAGCACGCGGACTGAGTTTTCTTTAATACTCATAGATATTTGCCTTGTGATTGATTCCGTGAGCGCGCCCTCTGTCTCAAGGGATTCAAATAAGTCTCCACTTCGGAATGTTTTTAATTCTCCATACAGCGCTGATCCTTCTGAACCAAGAAGTATTCGACTCCGAAGATCAGTATGAATTTCGTATATCTCAAGACTCTTTTGTCGGTACAGAGGGCTTTCAGATGCTTTTTTGGAAAAATGCTCCGCTAAACTCCCGCGAACAGACGAGTCTGTTTCAGTATCAAACCATTCAAGTGTTACCTCTTCAAGCCCATCATAGTATGTATCCTTAATACCCTTAGCTAACCCTTCTCGTACCTCTGCATCTGAGACTACCGACCCACGATTCGTCATATCAAATCGTTTACGTAGATCGGGCTCAGAGCCGCCAATCAATTGATATACTTTCGACTGAACATTGTTAGGGTAGGCGTCAATCGTATCGTACTTAATTGAAAGATCCGATATACTTAATTTTTTGTTCTCAATAATAGCCCAAACACTATATTGCTGCACTATCGGGTGATCATGTTGATTTAATTTTCCTACTAATACTCCATTTTCGAAGCGAGGATGGAACATTTCAGGTATATCTCGGTTTGTGCCAACCGTGATAAGCGCTAATTTGAGGGTTTCACTGTCTGCTTGGTCAATGTCTACGCGAAGATTCGATAGGTCGAGCTTCTTAGGATCTGTGGTCTGCAAGGCAGCCAATTGCCAGATTACAGGATCGATCTTCTGCAGCACAATCGCATCGTTATAGTTACCTCGGTGCATCCGAAAGAGAGCCGCGATTGCGGCAGCTTCGATTTCGGGGTTTCCCTCATATAGCCGCATCGCAGTTTCGATATAATTTTTTGTTGTTTCAATACGGCCAAAGCGGGCAAAAGCATTAAGACACCATCGAACAACCTTGAGATCCTGCGCGGAGTTTAGCAAGATTCCATTTATCAACATCTCAAATGTTGGCAGCTCGTCTGGAGGCAAGACAAATCCTTGCCGATACCGTTGCGTTAAATCTTGAAGCGCTGTTTTTCTTCTTTTCGCATCCCCGTGCCGTATTTCGTAACAGAGAAAAGCCGATAACTCACGGCCCATAAGCTTTTTCAAAGCATTCCCTCGCATCATGTGCGAGCTGTGGCTGCATTAAATTTAGGACATCAGCGGACCACGGCTCAAAATCGTCCATGTTGTTCAACCGGGATGTAAGATCTAGCCACCTCATGTCATTCAAAGACAAACGCCGCGCCGTGGGCTCAAACCAGTCAGGGCATCGCCAATCCATAACAACCAGAAGCATGCTTTTATCTCTGCCGTCTTCCGGTCGCAAGGAAAAAAGTGCTCTCGGCGGGTACGACGAGGCATGCTGATCAAGCGAACGCCTAGACAGAGACAAATCTGATAAAATCGTATTCAGGCTGCAATCACTCAGCCCGAATCTGTCATGCGAGAAGAATGTCCTATCATTGTAGCTTACAATCTCGCGGAAACCGATTGATTGACGATTTGCAAAAGCATCCCTGTCATCACGATATCTTCCCATTCTATAGGAGAGGACAGACTTGCGCCTTCTCACTATCGAAAATGTGGAAATTAAGATGTAACCTTCGATGTCGTTATCAGCGCAAACATATCCAAGCGCGCTTTGATTGATAGCCGATTCCAGCAAAGTTAGTGTATCAAGCGGTTGCCTGATTGATAATGTATCAAAAAACGATTGCTTTATCGCGAGAGCGGGAGATTTAGGCAAATCACGCGTCCGACGCCTGGCATAAAACGGATCGCGGAACCTTTCAGGTAAGTTTGGATCAAATCGAAATTCAGTAAGGTAGAAGCGCCCAGGGTCCGTCCGATAAAATTTAGATTCAAGTCGATTGGTTAGGATATTTTCGCTCAAGCGGGCCTGCAACGTCTTATGCTGGGTTTTTCCGCGTAGGTGAGCAGGAACGATCCCCGCACGATAAGCGGCTTGAAGGATGGCGTTCGGCGTCATCGGTCTGCGCGCAGCCCGAAGGACTGATTCAGCGATTTCTAAATAGGTGTCCATGCCAAGTTACTGCCAAACGTTGATGCGCTGCAGGCGCGACAATAGGCAATCGCAGACGCGCACGCTACCTAATATCACTTCAGGGTAAATTTCTTTCGGTCCCGATTCAAGTAACTCCCCCACTCCCCCCTCCCCCAAAAAATCCCTGATGGATCAATGCTCCCCAGGATGGGGATGGTGGGATCAAGCGGGGCGGCGGCTGCCGCTTTCGTGCTGCAAAACACCTACATCTCACACGCATACGCCCGCAACCAGGCTTCGAGCCGCTCGAACGCGAAGGTTCCGGCGTCGAGATTGTCGCTGATGAATGTGAAGGCGGTGTCGGCATCCGCCGTTATGCGCCACCCGTTGATTGCGAGGAACGTATAGGTCGCGGCGAAACCGACGCGTTTGTTGCCATCGACGAAGACATGGTTCCTGGTCAGGCTTTCCCAGAGAGCTGCCGCTTCCGCGATCAGGTCGGCGTAGTAGCCGGTCTGCGGGCGAAACAAGGCCGCTTCCAGCAATCCGGCATCGCGAAGCCCATGCGCGCCGCCAAAACGCTCGATCTGATCGGCATGGATTGCGAGAACCTCGATGCCGGTCAGGTAGTCCGTCATTCAGCGAGCTTTTTATAGAGGGGACCGAATGTCTCATGGCTCGCCTGATAGGCCGCCATCACATGCGCGCGCGGCTTTCCCTGCCTGCGCTTCTCGATCAGGTCCGCCAAGGCCTCATCGACGAGCGCCTGAAGCTGCCGCCCCTCGCTCTGCGCGAGTTTGCGCAGCTCCGACAGGATCTCGGAATTGACCTGGGTGGCAAATTTCTCTCGCGTCGATGCCATGACCGATCTCCTCGCTGCGAAGATGCCTATCATGATCCATCATGATACGCCAAGAAATGCCGTGTATGCAGGCTTTGCCGGCTGGGTGACGCCACGCCTCCACTTCCGCCACCCTCGAAAATCCCCTAAACCCTCTGTCCACGGACCAACCTTCGAATGCGCGGGGAAATCATGCCGGCACCCGATCAATCCTCCCGCGCGGCGGGCACGATTCGGCGGGCTATCGGGGCGGTGCGGCAGGATTTTGCGCCTTGGGCGGATCCGGATGCCGTGCCGTTCATCCGGTTCGAGGGGGTCACCAAGCGATTCGGGGATCAGGTCGCGGTGTCGGATCTGTCGCTCGATATCTATCAGGGTGAGTTCTTCTGCCTGCTCGGGCCGTCCGGCTGCGGCAAGTCCACCCTGATGCGGCTTCTGGCCGGGTTCGAGGATCCCACGCGGGGCCGCGTCCTGCTCGACGGGGCGGATCTCGCGGGGGTGGCGCCGAACCGGCGTCCGGTCAACATGATGTTCCAGAGCTATGCGCTCTTCCCGCATATGAGCGTGGAGAAGAACATCGCCTACGGCCTGCGGCAGGAGGGGATGGCGCGCGATGCGATCGCGGCGCGGGTCGCGCAGATGCTCAAGCTCGTGCAGATGGAGCGCTTCGCCGGGCGGCGGCCCGATCAGCTCTCCGGCGGCCAGAAACAGCGCGTCGCGCTCGCCCGGGCGCTCGCCAAACGCCCGCGCGTGCTGCTCCTCGACGAGCCGCTCGGCGCGCTCGACCGCAAGCTGCGCGAGGAGACGCAATTCGAGCTGATGGACATCCAGATCGAGCTCGGCACCACCTTCATCGTCGTCACCCACGACCAGGAAGAGGCCATGACCATGGCCGACCGCATCGCCGTGATGGAGGCCGGGCGCGTCGTGCAGGTGGCGACACCCGGCGAGATCTACGAGCAACCCGCCTCGCGCTTCGTCGCGGATTTCGTGGGCGAGATCAACCTGTTCGCGGCCCGCGTCGAGGGCGGCGGCAAAGGCGAGACGCGGGTGCTGCGCGGGCAGAAGGGTGATGGCGAAGGCGGCGTGGATGCGTTGTTTCACGTCGAGGATCCGCAAGCCGATCTCGCATCCGGCGCGCAGGTCACCGTCGCGGTGCGGCCCGAGAAAATGCAGATCGCGCGCGAGGCGGAAGCGCCGGTCGCGGGGGCTGCGAATGCACTCGCCGGCGAGATCTGGGATATTGGCTACCTGGGGGACTGGACGGTCTATCGCATCAAGCTCGATGGCGGCCAGATCATCCGCGTCACCCGCGCCAACGCGACGCGCTACACCGAAAATCCGCTGGCGATGGAGGAGCGGGTGGTGGTGCGCTTCGCCCCCGACGCCGCCGTGATCCTGCGCGATTGAGGGCGGGGACCATGCAGCGCATTACCCGCAACCTCGTCATCATCATTCCGTATCTCTGGCTCGCGGCTTTTTTCCTCTGGCCGATGGTGATCGTCTTGAAGATCGCGCTCTCTGAGCCGCGTCTGGCGCAGCCGCCCTATTGGCCGCTCTTCGATCTGACGGAAGGATGGGAGGGGCTCGTCGCGTTCTTCCAGGCGCTGAGCTTCGAGAATTTCCGCTTTCTCGCGCAGGATGATCTCTACATCGCCTCGCTCGTCTCCTCGCTGCGCATCTCGCTGATCTCGACGGCGATGCTGCTCGCGATCGGCTTTCCCATCGCCTATGCGATGGCGCGCGCGCCGCGCTCGTGGCGGGCGATCCTGCTCGCGGCGATGATCCTGCCGTTCTGGACGAGCTTCCTGATCCGCGTCTATGCCTGGATCGGAATTCTGCGCCCGGAGGGGCTGCTCAATCATTATCTGCTCGGCGCCGGGCTGATCTCGCAGCCGCTGACCATTCTCAATACCGAGTATGCGGTGTTCATCGCGCTGGTCTACACCTACCTGCCGTTCATGGTGTTGCCGCTCTATGCCTCGCTGGAGCGGATGGACCATACGCTGATCGAGGCCGCGCGCGATCTCGGGGCTTCGCGCGCGCGGGCCTTCTGGACGGTGACGGTGCCGCTCGCCAAGCCCGGCATCATCGCGGGATCGCTGCTCTGCTTCATCCCGATCACCGGGGAATTCGTGGTGCCGGATCTGCTCGGCGGCTCGCAGACGCTGATGATCGGGCGCACGCTGTGGGTCGAGTTCTTCGCCAACCGCGACTGGCCCGTCGCCGCCGCCGTGGCGATGGTGCTGCTCGTCGTGCTGGTGGTGCCGGTGGTGGTGTTTCGCGAGGCGGAGGCGCGGCGCATGGAGGCGGAGGCCTTGGGCGAGAAGGATGCGCGGCGATGAGAGGGCTCTCCTTCTTCAACGTGTTGGCGCTGACGCTCGGGCTCGCCTTCCTCTACATCCCGATCCTGCTGCTGGTGATCTATTCGTTCAACGAATCGCGGCTCGTGACCGTCTGGGGCGGGTTCTCGACGCGCTGGTACGGGGAATTGTTTCGCAACGAGCCGCTGATGCGCGCCGCCTGGGTGACGATCCGCATCGCCTTCGTGACGGCGCTCTTCGCCACCGTGCTCGGCACGCTCGCAGCGATCGCGCTGACGCGCCATGGGCGCTTTCGCGGGCGGGCTTTGTTCACGGGGCTGATCTACGCGCCGATGGTGATGCCGGAGGTGATCACCGGGTTGTCGCTGCTGCTGCTCTTCGTGGCGATCAATCTCGATCGCGGTTTCTGGACCATCGCCATCGCGCACACCACCTTCGCGATGTGCTTCGTCACGGTGATCGTGCAATCGCGGCTGATGGCGTTCGACCGGACGCTGGAGGAGGCCGCGCTCGATCTCGGGGCGCCGCCGTGGAAGGTGTTCGTCACGATCACGCTGCCGATCATCGCGCCGGCGATCCTGGCCGGGTTCCTCCTCGCCTTCACGCTATCGATGGACGATCTCGTGATCGCGAGCTTCACCTCCGGCCCCGGCGCGACGACGCTGCCGATGCGCATCTACAGCCAGGTGCGGCTCGGCGTGACGCCGGAGATCAACGCGCTCTCGGCGATCCTGATCGGCCTCGTGGCCACGGCGGTGGTGATCGCGACCATCGTGATGCGCCGATCGGCGCGGATGCGCGCGGCGCAGGCCGAGTAAGCGTTTATTGCGCGGGAAGTTCGTCGAGCGGGACGGCCTCGACGGTGGGGCCGAGCAGCAGCCGCGCGGCGCCCGAGCGCTGGATCAGCGCATTCGCATCGGGCAGGACGGCGATGTCATGCCAGGGGCCCTGGATGTCGAAGGAGAGCGCCGAGACCATGTCGTTATCCGCCACCGCCTCCTTGCTCTGCACCGCGGCGCGGGCGGTGATGCGGCGATCGGGGATGAAGAAGATGCCCTGCACCACGCCGGAAATGGTGGGTGCCTCGAAACCCGCATCGACGACCTTGCCGAGACCGTTCTCGACACGGATGCCGGCGCGCGCCTCCTCGAAGGGGGTCATGCCGGTGCGCAGGTTGCGCGAGGCGGTGAGCGGCTGATGCTCGAAGCGGCGGATGGCGTCGTCGAGGGCGATGCCGACGAACTGGCCGTTGCGCACCCGCAGGCTGCCCTCGCCGACGGCGCGACGGGCCATGTCGAAGGCGTGGATGCCGCGCGTCTGCAGGACGAATTCGCCATCGGCCAGCCCGGTCACCCAGGTCGAGCCGCCGCTCTCGCGGAAGGTCGCACCGAGATCGATCGCCTCGACGGAGCCCTGGGCGCGCATCTCGATACCGTCGCCGCCATTCTCGCGCATCAGGGCGAGGCGCCCGCGCGCGGTGCCGCCATGGATCACGGCGCGGCTGAGCGCGGCCTCGATACGCCCGTCCTTGACGAGGACACTCATGGCGACGTCGCTCATGCGCAATCCGCGCAGACGCGCCTCGTTGGCCGAGACGCGCAGATCGAGATCGGCGGCGCTCGTCTGCGACAGGTCGTAGCGGCTGAAGCGCCACGGCCCGGAGGGCATCGCCGAATCGAGGAAGGGGGCGGCGAAATCGTCGAGCATCAGCGTATCGGCGGCGAGCGTGCCGTTGAGCGACAGCCGCTCGTCCTCGAGCCGGGCCGTAAGGGCGCCCTCGAGGCGGCCGCCATTGAGGCCGATGCGCAGGGCGGGCCATGACAGGACACGCCCCACGCCGCTGACCTCGCCCTCGAGCGAGACGGCGCCGAGCAGCGGGCCGAGCGGCAGTTCCTGCCCGCTCCAGACCAGCAGATCACGCATCGCGCGCGTCTCGAACGAAGCGCGACCGGTGAGCCAGGGCGCATCGATGCCGCGCGAGACGGTTCCCGTCACCGAGAGCCGCCCGAAGCGGGAATTCAGGCGCAGATCGATCGGCGAACGCTCGTTGGCGAGAAGCGCACCGGGGCGCAGATCCGACAGGGCGATGTCGAGCACTTCCCCGCGCAGGCGCAGACTGCCGTTCAGCGTGACCGGCCCCCGTGCGCGCGGCCAGTAGAGCGCCATGTCGACGTCGCGCAGCACCTGCCGCGTGCCGTCGCGCGCATCGTCATAGAAGAGCTGGACGCGGTCCACCGAGATACGCGAGATCGCGAGCGGGCCGTCGCCATCTTCCATCCGCTGGTGGATATCGTCGACGAGGACGTTCCAGGGGCTGTCGCCGGATTCATCGATGCTGACGTCGACGCGGCTGTTGGAGAGGGAGACCTCGTCGAGGACGATGCGCCCGAACAGAAGCGGGCGCACGGCGAGCTGCCCGCGCAACTCCCCTCCCCGCGCGAGCGGCGTTCCGTCGCGGGCGGTGAGCGAGACTTCCTCGAATTTCAGACGCGGCAGGGGCAGGAACGCGATGACGGTGCGGCCTGCGACATCGAGCTCGATGCCGAACTCGTCGCGCAGCTGGTCGGCCACATCGGCGGTCAGGGCGCGCGAGGATACCGTCCAGGGCGCGAGCGCGAGCGTCACGCCGCCGATCAGCAGCAATACGGCGAGAAGGACCGCGAGGCGTTTCACCGAAAACCGTTTCATGGAACCGCGCTTTGCACCCCATATCGCCCGCAGGACGCCGTTTAGGCGACGAAGTCGGGCAAAAATTCCAGTCGCTGGCCGCATGCCGTATCAAACTAGACGGTAACTGCCTTGCATTTCAAGCATTTCACCGCCCAGCAACGATTACCGCCGGCCTGTCATCGGGTTTTCGACAACATTTTTCACGCCGGGACAGCTCACGCATGGCCATTCGCGCAGCCATGGCGGAACTTCGCGGCGAGAATGCGTCAGGATGCGGATATCTCGTCGACGGACGGAGCCGGCCTCATTCGAGCGCCTCGATCCCGAGAGGCTCGCATTGCGCGAGATCGGAGCGGCCCTCATCCGGCAATTGCCGGTCGATCGCACGTAGCGCCGTGCGCAGCCCCTCCTCCAGAACCGGATGATAGAACGGCATGGCGAGCATCTCGCAGATACGCATCTCCTGCGTCGCGGCGAGCGCGAGCAGATGCGCCATGTGCTCGCCGGACGGGGCGCAGAACTCCGCACCGCGAAAGCGCCCGCCGCTTTTGTCGGCATAGACGCGCAGGACACCGTGATTCACCGCCATCACCCGGGCGCGCCCCTGGCGTGCGAAATCGATTTCGCCAACGAGGGTCTGCTCCGGATCGAGTTCGGCGAAGCGTGCACCGACGAAGCCGATATTCGGCTCGGCGAAGGTGATCGCCATCGGCACCCGGCGTGCGAGCCGCTCCTCGCGCGTCGAAACGGCGTGGCGCCCGGCAATGTGGCCCTCATCCGCCGCTTCGTGCAGAAGGGGCCGCTCGCCGTTCGCATCGCCGGCGAGATAGACCGGCAGATCGGCGATCTGCATCGTGCCCGGATCGACGGGCGGCTGGCCGTCATCATCGAGCGCGACGCCGAGCGTCTCGAGACCAAGCCCGTCGAGCAGCGGACGGCGACCGAGCGCGGCGAGCACCGCATCGGCCTCGAACACACCCTGCGCGCCCGTGACGCGGATCACGTCGCCCTGCGCCTCGAGCTCCGCCGGGGCGCCGAGATGCAGCGCGAAATCCCGGCCGAGCGCCGCGATCGCGCTGTCGCGCACCTTCGGATCGGTGATCGCGGCCACGGTCTCGCCCGTATCGAAGCCGGCGACCGCGATACCGAGCCGCGCCAGCGCCTGGGCCAGTTCGACACCGATGGCGCCGAGCCCGATCACTGCGATGCGCCGGGGCAGATCCTCCTGCTCGAACAGGGTGTCGCTGGTGAGGATGCGATCACCGAATGCCCGCCAGGGCTGGGGCACGACGGGCGTGCTGCCCGGTGCCAGAATGATCTTGCCGGCGCGAATACGTCTTTCCCCGACGATCACCTCCTGAGGCCCCGCGAGCCGGGCGCGACCAGCGATGGCGCGTTCACCCAGCGTCTCGCGCACGCTTTCCGGCCCCTTCACGAAGCCGTCGCGCAGCCGGCGCACGCGCCGCATCACGGCGGGAATGTCGACCGACAGGCTTCCGGCGCCGGAAATGCCGAACTCGGCCAGATCCGTCCGCGCATGGAACGCGTTCCCCGCCGCGATCAGCGCCTTGGAGGGCATGCAGCCGACCGCGGCGCAGGTCGTGCCCCAATGGCCGTCATTGATCAGAAGCACGTTTTCGGTTTGCCGGCGCACCTCGCGCAGGGCCGAGAGCCCCGCAGTACCCGCTCCGATGATGACGATATCGGCCGTCTCGCTCATGGGTTCACTCATGGGTTCGCTCATGGATTTGCTCCTGGGTTCGCTCCCGAACTCGCGTCTGCGTGAATGGCTCCACCATGGATCACCTGGTGGACGAAACGCAGTTTGTCGATGACGGGTCCCGCGAGAGTGAAGGGATAGGCGTGCGGATGGCCCATGCTGCGCGAGAGCGAATTCAGCGCCAGCGTCAGCGGCATCCATTGCCCGAGAAGCGCATCGAAATCCGACGGCTGATACGGATCGAACACCGCTTCGAGGCTGAGCGCCGCCGCTTCACGCGTGCGCGGCGCAAGGCGCATTCCGTAGGCGAAAGCCGTCTCCAGCGTGTCGACCATATGCAGATAATGGCTCCAGCTCTCCGCCCAATCCTCCCACGGATGACAGGCGGCATAGGCGCTGACGAACCGCGCGCTCCAGTCGACGGGGGGACCGTTCTCATAATGCGCCTGCAGCGCGGCGCCGTAATCGGCGCGCTCGTCGCCGAACAATGCGCGATACGGTTCGAGCAGGGTGGTATCGCGCACCAGACGATCCCAGTAGTAATGCCCGGATTCGTGGCGGAAATGGCCGAGAATCGTGCGATAGGGCTCGTCCATCTCCTGGCGCATGCGCTCGCGCTCGACGGGGTCGGCCTCCGCGATGTTGATCGTGATCACGCCGCCGCCATGGCCGGTGAGCACCCGCTCGGAAAAGCCCGGCCCGTCGGCGAGGAAATCGAAGGCGAGGCCCCCGGGATCGCGCGATTTCGGCGTGATCGGCAAACCGAGCCGCAAGGCGCCATAGACGAACCGTCGCTTCTCCTCCTCCAGCCGCTTCCACAGATCGCGGTGGCCCGGATCGGCGAGATTGGGAATCACGCGGTTGAGCCGGCACGAGCGGCACCATGGATCCGGATCCGCCTCCGCGACGAGCCAGTTGCAGCCTTCCTCGGGCGTGTTGTGCGCGCAGCGGCGCCAGCGCCCTCCCCGGCGATCCACGGCGAGGCCGGAATCATCGGTGAACACGGCGATGTCGCAGATATCGGGAGCGAATCCGAGCTGCGTGCCGCAATTCTCACAACGGACCGAATCGAAATGCACGGTCGAGCCGCAATGGCCACAGGCGAAGAGCTTCATGTCTGAATTCGCTTTGCGCAAGTCACATCAAAAGCATGACGACGGCCATCAGTATCATGGCGATGTCCTCGGTCAACGTGACCGTACTCAACGGGACCGAAAGGATGTTGCCCATGCAAGGACAATCCATGTCGATCCCGGCCCGCAGCGCGTTCACGACCCCGATCGCGCCGAAGCCGAAGACGAGGATCGTCGCGACATAGGTCACCTGCGGCATGAAGAACGAGAGGAAGGCGATCGCGAGCGCGAGCTCGATGAACGGATAGACGTAGCCGTAGGCCGAATGGCGTTTCGCGATGAGGTCATACATCGCGAAACCGTCCTTGAAGCCTTCGAGATCGAAGATTTTCAGGAGCGCGAAGACGAAGAGAAACACACCCATGAAGCCGTGCATGAACCCGCGCATGGTCATCTCGCCGAAACCCGCGGCGATCGCGAGACCGCAAGAGGCCGAACCCAGAACGAGCGCGATCAGCGGCCAGTAATCGGCGATGCGCGTTCCGCGCCCTTCCTCACGCACATGCAGTGATTGCGCCATTTCGGCCTCCCCGACCAGCGTCGATGCTGGGCGACAACGCGGGCGGGGCGGGCCGGGTTCGATCGCGATCAGTCCGTCGCGTCGTCGAACCCCGAAAACGCCGCAAATTCGGAGACCGGCGCCCGCTGCGTGCGCAGCGCGTTGATCGCCGCGTCGCGATCCTCGTAGCCCAGCGCCATGCCGCAGACCACGACCTCGCTCTCGTCGAGTTCCATCACCTCGCGCACCACGCTCTGATATGGCGCGAAGGCGGCCTGCGGGCAGGTCTCCAGCCCGTGAGCGCGCGCGGCCAGCATGATGTTTTGCAAGAACATCCCGTAATCGAGCCAGGAGCCGATCTCGAGGCGCCGGTCGATGGTGAAGATCATGCCCACCGGCGCATCGAAGAAGACGTAGTTGCGCCCGTGCTGGGCATGCATCGCCGCGTGGTCGCCCTTCTCGATACCGATGAGGCCGTACATGTCCCAGCCCACCTTGCGGCGTCGCGAGAGATAGGGCTCGAAGAACATTTCCGGGTAGTACCGGTATTCCGCCCCGCCGGGCGGACCGGCTTCATGGGCGGCGCGAACGGCGCGCGCGAGCTCATCCTTGGCGGATCCCGCGAGCACATGCACCCGCCATGGCTGCATGTTGGTGCCGGACGGCGCGCGCGAGGCGACCGCGAGAATATCCGCGACGATCTCGCGCGAGACCGGGTCCGGCCTGAAGGCGCGCACCGAGCGGCGCCCGGCGATCGCCTCGCGAACGTCGAGCCGCGCTTCGCTCACGCCGGCGATCCGCCTTCGTCCTTCTTGCCGAACATGCGCCCGAACCAGCCCTTTTTGTTGCCGTCGGCGCCTTCCTGGCCCTCCTCGCCCTCGGGTGGCGGGGCGACGATGCTGGAGAAATTGTCGAAGAACTGGCCGGCGAGCTTCTTCGCGGTGGAATCGATCAGGCGCCCGCCGAGCTGTGCGATCTTGCCGCCGACCTGCGCCTTGACGTCGTAATGCAGGATAGTGTTCTCGCCATCCTCTTCGAGCCGGACGGAGGCCGAGCCCTTGGCATGGCCGGCTGCGCCGCCGGAACCCTCGCCCGTGATGGTGTAGCCCTTGGGCGGATCGATGTCGGACAGGGTCACCTGGCCTTTGAAGGAGGCCTTCACCGGCCCGATCTTCAGCGTGACCTTCGCGGCCATCTCCGTATCGGAATGCTTCTCGATCTCGTCGCAGCCGGGTATCGCGGCCTTGAGCACCTCCGGGTCGTTGAGGGCGGCCCAAACCACCTCACGCGGGGCGGCGATGGTGCGCTGGTCTGACATGTCCATGGGCTGGTCTCCCTTTGATTGCTCTTTGCTGCCTACAGCATAGCTGATCACGCGCCAGCGCCTAGCCCGTCATTGCCCCCCTCGTGACGGCAGACGGGATGGGCGCATCGTCACGAGCGGATCACGAGCCGAGCCGATCCTTCAGCACCTTGCGGATGCGCTGCGAGAGCCCGTCGCGCACGTTGCGATAGGCGTCGAGCCGCTGCTCCCGCGAGCCCTGTTCGAGGGAGGGATCGGGGGTGGGCCAGTATTCGACATCCGCCGCGATGGTGCGGGTGAGTTCGAGGGCGGCGTGGTGGGCTTCGGGCGTGAGGGTGATGATCAGGTCGAAATTCAGCCCCTCCCACTCCTCCAGCTCTTCGAGCGTGCGGGCCTTGTGACGTGCCGCGTCGATGCCGACCTCGTCCATCACCGCGCTCATGAAGCCGTCCGGCTCGCCCTTGCGCACGCCCGCCGACTGGATATAGGCCGATTTCCCGAAGTAATGCCGCGCGAGCCCCTCGGCCATGGGCGAGCGGATGATGTTGTAGCCGCAAACGAACAGGACGGACTGCACTTTGGCGGGTTGCCCCTCGGGTTTCTCGTCGGCGGCGCTCACTGCGCTCAGCCCTTCCAGTGCAGGGCGTAGATCAGCGTGAAGATCCGCCGCGCCGTATCGAAATCCACCTTCACCTTGCCGTCGAGCCGCTGCGCCAGCAGATCCGCCGCCTCGTTGTGCAAGCCACGCCGACCCATGTCGATCGCCTCGATCTGGGCGGCGGAGGCGGTCCTGATGGCATTGTAATAATTGTCGCAGACGATCGCGTAGTCACGGATGATCCGCCGGAACGGGGTGAGCGAGAGCAGATGCGTCATCACCGGCCCGCCGTTCTGCGTCAGGATCTCGAAGGCGAGCCGCCGCTCGA
>JBJHBI010000082.1:0-15202 GCA_050485405.1 Salinarimonadaceae bacterium
GCCTGGGGCGCGGGCTACGTCTTCGCCCTGACGGGGGCCTATGATATCGTCTGGCAGGCCTCGATCGGCATTGCCGTTCTCGCGGCTCTGATCAATCTTCCCATCAGGGACGAGCCGATCGCGCGGCTCGAAGGTGCACGATGATCAATGCCGGTCTCATTCTCTCGGTCGCGGGCGGTGTCGGCGCGCTGTCCGGCGGCTGGCTTCTGTGGGAGGCCTACGGGCCGCTGATCGCATTCGACGCGCTGATGGCCTGGTGCCTGTGACTCGAACGACCGGTAATGCCGTCTCGACGCTTTCGGGACGGCGCGTGAGCGGCTAATCAGATGCGATGAAGCCCGCTTCGACCGATAATACCGTCGCGCCGATCCTGATCGCCGGCCCGACGGCTTCCGGGAAATCCGCACTCGCCCTGACGCTCGCCCGGGCGCTCGACGGTGTCGTGATCAATGCCGATTCGATGCAGGTCTATGCCGATCTGCGCGTGCTCACCGCGCGCCCTTCGCCGGAGGAGGAGGCGGGCGCGCCGCATCGGCTCTATGGCAGCGTCGACGGCGCGGTGAACTATTCCGTCGGGCGCTGGCTCGCCGATGCGACGCGGGTTCTGGACGAGACCCGCGCTGCGGGCCGGGTGCCGATCTTCGTCGGCGGGACGGGGCTCTATTTCAAGGGGCTGATCGAGGGGCTGTCGGCGATCCCGCCGGTGCCGGATGCCGTACGGGCGCGCCTGCGGGCGCAATTCGCGGAGATCGCGACGCCGGACCTGCATGAGGTTCTCGCATCGCGCGATCCGCAGGCCGCGGTTAATCTCGGGATCAACGACCGCCAGCGTATCATGCGCGCGCTCGAGGTATTCGAAGCGACGGGGCGCTCGATTCGGGCCTTCCGCGATGCGCGCGCGCCCGGGCCGCTGACGGGCGAGACGGTGAGCCGTATTTTCCTCGCGCCCGATCGCGAGGCGCTGCGGGCGCGGATCGATGCGCGTTTCGACGTGATGATGGAGGCCGGCGCCCTCGACGAGGTGGCCCGGCTCGCCGCCCGCAATCTCGATCCGGCCCTGCCTGTGATGCGCGCCCACGGCGTGCCCGGCCTGATCGCGCATCTGCGCGGGGAGGCCTCGCTCGGCGACGCCATTGCGCGCGGCAAGGCCGATACCCGCGCCTATGCCAAGCGCCAGTTCACCTGGTTCCGAAACGTCTTGCCGGGCTGGTCGTGGCTCGATCCGGAGGCGGCGATGGCGCAGGCTTCGGCTGATCCGAGGGGCTTCGCCACTGCTGCGCGCGTGAGGGCCAGCGCGCTGGACTGAGCCGGTTTTTCCACCGAAACGGCAATTTTTTTACGGTCAAGCTCGAACGAAACCTGAGCAGGGGGCGTTTGAGGGGCAAGTTCGATCCATCATCACCACGGAGTGATTAAGATGAAACCGCTTGCTATTGCATCCGTATCGGCCTTCGCGCTGCTCCTCGCCGCCTGTGGCGACGACCAGACCGCGCAGCAGAACGGGGAACTCGTCGAGGGCGATACCGCCTTCATGGAACAGGAAGCCGATCCGGGGCCGACCCCGGAAGCCGGAACTCCTCCGGATTCTGTCGCGGGTGAGCCCGCCGGCGGCGGCATGGGTTCGCCGGTCATGCCCGGTGAGGAAGAGCAGCCCGGTACGGCTACGACCGAAGCGCCCGCCATGGGCCAGGATCCCGCTCCGGACGAGCGCCTGCTCACCGAAGAGGCGCCCGGTGACACCGATGTCGAAGCCACCGGCAGCATCCCCGATCAGACCGGCATGGAAGTCGAGCCCGGTATCTACGAATCCGGCCTCGCCACGATGCGCATCGACACGGACGGCTCCTACGTCATGGAGCTGAACGATCAGGGCGAGGACCTCGCCGGGACCGATCGTCTGGAGGGCAATGTCATGGCCTCCGCACAGATGGACGATGCGGCGCTCGAGCAGGATGCCAATTGCGTCTTCTCGCCGGAGGCCGGCGGTCTGCGCGTCACCGCAGCCGACCCGTCCTGCGCCTTCCTCGACGGCGAAGTGTTCCGTCGAGCCGAGTAAAATCTCGCGCATGGTCGTAAAGACCGGACCCGGAGCTTCACGGCTCCGGGTTTTTTTCGTCTACCGCGCCGTCTCGGCCCGCACCAGGCCGAGCTCGACTTCGTTTGCCGGCGAACTGATCCGACGGGCATCCGGCGGCGTCAGTGCGAGGAAGGCACGCCAGAAATGGTCGGCATCATCTTCCCTGTCGCGCGCCCGCAATCCGCGCGAAAGCGCCGCGAGGCGCCCGGCCCGGACATGGTCGCGCTGCGCATCGGAGAGAGCCGCGAGATACGGATCGTGATCGGGCGGGAGGAGGTCTTCCAGTTCCGCATAGAGCGCATCGCGCTCCTCCCCGGTGACGAAGCGTGCCTCGCCGGTGATCACCGCGCGATGGGTGCGCGGCGCCATGTATTCGATCAGGGGCCGGTCGTCGGTGTTGAGGGGCACATCGGCGAAGATGCCGCTCTGGGTAATGTTGCCGGCATAGAAACGCAGGCTCAGCCCTTCGAGATAATCCTGCGAGCGGATTCCGCCGGTCAGGGCATCGGCATGGGAGAGTAAGCTGTCGGGGTCGAGCGGGGCAGGGTCGCGGGCACCGACGAGGGCCACGATGGAGCGCTGCGAATAGAGATCCCCGCGCCACAAGGTGACTTGCGGAAACACGGCCTGCATGGTCGCCGAAATCACCGCGAGCTCGTCGCGCGAGACCTGGTAGAGCGGTATCCATTGCACGTAGATCCCGCCGCGATTGAGCCGTTGCTTGGCCATCGCGTAATGGTCGCGCGTATAGAGGTTGCCGGTTCCCGCCTTCCAGGGCGTGAACAGATCGGCGATGATCAGGTCGTATTGCGCGCGGCTGCGGGCGAGGCAGTGGCGCCCGTCTTCCGCATGAATGGTCACGCGCGGGTCCTCGAAGAGGCCGTTCACATAGGGTACGAAATGCCGGCGCGCGAGATCGACCACGTCGGGCAGGATCTCGCAGACCGTCACCCGCTCGACGGGCATGTGGAGGCTTGCGCCGGCGGTGATGCCCGTTCCCATGCCCAGGAAGAAGACGTCGCGGGGATCGGGATGCGTCAGCAGCGGGATGAGCGCCTGATTGCGCTCCGACCACAGCGCCCCTGAACCGCCGAGCGTGTAGTAATTGTTCACGCGGATGAAGTGGTTGCCGCTGCGCTCCACCACCGAGACATGCGCCGCGCGGCCTTCGCGAAATTCGACGAGGCTCTCGCCGCGCGCGGGGTTGATCCGCGTGGCATTGAGATCCGCCGTCGGATCGAGCCGCCCGGTCGTGACCAGCAGCGCCGCGATACACCCCGCACCGGCCATCGCCACCCGCGTTAGGCGCATGGCGCGGCCATCGCCCTTCAATTGCAGGGCGAGCCCGGCGGCTAGAAGCGTGTAGAGCGCGGCCATCAGCCAGAGCGCGCGATAGCTTCCGAAGAGCGGTAGCAGCACGAAACCGGCGGCGAGCGCTCCGAGGATCGCGCCGCTCGTATTCACTGCGATGAGACGCCCCAGCGTCTCGCCGGGTGCGCCGTCACGATCCTGCATCACGCGCAGCAGATAGGGCAGTACGGCGCCGAGGACGATGCCCGGCAAGAACATCACCAAAGCGGTGGTGCGAGCGACTTCGAGAACATAGCCGGCAAAGTCGCGCCCGCGCCCGAGATAGGCGAGGCCATCCGTCATGTGGTGAAACAGATGCGGCGTGATGGCGGCGACGGCGGCGCATCCGGCAAGCAGCAAGACGAGCGTCGTCGCCGGTGCGAAGGGGCTGCGGCGCGCGAGCAGGTTCGACAGGCTCGCCCCGGCGGCGAGGGCGGCGAGAAAGGTGGTGAGGACGAGGGCGTAGGTATAGACGGAATTCTGCAGGACCTGCGCGAAAAGCCGCGTCCAGATCACCTCGATTGCGAGCGTCGCGAAGCCCGAGAGGAAGGCGATCGTCCAGATCAGGCGCGGCGCCGTCGCCGGCTGGGCGGGAGCCGGGGGCGTGATTGCGGGCGCGACCGGCGCGATGCCGCGCGCCATCATGAGCGCGATCAGGCCGACACCGAGATCGAGGCCGATGGCGAGGAGGTAGGATCCCCGGAACCCGAGCAGCATCGGCAGGACGAAACCCGCCGCAAGCGCGCCGACGGCTCCGCCCAGCGTGTTCAACGCATAGAGAGCCGCGCCGCGCCGCCCCAGTGTCGCGCGGCTGCGGATGAGATGCTGCCCGATCAGCGGCAGCGTCCCGCCCATGAGAAAGGCAGCCGGCAAAAGAATAATCGCGGCGACGAACGCCTTCGTCGCGGTCTCGAGGATCGGCGAATGCCCGACCAGCGCATGCAGCGTCGGATAGAGCGCGAAATACGCATCCGCCACGAGGAAATGGCCGAGTGCCGCAACCGCGACACCGATCTCGACGAGGCCGAACAGCTTCAGCGGGCGCGGATGGCGCGCGGCGATGCGCCCGAACGTATAGCCCCCGAGCGCGATCCCGGTGAAGAAGATCGCGATGGTCAGCGCCGCCGCCTCAGCCGTAGCCCCGAAGAGCAGTCCGAGTTCGCGCACCCACAGCACCTGATAGATCAGTGCGGCTGCGCCGGAAATGAAGAAGAGCACGGCGAGTATAGGGCCGTGCCATAGTTTGCTGGCGGGCATGGATTCGTTCCGGTGCAGAAGCTCGGCAGCTAGAAATGTAATACTATTGCAACTTACGCAAGCGCGATCACGCCCTCATTCACTATGAAATGCCGGGCCTAAAGTCGCGGCTCGGCTGCGTCAGCAGACGCCGGCTCACTCTTCCGACCGACCCGCAAACCACGACAGCACGCGGTTCCGGTTCGGTTGCTGGTCTTCGTCAGAGCCATTGTTGCGGCCTCGAATGAGTTGTACGACGACGCTGGTCAATGCGGCGATTATCAGCATGACGGCAATCGATACGAAGCCGAGCGACCCCGCAATCAAAACGGCGCCGAGGATAAGCACCAAGGCGATAATTCCCGTGATGCGTCCCTCCCGCTCGCTGCTGCGCTCGGCTTTTTCGCTGTCGCTCAAAAGATCGACGACCTTGTCCTGGCGGTCCTCTTCCCGGAGATCGAGAGCGCGGTCGTGATCGATCCCTTCGAGATATTTGTCGATGAGCGCTTTGGCAGAGCCGGGAGCATATTTTTCATAGGGCTCGAACAATTCGGGATCCGGCGGGTAGGTCGATTTGTCGATGCGCATTGCAATACGGTGCGCGACCTGCTTGCGCTGATCCGGGTTGACGTGCGGACCGAGCTCCTGCTCGACCTGTTCTGCAATCGCCTCCGTTCGCATATGTGTAGCTGGCACTAGGCCCGCGTCGTTCTGCTTGGCGCTTTCGTTCGACATCGTACCTCAACTATGCTTGCAATCAGAACTTAAAATTGCCAGCATATTGATACTAAGTCTATAGATTGCATTCCGAGCTTCAGCTAAGGAGCCTCTCGCGGAATCATCTCTTTCCCTGCAATGCGGCTTCGATCCGTTGTACGATCGGGTCTCGGCGCTTGGCAAAACCTCTTCGGCGCGCAACGAGCTCTTTTTCAAGCACAGGCCGCAGCTTCGAGGATCGTTTTTTCGATGTTTCCAACAGCTTGGCCGGACCCGCGATCGCGCCGAAGAAACCTTTCCTGAAGGCTCTCTTCTTGATCATACGCTCGATCCGCGCTCTCTCCTCCGGACTTTCAGCCGCTCGTATCAATGCCAGGAGTTCTTCTCTGTCAGGCATGATCATTCCCGCCATCGGCTGCCATTGAACATTGCAGCAGAGTATCAGCCACTTCCACGCGATTCAACACAATGCATCGCCTGCGCCTCACCCCGCCTCCAGCACATAACCCAGCCCGCGTACGGTCTGGATGACCTCGACGCCGAGTTTCTTGCGCAGGCGACCGACGAAGACCTCGATCGTGTTGGAATCGCGGTCGAAATCCTGATCGTACATGTGCTCGGTGAGTTCCGTGCGCGAGACGACGCGGCCCTTGTGGTGCATCAGATACGACAGCAGCCGGTATTCATGCGAGGTGAGTTTGACCGGCATGTCGTTGACCAGCACCCGCCCGGCGCGCGTATCGAGGGCGACGGGGCCGCAGGTGATCTCGGAGGAGGCGTGGCCGGCGGCGCGGCGCAGGAGCGCGCGCACGCGTGCAAGCAGTTCCTCGACATGGAACGGTTTGGTGACGTAGTCGTCGGCGCCGGCATCGAAGCCCTGGACCTTGTCGCTCCAGCGGTCGCGGGCGGTGAGGATGATGACGGGCATCACCTTCTCGGCGCGCCGCCAGGCATTGAGGACGCTGACGCCGTCGATCTTGGGCAGGCCGAGATCGAGAATCACCGCGTCATAGGGCTCGGTCTCGCCGAGGAACTGGCCTTCTTCACCGTCGAAGGCCTTGTCGACGGCGTAGCCGGCATCCTCCAGCATGGTGACGATCTGCCGGTTGAGCGCCGCATCGTCTTCGACAACCAGTATCCGCACCTGAGAAGCCTCCCGGTTATGCTCTCAGCGCACCGCACCGGAGCGCGCATCCACATTGACCTGTACCACCCGGCCATCGCGCTGCAACAGCGTAATGCGGTAGACCAGCCCACCGCCGGCGCGACACAGATCGACGCGCGTGACCTCGGCCCCCGCATACGCGCCCTGAGCGGCACGCGTCGCGTTGACGGCCGGGATCGCCTGGCCGGCCGCGACGGCCTCGCGCATCTCGCCCTGCGAGAGGCAGTTGGCGAGGGCGGGGCTGCCGGCGAAGGCTGCGAGGAGGGCGAGGGTGAGCAGGATCTGGCGCATGAGGCCAAATTGCCCAAGCTTGCCTGAATGAGCAATGAATAATCGCGTCGAACCATCTCATGAAAAAGACCCGCCTTGCGGGCGGGCCTTCTCCTCGCATCGCAATATCGCGAGACGATGCGGCGTCATTCGCCGGGGAACCGGATCATGTGTGAACCGGACGCCTGAAGAGTGTACCCGCCGACGTTCAGCCGGCGGGTACGGGGCGATCACGGGGTGATTTCCAGTTCGTGGGGTCCCCTCGGGGGTGGTGGAACGGGGATCGGCGCCGTTTCAGGCTCTGCAACCGGCTGCTCATCTTCGTCCTCGTCCTGGGGGACGGGGATCGGCGCCGTTTCAGGCTCGGCCACCGGCTGCTCGACCTCGTCCTGAGGGACGGGGATCGGCGCCGGATCAGGCTCGACTATCGGCTGCTCGACCTCGTCCTGAGGGACGGGGATCGGCGCCGGTTCAGGCTCGGCCACCGGCTGCTCGTCCTCGTCCTGAGGGACGGGGATCGGCGCCGGTTCAGGCTCGGCCACCGGCTGCTCGTCCTCGTCCTGAGGAACGGGGATCGGCGCCGGTTCAGGCTCGACTATCGGCTGCTCGTCCTCGTCCTGGGGGACGGGGATCGGCGCCGATTCAGGCTCGACTATCGGCTGCTCGTCCTCGTCCTGGGGGACGGGGATCGGCGCCGGTTCAGGCTCGGCCACCGGCTGCTCCACCTCGTCCTGCGGTGGGGGGGGAGGCGGCGTGAAGAAGTCGACTACCCTATTCCTCATGCGCTCGAGCCGCTCGGTATCCGGAACGAGCTTCATGACTTCTTCCATCTGGAGTGGATCGGTCGTCAGGAACGGCAGAGCCGGTGTGATCCGGTTCCCCGTATTGGTCGAGAACTGAATTGCCGGGTCCAGCTCGAACAGTGGCGGAATCGGCTTGAAGCCACCGCTTGCTCCGCCACCGCCCAGCTGGAGGCGCAGATCCGGCGTGTAGAACTGCATCTCATTGTAGAAGTTCGCCGAAACCCAATCGTCGCCGCGGGTAAACCGCAGGAAATCGCCACCGAGACCGACTTCGACATACCCGGTCGCACGCGCGCGACCGTAACCGTCGGAGAGCTGGTTGATGTCCGCCCCGGAACCGACGGCGTCCAGACGGACGCGGTTGCGATTGCCGATATTGACGTACATGCGTCCATTGGCGAGCGTCAGGCGCCCGTCATTGAAGGGCGAATCCGGGTCGGTGAGGTCACGCACCTGGTATGGATTGAAGTCCATTGCGGTGGCGCCGATACCCAGGCTGCTCCATGGCGTCGTGTCCTGCTGGCGGACACCGAGACCCGCATCCGGGTTCGTCGGAGAGGGAAGCCCCATACGAATGGTCGAGACCGTGCCCGTCTGGTGGCGGTAGTTGAAGAAGGCTTCGGCGTCGAGATTGAAGTTCTGTCCCTCCGGCGGCCCGAAGCGCATGTTCGCGCGGAAACCGAACGAGGTCGGTTGAGAGCCTTCGGCCTGGGAAATCAACAACTGAGCATCGCGCAGAGGCTCGGCCCTGAATGGCGGCCGGATCTCGACGGTGAGGGTTTCGGTCTCGCCGTCCCGCTCGAACTCTTCGGTGACGAAGACACCCTCGCTCACATCGATGCCCTGTTCAATCTGCGCATCGCGCAGCGCATTGAACATGTCCTCGGGAACTCGACGGAAGTGGTACAGGCTGCCGTCCGGATTATCCATCTCGAGCAGGTTGCCGCTCATGTTGTAGAGACGGTCACCGACATTGATACCTGCGAAAGCATTGGTGTAGTTCGATTGGAGGTATTGCAACGGATCGGCTTGCAGTTTGGCGAGCTCTTCCTTGGCGTTTTCCGCCGTCACTGGATGAGAGGTTCGCTCCTCACGAATGCCGCCATAGAATATGGCTCCGCCCGCAGCGCCCATCGCTTGCGTTATGCCGTAGGCGGTTCCGACAGTCTTGATCGTCCGACCAATGGATTCGCGGAACTGCTGCGACCGCTGAGCGGCGTTGCCCTTTAGGCTCTTCCAGTTGTTGATGCTCGCCTTCATCCATTTCTGGAACTTGTTCAGCCCGGCATCGGGATCGGGCTCCTCCGGATCTATGCCGCCGGCCCCGGTCACGCCACCGCTGCCGCCATTACCACCGTCGCCGCCATCGGCGCCGTCGGTACCGGTATCGTTATCGGGCGAACTCGTCCCGCCGGCAGGCGGTAGCATGAGCTGACCGATCGGCGATGCCGGAGGCAGTGCGGGCTGGAACGTGATTGGCGGTGGCTCGTCCGGCTCCTCCGGCGGTTCGGCGGGCGGAGTACGCCAGGGATCCGGCTCGTCCGGCTCGTCGGTCTGCTCGGTTTCGGAAGTCGGTGTACGCAAGGTCACGCGGTTGTCGCCGTCCGTGCCGATGATGGAACCGAGCCCCATCGCGGCAATGACGTCGTTGAGGGTCACGCCGATGCGCAGCTGCAGATTGCTCTGGATGCTGTTGAGAAGCGAAACGAGCTGGCCTCGCGTAATGTCCTGAATCGCGGCACCGACGCCGTTCTGCATCGGGACGACGAGATCCAGCGAATCGAGGTCTCCCGACGATATCCGGCTTTCGTTGTTGGTCCGGGCCGAATTGCGGGCACTCTCATACTCCGCTTCGGAGTTGATTGCCGTCATCTGGCGCCCGCCGATCGTCGGAAGAGTGGAGGGGAACGCCCGTTCCATCAGGCGCTGGGCGCGCGCGATCAGGCCTTCGAGCGAAAGGCCGCCATCGCGCAAAGCGGTGGCGAGGTTAATGACGCTGAAGCTGCCCGTCGCGTCGACATTGCCCGGCAGATCGGCTGCGCTCGACGGATCGACCCCGGTATAGAGCACCCAGGTCCTGGCAACCTGTTCGCCGATGCGAGCCTCGACCTCGAGCGGCACGGCGACGAAGGTGTCGCTGCGCCCGTTATAGGCGATGGCGGCACTTTTGGCGGCTTCGGCGCCGTTGGTGCCGTAAACGACCGGAAGGTCATTGCCGGCGCGCGGCAGGAAGTCGGCGATCCGCTCACCCATCTGTTCGGGCGTGAGACCGGAGGCTTCCGTCGTCTCTTCAGCCTCGGTCGGGGTCTCGGTGCGCTCCATGCGTTGCGGAGGCTCGTGGCGCTGTGGCGGCTCTTGGCGCTGCGGAGTCTCGATACCCGTCGGCGGCTCGAAGGTCGGCGCGGGCGCGCCCTGGATCGGGGCGGGCGGCCCCTGGATGGGAGCGGGTTCGGATTCCTGCTGCTGCTGGCGCGGCAGCTCACCGCGGCGCTCACGGATGAGATTGAAGGCGAGATCGAATGTCGACAGGATTGCGGCCTTGAAGCCATCCGAGTTCGGGTTGACCCGCTCGGAAATCAGCGATCCGAGCGTCTCGGCGACGGCACGCGCGAGCTCCTGCTGTTCTTCGGGGGTGAAGTTCCCGCGCGCATGGTCGAGGCGCTCGGAACGTTCGGTGAGGACGTTGCTCAATCCCTGCTGGTAGGGGAGCCCGAGCGGGTCTCCGAAGGCTGTCATGCGCGCGGCCTGACCGACGGCGTCGCCGAGGCTGCCGAACATGAGGAATTCGGTGCGCAGGAAAATCTGTTCCTGTGACCGGTTTCCCTGACCCGTCAGCGGTGCGGACGGCACGTTGCCGGGTCCGCTCGGCTTGGGTGGTGTAGCCGGCGCCTGGATGGCCGGGGCCGGCAACTTGAATGCGAGAAGGTCGTCCGAATCCGCCTTTGGCATGGCAGCGGATGCAGATGGACGAAACGATATCGAATCCATGCTCATTGAAATCTCCAACTATCAAAATATAATATGTGATATCAGTTAACCATGATAAAGAATTTTTGCAAATATTATTTTTATATTTAATCCGGATAATATATAATTAAAATGCATATTAATATGTAGCCAACCGCTCATTTTTATGGCCCAAACGAAAAGAAGCCGCATCGCTGCGGCTTCTCGAAACGGCCCGGGCAACCGGGCTATGGATCGCTCGGATCGGTTCCCCGATCGTTGCGCTGCTCAGTTCTCTGATCAGTTTTTGGCCTTGTCGACCAGGGCCTTTTCCTTGATCCAGGGCATCATGTCGCGCAGGCGCTCGCCGACATCCTCGATCTGGTGAGCGGCGTTGCGGGCGCGGGTGGCCTTGAAGGAGGTCTGGGCGACCTTGTTCTCGAGCATCCAGTCGCGCGTGAACTTGCCGGACTGGATGTCCTCCAGAACGCGCTTCATCTCGGCCTTCGTCTCGGGCGTGATGATGCGCGGGCCGGTGACGTATTCGCCGTATTCCGCGGTGTTGGAGATCGAGTAGTTCATGTTGGCGATGCCGCCCTCGTAGATCAGATCCACGATCAGCTTCACCTCATGCAGGCACTCGAAATAGGCCATCTCGGGAGCATAACCCGCCTCGACCAGCGTCTCGAAGCCGGCGCGGATCAGCTCGACCAGACCGCCGCAGAGCACGACCTGCTCGCCGAACAGATCGGTCTCGCACTCTTCCTTGAAGGTCGTCTCGATGATGCCGGCGCGACCACCGCCGATGGCGGAGGCGTAGGAGAGGCCGAGATCATGGGCGTTGCCCGAGGAATCCTGCGCGATCGCCACGAGGCAGGGCACGCCGCCGCCGCGCTGATATTCCGAGCGCACGGTGTGGCCGGGGCCCTTGGGGGCGATCATCAGCACGTCGAGATCGGCGCGCGGCTCGATCAGGTTGAAATGTACGTTGAGGCCGTGGGCGAAGAGCAAAGCCGCGCCCTGCTTCATGTTGGCGTGCAGGTGGTCGTTGTAGATGTCGGCCTGGAGCTCGTCCGGCGTGAGCATCATCATCACGTCGGCCCATTGCGCCGCATCGGGAACGCTCATGACCTTGAGGCCGGCGCCTTCCGCCTTCTTGGCGGAGCCCGAACCTTCACGCAGGGCGACGACGACTTCGCCGACGCCGGAATCCTTCAGATTGAGTGCATGGGCATGGCCCTGGCTGCCATAGCCGATGATGGCGACCTTCTTGCCCTTGATCAGATTGATATCGGCGTCGCGATCGTAATAGACCCGCATGGTCTTCTCTTCCCTTGTTCGAGAGGCGCCTTGCGCGCCCCGGATTGCGCCCGTGCTGTTCAATTGTTGCCCACGCCGCGAAAACGGCGCAACGTTCGACACGTGAGCGATGCTTGTAACGACGAATCCAACGGACGCAAGTGACGTGATGACGATTTCGGCCTGTGCGCTGCGCCCAGACGGTTCCTGTCGCGGGCCGCTCGTGCCATGTTGCCGCGCGTGACGTAGCGAAAAGATGGAGGTTCGTCGTGAGCGCATTGGCCGGCCGTGAGGATGTCATCGCCTTCTGGGAAGAAGCGGGTCCCGAAAAGTGGTTCACGAAGGACGAGGCCTTCGATTCCGAAATCCGGGAGCGGTTTCTCGCGACCTACGAGGCCGCGGCTGCGGGCGAACTCGCCGGCTGGACCGAAACGGCGCACGGCACGCTCGCGCTGCTGATCCTGCTCGACCAGTTCCCCCGCAACCTGTTTCGCGGCGACAAGCGCACCTATGCGACCGACGACATGGCCCTCGCCATCGCCGAGGATGCCGTCGCCGAGGGGTATCACCAGGTGTTCAAGCCGCCGATGAGCCGCTTCTTCGTCCTGCCCTTCACCCATGCCGAGGATCTCGCCGCGCAGGAGCGCTCCGTCGCCCTCAACGAGGAACTCGGCGATGCGGACGGGCTGAAATGGGCGCGCCACCACCGCGATATCGTCGCCCGCTTCGGCCGCTTCCCCCATCGCAACGCTATTCTGGGGCGCGAGAACACCCCGGAGGAAGAGGCATTCCTCAAGGAGAACGAGTTCCGCGGCTGACGTGCAGCGCGTGATCCATCGCGTCGTCGCACAGACGAAGTGCGCACACGCGGGATGTTTCACGTCTGCAGGAGCCTATATGCGCCTTTGAACGGCTCGCGCGCGGGCATGCGCGCGCGAAGATATTCGGAAGCTTCAGGGAGTTCACGATGATCGATCTGTATTACTGGACCACGCCGAACGGTCACAAGGTGACCATGTATCTGGAAGAGACGGGCGCAGAATACCGCATCATCCCCGTCAATATCGGCAAGGGTGAACAGTTCGAGCCGGATTTCCTGAAGATCGCCCCCAATAACCGTATTCCGGCCATGGTCGATCACGCACCGGAAGGCGGCGGTGAGCCGATTTCGGTATTCGAATCGGGCGCGATGCTGCTCTACCTCGCCGACAAGGACAAAGCCTTCATCCCGCAGGATCCGCGCGGGCGGGTCGAGGTGCTGCAATGGCTGTTCTGGCAGATGGGCGGGCTAGGGCCGATGGCCGGGCAGAACCACCATTTCAGCCAGTACGCGCCCGAGAAGATCCCCTATGCCATCGACCGCTACGTCAACGAGACGAACCGGCTCTATGGTGTCATGAACAAGCGTCTCGCCGACCGCGCCTTCCTCGCCGGCGATTATTCCATCGCCGACATGGCTGCCTATCCGTGGGTGGTGCCGCATGAGCGGCAGGGCCAGAATCTCGACGATTTCCCCCATCTCAAGCGCTGGTTCGAGGAGATTCGCGCCCGTCCGGCGACGATCCGCGCCTATGACAAGGCCAGGGAAGTCAATCCGAACCAGGCGCCGATGTCGGAAGAGGCCAAGAAGATCATGTTCGGCCAGACGGCCTCCGTGGTGAAGGGGTAAACCATGGCGCGCGCGCTTTATGAGCTGGTCGGAGCCGATCCGCAGATCCGCTTCAGCCCCTATTGCTGGCGCGCGCGCATGGCGCTCCTGCACAAGGGGATCGATGCGCAGATCACGCCCTGGCGCTTCACCGACAAGGAAGCGCTCGCCTTCTCCGGCCAGGACAGGGTGCCCGTCCTCGTCGATGGCGATGCGGTCGTCTCGGATTCCTGGGAGATCGCCCGCTATCTAGAGCGCACCTATCCGCAGGCGCCCTCGCTGTTCGGCGGAGAGCAGGGCGAGGCGATGGCGCGCTTCACCGCGCATTGGTGCGACGGCGTGATGCTGCCGGGCATGATCACGCTCCTCGTCCACGATATCTGGCTCTGCCTCGATCCCGCCTCGCAGGGTTATTTCCGCGAGAGCCGCGAGAAGCGCTTCGGGCGCCCGCTCGAGGAGATCGCCGCCGGGCGTGAAGACCGCGTCGAGGGCTTCCGCAACGCGCTGCGCCCGATGCGCATGGTGTTGAAGGAATATCCGTTCCTCGCAGGCGAGGCCCCGGGTTATGCGGATTACGCCGCATTCGGCGGCTTCATGTGGGCGCGCTCCATCAGCCATTTCGAACTGCTGGAGCCGGATGATCCGGTCCATGCCTGGCGTGAGCGCATGCTCGACCTTTATGATGGATATGCCCGCAAGGCCGCCCGGGTACCCGCCTGAGCGGTATCCGCGCGTGATCGAACTGACGGAGGCCGACCGGCGATGAGCGAGAATCACGATTTCTTCCCCGGATTCGCATCCGGCTATTTCTCGACCGAACAGGGCCAGGTCTTCGTCCGTCATGGCGGGGAGGGGCCTCCGCTGCTCCTGCTGCACGGTTTTCCGCAGACGCATGTCTGCTGGCACCGGGTGGCGGCGACGCTCGCGAAGAATCACCACGTCGTGCTGATGGATCTGCGCGGTTACGGCTGGTCGAGCGCGCCGCGCGGCGATGGCGGGCGCGAGACCTATTCCAAGCGCGCCATGGGTCGCGACGCCGTGAAGGTGATGTCGGATCTCGGCTATACGCGGTTCGCGCTGGTCGGCCATGATCGCGGCGCGCGGGTCGGCTACCGGCTCGCCCTCGACCATCCGGGGCGGCTCACGCATCTGGGTCTGATCGACATCCTCCCCACGATCCGCGTCTGGGAGCGCATCGAATCCGGCGCCATACCCGGAGCGCATTGGGAATTCCTCGCCCGCCCCGAGCCCGAACCGGAAGAAGCGATCGGCAAGGACGCCACCGCCTTCTTCGAGAAGCTGATGAGCGGCTGGACGCAGGACGGCACGCTCGACGCCTTCGATCGTCGCGCGCTCCAGGCCTATCGCAAGGCCTCCAACGACCCCGCGCGCATTCACGCCTTCTGCGAGGATTACCGCGCCGGCGCCACCACGGATCGCGCGCAGGACGAGGCCGATCTCGCCGCGGGCAAGACCATTCTGGCCAAGACCTGCGTGATCTGGGGCGAATTCTATCTCTCGGGCAGCGACGAGCCGGGATCGGAAACAGCCCTCGACGTGTGGCGCAACAGCTTCGCCCCGCGCGCCGAGGGCGGCGGCATCAGTTCGGGGCATTTCCTCGCCGAGGAGAACCCGCGCGACATGCTCGCAATCCTCGAACCCTTCCTCCGGACGCCCGCCGACTGACCGGA
>JBJHBI010000083.1:0-14581 GCA_050485405.1 Salinarimonadaceae bacterium
CCGCCTCGCGCAGCCCGTCGGGATAGCTCTGGCCGTTTTTATAATAGTGCGTGCAGACTTCCGTCGTGATCGTGAAACCGGGCGGTACCGGCAGGCCGAGATTGGCCATTTCGGCCAGATTGGCGCCTTTGCCGCCGAGGAGGTTACGCATGTCGGATGCGCCTTCGGCCTTGCCGTCGCCGAAGGAATAGACCCATTTCGTCATCACGGACCCCTGTTGCCTGATCACGCTCGCGCGTGCGGGCCAACGCATAGCCCCTGGCGGGGGATTTGAAAACAGTGCGATTGCGGATTATCCCGCGCCGATCCGATCGCCAGAAGGCGCGCTCATCTGCCGAAGAGCGGGTTGGCGGGTGTATGCGCGTAACCGGAAGTCTGCTGGCTCGGCTCTGCGGAACCGTCTCCGTCGGCGAAGAACGGATTCACTTCCGACATGCCCCGATCAATTCGCTGATGCTCCTCGCGCCGGCGCAAATCGTCTTCCTCCGCGATCCGCTGAGCCAGAGCGCTGGCAGCCATTCCGTGATCGGCCGTACGGGTGGGCACGAACTGGCCGGCTGGCATCATCGCGATGGTCTGAGCTTGCATAGGGATCGGCATGGTCGGAATGACGTCGAGCTTGCGTCGTTCGAAGCCGGCGAGCAGATCGATGGGCGCGACCCTTGGCGCTGCCGCCACGGGCTCTGCAGCTGCGGGCGCCGGCTGGGGCGCCGCTTTGCGGTCCTCTGCGATCAGACCCGGGACCGGAGTGACGGCAAAGGCGCTACGATCGAGCTGGCCGGTTCGCATGAAAGCCGCGATGCGGCTCGCAATCTCGGGAGGCGTAGCCGTGTTCAGCCGGTATTGTGGCCGTTCATCCGTGACGCCCGGGCGCGAACCGACAGCACCGGCGTCGCCGCTAGCCGGACGTTGCTCTATACCCTCGACAAACTTGTGAATCAGGTCGCTGCGCCCCGATAGCCCCTCCTCGACGAGCGAACTGCCCGCTGGAGGAGTCGGCAATTGCGGCAACAACTCCCGCGGGATCGGCGGGCCGATCGGATCGAGCTCGAGGCGACGGGCAGGCGTGCGCATTGGTGTCGCGGGAAGTTCCGGGGCCGGATTGCGGGTCACCGCCGCCCCGCGCGTCCGACGAGCGAGCTCGGACCGGGAGGCTTCACTACGCGCGAGGTCACGCGCGTCGGCAGGTGCGATCCGTGCGCCGACACCCGCCTCCGCTTCGCGCAGGGTACCGCGCCGGCGCTGGTCGTTGCCGCCGCCGGCATCCGCCTGCGTACGCATCTCGAGCCTGTTCGCACCGTTGTTGCGTACAGTCTCCTGGAAGTCACGGCGCGCACGTTCCAACGCCCTGTCGCCGATGTTGTCGACGGGGGTGTTGATACGGGTCGTGATCGGCACGACAGCCACGGCGGACACTCCTCATTGATGCGCCGGTCAGCGCGGGTACCAAGATTGCATGGCGCAGGGCTACGCTGCGCATTCGATGGATTCGTCTAACCACACATTGTAATAAATTTTACGCGTTTGACTATCCAACGTAGCGTCAACTGCGCCTGATTCTGCAATAATGGTAAATTGCCCCCGATGGCGCCACATGCATATGGACGCGGCGTGCGCGTCGTTGCGCATCCGCCCGGCGCGATGACGAATAGGCGCACGCCCTCCTGTGTCGCATAATGCGTGGCCAGACCGGAGGAAACCATGGCCAAAACAGATAAAGTCATCATCACCTGCGCCGTGACCGGCGCGATTCACACCCCCTCGATGTCCCCCCATCTGCCGGTGACGCCGCAGGAGATCGCGGAGGCGGCGATCGGCGCGGCGGAAGCGGGCGCGGCGATCGTGCATCTGCATGCGCGCAACCCCCAGACCGGCCAGCCGGACCAGTCGCCGGAGGCCTTCCTTCCCTTCCTGCAGGTGATCAAGCAGCGTTCCGATTGCGTGATCAACCTTACCACCGGCGGATCGCCCACCATGCTCGCGGAAGAGCGCCTGCGCCCCGCCGCAACGCTCGCCCCGGAAGTCGCTTCGCTCAATATGGGCACGATGAATTTCGGCCTCTACCCAATGCTGGAGCGCTTCAAGGAGTTCAAGCACGACTGGGAGCGGCCCTATCTCGAAGGCTCGCGGGACCGCATCTTCCGCAATACCTTCGCCGATATCGAGACGATCCTCGCCACCTGTGACGGTAACGGCACGCGCTTCGAATTCGAATGCTACGATACCGGCCATCTCTACACGCTGGCGCATTTCCTCGAACGCGGCCTCGTCAAGCCGCCGCTCTTCGTGCAGAGCGTGTTCGGGATCCTGGGCGGGATCGGTCCGCATCCGGAAGACGTCGCCCATATGAAGCGAACCGCCGACCGGCTGTTCGGCTCGGATTACAAATGGTCCGTGCTGGGCGCGGGGCGCAACCAGATGCCGATCGCGGCGATGTCTGCGGCCATGGGCGCGAATGTGCGCGTCGGGCTCGAAGACAGCCTCTGGATCCGCCCCCGCCAGCTCGCCGAGAGCAACGCCCAGCAGGTGAAGCAGGTGCGCGGCATCATCGAGAATCTCGGCCTCGAAATCGCGACGCCGGACGAAGCCCGCGCCATGCTCGCCCTCAAGGGCGGCGACAAGGTGAACTTCTGAAACTGGCGCAAACGAGCACCGGCGCGGCAGGCTGCGCCGGTGCATCGTTCGTGAATCGCCTCAGCTCAGGATGGCGTAGACGAAGCGTGCGCAGACGATGGCGAGGAAGATGCCGAAGGCGATCTCGAGCTTGCGCTTGGGCCAGGCATGGGCGAGGTTTACGCCGAGTTGCGCCGTGAGCAGCGTCGTCGGCACGATCAGGATCAGCCCGAGCAGCGAGACGAAGCCGATCGCATCCGGCGGCAGCCCGTCGCGCCCCCAGCCTGCATAGATGTAGCCGAGGGCACCCGGCACCGAGATCAGCACGCCGAGGCCGGCGGAGGTCGCCACCGCCTGGTGGATGCCGCGATTGTGCAAAGTCATGATGATATTCGAGATCTGCCCGCCGCCGATCCCCATCAGCGCCGAGAGCAGCCCGATCAGCCCGCCATAGGCGCGCAAGGCGAGCCCCTTGGGCAGATCCGTGGCGATGCGCCATTTTTCGTTGCCGAAGAGCAGCTTGATGGAATTCACGCCGGCGACGACGATGAAGACCAGCATGAACACCCAGGGGTCGGCGTAACGCGCGATCAGGCTGCCCAGCACAACGCCCAGCACCACCGGCACCGCCCAGGCGCGCAGCACGCTCATATCCACGGCGCCCTTGAGATAATGCCCCCGGAACGAGCGGATCGATGTCGGGATGATGATGGCGAGCGAGGTGCCGACCGCGAGCGGCATGCGCACCTCGTCGTCGATACCGAGAATGCCGAACACCTCGAACAGGATCGGCACGATCACCGCCCCGCCCCCGACGCCGAAGAGCCCGGCGAGAACCCCCGTCAACGCCCCCGCGGCGAGAAGCGCCACGGCGAGCATGGCGAGATCGGCAATCGGCAAACCGTTGAACATGGCAAGATCATCCGCTCATTTCGATGCGCCCGCTCTGTGCGCCTTTTAAGCCGGAGAGGCAAGCGCGCGACGAGCCAGAAGGACTTGGCGGTTTTGCAAGTGAGGGAGGCCGGGCGGGGAGGCCACAGCACGGCTCGACGCGCTCAAGCTAACGGGCTCTGACCTGATCGGCCCAGCATATGCACATGCAGGGTTGCTCGACGAAGCTTCCAGCAATACACTGATGATAACCATCAAAAATAGTGGCGACCAGGAAAATGCACCGCACTGAAGGCACGAGGGGCAATTTCCGCAACTGATTTGTCGGGGGCATCACATGAAAAGAACCGTAGCAGTCAGCTTGGCGACAATGATCGCAGTCACATCGGCCTTTGTTCGGGTTCCACCTGTAAGCGCCCTGCCTAAAGGCGAGGGCTTTCCTACGCGCAGCGTTGAAACTGACGCTGACAGGCAAATCTGTACGAATCTGGGAGGTGAGGTCAAGCGACGTCAGGGCAGTGAGTATTATTGTGATGCGCGCCAACAAGATCTTGAATGCAGCAGAGAATACGGCGATTCCTATTTGTTCGACTACAGATCCAATACCTGTAAAGAAGATCTCTGCTTCTTCACCACTGCATGCTGCGATGAGCTTGGCCTCCGTGACGATTGCTGGGAACTGAGAACCTTGCGCCGGTACCGTGACACCTATCTTGCCGGTGCCGCAGGTGGGAAGGCAGACATTGAAGCCTATTACAGGCTGGCCCCGCAGGTGCTGGAGAGCATCCCCGGCGACACCCGTCGGCAGGACCTGCTGGTCATCTATGCCTTCATGATTCTGCCTTGCGCCGTGTTGGCGAAGCTCGGCTTCAATCGCCTGACGCGACAACTCTACACGACATGGACGCGCGCCCTGGTAAAGCGGTATGGCATGCAAGCAGGTCTCGCTGATGCAGCGGGATGAACGCTTGGCCGGCACAATCTGAGCCAGCCTGAGGAGGCAAGCCGCAATCGTCACACATTAGAGCGCCATTCGACCTGACGGAGTCAGGCCGGCGCTCTACGTTATTGTGTGACGCATCATTCCGTCAGCCGGTACCCACCTGACGGAATGATGCGCCAGGGCGAACTTAAACATTGCCCTGACGAATCGCGGGCCATCTCTTCAGATGACCAGCGTCGCCCCAAGCGCGCGGAATTAGGCAAACGCATCCGAAGTCGCAAGAACTGTTGAAGGCTCGCCTCAATCCGCCACGCCCTGCCTGTCGCGCATGCTCATCAGCGTCGCGGTGAGGCGGGCGGCGTGTTTGCGGGTTGGGCCTTCCTCGCAGAACACATCCGCCTCGGCGATGGTGAGGCTGCGGCCGGATTTGATGACGCGGCCCTGGGCGATCAGGCGTTCGCCCTGCGCGGGGGCGAGCAGGTTGATCTTGAATTCGGCGGTGAGCACGCCGGCACCCGGTGCCATCAGCGTCAGCCCTGCATAGCCGGCGGCGGAATCCGCGATGGTGGCGAGGGCGCCGGCATGCACGAAGCCGTGCTGTTGCAGGATGTGATCGGCGAAGGGCAGCGTGATCTCGACCATGCCCGGCTCGATCCGCGTGAGCGTCGCCCCGAGCGTGGTCATGATGCTCTGGCGGGCGAAACTCGCGCGCACCCGCGCCTCGAAATCGGGATCGGAGGGGGTGAAACTCACGCGGCATCCTCCCGCTCGCGCCGCGCCATCGCCTCACGCACGTGACTGACCGCCGCGCGCAGGGTATCGAGCCCGGCATCCGGGGCCACGGCATGGGTGGAGAGATGGCGGCGATAGAGCCGCGCGCCGGGCTTGCCGGCAAAAAGACCCAGCATGTGGCGCGTGATCGAGGCTAGCCGCACGCCCTCTTCCAGCCGATGCGCGATATAAGGCTCGTATGCCTCGATTGCCGCAAACGCATCCATAACGGGCGACTCGGCCTCGCCGAAGATCTGCGTATCGACCTGCAGGAGCAGTTCCGGATCCTGATAGGCGGCGCGCCCGAGCATTACTCCGTCAAGCATGTCCCCGTCACGCGGAGCGAGCAGCGCGCGCGCCGCGTCGATATCGCGAATGCCTCCGTTGATGCTGATCGGCAGGTCCGGATTGGCGGCTTTCAGCGCGAAGACGCGGTCGTAATCGAGCGGCGGGACGTCGCGGTTTTCCTTGGGCGAGAGCCCTTGCAACCAGGCCTTGCGGGCATGCACCACGAGTTCGTCGACCCCTGCCTGTCGGCAGGCGAGGGTGAGCGCATCCAGCGCCTCGCCCGGATCCTGATCGTCGACACCGATGCGGCATTTGACGGTGACCGGCAGCGCCACCGCCGCCTTCATCGCCGCCACGCAATCTCCTACCAGCGCCGGCTCGCGCATCAGACAGGCCCCGAAACGCCCGTCCTGCACCCTGTCCGAGGGACAGCCCACATTGAGATTGATCGCGTCATAGCCGTAATCCGCACAGATCCGCGCCGCCTGTGCGAGCTCATTCGGATCCGACCCGCCGAGCTGCACGGCGACGGGATGCTCCTCCTGCGAGAAACCCAGCAGTCGCTCGCGCGGCCCGTAGATCACCGCCCCGGTCGTCACCATTTCGGTATAGAGAAGCGCCCGCCGCGACAGCATCCGGTGAAACGCCCGGCAGTGCCGGTCCGTCCAGTCCATCATGGGGGCTACCGAAAACCGCGCCGCGCGCGCGACATCGCGCGCCGTGACGCTCTGCATGGGCGCGCTGGCGGCATCCTCGTTCTGCGCTTTGAAGGGCGCATTCATCGCTGATCGGGTCCTCGGATGTGCAGTTGAACATGTGTTCAACGCCGCTATGTGCCGGTTTTCGGTGGTCGGGGCAACCGGTTTCGCCCCCCTCACCCCTTCGGCCCGGCCTTCTCCCCCGCGCTGTGCTCCACCGTGCCCAGCGCATCGGCGAGGCGCATTTTCGCCGAGCCGGGGCGCAGCGGTTTCTGCTGGCTCTCGTGCGGGGACCAGCCGGAGAGCCAGATCAGTTCGAAGGTCGCGGGAATGCGCCCGTCGGGATCGGCGAAGCGCTCTGCATAGATCTGCGCGGCGCGCATCAGCATCGTGCGGGTCACGGGCGCGCGGCGGCGGGCGAGCAGCGTGTTCGTCATGCCCATGCGCCGCAGATCCTGCATCAGCGCAAAAGCGTTGTCGTAACGCACGCGAAGCGTCTCTAGATCGGTGACGGGCAGCGCAAAGCCGGCGCGCTGCATCAAGCCGCCGAGATCGCGGATATCGGCGAAGGGCGCGACACGCGGGCTGAGCCCGCCGGTCGTCTCGCTCTCGGCCTCGGTCAGGGCCGTGCGCAATTCATGCAGGGTCGCACCGCCCAGAAGGCAGCCGATGAACAATCCGTCGGGCTTGAGGGCGCGGCGGATCTGGATCAGCGCGCCGGGCAGATCGTTCACCGCATGCAGGGCGACCAGCGAGACCGCGAGATCGAAGCGCTCATGCGAAAACGGCAAAGCCTCCGCATCGCCGATCACGGATCCGCGGGTGCCATCAGCCGCCGCCGGCGCCACGCGCAGAACCGTCTCAGCCCGCCCGCTCGCGCGCAGGTGTCGCGCGACGCATGCATCCGGGCTCTCGATATCGAGGGCGAGCGCGAAGTCGCGCATCACCGGCATCAGCCGCAGATCGAGATCGGCCAGCGCGTGTTGCAGGAGGAAATCCGCGTAACCCTGCGCATGCGCACGGGCTAGCCGGCGGCGCACGAGATTGCGGTCGAAGACGAGCGGTGAAGTCATGCGACCGATATGACGCGAAAACCATGCGCCGTGAAGGGGGTGGCGGCCAAATCCCGCCGCCTCACTCCGCCGCTTCCCGCGGCCCGTAGCCGAGCCGGGCATTGAGCTCGGCCAGAAGCGTCTCCGCGGCCTGCGCGATCACGGTGCCGGGCGGAAAGATGGCGGAGGCGCCGGCTTCCTTGAGCGCGTCGAAATCATCGGGCGGGATCACGCCGCCGACGATGATCATGATGTCCTCGCGGCCATATTCGGCGAGCGCGGCGCGCAGGGCCGGCACCAGCGTCAGGTGGCCGGCGGCGAGGGAGGAGACGCCGACCATGTGGACGTCGTTCTCGATCGCCTGGCGTGCCGCCTCTTCGGGCGTGGCGAAGAGCGGGCCGATATCCACGTCGAAGCCGAGATCGGCGAAGGCCGAGGCGATCACCTTCTGGCCCCGGTCATGCCCGTCCTGCCCCATCTTGGCGACGAGGATGCGCGGGCGGCGCCCGTCATTCTCCTCGAAGGCCTCGACCAGTTCGCGCACGCGTTCGATCGCCGGGGACATGGCGCCGACCTCCCGTTTGTAGACGCCCGAGATCGAGCGGATCTCGGCCTGGTGACGGCCCCAGACGCGTTCCAGCGCGCCCGAGATCTCGCCCACCGTCGCCTTGGCGCGCCCGGCCTCGACGGCGAGCGCGAGCAGATTGCCCTCGCCGGTCTCGGCGCTCTTGGCCAGAGCATCAAGGGCTGAATCGACGACGCCCTGGTCGCGCTCGCCGCGCAGGCGGGCGAGCTTGTCGAGCTGCATCTTGCGCACATTGGCGTTGTCGACCTTGAGCACCTCCACCGGGCGATCGGCGCTCGGGCGGTGGGCATTGACGCCGACGACGATCTGCTGACCGGAATCGATACGCGCCTGGGTCTTGGCCGCAGCCTCCTCGATCCGAAGCTTGGGCACGCCCTTCTCGATCGCCCGCGCCATGCCGCCGAGCCCCTCGATCTCCTTGATATGCGCGCGCGCCCGCGCCGCGAGATCGGCGGTCAGGCGCTCGACGTAATGCGAACCGCCCCAGGGGTCGATGATGCGCGTCGTGCCGCTCTCCTGCTGCAGGAAGAGCTGCGTGTTGCGCGCGATCCGGGCAGAGAAATCGGTGGGCAGGGCGAGCGCCTCGTCCAGCGCATTGGTATGCAGCGATTGCGTATGCCCCTGCGTCGCCGCCATCGCCTCGATGCAGGTGCGGGTGACGTTGTTGAACACGTCCTGCGCCGTGAGCGACCAGCCCGATGTCTGCGAATGGGTGCGCAGCGCCAGCGATTTCGGATTTTTCGGCTCGAATTGCTGCACGAGCTCGGCCCAGATGAGACGCGCGGCGCGCAGCTTGGCGACCTCCATGAAGAAATTCATGCCGATCGCCCAGAAGAACGACAGGCGCGGGGCGAAACGATCGATATCGAGCCCCGCCGCGAGACCGGCGCGGATATATTCGACCCCGTCGGCGAGCGTATAGGCGAGCTCCAGATCCTGCGTCGCCCCCGCTTCCTGCATGTGATAGCCGGAGATCGAGATCGAATTGAATTTCGGCATGTTCTGCGAGGTATAGCCGAATATGTCGGAGATGATGCGCATCGACCCTTTGGGCGGGTAGATATAGGTGTTGCGCACCATGAATTCCTTGAGAATGTCGTTCTGGATCGTGCCCGAGAGCTTGTCCGGGCTCACGCCCTGCTCCTCCGCTGCGACGATATAGAGCGCCATGACGGGCAAAACCGCGCCGTTCATGGTCATCGACACGCTCATCCGGTCGAGCGGGATGCCGGAGAACAGCGTGCGCATATCGTAGATCGAATCGATCGCGACCCCCGCCATGCCGACATCGCCCGAGACGCGCGGATGGTCCGAATCATAGCCGCGATGGGTGGCGAGATCGAAGGCGACCGATAGCCCCTTCTGCCCGGCGGCGAGATTGCGCCGGTAGAACGCGTTCGAATCCTCCGCCGTGGAGAAACCGGCATATTGCCGGATGGTCCAGGGCTGGTTGACATACATCGTCGGATAGGGCCCGCGCAGATAGGGCGCGATGCCGGGGTAGCTGTCGACACCGTCGAGCCCCTCGCGATCTTCCGCCCCGTAGAGCGGCTTGACGGCGATCTCCTCCGGCGTCGTCCAGGCCTCACCCTGTGCCACATCGCGGGCGGGTACCGCAGTGGGTGCGTAAGCAACCTTGGTGTAATCCGGCAAGACTGACATCCGGCGTGATCCCCGTATCGACGATTTTCTCTGCGTTATTGTAGGCGAGGACGCGGCGCGGGCAAATCCCCCGCGCGTCGCATATGGTTGGCGCCTGCCCGCTCAGGCGAAACCTGGCAGCGCCGGATCGTCGCGCCGGCGCAGGCCCAGCACCTTGAACAATCCGCCCATCGTCTCCGGCGTCGCATTGACGAGCCGGGCCCGCGCGGCCTCGATCTCGGCTTCTCGCTCGGGCGCAGCGGCGGCCAGCGCGCTCGCTCGGGCATCGATACCGAGAGCGCGCAGGAAGGCGCCCTGGGTGACGACGGGCTCGGTATGGGCGCCCGCGCTCTGCGCTGCGGCGGCGAGCTGGGCGAAATCGACATGGGCCGTGACATCCGCCTCGCCCGGCTCGGCCAGAACGTCGGTGAAACCGTGATTGCGGATCGCCTGCAGCGTATCGGCGAGCCCGGAACGCACATGGCCGTAATCGATGGCGAGCGCCGCCCCGCCATGGCGCGCGATCCGCCCGGCGAGTGCGCGCATCTGCGCGATCCCCGCCATCGGCCATTCCACCACCGCGCCTTCCCGCCCCGAGACGGTGATCTCGGGCGTGGCCTCCCGGGCGAGCCCGAAACACAGCGTTCCATCATCGGCGAGCCCGACCAGCCGCTCGTGCCAGGCGCCTTCGCTGCGCACGAATTGCCGTAGCGGCAGGGCGTCGAAGAACTCGTTGGCGATGACGATGGCCGGACCCTCGGGCACGGTATCGAGCGCCGTATGCCACGTGCAGGGCACCGGCGCGCGGGCGAGCGTCTCGCGCTGGCGGGCGATCAGGACGGGGCTCGTCTCGACCATCTCGACCTGCACGGCATCGATGAATCCCGGTGCCACCGCCGCCGCGCGCAGGGCATCGCGCATCAGCGTGCCGCGCCCGGGGCCGAGTTCGATGATGCGGATCGGCGCCCGCGCGCCGCGATCGAGCCAGACCTGCGCCGCCCAGAGCCCGATCAGTTCGCCGAACATCTGGCTGATTTCCGGCGCGGTGATGAAATCGCCCTCGAGCCCGAGCGGGTCGCGGGTCATGTAGTAGCCGTATTGCGGATGCGACAGGCACAAACCCATATAGCGCTCGACCGTGATCGGCCCGTCGAGGGCGATCATCCGGGCGATCTCGCGCGCCAGAGGGGTGGCCGGCGCGCTCACGTGGTGCCGGCCTTCGCCGGTGGCGGTTCACCCGGCCCGGTCAGCCCGCGCCGCGCGGCGATGATCGCGACGATCCCGGCCAGTGCGAGCGGCAGCGAGAGCAGCATGCCCATGGTGAGCCAATCCCCCATGAGGAAGCCGATCTGCGGATCGGGCTCGCGAAAGAACTCGCAGAATATCCGCGCCACGGCATAGCCGATCGCGAAGATGCCTGAGAGCATGCCGGGGCGGCGCATGCCCAGCACCGCGAGCGCGATCAGCATCACGGCAAAGAGCAACAGCCCCTGCGTCGCGGCCTCGAAGAGCTGGGAAGGATAGCGCGGGACGGGGCCGGCGAAGGGGAAGATCACCGCGAAGGGGAAATCCGGCGCCGGGCGCCCCCAGAGCTCGCCATTGATGAAATTCGCGATGCGCCCGAAGAACAGCCCGATCGGCGCCGTCACCGCCACGATATCGAGCATGGAGAGCCCGATCAGCCCATTGCGGCGCGCAAAGAGGAACGACGCGAGCACCGCGCCGAGAAGCCCGCCATGGAAGGACATGCCCCCCTGCCAGACGAAGAGGATTTCGTGCGGGCGCGTGAGATAGGAGCCGAGATCATAGAAGAGAACGTAGCCGAGCCGCCCGCCGAGGATCACGCCGAGCGCGATCCAGACGATGAAATCGTCGATCTGGTCCTTGCTGGGACGCGGCAGGCTTCCCCAGATCCCGTCGGAAGCGGCCATGCGCCGCGCCACCAGCCAGCCGCCGAGGAAGCCGGCGAGATAAGCCAGCGCATACCAGCGCACGACGAGGGGACCGAGGGAGAAGGCGATCGGATCGATATCGGGAAAGGGCATGCGCGGCAAAATTCTCCGTTTGCGGACGCGCCGCGCTGTATATACGCGGCAACGGCTCGAGCGAATCAGGTGAACTGCTTCATGCGGCGCGTCAAGATCATTGCGTGACGGCAGGCGGATCGCCAGATAACAATCCGGTCACATGCCGTGACGGGCCCCGCGACGGGTCGAGGCGTATAACGGCACGCGGGGCGCGGCCCCGCCAACCCGGAAGAGGAGGCGACCATGACGCAATCATCGAACCGTATCCTGGAAGAGTTCTCGCGTCTGTTCACGGATGCAGCGGGTGCGGCATCGGGCGCGCGGCGCGAGGTCGAGGCGATCATGCGCGCCCAGGGGGAGAAATTCCTCAAGGACATGGACGTCGTCACCCGCGAGGAATTCGAGGCCGTCCGCGAGATGGCGATCGAGGCGCGCAATGAAAACGAACGGCTCGCCGAGCGGATCGACGAGCTGGAGGCGCGGCTCATCAAGCTGACGAGCCGCCCGGACTGAGAGCGGCGAAGACGCTCAACCGGGCAGGCGCCAGTCGATCGGCGCCTGCCCGTTTCGCAAGAGCCATTCGTTGGCGGTAGCGAAATGCCGGCTGCCGCGGAAATCGCGCTTGCGGTTGAGCGGCGAGGGATGGCCACAGGCGAGGACGAGGTGGCGGGCACCATCGCCTTGCGCGGCCTCGATCTGCTCCGCCCGCGCCATCGCCTGTGCCCCCCAGAGCATGAAGACGACACCCTGCTCCCGGCGCGCGAGCGTGGCGATCACCGCATCGGTGAGCGCCTCCCAGCCGATCCGCAGATGCGCGCCGGAGCGTCCGGCCTGCGTCGTCAGCGCGGTATTGAGCAAAAGCACGCCCTGGCGCGCCCAATGGCTGAGATCTCCGGTGCGGGGCACGGCGCAGCCGCAATTCTCCGCCATTTCCGCGAGGATCACCTTCAGCGATGCCGGCAGGCGCCGCGCGCCCACATAGGAGAAAGCGAGGCCGTGGGCATCGCCGGGCGTCGGATAGGGATCCTGCCCGAGAATCACCACGCGCGTACGGGCGAGCGGCGTGAGCGTGAGCGCGTTGAAGACATTCTCCGGCGCCGGCGTGATGGCGGTACCAGCAGTGATCTCGGCATCGACCCGCGCCGCGACCATATCCGCGCGCCCGTCGCGAAAGAAATCCAGATCGGCCCAGTCACCGGGGCCGCTCGACGCCCTGAACGCATCGAGTGCCGCCGCAACACCCGTTCCCGCCTGATCCGGCATCGCCGCCCCCCATTCGCCTCGCATCGCAGCGCCTGATAACAGAAGCCGCCGCGCATCGCGAGCGCCCCGCATGATGACGTCATCCCGGCGCCCGGCGAAATCGCGCGTCTACCGCATCGTCACCATTGACCGGCGGCGTATGAACCCGTATTGAAACGCCCGCTGGAGACGTGGCCGAGTGGCTGAAGGCGGCGGTTTGCTAAACCGTTAGGCGGGTATTCCCCGTCTCGGGGGTTCGAATCCCCCCGTCTCCGCCATTATCGCCGCGCCACAATCATGGCCCGTCGAACCTTCGATAGCCCGTTCTCGCAAATTCGCTTCGGATCGCGCTTAGGCTGAATGCGGCATTTCCTGCAAGCGTTGCGGCGCTCACGCGCTGTGCACGAGTGGCGTGACGCACCAGATTTCCTGGGCGTATTCGCTGATCGTGCGATCCGATGAGAACCAGCCCATGCGGGCGGTGTTGAGGATCGCCTTGCGCCACCAATCCTGCGGGTCGAGCCAGAGCGCGTCGAGATCGCGCTGGGCTTGCCAATAAGCGTCGAAATCGGCGGCGATCATGTAGCGATCGTGCCATGCGACCGCCTCGGTGAGGGCCTTGTAGCGGCGCGGTTCCTCGGGAGAGAACAGCCCGGTCTCGATCTCGTAGAGCGCACGGGCGAGGCGCGTCGAACGGTCGAGGGTCGAGCCTTCGCAATAGCCGGAGGCGCGCAGCTGCGCGATCTCCTGCGCATCGTGACCGAAGATCATGATGTTGTCGGCGCCGACATGCGCGCGCATCTCGACATTGGCGCCGTCGAGCGTGCCGATGGTGAGCGCGCCGTTGAGGGCGAGCTTCATGTTGCCGGTACCGGAAGCCTCCATCCCCGCGGTGGAAATCTGCTCGGAGAGATCCGCAGCCGGGATGATGATCTCGGCGAGGCTGACATTGTAATTCGGCAGGAAGACGAGCTTCAGCTTGTCGCCGATATCGGGATCGTTGTTGATCACGGAGCCCAGATCATGGGCGAGCCGGATGATCTGCTTGGCCTGCACATAGCTCGCAGCCGCCTTGCCGGCGAAGATCTTCACGCGCGGCACCCGGCCGGCATCGGGATCGGCCTTGATCGCATTGTAGAGCGCCACCGCCTCCAGCAGATTGAGGAGCTGTCGCTTGTATTCGTGGATGCGCTTGATCTGCACGTCGAACATCGCCGTCGGATCGACGGTGACACCGGTGCGTTCGCGGATCACCCGGGCGAGGTCGCGTTTGGCCTCGAGACGCTGCCCGGCGAAATCGCGCTGGAATGCCGGATCGTCGGCGCGCGCCTCGAGGTCGCGCAGCGCCTGCGGCTGGTCGAGCACACGCGGCCCGACCGTATCGACGATGAGGCCGGTAAGGCGCGGATTGATCTGTTGCAGCCAGCGCCGGAAGGTGACGCCGTTGGTTTTGTTCGTGATGCGATCGGGGAACATCCGATGCAGATCGGCAAACACCGTCTCGCGCATCAGATCGGTGTGGAGCGCGGACACACCATTCACCTTGCGCGCTCCGATGAAGGCGAGATGGCCCATGCGCACGCGCTTGCCGTTTTCCTCGTCGATGATCGACAAAGCCCGCCGCAGCGCGTCGTCGGCGCCGGGCAGGGTCGCGACCGCCTCCAGATGCAGCCAGTTGAGACGGTAGATTATCTCCATGTGACGCGGCAACAGCCGCTCCATGAGAGGCACGGCCCAGGTTTCCAGCGCCTCGGGCAGAAGCGTATGGTTGGTATAGGCCAGCGTCTCGCGCGTGATCGTCCAGGCCCGCTCCCACGGCAGGCCGTGTT
>JBJHBI010000084.1:0-14120 GCA_050485405.1 Salinarimonadaceae bacterium
TTGACCTGTGAGAGGGTTGGGTGTTGTGCGCCTTGTGCTGCGGTGCGGGTTGCGAATGTCTGTTCGATTCCGGACAGGCGCAGGAGCTGGTCGAAGGAGATGTCTTCGGGGATGCGTCCCTGCTCCTGCATGGCGTCGAAGAAGCCGCGCAGGTATTCCGCGGGGGCCTGGAAGACGGCATGGGCGGTGCCCGTGGTGCCCTCGCCGCCTGTGGTGCCCTCGCCGCCGGATGGGTCGGTGATGGGGCGGGTGAGGGGTGCGTAGAGGCGCAGGTGATCCGCCGGGTCGGGTGCGCCGTTGAATTCGACGGCGGCGCGCTGGGCGTCTGCGGCGGAGGCGAAGACACCGACGCTCGATCCGAACAGCGTGGCGGGATCCTGGGCCTCGGCTTGCGCGGCGCGCAGGTCGTGCGTGGCGCGCAGGCGCTCGGGGAAGGAGCCGTCGATGCCGGCATTGCGCAGGAGCTGCCCGAGATCCGGATTGCCGGCGAGGCGTCCCTGCGCGGTCATGGTCTCGACGAACCGGGCGAGCTGGTCGGGCGGGCCGACCCAGACCTCGTTGCTGACGCCGGTGGCCGAGGTCTCGCCCGAGGAGACGGTGCGGTTGATGTCGAGGGGAACGGCGATGTTGCCTGCGCCGGAGGAGGCCTGGTTATAGGCATGGGCTGCGGCGATGGCGGCGCTGCGGTCGGGCTGGACATAGGTGCTGGTGCCGCCGAGGGTGATGGGGTTGGCAACGGCGATCGCGTTGGCGCGCAGGTTCGCCTCGGCCTGGAGGGCTTGCGGGAAATCGGCGCCGACCTGCCGCGCCGCGCCCGCGATGTCGAAATCCTCCGGGACGTGGCCGGATGCCTTCATCGCGGCGATCTGGTTGGCGACGGCGAAGGCCGCGCCGGCAATGAGGGCGACCTCGCGGCTGGAGCCGATCTCGCCGAAGTTGCGATCGACGGGGACGCGGATGGCGATGTTGCCGGTGCCGGCATTGGCGGCGTTGAACTGCTCGGCGACATTGCCGGTGCCCTCCCAGTCATAGGGGCCGGAATCGACGCTGACGTCCTGGAGGGTTTCGAGCTTGTTGGCCCGGGCGGCGGCGGCGCGCAGTTCCTCGACGCTCGGGCTCTCGTCGGGAGCCCCGATTTGCGAGGACCCGGCCTGTGTGGGCGAGGCTTGTGTGGGCGAGGTTTGTGTAGGCGAGGCGCTTCCCGAACCCGCCGCAGGTGCCTGATCCGTGGATATCTGGCCCGTGGATGTGGCAGAGGGTGTGGCGAGAGACCCCTCGCCTCGCGCAGGAGAGGCGGCTCCCCCGGCGAGCGTACCGGCGCCCAGGGTCGGTCCCGAGGGAGATTGCGTCATCTGGGCCGAACCGGGGGGATTGCGCGGGGCGATCTCCGCCTGGGGAGTGCGGGTAGCGGCGCCGGCATTGGGCTGCTGGGCGCGGTAGACGCCGTCCGGACTGCGCTGGAGGTCGACCGTGGTGCCTGCATGGTTGGAGAGATCGGTGCGCTCGGGCGGGCCGTTCGGGCGGTTCACCGCGTCGTTGAGGGCGCGATAGGGTGAGGAATTGCGCCCCCCCGCGACACCACCGGCAAGGCCCCAGAAGGCTCCGAGCGCCGTGAACCCCGCCGCCCTGACATGCTCGTCGGCCTTGTCGAGGAAGCCCTGGATGAAGGCGTCGCTGAACCCGGCTTCCTCCAGAACCGTGGGATCGCGGAAACGCTGCAGACCATTCAGCCCCGGATAGAGCGAAAGATCGCCCGGCCCATGCGAGAGAATGACGAGATCGGCGAACTTCGCCCCGCCCTCGGCGGTGTCGGGTATGGCGATGTCGCCCTCGGGCCCGACCTCGACGCCGCGCTGGCGCAACTCGTGGACGAGCATCGGCGCCCGCCGCGATGCTTCCGAGCTCTCGCGAATGCCGAAGACCTCGCCCACCACATGCCCGACACCATCGGCCAGCCCGCGCACCGCGCGCGAGAAGATGTCCTGCGGCAGGGGCGGCGCCATGCCGATGTCGAACATGTTGAACCGGACGACCTCCTCCTCCTGGCCAGGTGCCTGCGCAACCCGCGCGACCTCCCCGCCAGCGTGAAGACTGAACCCAGAATCCTTCTCCGCCCGCACGGACGGGGACGCGTAACACTGTTGAAATGAACCATCGATCCGAGCCATGATGAAAATCCTCGTCAAACAAAATGCGAACAATCAAAAACAGATATCCAACCGATCAAACTGACCGAGCCTTTCAAAACGCACGCAGGCCAAACGCGTCGCGCTAATACAACGCGACCGCACTCGGATTACGCGCGCACCGGAGGGCGAACCACTCGCCGACGCGAAAAGAAGCGGCCGGAAAATTCATAATCTAGACGTATCGGACTGAAAGGTGTGACATGAGCGAAAACTCGAAGCATGATAACAATCACATAAAATGATTGCAATATATTATAAATACAGACAGATTATCGTCTGTAATTAATATATGCAAAAATTGTATGATGCAGGTTATCGCGTCGTGAGCCGCCGGATCGTATCCTCGTCGAGTGTGAAGCTGGTCTCGATCCCCGCATCTCCGTAGACGAGCGTGAACCGAAAAGCCGCCTCGCCCTCGAATGTTCGTGGCGTCTCCGCGAAGGTGACCGGGAAGGTCAGCCGCCCGTTCTCCTCATGCGGGAGGCCCGCATCCGCGGGGTCGAGGAACCAGTGGAAATCCGGGCCTTCCGCGAGAAGCAACGCATCGGCGGGTGCTTCTACCGTGATCGCGAGCCGGCCATCCTCGGTCACCGCATGGTCGTGGAAAGCGAGCCCGGCATGGCGCTCCCCCGGGGCGACGGGTCGGGGCACCTGCGTGAAGGCCCGAGCGATGCGCGGTGCGTGCCGGCTGCTCTGCGCGGCGGGTATCGTCAGCGCGAAATCGGCGAAGGCCGGAATGCAGACATCCTTGCAAACACCGTAACTCAGGCTGATGGCGAGCGAGGCCGGCTCCGCCGGATCGATCGGCGTGATCGTCAGCGGCAGAATCACCGCATCCTCGTATCCGAAGAACGTCCCGCTTGTATCCTTGAACCGGCCCGGCGCGGGGAAATCGAGGGCGATATCCGCAACGTTACGCGATTGCGCCCAATCGATCTCGGGGGGTAATCCCGAATCACCGGCATGGCGCCAGTAGGTCTTGTAGCCCTCGGCCAGTTCGATCTCGATCCCGGCGAGGACGGCATCACCGTCGCGCGCACCGGCGATCAGCCGTGCGCGGGATGCGTGGCCTTCATCCCAGGCCGATTCGGAGGCCGCGGCCCCGCCCGTCCAGATCTGGGCCGAGGCCTGTCCCACCGGAACGCCCGCTCGGGACGCGACGAGCGCCGCGAGCCCGCAGGTCGCGCCGACAGCCAGGCGACGCAGTATCAGGCGGCGGGAGATCGGTAGCGTCATGGTCGGGGCCCCGAGGCAGATGCGCCGCGATCGGGCGCACGGTGATTGTCGCGTCCATGACAGGTAGCGCCTCGACGCGAGCCCTCCAAGTGCGCGCCCATCAAGGACACGTGAGCGTCGATCACAAATCGATGGACAAGCCGGCCCGGTTTCGCGATTCTGGGATGCGTGGAGAGGATCGCATCGCCATGGCGAAGGACCGGATCAGCGCGTTCGACAATCTCGAAGGGCATCTGCTCATCGCGATGCCGGGCATGACGGACGAGCGGTTCATGCGCGCCGTCATCTACATCTGCGCGCATTCGGCGGAAGGGGCGATGGGGATCGTCATCAACAAGCCGGCACCGGATCTGCGTCTGCCGGATCTGCTCGTGCAACTTGACATCATCAGCGATGAAGATGCGATCCGCCTTCCCGGCGCTCTCGACCGCATGCCCGTGCTGATGGGAGGGCCCGTCGAGACGAGCCGCGGCTTCGTCCTGCATTCGCCGGATTACCGCGTCGCGCAATCGACCCTGGCAGTCGACAGAAAAATCTGCCTGACGGCGACGGTTGATATTCTGCGCGCCATCGCACGGGGGAGTGGACCGCGCGAAGCCGTGCTCGCCCTCGGCTATGCCGGCTGGAGCCCCGGACAGCTCGAAACCGAGATCCAGCGCAATGGCTGGTTGAATTGCCCGGCTGATCCGGGCGTCGTCTTCGATCACGATGCGAATGACAAATACGAGCGCGCCCTGAAGCTGCTCGGCATCGATCCGGCGCTGTTGTCGTCCTCTGCCGGTCACGCCTGAAAAACGAACCGCCGCATCATCGCAGCGACGCGGCGGTAGAGCCCGTCATTGGCGACGGGGCCGATCATGCTGGAGCGGTATCAGTGCAGCGTGGCTCCGCCATTGGCTTGTCGGAGGCGAGAGATCTCGTCCTTGAGCTGGAGTTTCCGGCGCTTGAGTTCCGCGACTTCACGGTCGTCCGACGAGGGTCGGATCTGCGCTTCGTGAAGCGCCTTCTCCAAAGCCTTGTGCTTCTTTTCCAACTCGACGAGATGGCTCTGCAGCGACATGACGGGTCCTCCATTCGTTCGTTCCGACGTCATGATAGTGTCACACGAAACATGGCGATTCAAAGATAATCGCACCACTCAATTTTGATGAATTCCGGAATTCATGCGGGCTGGACGCGTGTCACGGAAAGGCTTACTGTACGCCGCGAAAAACAAGTGACGCGTCGCGGAGCGAATATGGTCGGCGAAGACGAGACTTACCGCAATGCGGAAGATTGCGGGAACGACAACGTCGACAATCTTGTCGCCGACAACATCGTCCCCTTCGGTGGTCCGCGTGACGAAGAACGCGCGCTGCGCCGCGATCTCGCGCGCTTGCGCCAGGAACATCGCGACCTCGATTCGGCCATCACGGCGCTCGAGACGATGAGCACCGGCGACAAGCTGCAGCTTCAGCGGCTCAAGAAACGAAAGCTCATTCTGCGCGACCGAATCATCGATCTCGAAGACCGGCTCAATCCCGACATCATCGCCTGATCACCATGGCGCAGCGAGCGCGGTCCGAGGGCACGCGGCTCAGCGGACGGCGCGTATGTCGGCGTCGCTCTCGATCACGTAGAGCACCGGTTCGGCGACCGGCGGGCGGCGGATGCCCGGCCTGACCGGATCGGCGACGACGATACGGATCGTCTGGTCGCTGCGCGCGCCTGCAATATGAAATTGCGAGGCGATGGGCGTTCCGGTGACGACGGTGATTCGCGTCTGTTCGGCCATTGCCGAGGGTGCCAGCGCGGGTAAACCCATCAACGCGATGCCGAGCAAAAATGTCCGAACGGGAATCGCGCGAACGGACATCGTGATCGGTGTCTCCGTCGTCATACGCATCACTTCGGCTCCGGTTCGTTCATTATGGTAAACGAAGTGTAAACCGTCACGGAGCCGGCGTCAGCCCGAAAACGCACAAGTGCGACGCAAGCGCTCGGCAATCCATGATGGTTTTGAGGGGGGTCGACGGGAGCCATGATTCGCATCCATCGCAATTCTTGCATCCACCCCCGGAAACGGGGTAATGGCTTGCGGGATGCCGGTTTAGCTCAGTTGGTAGAGCAACCGCCTTGTAAGCGGTAGGTCGTCAGTTCGAGTCTGACAACCGGCACCATTCTCCCCGCTTCCCGCTCGGTCTTCTCGCGGCGGATATTGTATGACGCGGCGCGCGAGCGGATCAATGATCGCGCATTCCTGCGGGGCTTCCTATCGGTGGGGCATGGCGAAACACGCGATCACGAATCATCACCGCGTCGACGGGCTCACATTGCGCGAGGCGGACACGGCTTTCGCGGTCTTGCTGCTCACCCATGTCGTCCTGTGGACGATGCTGCCCACCCTGTTTGCCAACAATCTTCCCCTCGATGTCGTTGAAGCGCTCGCCTGGGGTCGGGAATGGCAGATGGGCCATCACAAGCATCCTCCGCTCTCGGCCTGGCTCGCCGAGAGCGTCCGGATCGGCGACAGCCACTGGCCGCTGTTTCTTCTCTCCCAGCTGATGGTCGCAGGCGCCTTCCTCTGCGCATGGCTGATCGCCCGTGACGTCCTCTCCCCGGCCCGGGCGCTCATCGCCGTGAGTGCGATGGCGGTCGTGCATTACCACACGTTCTCGAGCGTCGAGTTCAACGCCAACGTCGTTCAATACCCTTTCTGGGGATTGGCGGCGCTCGCGTTCTGGCGCGGCGTGCGCGGCGGGGGGAACGGCTGGTGGGTGGCGCTCGGTGTCGCCGTCGGACTGGGCGCTCTCGGCAAATACTCCTTCCTTCTGCTCCCGGCCTCGATGGGCATGTGGCTCCTGCTCGATCCGCGAGGCCGAAAGCTCCTCGGGACTGCCGGCCCCTGGCTCGCCGGCACCACCGCGCTCGTGGTGCTGACACCGCATATCCTATGGTCGCTGGAACACGGCTTCCCGGCGCTCACCTATGCGAGCGAGCGTGGTGGCGGGCAGGAGCGAGCGATCGGGCGCGAGATCCTCGGTCTTCTGGGGTTTCTGGGCGCTCAAATGCTCGCATTGCTCCCGCTTCTCGGCGTGCTCCTGCTCGCAGGGCGTCCGACCAGGCGTTATTCGGGCAGTCCAATGGAGCGCCGGCTGCTCCTCACGATCGCCCTCGGTCCGGTCGTCGGTTTCGCCGCCGCAGCGCTGTTTCTGGGGGTCGCGTTGCGCGACATGTGGGGCGCGACCTTGTTCCTAGTCGCCGGACCCGTCCTGATGGTCTTCCTCGCGCCGGACGTATTGACCACCCGGCGATTCGCGCGTGCGCTCGCAATTCTCGTGGGCCTGTCCGCGACCGGTTATGCGGTCGCGGCCCTCATCGGCCCCCGGATCACCGGGCAATGGGAGCGCATCCACTTTCCCGGCGCCGCGCTGACCCGGGAAGTCGAGGCTGCCTGGGAAGCCCGCTTTTCAGAGCCGCTCGACATCGTGATCGGTGATGTCTGGCTCGCCGGCAATATCGGCTTCTATGCGCAGAACGCGCGGCCTTCGGCCTTCATCGACGCGGACCCGGTGGCTTCGCCCTGGCTCGACGACGAGAGCGTGCGCGCGCGGGGCGCAGTGGTGTTGTGGGCCTCCGACAGGCGTGGCCGGCAGGCGATAACCCTCGCGCAGTCGCATCTGTCGGACCTGCCCACGCGCTTCCCCGGCCTCGTGGAACTCGAACCCGTCGTCGTCGATGCGCGATGGCTCGGTGGTGGTGCGCCGTTTACAGCCGGGATTGCCGTCATTCCGCCTGCGGCGACGAATGGCGGCCCTGATGCAGCGCCGTCGGCTCCGGATGCGACGATTCCCGGTTCGTCGGGTGGTGGCGCGCCGGCGCGTTGAAATCGGCGACGAGATAGAGCGGGCGTCCTTTGCTCTCCTCGAAAATGCGGCCGATATACTCGCCGAGAATCCCGAGCCCGATCAGCTGGGCGCCGCCCAAAAAGAGCAGCCCCACCATCAGCGACGCATAGCCCGGTACATCGACGCCGTGCACCAGCACGTTGACGATGAGCACGATCGCGTAGACGAGGGTGAGCAGGGAAACGAGCAGGCCGACATAGATCGCGAACCGCAGGGGAATCGTACTGAACGCCGTCAACCCGTTCAGCGCGAGCCCGAACAGGCGATGCATGCTCCAGCCCCCGCTGCCGCTCGCGCGCGCTTCCGGTTCGTACGGAATCTGGATCTGTCGGTATCCGATCCAGAAATAGAGCCCCTTCATGAAGCGTGCGCGCTCCGGCAGCCGGCGCAACGCGTCGACGGCCTTGCGATCGAGCAGGCAGTAATCGCCGACCCCCTTGGGCAGCCGCGTCTCGGACAGCGCCCCGTGGAGGCGATAGAACGCCTTGACGAGAAAGCGCTTGAGCGCCGACTCGTCAGGGCGGATGCTCTGGGCGGCGTGAATCACCTCGTATCCCTGTTCCCAGGCTTCGATGAAACGCGCAATCAGTTCCGGGGGATGCTGGAGGTCGGCATCAATGATCACGACGGCGGCCCCGCGTGCATGATCGAGCCCGGCCGATATGGCGATTTCCTTGCCGAAATTGCGAGACAAGACGAGGAGGCCGATGCGCGGGTCTTCTGCGGCCAGCCTGCGGGCGAGCGCAACCGTGTCGTCACGGCTGCCGTCATCGACGAAGATGATCTCGAATGTCTTTTTCGAGGCCTCCAGCACCGGCACCAGGCGGGCGAGAAGCGCGTGCAGGTTCTCCGCCTCGTCGAAACAGGGGACGACGACGGAGATGATAGGATTCTCGCGGGAAAATCGACTGGACACTGACTCGACCCGAAACCAAAGTAGCGTATGCATCAATATATAATTGCATCGAGGTATCGTGATTCCGCATATTTTTCAAACTGTTTCGCAGAAGCGAAATCCGGTTATCCTGTGTGCAGACGATTTCGCGTTGAGTCCTGGTGTCAGCCGTTCGATCATCGAGCTCGTCGGCGCCGGGCGGTTGTCTGCGACGGGCTGCATGAGTGTCAGCCGGTTCTGGCCCGAGCACGCAGGCTGGCTGCGCGATCATGCGGATGACGCGGATATCGGCCTGCATCTCACGCTCACCGACCACGAGCCCCTCGGCGCGATGCAGAATCTCGCGCCGTCCGGCAGATTGCCGTCGAACGCACGCCTGATCGTGGCGAGCCTCACCGGCCAACTTCGCAAGCCCGCGCTGCGCGACGAGTTGCGCGATGAGGTTGAACGCCAGATCGACGCCTTCGAGGACGCCTTCGACCGCCCGCCCGCCTTCATCGACGGGCATCACCACGCGCATCAGCTTCCTCATATCGGTACGCTCGTCCTGGACGCGTTCGAGCGGCGGATCCGCCCGCATGGCGGATATGTGCGAGTGTGCCGCGAACCACGGGCGGCGATCCTGCGCCGCGCGGCGCCGCTACGTGCGCTCGTGATCGACGCGCTCGGTGCCGATTTCGCCGGGCGCGTCCGCGCGCGGGACATTCCCGCAAACGACAGTTTCCGTGGCGTGCGGAACTTCTCCGCGCGTGAGCATTTCGACGCGATGGTCCCGCGTTTTCTCGAAGGTGTCGGCGAAATTCCGCTCGTGATGTGCCATCCCGGCCATGTCGACGACGCATTGTGTGCGCTCGATCCCGTCACCGATCAGCGCGCGGCGGAACACGCCTATCTGAGTGGCGACCTCTTTCCACAAGCTCTCGAACAGGCAGGGATGCGCTTGTCCCGGTTCGGCGAAGCGAGGGGCGCGTGATGCCCGAATTACCGCCTTGGATGCGCTTCGGGCTGGTCGGCCTCGTCAATTCCGGTATCGATTTCGGTTTGTTCGTGGTGCTGCACAATTCAGTTGGGCTCGATCCCGTCATCGCCCACGCGATCGGCTTCAGCTGCGCGGCGGCGAACAGTTTCGTCGTGAACAAGCTCTGGACCTTCGAGGACCGCGACTGGTCACGCGGCGCCGCCTCGGGCGCGCTGAAATTCTTCGCCGTCGCGATCGGGGGGCTTTTGATCGGTGCTGCGCTGATATGGCTCCTCACGCCGCCTCTGCCTGCAATCATCTCGAAGGCTCTCGCGATCGCGCTGACATTCCTGTGGAACTACCAGCTCTCGCGTCGCTTCGTCTTCAACCGAGGCGGCGGCCCGCGAGAGGGCGGGCCGTGACCGATAGCGGCGCGTTGCGATCCGCGCAGGCGCGAGAGCCGCGCCGAAAGCCGCGCTCTGCGCGCCTCACCCCTTGTCGCTGACGCGCACGCCGCGCGACCGGCTCAGCACCGGTTTGTGACCCTCGGCATTAAGCGCCCCGGATGGCGCGATCTTCTCGTTGGGGTTGTTCTGCATGCCGGTATCTGCGGTCTGATCCTCCGGGATCTGCGCGGTTTCGCCGGCGGCCTGCTTCATTGCGAGCGCCTTTTCCATATTCTTCTGCAAATCGGATTTGTTCGTGTCGTCACTCATCGTCGTATGGCTCCTCAATCAATCAGTTCTTCGATCACGCGCCGTTCACTCGCTTGGCTTGTCGAGGTCGTCCGTATCTGCGGATTTGGGTGGCTTCTCCTTGCCGGTGACCAGGCGTTCCGCTTCGCCGAGCGATTCGCCATGCTGATGGCCCATGCGCGTATCCGCGTGGAGATAGCCGCCTCGTCCGGGAGAATTATCCTGCCCGGGTGATTTATCCTGCTCCGAGGACCTGCCCTCGCCGGGTTTCTTCGCTTCGCGCGCCTCGGTTTCGGTGCGCGAAGCGTGTGCGTTTTTCGCGGTGGCCATTGCAGCCTCCTGTCCTTCCATCGACTGTCATTCACCAACGCGCGGCACCTTACGCCGTTCCATGCCGGGCGGGTCTTGTGTGGCCACAGGGCAACACCTAAATCAGGGAAGCGGGGCGCTTCCCAGTAAGGTCCGGCGCGAAGACATTGAGCATCGCGCGGCGCGCCCGTCCGGGGCGCCGGAAGGTGGCTTGAAAGGACTAGACAAATGAATATCGAGAAATATACCGAACGCGCCCGTGGCTTCCTTCAGGCGGCGCAGACGATCGCCCTGCGCGAAGGGCATCAGCAATTTGCTCCCGAGCACGTGCTCAAGGCCCTGCTGGACGATTCCGAAGGCATGGCGGCGGGCCTGATCGCGCGCGCCGGCGGCGACGCGAAGGTCGCGCTCCAGCTGACCGATCAGGCGCTCGCGAAGCTTCCCAAGGTGGAGGGCGGCAGCGGCCAGCTCTATCTCCAGCCCGGCACCGCACGGGTCTTCGCCGCAGCCGAGAAAGCCGCCGACAAGGCCGGCGATTCCTTCGTCACGGTGGAGCGGCTGCTGCTCGCGCTCGCCATCGAAAAGGATACCGAGGCAGGCAAAGCGCTCGCCAAGGCAGGCGTCAGCGCGCAGAATCTCAACGCGGCGATCAATGCCCTGCGTCAGGGCCGCACCGCCGACAACGCCTCGGCGGAGAACGCCTACGAGGCCTTGAAGAAATACGCCCGTGATCTCACCCAGGCGGCGCGCGAGGGCAAGCTCGATCCGGTGATCGGCCGCGACGAGGAGATCCGCCGCACGGTTCAGGTCCTGTCCAGGCGCACCAAGAACAACCCCGTCCTGATCGGCGAGCCCGGCGTCGGCAAGACCGCGATCGTCGAGGGGCTCGCTCTGCGCATCGTCAATGGCGACGTGCCCGAGAGCCTGCGCGACAAGCGCCTGCTCGCCCTCGATATGGGCGCGCTGATCGCGGGTGCGAAATATCGCGGTGAATTCGAGGAGCGCCTCAAGGGCATTCTCCAGGAGGTCACCTCGGCGGAGGGCGAGATCGTGCTCTTCATCGACGAGATGCACACGCTGATCGGTGCCGGCAAGGCGGACGGGGCGATGGATGCCTCGAACCTGCTCAAACCGGCGCTGGCCCGTGGCGAACTGCACTGCGTCGGCGCCACCACGCTCGACGAATACCGCAAGCATGTGGAGAAGGATGCGGCCCTCGCCCGGCGCTTCCAGCCGGTCTTCGTCTCCGAGCCGACGGTCGAGGATACGGTCTCGATCCTGCGCGGGCTCAAGGAGAAATACGAGCAGCATCACGGCGTGCGCATCGCCGATTCGGCCCTCGTCGCCGCGGCCGCCCTGTCGAACCGCTACATCACGGACCGCTTCTTGCCCGACAAGGCGATCGACCTCGTCGACGAAGCCGGCGCGCGGCTGCGCATGCAGGTCGATTCGAAGCCCGAGGAGCTCGATTCGATCGATCGCGAGATCATCCGGCTCAAGATCGAGGCGGAGGCGCTCAAGAAGGAGACCGACACGGCCTCCAAGGATCGCCTGACGCGACTCGAGAAGGAACTCGCCGATCTGGAGGAGCGCTCCGCCGAGATCACCGCGCGCTGGGAGGCCGAGAAGAACAAGCTCGGCCGGGCCGCCGATCTCAAGCGTCGCCTCGACGAGGCCCGCACCGAGCTCGCCCAGGCGCAGCGCGAGGGTCAGTATCAGCGCGCGGGCGAACTCGCCTACGGCATCATCCCCGATCTCGAAAAGCAGCTCGCCGAAACCGAAGCGGCCGAGGAGGCCGGTGACGGCGCACTGATGGAGGAGGCGGTGACGCCCGACCACATCGCCGCCGTGGTCTCGCGCTGGACCGGGGTGCCGGTGGATAAAATGCTCGAAGGCGAGCGCGAGAAGCTGCTTTCCATGGAAGCCGCCCTCGCCGCGCGCGTCGTCGGCCAGCGCGAGGCGGTGCGGGCCGTCTCGACCGCCGTGCGCCGCGCCCGGGCCGGCTTGCAGGATCCCAACCGCCCGATCGGCTCGTTCATGTTCCTCGGCCCCACCGGTGTGGGCAAGACCGAACTGACCAAGGCTCTGGCATCGTTCCTGTTCGACGACGAGAGCGCGCTGGTGCGCATCGACATGTCGGAATACATGGAAAAGCACTCCGTCGCCCGTCTGATCGGCGCGCCTCCAGGCTATGTCGGCTACGACGAGGGCGGGGCGCTGACGGAAGCGGTGCGCCGGCGGCCTTATCAGGTCGTGCTCTTCGACGAGATCGAGAAGGCGCATCCGGACGTGTTCAACGTGCTGCTCCAGGTGCTCGATGACGGTCGCCTGACCGACGGCCAGGGTCGAACGGTGGATTTTCGCAACACGCTGATCGTGATGACCTCGAATCTCGGCTCCGAATTCCTCGTCGCCCAGAGTGAGGGCGAGGATACGGATGTGGTGCGCGATACGGTGATGGGGGTGGTGCGCGGGCATTTCCGTCCCGAATTCCTCAATCGCGTCGACGAGATCATTCTCTTCCACCGCCTGCAGCGCGACCAGATGGGCGCCATCGTCGACATCCAGATGAAGCGCCTGCAGAAACTCCTCGACGAGCGCAAGATCACGCTGGAACTGTCGGGGGAAGCGCGCGACTGGCTCGGCCAGAAGGGCTACGACGCCGCTTACGGGGCGCGCCCGCTCAAGCGGGTCATCCGGAAGGCGGTGCAGGATCCGCTGGCCGAGGCAATCCTCTCCGGCACAGTCCGGGACGGCGAGACCGTACCGGTCACGGTCGGCCCGCTGGGGCTGATGATCGGCGGTGTCGCCGTCGCGCAGAACGCCTTGCCCCCCGGCCCGGACAATGCGTCCGACAAGCCGGATGGCGCTGCCGCATTGCACTGAAGTGTCCGTTGCGGTGCGTCATCGGCGCCTTGCCGGTGACCGCCGCAATGGTCGCAAATCCGCATGAATGCTCGACAAGACATTGTTCTCATGCGCATTCATGCGGATGCTGCGCCGCAAAAGTTTCTGTTAAGGATTTCTGGAACCGATCTTGCATGTACCGCGTTGACCGGATCGAACCCACGGGAGGTCAAAGCCATGAACGTGTTCAGGATAGCCAACAGGGATCTGATGCCGATGCTCGGTGTATCCGCGGTTTTCGGCACGATCGGAGCCGCAGCCATCATCGGACTCGCAACCCTCTCCGCACCGGCCTTCAGCCTCGCCGCGCTGCTTCCCTGATCCGAGATTGCATATTAGGGCGGCAGTTGCCGCCTGATTTTTCACCAGCCATCTGCAACCAAGCCGAGGCTGAGTAGCATCACACCCCGCCGGTCGGATCACGCGGGTGACCCGCCCTCAGAATGGCCGGGTGATGCGCGGCCCATCCCCCCTCCAATTGTCGCTATCGAACGGGACCGGCCATGCCGGTTGCGGCGCTTTCCGTGCGCGGTTTCCCGCACTTCCAATACGGCGACGCATCTGCGATGCGAGGCCGGGATCATGTGCTCGCCGTCGGCGCGACGAGAATTCCACGCAGAGCAAGGCGCAATCCAGCAGACGCGATCCGACTTCTTCAGAACGTTGAGAAGTCGACAATAAATGGTTCGAAATATTTGTTTCCACTGGAAAACAATTACATATTATTATCAATTTGTTATTCATATTATTGTTATAAATATTGTATACGAATCCCATATTGCAGTTTCAAAGCGCATTTCCATTTCGGAGCGATTCATCATGGTTCACCCCGGCGACACGCCTGGAACGGACTGACGGCCATCGTTGGCGATGTCGGCGCGCTCGATCGACTTGCGCTTTAGAAGGCTCGGTTGGCTGGCCGGTCAGTTTGATCGGTTGGGTATCTGTTTTTGATTGTTTTCATTTTGTTTGACGAGGATTTTCATCATGGCTCGGATCGATGGTTCATTTCAACAGGGTTACGCGTCCCCGTCCGTGCGGGCG
>JBJHBI010000085.1:0-13360 GCA_050485405.1 Salinarimonadaceae bacterium
CGACGCGGGCATAGGCGGCCCCGCGCGTATTGAAGGCGGAGGGATCGTTGGGATTGCGCTCGATCACCTCGGATAGCGAGGAGATGTTGGCGCGGGCGGTTTCCTGATCGCTCGTATCGAGTACGGCGACGGATTGCACCGCGCTCATGCGGTTGACCGTCTCACAGGCGGCGAGGCTCAGGCCCATCGCCGCTAGCAGAAGCAGATGCGGCGCCCGGCGCGTCACACCCTTCATCGCCCCGCCATCCGCGCGGCCTGTGGTCTTTTCGATCATACCCTCGAACTCCGTCATCGCCCGTTCGTTCGCACCTGGTCGCCGCGCTCGTTGCGCGCCACCATGCGTTAACCTATCGCATTAACCCGTTGCGTAAACCTTACACAGCCGGAGCGGGGAGGGCCACCCCGCCGCTTGCGGAACCGCGTCCGGCCTCACCGAAGCCGGTCTCCCGCCCCTGACGCTGGCACCGCGAATCGGGCGTTTTGAGGGCGTTGCGGGCGTATCCGTGGTTTGCCCGTCGCATTTGTGCGCGCGGGCGTGTATGAGCGATGGAAACACCCCGTGGGAGGAGAAGTGTCTTGTTCGCCTCGATCGCCAATCTGCCGGATTTCCTGCTCTTCTTTGCGATTTCCGTCGCCCTGACGGCGCTCTACCTCGTGATCTACACTTTCGCGACGTCACACAACGAATTCGCGCTGATTCGCCAGAACGTCGTCTCGGCCGCCGTGGCGCTCGGCCTGAGCCTCGTCGGCTTCGCCCTGCCGCTGTCGAGCGCGGTGGTCTATGCGATGACCGTCGTCGATCTGGTCGTCTGGGGGCTGATCGCGATGATCGTGCAGATCGGTGTCTATGTGATGGTGCGGTTGATCATCCCCAATCTCTCGCAGCGCATCGCTGCGGGCGAGATGTCGGCGGCATTGTTTCTGGGGGCGATCTCGCTCGCGGCCGGCATTCTCAACGCTTCGGCCATGACCTTTTGAGAGTGACTTTCTGAGAGTGACCTTCTGAGAGTGACAGTTCAGGCGACCCGCATCCCCCGATCCGATCCGAAAGACCATTCATGAGCAATCCCGTCTCAGCCAATTCCGTCGTCAGCCTCGAGACCGCCCGCCCGGTCCGCTTCGGCAACGCTCTCCCCATCGCCGTGATGGCCGGGCCCTGTGCCATGGAGAGCCGCGCGCATGCGCTCGAGACAGCCCATGCGCTCAAGGAGATCGCCGATCGGCTGGGCATCGGCCTCGTCTACAAATCCTCCTTCGACAAGGCGAACCGCACCTCGGTGACGAGCGCGCGCGGGGTCGGGCTCGCCGCCGCCCTGCCGATTTTCGCCGAGATCCGCGAGAGCCTCGGCCTGCCGATCGTCACGGATATCCACGAGGCGGGCCAGTGCGCGCCGGTGGGCGAGGTGGTCGACATTCTCCAGATCCCCGCCTTCCTCTGCCGCCAGACCGATCTCCTGATCGCCGCCGCGCAGACCGGACGTGTCGTCAACGTCAAGAAAGGCCAGTTCCTCGCCCCCTGGGACATGCGCAACGTCGCGGCCAAGGTGACGGAGGCGGGCAATCCGAACGTGATGCTCACCGAGCGCGGTGCCTCCTTCGGCTACAATACCCTCGTCTCGGACATGCGCGGTCTGCCGATCATGGCGCAGCAGACGGGCGCGCCGGTGATTTTCGACGCGACCCATTCGGTGCAGCAGCCGGGCGGCCAGGGTGCGACCTCGGGCGGTCAGCGCGAATTCGTTCCGGTCCTGTCGCGCGCCGCCGTCGCGGTCGGGGTCGCGGGTCTTTTCATCGAGACCCATCCCGATCCGGACCGCGCTCTCTCCGACGGCCCCAACATGGTGCCGCTGGCCGAGTTCGAGGCGCTGATGGCGGGGTTGATGCGCATCGATGCGGTGACCAAAAGCCTGATCTCTGCCTGATCGAAGGCAGATCTGGGCGGTTGTGCCGGATGCATGAGGCTTGTGCGCACGTGCCGTTACGCCTGGGCCGGACTAGTTTCATATGGCGGGTCCTCCGCACCGGGGCTGTAGCAGATGGCATCCACATCCGATGCGCGTGCGGTGCGCGCCACCATCCTGATCCTGGCGATCGCCGGATTCGCCAGCACGTTTGCCGGGCGCGTCGTCGATCCGCTCGTCAACGTCATCGCCGATGATCTCGGGGCCAGCGTCGAGGCCATCGCGCTGCTCGCGACCGCCTTCGCGCTGCCTTATGCGCTGATCCAGCCGGTGCTCGGACCGTTCGGCGATTCGCTGGGCAAGCTCAAGGTGATGCGCTTTTGCCTCGCGGTGCTGATCGTGACCCTGATCGCCTCCGCCTTCATGCCCGACGAGCGCTCGCTCTTCGTGATGCGCGTGATCACCGGCATGGCGGCGGGCGGGATCATTCCCCTGGCGCTCGCGGTGATCGGGGATCGCGTCGGCATGGAGAACCGGCAGGTCGCGATCAGCCGGTTTCTCGTCGCGGTGATCCTCGGTCAGATGGCGGGTTCGTCGCTTGCGGGTCTGCTCGCGGATTATCTGGGATGGCGCGGCGTGTTCCATCTCGCCGCCGCCATTACCGCGATCTCCTTCATCGCCATGACGGTGGTGCTCAAGCCCTCCAACGTGGTGCGACCGCCCTTCTCGTTCTCGGTGGCGATGACGCGCTATCGCGGGCTGCTCGCCAATCCGCGCGCCCGGGCCCTCTTCGCCCTCGTCTTCGTCGAGGGGATCTGCATCATGGGCGTTCTGCCCTTCATCGCGCCGATTCTCGTGGCGCGCGAGGCGGGCGGTGCGGCGGAGGCGGGGATCGCGTTGGCGGGTTTCGCCATCGGCGGGCTGATCTATTCCGCGATCGTGCGCCTGTTGCTGCGCCGGCTCGGCATGTATCGCATGCTCGTGACGGGGGGCTTCTTCTCCGCCATGGCCCTGATCGCGATCGCCTTTCTCGGAGACTGGCGCCTGATCGCCGGGGCGCTGCTCATGCTCGGCCTCGGCTTCTATCTCCTGCACAATTCCTTCCAGACGCAGGTGACCGAGCTCTCCGCCGAGGCGCGCGGCTCGGCGGTGGCCCTGCATGCATTCTCGTTCTTCATGGGCAACGCCACCGGGCCTGTCGTGGTGAGCGTGGGGACGCGCCTCATTGGCACGCCGGCGACGCTGGTCACGCTCGCCTGCGTGATCTTCGCGCTCGGCATCTTCGCCGCCTGGGTGCTCGCGCGTACGGCGCCGCAGCCTCTGGAGACAATCGTCGACCAAAAGGGCTGAGCGGTGTCGGTGGGCGCGTCTGCGCCCGCACCCGACCCGTCAGCCGGGCAGCCCCGCCTCCGCGATGATCATATCGATACCGTCGTCGAGGGTGTTCGACGCGGTATCGACGACGATCCGGCTTTCCCGCCACGGCTCGTATTCCCGGGAGACGACTTTCTCCCAGCTCGGCACGACCAGCCCGGCAATGTCGCTCACCCGCGCCTCGACGCGGGCGCGATGGATGCGCTCGTCGCTGCACACGACCTCGACATTGATCAAGGTGGCGCCGGCTTCCTCCGCGACGCTGCTCCAGAGCCGTCGTGACGCCGCCACTGGATTGACCGTATCGGCGATGATGTCGAAGCCCAGACGCAGATTGTCCAGCGCGATCGCCGCGATCGCGAGATAACCGGCATCCTCTGCGGGATGAATCTTCAAGGCCGAGTTCTTCAAAGCGGCCTCGACCGAATCGACCCGCAGATGAACCGCCTCGATCCGTTTCGCCAGCGCCCGCGCGAGGCTGGTCTTTCCGACACCCGGCAAGCCGGAGAATGCGATCAGTCTCGCCATGGAATACCCGCCCTCGCTCGATGCCGGTCGCCGGCGCGTGTCGCTTCAGCGCGCACGATAGGGCGCGACGCCCTGATCGGGCAGCCAGATGTTCTTCGGCATCTCGCCCGTCTGCCAAAACACGTCGATGGGGATGCCGCCGCGCGGATACCAGTAGCCGCCGATGCGCATATAGACGGGCTCCAGCAGTTCCGCGAGGCGCTTGCCGATGGCGACGGTGCAATCCTCGTGGAAGGCGCCGTGATTGCGGAAACTCGTCAGATAGAGCTTGAGCGACTTCGATTCGACCAGCCACTGGCCGGGCACGTAGTCGATCACGAGAATGGCGAAATCCGGCTGGCCGGTGACCGGGCAGATCGAGGTGAATTCCGGGCAGGTGAAGCGCGCCACGTATTCGCCCCCGGGATGGGGATTGGGCACCCGGTCGAGCCGGGCTTCCTCGGGCGAGGCGGGGATGTCGGCGCTCTGGCCGAGCTGGAGATTGTGGCTTTCGGTCATGGATCTGCCTCCTCGGGCTGTCGGGCGTGGCATGGCGCGCCGGTGCGGGCGCGTCAATCGGGCGTTACGCCGCGATCTCGCCTTGCGTCTCGTGCAGCATCGCCTAAAACCGCGAGCAGGATTCGCCAACCCCTTATATCGGAGCAGGCCCATGACAGCCATTGTCGATCTCATCGCCCGCCAGATCCTCGACAGCCGCGGTAACCCGACCGTCGAGGTCGATGTCTTCCTCGAAGATGGCTCGATGGGCCGCGCCGCCGTGCCCTCGGGCGCCTCCACCGGCGCTTTCGAGGCGGTCGAGCTGCGTGACGGCGATGCCTCGCGTTATCTCGGCAAGGGCGTCACCCGCGCCATCGACGCGGTGAATACCGAAATCCTCGATGCGGTGGTCGGCATGGATGCCGAGGACCAGATCGGCGTCGACGAGGCCATGATCGATCTCGACGGCACCGCCAACAAGGAACGGCTCGGCGCCAATGCCATTCTCGGCGTTTCGCTCGCCGTGGCGAAGGCCGCTTCCGAGGCGACCGGCCTGCCGCTCTATCGCTATGTGGGCGGCGCGCAGGCGCGCGTCCTGCCGGTGCCGATGATGAACATCGTCAATGGCGGCGCGCATGCCGACAACCCGATCGACTTCCAGGAATTCATGATCATGCCGGTCGGCGCGCCGAGCCTGTCGGAGGCGGTGCGCATGGGCGCGGAGGTCTTCCACACGCTCAAGAAAGCGCTCAAGGATGCCGGCCACAATACGAATGTCGGCGACGAGGGCGGCTTCGCGCCGAACCTGCCGAGCGCCGAGGCCGCGCTCGATTTCGTCATGATGGCGATCGAGAAGGCCGGCTACAAGCCGGGCGACGACATGATGATCGCCCTCGATTGCGCCGCGACCGAGTTCTTCAAGGACGGCAAATACGTCTATGAAGGCGAGGGCGTCACCCGCAGCATCGACGAACAGGCCGCTTATCTCGCCAAGCTCGTCGATGCCTATCCGATCGTCTCCATCGAGGACGGCATGTCCGAGGATGACTGGGATGGCTGGAAGGCCGTGACCGATCTGGTCGGCGATCGCTGCCAGCTCGTGGGCGATGATCTCTTCGTCACCAATATCGAGCGCCTCTCGCGCGGCATCGAGATGGGCGTGGCCAATTCGATCCTCGTCAAGGTCAACCAGATCGGCTCGCTCACCGAGACGCTCGCCGCCGTCGACATGGCGCATCGCGCCGGCTACACGGCGGTAATGTCGCATCGCTCGGGCGAGACCGAGGATGCCACCATCGCCGATCTCGCGGTGGCGACCAATTGCGGGCAGATCAAGACCGGTTCGCTCGCGCGCTCCGACAGGCTCGCCAAGTACAACCAGCTGATCCGCATCGAGGAGCAGCTCGGCGGCCAGGCCGTATACGCCGGTCGCGACGCCCTGCGCATCAAGGGCTGAGCCGGAAAATCCGACATGTGACCCGCTGCGCGATCCCCCTCGCGCAGCGTTTTCGTTTTCGAGGAGTGGATCGTGACGACACGTGCAGCAGTGGCAGACGGGACCGGTACCGCCATCGCCCGGCGCATCGCGCAGGAACTGGGCGTGCGCCCCGAACAGGTGAGCGCGGCGGTCGCGCTGATCGACGAGGGCTCCACGGTTCCCTTCATCGCGCGCTATCGCAAGGAGGCGACGGGCGGGCTCGACGATGCGCAACTGCGCGATCTCGACGAGCGGCTGGCTTATCTGCGCGAGCTCGAAACCCGCCGCGCGGCGATCCTCGACAGCATCGAATCCCAGGGCAAGCTGGACGACGCCCTGCGCGCGCGCATCCTCGAAGCGGAAACCAAGGCGCGGCTGGAAGATCTCTATCTCCCCTACAAGCCCAAGCGCCGCACCAAGGCGCAGATCGCCCGCGAGGCCGGGCTCGAACCGCTCGCCGATCAGCTCTGGAGCGATCCGTCGCGGGAGCCCGAGACGCGCGCCGCCGCCTTTGTCGACGAAGCGAAGGGCGTCGCGGATGCGAAAGCCGCGCTGGAAGGCGCGCGCGCCATCATCGCCGAGCGGCTCTCGGAGGATGCCGAGCTGATCGGGAAATTGCGCGAGCGCTATTGGGCGGAAGGCGTGCTCACCGCGAAGGTGCGGGCCGGCAAGGAGCAGAGCGGGGCGAAATTCTCCGATTATTTCGATTACGCCCAGCCGCTCGCGAAGCTGCCGGCGCATCGCGTGCTCGCGCTCTATCGCGGCGAAAAGGAAGAGGTGCTCGATCTCGCCCTGCGCGAGAGCGCTGAGGAGGTTGTCGGGCGGATCGGGCCGATGGCGCTCGCCATCGCGCGCCATTGCGGCGTGAGTGATGCGGGGCGGCCCGGCGATCAATGGCGCATGCAGGCGATCGGCTGGGCCTGGCGCACCAAGCTCTCGCTCTCGATCGAACTCGATCTGCGCCAGCGTCTGTGGAACGCCGCCGAGGACGAGGGCGTGCGCGTCTTCGCGGAGAACCTGCGCGATCTGCTTCTCGCCGCCCCCGCCGGTGCGCGGGTGACGATGGGGCTCGATCCGGCCTATCGCACCGGGGTGAAGGTCGCCATCGTCGATGCAACGGGAAAGGTCGTGGCGACCGATACGGTCTATCCGCACGAGCCGCAGAAACGCTGGAACGAGGCGCTCGCGACCCTGTCGCGGCTCGTCGAGGCCCATGATGTCGGCCTCATCGCCATCGGCAACGGAACCGCCTCGCGCGAGACGGACAAGCTCGCCGGCGAACTCGTGGCCGGCATGAAGGGCAGGGCGCTGACCAAGATCGTCGTCTCGGAAGCGGGCGCCTCGGTCTATTCGGCTTCTGCCTATGCCAGCCGCGAATTGCCCGAGCTCGACGTTTCCCTGCGCGGCGCCGTCTCGATCGCGCGCCGGTTGCAGGATCCTCTGGCGGAGCTCGTGAAGATCGATCCGAAATCCATCGGGGTCGGGCAATATCAGCACGATCTGGCCGAGCACAAGCTCTCGCGCTCGCTCGATGCGGTGGTGGAGGATTGCGTGAACGCGGTCGGCGTCGAGGTCAACACCGCCTCCGCGCCGCTGCTCGCGCGGGTCGCGGGTGTGGGCGAGCGGGTGGCGCAGGCGATCGTCTCCCATCGCGACGCGCATGGGCGTTTCGCCGCGCGCAAGAAGCTGCTCGAGGTGGCGGGGCTGGGGCCCAAGACCTTCGAACAATGCGCCGGCTTCCTGCGCATCCATGGCGGCGAGAACCCCCTCGACGCGTCGGGCGTCCATCCGGAGGCCTATCCGGTGGTGGCACGCATCATCAAGGGCACGGGCAAGGATCTGCGCGCGCTGATCGGCGATGCGACGACGCTGCGGGGCCTGCGCCCCGAGCAATTCACGGATGAGGCTTTCGGCGTGCCCACCGTCGCCGATATCCTGGCCGAGCTGGAAAAGCCGGGTCGGGATCCGCGCCCGGAATTCAAGACGGCGCGCTTCGAGGAGGGCGTCGAGACACTCGGTGATCTGAAGCCCGGCATGGTGCTGGAGGGCGTCGTGACCAATGTCGCGGCTTTCGGCGCCTTCGTCGATATCGGCGTGCATCAGGACGGGCTGGTGCATGTCTCGGCCATGGCCAAGACCTTCGTGCGCGATCCGCGCAGCATCGCCAAACCCGGTGACGTGGTGCGCGTGAAGGTGATGGAGGTCGACCTGCCGCGCAAGCGCATCGCGCTCTCCATGCGCCTCGACGACGAGATCGGCGCGCCGAAGGGGCGGGCGCGCGACGACGCCCCGAGCCGGCAAAAGCCGCCTGCGCAGGGGCGCCATCGCGATGGCGGCGGTGGACGCTCCGGAGGCGCTCCCGCCGGCGGTGCGCTCGGCGACGCCCTGCAGCGCGCGGGCTTCGACGCGAAGAAACCGCCGCGCCGCTGACGCGTTCGCAGACATGCGCCTTTCACGGGCGCGACACGTGGTTTAAGGTCGCGGCGAATGACGGGATCGGCCCGTCGCCGGGGGAGTTTCTGCGATGGTGGATATCGCCACGCGCGTCTATAACCACAATTGGAAGATCGATCCGATCGTGCGTTCGATGCTCGATACGGATTTCTACAAGCTGCTGATGGCGCAGACGATCTTCCGGCGCTATCGCGACGTCGCGGTCACGTTCGGCATCACCAACCGCACCCGCTCCGTGCGTCTCGCGGAGCTCGTGGACGAGGGGGAGTTGCGCGAGCAGCTCGACCATGTGCGCACGCTGCGGCTCTCGCGCGGGGAATCGACCTGGCTGCGCGGCAACACCTTCTACGGCAAGCGGCAGATGTTCTCGCCGGAATTCATCGCCTGGCTCGAGGAGTTCCGCTTCCCCGATTACCACCTCGAAAAGCAGGACGGGCAATACGTGCTCACTTTCGAGGGGCCGTGGATCGAGACGACGATGTGGGAGATCCCCGCGCTCGCCATCCTCAACGAACTGCGCTCGCGCAACGTCACGCGCACCATGGGCAAGTTCGAGCTGCAGGTGCTCTATGCCCGCGCCATGACCCGCGTCTGGGAGAAGGTGCAGGCGCTCAAGACGCTGCCGGGGGTTTCGATCGCGGATTTCGGCACCCGCCGGCGCCACAGCTTCATGTGGCAGGACTGGTGCGTGCAGGCGATGAGCGAGGGGCTCGGCCAGTCGTTTCTCGGCACCTCGAACTGCCTGATGGCCCTGCGCCGCGAAGTCGAGGCGGTGGGCACCAACGCGCATGAATTGCCGATGGTCTATACCGCCCTCGTCGCCGATGACGAGACCGCGATGCGGCGCGCGCCCTATGCGGTGCTGGCCGACTGGCAGCAGGATTACGACGGCAATCTGCGCGTCATCCTGCCCGACACCTACGGCACCGCCAATTTCCTCGCCGATGCGCCCGAATGGGTCTCGCAATGGACCGGGATCCGCATCGATTCGAAGGAGCCGATCGCCGGTGGCGAGGAGGCGATCCGCTGGTGGCGGTCGCGCGGGCAGGACCCCAAACAGAAACTCGCGATCTTCTCGGATGGCCTCGACGCCGACAGCATCCGGCGCATCTACGGCCATTTTCACGGGCGCATGCGCCTCGGCTTCGGCTGGGGCACGCTTCTGACCAACGATTTCCGGGGCTTCATCAAGAACGACGCCCTCGATCCGATCTCGGTCGTGTGCAAGGTCGTCGCGGTGAACGGACGCCCGGCGGTGAAGCTCTCCGACAATCCCACCAAGGCCGTCGGCCCGCCCGAGGAAGTCGAGCGCTACCGCCGCGTCTTCGCGGTCGAGCAGCAAACCGCCCAACCGGTTCTCGTGTGAGCGCGCGTATCAATCATCGCGGCTGACGCTACTCTCGCCGAAGAGAATGATCGGGGAGAATGTCATGTCACGCCGCAATGCCGTGTCCGAAAACCTGTCGCGGACGGTGACGTCCCGCAAGCCGGTGGCGCGCAGCGCCGGGGGCGTCGTCGCGGCGCATCACCGCGTCGCCACCCAGGCCGGGATCGACGTCCTGCGCCGGGGCGGCAACGCCGTCGATGCGGCCATCGCCACGGGTTTCGCCGCAGGCGTGGCCGAACCCTGGATGAGCGGGATCGGTGGCATCGGCGTGATGCTGGTGCGCGAGGCCGCGAGCGGACGCATCAGCGTGATCGATTTCGGTGCGCGCGCTCCGCAGAGCCTCGATCCGGCGGATTTTCCGGTCACCGAGGGCGCCGATTCCGATCTGTTCGGCTGGCCCATGGTCGAGGGCAACCGCAACGTCGTCGGCGCGAAGGCGATCGCCGTTCCCGCCATGGTCGCGGGCCTCGCGCTCGCCCATGAGCGCTTCGGTTCGACATCCTGGGCGGATCTCGTGATGCCCGCCGCCGAGATCGCCGAGGCGGGCGTGGAGGTCGACTGGTACACCTCCCTCATCGTCACCGGTGCATTGCCGGATCTGCAGCGCGACCCGGGCTGCGCGGCGCATTTCCTGCGCGGCGGCTATCCGATCGTGCAGGGGCCGCTCGCGGGCGCGCCGGCGCCACGCATGCCCTGGCCCGCACTTGCGCAGACCCTGCGCAGCATCGCGGAGGAGGGCGCCTCGACCTTCTATACCGGTAGCGTCGCGAAGGCCTTGATCGCGGATATCGCCGCGCTCGGCGGTTACCTCTCCATGGAGGATCTCGCGCAGGCCAAGGCGCATCTGCGGGAGCCGAAGACCCTGCGCTATCGTGATTACGAGATCGCCGTCTCGCCCGAACTCAACGGCGGTCCGACCATGATCGAGGCGCTCGCAGCCCTCCAGGAGGCGCATACGCCGAAAGGTGGGGTGCCGGATGCGGCCATGTTCGCCGCGATGGCCCAGGCGCTGAAACAGGCCTGGGCACGCCGCCTCGCCGAGATGGGCGACCGCACGCCGCATCCCTCCTCGACGACGAATTTCGCGGTCGCCGATGCGCAGGGCAACCTCGTGGTCTGCACCCAGACGCTGCTCTCGCTCTTCGGTTCACGCGTGCTCTCGCCACAGACCGGTATCCTGATGAACAACGGCATCAACTGGTTCGATCCGCGCCCGGATGCGGTGAACGCGATCGGCCCCGGCAAGCGGGTTCTGTCGAATTACTGCCCGGCCATCGCCGTCGGCGACGGCGACGTGATCGCGCTCGGCGGCGCGGGCGGGCGCAAGATCATACCCGCCATGATGAACCTCCTCTGCTTCATGATCGATCACGGCATGTCGCTGGAAGACGCCATGCATCATCCGCGCATCGACGTGTCTGGGCCCGACAAGCTCGTCGCCGATGCCGCCTTGCCGGAGGCGCTCCTCGCGGAGCTCGGTGCGGCGCACGACGTGGCTGTGGTCGACAGGGTGGTGCTTCCCAACAACTTCACCACGGCGAGCGCGGTGCGCCGGCGCGGCGGGGTGAACGAGGCGGGCGCCGAACCGGTGCAGCCGACGGCGGAAGCACTCGGCGTGTGAGCCTCTATCGCCGGTATGCGGACTTTCAGTCGAGAAGGATGCTCACCACGAGCGCGCCGGGGGCGAGCAGCACGAAGACCCAGACCATCGCCGAGGCGATGACGACGCTCTTGAACAGGCTGACCGGCATGCCGCTGACGCCTGCGAGCAGCGGGCCGATGGTGCGTGTCGGGCCGAAGAACTTGCCCGTGAACAGCCACCACGCTCCGTGACGGCGCAGGCCGTTCTGGGCGCGCGCCACGAGATTCGGATAGCGGCTGAGCGGCCAGATTCGCAGGGCGGAATGCTTGTAATGCCGCCCGATCGTATAGGAGACCATGTCGCCGCAGAAGGCGCCGACGGCGCCAGCGAGCCAAGTTGCCCAGAATTCCACCCCCGATACCGCGATCAGCGCTCCGATGGCGAGGAGCGCCATCGTGGCCGGGACGAAGAGCGAAACGATCGCGAGCGATTCGACGAAAGCGAGAAGTCCCACGACGATCGGCGCATAGAACGCATTTTCCGAAACGAATGCAGCGATCGCCTCCAGTGCTTCTTCCAAGATATCCCGCCTCTCGCCATCTTCCGGGCGCCCCGCATGCGCCTGCGGATGAGTTTGCAGCAATTGCGCCTTGATGCAACGCCCTCGGGAATGGGTATTTCAGTTGTGTTTCTTGGGCATGAACGCAATATCTGTGGGCGATTACGTTCGCAGAGCGACACATTGCTTGACCGCGCTGCGTGCCGCCCGCCATAATCGACCGAGATGCAAAAGACGATTGTCGGGCGTCGATCGGGAAGCGGATCGCGCGCCGGCTGGTCGTATGCGCTGGCACGTCTCACCGAGGGGCGCGCGAGCCGGCTTCGCATCCGGGGCTTGCGATCGGACTTTGCAGCGCCGACATTCCGGGGGGGCGGGGCGGCGCCGGGCTTGTGATGCGCATGCGAGAAAACGGAACGACTGTGTACGAAAACCAGGACCAGGCACGCCGGTGGGCGGGTGCCGCCACATCCGATCAGGCGGGATCGCATTCCCGGGAGTCGATGCGCGCGCGTCTGCGTGCGGCCATCACCGACAAGCTCGTCTATGCGGTGGGCAAGGATACCGCCCATGCCAGCCTGCATGACTGGTACGTCGCCGCCGCCCTCGCGGTGCGCGACCGGATCGTCGATCGCTGGATGGAATCGACCCGTGAGACCTATCGTCAGGCCGGCAAGCGCGTCTATTACCTCTCGCTCGAATTCCTGATCGGGAGGAATTTCCGCGACGCCGTCAGTAATCTCGGATTGAGCGAGCCGCTCGCGGATGCGCTGAGCGATCTCGGCGTCGATCCGGATCTGCTGCGCGAGGAGGAGGCCGATGCCGCGCTCGGCAATGGCGGGCTCGGGCGCCTCGCCGCCTGTTTCATGGAAAGCTTAGCGAGCCTGTCGCTGCCGGCCATCGGTTACGGGATCCGCTATGATTACGGGCTGTTCCGCCAGGTGATCGTCGACGGGTCGCAGCACGAGGTTCCCGAGGACTGGCTGCATGTCGGCAACCCTTGGGAATTCGAGCGTCCCGAAGCGACCTATACGGTAGGCTTCGCCGGGGCGACGCGCGACGAGACCACGGAAGACGGCCGCATTCGCCGTGTCTGGGAGCCTTCGGAGACGGTGCTCGCCGTGGCCTACGACACCCCCGTCGTCGGCTGGCGGGGTGCGCATGTGAACACGCTGCGGCTTTGGTCGGCGCGTGCAGCCGAGCCGCTGATGCTCGATGCGTTCAACCACGGCGATTACGTCGGCGCGATGGCGCATCGCGCGCGGGCGGAGGCGATCTCGCGGGTGCTCTATCCGAGCGACGCGACGCCTGCTGGCTACGAATTGCGGCTGCGGCAGGAATATTTCTTCACCGCCGCATCCTTGCAGGATCTGGTGCGCCGCCATCTCAGCCGGTTCCCTGATCTGGACAATCTCGCCGAACATGCCGCGATCCAGCTCAACGATACGCATCCCGCGATCGCAGTGGCGGAACTGATGCGCATCCTCGTCGACGAACACGGCCTGCCGTGGGAGCGGGCCTGGACGATCACGCGCGAGACGCTGGCCTATACCAACCATACGCTTCTGCCCGAGGCGCTGGAAACCTGGGCCGTGCCTCTCATGGAGCGGCTGTTGCCGCG
>JBJHBI010000086.1:0-12937 GCA_050485405.1 Salinarimonadaceae bacterium
CTGCGTCAGGGGCGTGATCGCGCGCTGGAGATCGCCGTGGTCGAGGCGATGACCACGAACGAGACCTTCTTCTTCCGCGACAAGACGCCATTCGACATCTTCCGCGACACGATCCTGCCGCAGATGCTCTCCGCGCGGGCCGGCAAGCGCAAGCTGCGGATCTGGTGCGCCGCCGCGTCTTCGGGGCAGGAGCCGTATTCGCTCGCCATGATCCTCGACGAGGCCCGCGCGAAGCTCGCCGGCTGGCAGATCGAGATCGTCGCGACCGACATCGCCGCCGAGGTGCTCGACAAGGCGAAGGCGGGGATCTACACCCAGTTCGAGGTGCAGCGCGGGCTGCCGATCCAGCTTCTGCTGAAATATTTCCAGCAGAAGGGCGACGCCTGGCACATTTCCCCCGCGATCAAGTCGATGGTGACGTTCAAGCAGATGAACCTCATCAAGGATTTCTCGCAGCTCGGCCAGTTCGACGTGATCTATTGCCGCAACGTGCTGATCTATTTCGATCAGCCGACCAAGACGGACGTCCTGCGCCGCCTCTCTTCCGCGCTCGCCCCCGACGGCGTACTGCTGCTGGGCGCCGCCGAGACCGTTATCGGCCTCACGGATGCCTTGTCGCCCCATCCCTCGCATCGCGGGCTCTACGTGGCGTCCGGCGCCGGCAGGGCGGGCGCCACCGATAAGACGCGGGTGCCTCTGGGCGGATTGCGCATCGCAGCCAGTGGCTGACCTCCGCTCTCGTCCGCGTCCTTTCGCCCCCGGCCCGAAATTCGTGCAACCGTCGCGCTTGTCGCGCCGTGCGTGGCCTGTATAACGGAAACCGACATTCGAATCGGCGTGGAGCGAGGGCAGGCGATGGCCAGCGATGCTGAACTGATTGCCGATCGGCGCAGAATGCGGCGCAAGCTGTCCTTCTGGCGCGTCGTCGGGTTCCTCGCGCTGATCGGCGTGCTGATCGTGGCGGGCTGGCGCTTCGTGGGACCGGGCGATCTCGCCGGTACGCGCACCGCCCATATCGCACGGGTCGAGATATCGGGCGTCATCACGAACGACCGGCGCAAGATGGAGATGCTCGAACGCATCGCGGAATCCGGTGCGGTGCGCGGCGTCATTCTCAGCATCAATTCCCCCGGCGGCACCGTGACGGGAGCCGAAGAGCTCTATCAGGGCCTGCGCGCGCTCGCACAGGACAAGCCTGTCGTCGCCTTCGTCGAGGGTACGGCGGCCTCGGGAGCCTATATCGCGGCGATCGCGAGCGATCACATCGTGGCGCGTGAGACCGCCGTGGTCGGCTCGATCGGGACCATGTTCCAGATGCCGAACGTCAGCGAACTGCTCGACAATATCGGCGTCAGCATGCTGGAAGTGCGCTCCACCCCGCTCAAGGCGGCGCCGAGCCCGACCGGCGAGATCGACGAGGAAGCCGTCGCCGCCCTGCGCGAACTGGTCGACGACACCTATGCTTGGTTCCGGGAGCTCGTCGCCGAGCGCCGGGCGCTGGATCCGCAGGCCACCGCGATCGTCGCCGATGGTCGTGTTCATATCGGGCGCCGCGCACTCGGGCTGGCGCTGGTCGATGCGCTCGGCAACCAGGACGACGCGATCGCCTGGCTGGAGGAGGCTCACGACATCGATCCCGATCTGCCGATCGAGACCTGGCGTCCGCGCCGCGACCGCTCGGCCTTCGACCTCATGACGAGCGCTGCCTTCCTCGCTGAAATCGCGGGTTTCGAGCGCCTGTCGGGGCATCTTTCCACATTCGCGCGCCACCGCGAACGCGTGGAGCTTGACGGGCTGCTCGCCATCTGGCAGCCTAATCTTGAAAACTAGATAAAATTCAAAGAATTAGCGCCCATGATCAAATCCGAACTGGTCCTGAGGATCGCCGAGCGAAACCCGCATCTCTATCAAAGGGACGTGGAAAACATCGTGAATGCGATCCTCGATACGATCGTCGACGCGCTGGCGCGCGGCGATCGGGTCGAATTGCGCGGTTTCGGCGCATTCTCCGTCAAGAAGCGCGACGCCCGCATCGGGCGCAATCCGCGCACCGGCGAGACGGTTCCGGTCTCGGAGAAGGTGATACCCGTCTTCAAGACCGGCAAGGAGATGCGGTTGCGTCTGAACGGTGCCGGGAGCGGCGCTTCGGGATCGGCGGGGGCGGCGTCGCCTGAGCCAGCCATCGCCGCGCGCGCGGCGGATTGAGGGCGCGTCCGGGCCGTATGGCCCGATGATGCAAGCTGACGCGGATCAAGGAACGGCGAAGAAAACGGGGATTACATGGCGGGTTTCATCAAGGCGCTCATTCTCGTGCCCGTGGGTTTCGTGATCATCCTACTCGCGATCGCGAATCGCGCGCCGATCACGATCTCCTTCGATCCCTTTTCCGATGCCGACCCGCTGCTCGCGGTTTCCGCCCCGCTCTGGCTGGTGCTCTTCGTCGCGCTCGCGATCGGCGTCATGATCGGCGGCGTCGCGGCCTGGCTGGTCCAGGGCAAGCATCGCAAGCTCGAGCGGCAGTACAAGCGCGAATGCGACACGCTGCGCAAGGAAGTCGATAACGTGCGCGAAGCGGCGCGGACCAATCCGGCCGTTCTGACTGCATCGAGCGAACACAACGCCGTCGCCGCCCGTTCCTGAGCGCGATCGCTGCCGGGTATGTCGCCCGGTTCGCCGAGGAGGGTTCGGCCAAGGCTCGGCGAATAACGCTCGCGCGGTTTGCCTGGCGCACACGGCCGGACCGGATCCACGAGAACGATCTTCATCAAAATCAACGCGTCACCGCCGCGAGCGCCTGTCTTCGCGCGCCGTCAAGGGCGCGTTAACCATGTCATAGATTGCACGAAACAAGAACTTTTCGGTCCGTGTTTTTCGGAACATAATGGAACATAGATTGAACAAGGGGAGGCTGACATGTTCCGTTCCGTCTGTGCACTCGCTGCCGAAATCGCGTCGCTCGGTATCTTCGTGGCCATGGTCGGTGTCTGGGCCATGGCTTTCGGGGTGGCCTGAAGGGGGGCAAAAGTAAAACCCCTCCCGCCGGAGCGGAAGGGGTTCGATTCGTCGCTTCTCGCCCGTCGATCAGGCGATGTCGAAGCGGTCGGCGTTCATCACCTTGGTCCAGGCGGCGATGAAGTCGTTGACGAAACGCTCCTCACCATCGTCCTGGGCATAGACTTCCGCATAGGCGCGCAGCACCGAATTGGAGCCGAAGACCAGATCGACGCGGGTGGCGGTCCACTTGGTCGCGCCGGTCTTGCGATCGACGATCTCGTAGTGATTGTCGCCCTTGGGCACCCACTTCCACGCCATGTCGGTGAGGTTGACGAAGAAATCCGTCGTCAGCGCACCGGGCCGGTCGGTCATCACGCCATGCGCCGTGCCGCCATGATTGGCGCCGAGCGCACGCATGCCGCCGACGAGGCAGGTCATTTCCTGCGCGGTCAGACCCATGAGCTGGGTACGATCGAGCAGAAGCTCCTCCGGGCTGACCGCGTAATCCTGCTTCAGCCAGTTGCGGAAACCGTCTGCGACGGGCTCCAGCGGCTCGAAGGAATCGGCATCCGTCTGCTCCTGCGTGGCATCGCCACGGCCCGGAGCGAAGGGCACCGTCACGTCGCGACCGGCGGCCTTGGCGGCCTTCTCGATGCCGACATTGCCCGCGAGCACGATCACGTCGGCGAGGCTCGCGCCTGCGCCCTGCGCGATCGGCTCCAGCACGGAGAGGACCTTCTGAAGGCGATCGGGCTCGTTGCCGGCCCAGTCCTTCTGCGGCGCGAGGCGGATGCGCGCACCGTTGGCGCCACCGCGCAGATCCGAACCACGGAAGGTGCGAGCGCTGTCCCATGCGGTGGCGACCATTTCGGCGATGCTCAGACCGCTATCGGCGATCTTCGCCTTCACCGCCGCGACGTCGTAGCCCGTCGCGCCCTTGGGCACCGGATCCTGCCAGATCAGATCCTCGGCCGGCACTTCCGGACCGATATAGCGGTCCTTCGGGCCCATGTCGCGGTGGGTGAGCTTGAACCAGGCGCGGGCGAAGACCTCGGAGAAGTAGTCCGGGTTCTTATAGAAGTGCTCGGAAATCTTGCGATATTCCGGATCCATCTTCATCGCCATGTCCGCATCGGTCATGATCGGGTTGAGACGGATCGAGGGGTCTTCCACATCGACCGGCTTGTCTTCTTCCTTGATGTTGATCGGCTCCCACTGCCAGGCACCCGCCGGCGACTTCTTGAGCTCCCACTCGTAATTGAGCAGCAGGTAGAAATAGCCGTTGTCCCACTTGGTGGGATGGGTGGTCCAGGCGCCCTCGATGCCGCTGGTGACGGTATCGCGGCCGATGCCACGGGTCTTGTGGTTGTTCCAGCCGAGACCCTGTTCGGCGATGTCGGCGGCTTCCGGATCGGGGCCGAGATTGGCCGCATCGCCATTGCCGTGGGTCTTGCCGACGGTGTGGCCGCCGGCGGTCAGCGCGACGGTCTCCTCGTCGTTCATCGCCATGCGCGCGAAGGTCTCGCGCACGTCCTTGGCGGTGCGCAGCGGATCGGGATTGCCACCGACACCTTCCGGATTTACGTAGATCAGGCCCATCTGCACGGCGGCGAGCGGGTTTTCGAGGCTCGCACGGTCCTCACCCTCGCCTTTGTAACGGGCGGCGCCGAGCCATTCCTTCTCCGAGCCCCAGTAGATGTCCTTCTCGGGATGCCAGATATCCTCGCGGCCGAAAGCGAAGCCGTAGGTCTTCAGACCCATCGATTCGTAGGCGACGTTGCCGGCGAGGATCATCAGATCCGCCCAGGAGATCTTGTTGCCGTACTTCTTCTTGATCGGCCAGAGCAGACGGCGTGCCTTGTCGAGATTGACGTTGTCGGGCCAGGAATTCAGCGGCGCGAAGCGCTGGTTGCCCGTGGCGCCGCCACCGCGCCCGTCGGCGATGCGGTAGGAGCCAGCAGCGTGCCAGGCCATACGGATCATCAGACCGCCGTAATGGCCCCAATCCGCCGGCCACCATTCCTGGCTGTCGGTCATCAGCGCGTGCAGATCCTGCTTGAGGGCCTGGACGTCGAGCTTCTTGACCTCTTCACGATAGCTGAAACCCTTGAGCGGGTTCGTCTTGGTGTCGTGCTGGTGCAGGATGTCGAGGTTGAGCGCGTTCGGCCACCAATCCATCACCGTGGTGCTGGTCGAGGTCAGCGCCCCGTGCATCACCGGGCATTTTCCACCTTTCGGCGCGTCGATACCATCCATCTGTCTTCCTCCTCGTTTCAAGCTGCCGCGCATGTGCGTGATCGTACATGCGGGCGACGAACGCTTGCGGATCACCATGACGACGGGGCGTCGATGACCAGCTTGGCAGCGTTCCTAACACGACCTCGTCATAAAAAGAATTTGCATTTTCTTATCGATCCGATAGCTATTCCTTATGAGTGCGATCACCCTCAAACATCTGCGCTATTTCGATGCGCTGGCTCGCCACGGCCATTTCGGGCGCGCCGCCGAATCCTGCGCGATCTCCCAGCCGGCGCTCTCACTGCAGATGAAGGAGCTCGAGGAATTGCTCGGCGCACAGCTGATCGAGCGCGGCGCGCGGCAGATCCGCCTGACCGGCCTCGGTGAGGCTTTGGTCATGCGCGCCCGCGACATTCTGCGGGCCGTGGACGAACTCGGCGATCTCGCCCGCGCCTCCTACAGCCCGCTGACCGGGCGCCTGCGCATCGGCGTGATTCCCACCATCGCACCCTATCTCCTGCCCGAGATCATCACCCGACTGGGCGCGCGCTTTCCCGGTCTCGATCTGCGCCCGCGCGAGGCGGTGACGGATCGTCTCGTGGAGGATCTCATCGAGGGCCGGCTCGACACGGCGATCGTGGCCTTGCCGGTCTCCGAGCCCTCCTTGCATGAGGAGCCGCTGTTCACGGAAGAATTCGTGCTGGTGCGACGCGAGACGGAAGCCGCGAGGCCGGTGCCCGATGTGGAGAGCCTGCGCGAGATGCGGCTCTTGCTGCTGGAGGAGGGGCATTGTTTTCGCGAACAGGCGCTCTCCTTCTGCGCCGGCTCGGGCGCCGTGCCGCGTGATCTGATGGAGGGCTCGGCCCTGTCGACATTGGTGCAGATGGTCGGAGCCGGAATCGGTGTCACGCTGATCCCGCAGATGGCGGTGGCGATCGAGACGCGCTCGGCGCCCGTTTCCATCGCCCGTTTCGACGCGCCGGCGCCCTCACGCACCATCGGCATGGTCTGGCGGCGCACGACGCCGCTCGCCGATCAGCTTGCGGAAGTCGCCCGCATCGTGCGCGCTGCGGGAACCGCTTTCGCGCCGGGCTGAGGCGTTGCAAGTTTATGTATTCAGCAGATCATGCAGCCCTGCTCGCGGCGCGGCGGCAGCGGGGTATAGCCCTCCGCGACCACCCGCAGCATGCCGCCGGCAATGTCGATCACCGGATTGTCGAGCTTCGCGGCGATCTCGCGCGCCGCCCGCGAGGTGCGGTTGCCGGAGCGGCAGATCAGCGCGAGCGGCTGGCCGGGTTCGAGCATCGGGGCGATGCGCGCGACGAAGCTTTCCGCATCCGTATAGGTGACGAGTACGGCGCCCTCGACGACACCGGTCTGCACCCATTCCTCGGGGCGCCGGATATCGACGAGAAGGATGTTTTCGTCCTGCGCGAGCGCTTCGCCGCTGCGCGCCTCGAGGCTCAGATGCGCCGGGGCGGGCCGGCTGTCGATCACGACGAAGGCGAGCCCCGCCGCGAGGGCGGCCAGCAGTGCAAAGCCGTAGAGGGAAAACTTGCGCATTGATCTTCACGGGTCACGGTTGAAATCGACTTCTGCGTAACCGGTCGCCGGCTTCGTGACCATCGCGATGATCACGGATGCCGGGTGATATGGTGCCGCAGGGGGGCACCGGAAGACGCGCGCTCAGCGATAGAGATCGGCGCGCGAGAGTGGCACCGCCAGGGGCGCGTTGCCGCGATCGCCCTTGATGCGCTTCGAGGCGAGCGTCTGGTTGATATAGGCGCCGCCGCGGGCGAAGGCGAGGGAGCAGCCGGCGAGATAGAGCAGCCACATCCGCACCTTTTCCGGCCCGACGAGCTTCTCGGCTTCCTCGCGCCGCGCGGCGAGGCGCTCCCACCACAGATAGGTCGTGCGGCGATAATGTTCGCGCCAGCCCTCGACATCGTGGATCTCGAAACCCGCGCGTTCGAGATTGGAAATCGACATGCCCAGATGATCGAGCTCGCCGCCGGGGAAGATATAGCGCACGAGCGCACGGTATTCCGGGCTCATCTTCAGAAAGCGCTTGTCCGAGCGTTTGGCGCGCCTTGCGATGCAATGATGCAGGTAGAGCCCGCCTGGGCGCAGGAGCCGGTTCATCGTGGCGAAGTAATCGCCGTGATTGCGGATGCCGACCTGCTCGAACATGCCGATGGAGGCGATCTTGTCGAACGAGCCCTCCATCGCCCGGTAATCCTTGAAATGGAAGGTGACGCGATCGGCGATGCCGCGTTTCTCAGCCCGCTCGCGGGCCAGCGCGAGCTGCTCGGAACTGAGCGTCACACCATGGGCCTCGACGCCGTAATGCTCGGCGGCGTGGCAGACCAGCGCCCCCCAGCCCGAACCGATATCGAGGAAGCGCTCGCCGGGCTGCAGCCGCAGCTTGCGGCAGATCATGTCGAGCTTGTCGGCCTGTGCCCGCGCGAGATCCATATGGTCCTCGGCGAAATAGGCGCAGGTATAGACCATCTTCTCGTCGAGGAAGAGCTCGTAGAAATCGTTCGAAACATCATAGTGATAGGCGACATTCGTGCGGTTGGTCGCCTCCGAGCCGTCGCGGGCGATGGTGTCGCCCTTCACCGGATCGAGCACGCTCGCCGGACCCTGCGGCACGAAGAAGAAATGCCGGATCACCGCGAGGATGCGCCGCTTCGACAGGCCCCGCAACAGCCGCCCCGGCTTGCCCGTCGGGCGCGCGGCGACGAGGTCGAAGAACGAGCCGCCGGCCAGATCGAGCCGCCCGTCCACATGCAGCTTGATCAGCGTGTCGAGGCGCGGTCGCCGCACCAGCTTCGCGACGGCGCCCGGGTCGGCAATGGTGATGGCGAGCCTATCCCCCGGCCAGTCGGCGGGAACCCGCGAGCCGTCCCAGAGGCGAAAGCCGAAAGCGAGCGAGAGCTTTTCATGCACATCGGCGAGCAGCGCCCGGATTGCGGCGAGCTTCGCGTCCGGACCTTGAACCGTTGCTGCACTGCCCGGTTTGTCCATCTCAGGCCCCTTCATTGACCGGCTGTCGAACGCAGCGATTCTCAGCAAATCGCGCGAGTTTCGTACCACACTACGCAACGCCATACCGAAAAAGCGTTCTGGCCGCAAAGATCTATGCCGAGGCGACCCAACTTGACAGCCATGATCGCGGCCTGACTAAATATGGGATTGCAATCCGGGTATGCGAGGCAGGGGCTGGTCGATGGTGGAGGATGCGGGCCGGGCGCAGTTGATCGAAACCATCTACGAGGCAGCCATCGACCCACTGCGATGGCACGGTGTTCTCGATCGGATCGTCGAACGCGTCGGAGCGCGCGGCAGCGCCCTGCTCGTTCGCGCGGAAACCGATCACCCTTATGAGATCACGGCATTGAGCAAGGCGTATCGTGACTTCGTCACCCGGCCCGAGGGTCGGGATTACGTCGCCAATTTGCGCGCTCACGAAGCGCCCGACTGGGCCGCTTTCGCCAAACAGCCGATCAATCAACCATTCCCCGATATCGATGTCGGCATTTCACGTGAGGTGCTCGATACACGGCCCGACTGCCTCGTCCTAGAACGATCCGTGGGCATACGGCGCCGTATCGGATTGCGACTCAACGATAATCCGGTCTGGTTCGAAGGCATGACCATCGGCTTCGACCCCGCATTGACGGAGCTTCCGGAGGCTGCTTTCGATGATCTGGGGCGCCACGCCGTTCATCTCGCGCGCGCTGCGGAACTGAGCCGCACTTTCATGCAGTTGCGTGCACGCTACAACGCGGCTCTGACAGTACTCGACCGGGTCGGCACCGGCATGGGTGTCGGGCTTCCGGACGGGCGGATCATCGTCCGCAATCGCGAGCTCACGCGCATCACGGACCAGGAAGACGGGCTGTCTCTCACGCGTGATCATCGCATTGCTGCCCGCGATCCGGAACTGACCCGGCTCATCGATGCAGCGATTGCCCGTGCCTGTGCGACGGCGAGTGGTGAAAGCGAGGCTGCGCGGCAGACGATCGCGGTCCCGCGCCGCTCGGGCGCGCCGGCCTTCATCCTCGACATAGCGCCCCTCAACGATGCGGCTTGCGAGATCGAAAGAGGCCTGAACGGTGCGTTGATCAGTATCATCGACCCCGAGAACGCACCGCTCTTCGATACGGAGCGCTTTGCCCGAGCATATGAATTGACCGGGGCCGAGAAAGAAGTCGCCCGCTTGATCCCGCGCGGCCATACGGTCGAGGAGATTGCGCAGCGGCGTGGAACCGCTCCCGCCACGGTAAAGAACCAGCTCGCGGCGATGCTGGCCAAGACGGGCGCACGCAACCGGCTCGCACTGATCCACAAGATGGCGAGCCTGACGCCGCATATCAGCTGACCTGCTGCGACGGCTCGCGGCATGCGGGTGGTGCCTTGCTCCAGAGTATCGCGACCCCCGAAGTATCGTGACCGCTCTCAACCGAAACCGGGTTTCGAAGGCAGGCCGAGTTTCTTCAGCGTCATCACCACGGGACACATGCCCGTGAACGACGCCTGCACCAGATGCGCGCCCATGAGCCCCGTCACCCAGAACCAGTAGGGGCTGTAGTAGATCCCGAGCAGGACGGAGATGATCACGACCAGCCCGACGATCAGAAGTATCATGCGTTCAATGGTCATATGCAGGCTCCCCTGATGGCGCCAGCCCCGCCGGGCTTCGGGGCCTTGCGTCTTTCGAAAAACAACCACCAGCCGGGCGGGGCCGAACTCTGAGGAGTCCGACCACGCCTTGCGATATTACCATGGCTTCCTCAGAAGCGGGTAATGGTATTGCCGGTATCGATGCTTCCGTCAGGCATCAGGGTCCATGTCGAACAGCGCTCTTCGCCTCCACGTATCCGTGTCCAGGTGGCGCATTGTTGATTGCCGCTTACCCGCCATGTGCCGGTGTCGCGCGGAATACCGGGAATATTGCTGGTCAGGGTCTGAGTCCCGTCAGGGTTCAACGTCACTCGCCCGCGGGAACTTCCATCCGTCGCTTCCCACGTGCTGGTTCGACCTGCATACGCCTGGATTTCGTCCCCGGTAAGCACGCGTGGGGTTGAAGAGGGTTCAGGCAGTTCCGCGAGATTGGTCTGGCACCCGGCGAGCGCCAGAGCCCCGATCGCGATCGCCGCACCGATGGTTTTGTGGTCCATGAACATGATATTCCCCGTTTTTCTGTTTCGAGGACTTCTGACGAGCCCCGGTAAACAGAAATTAAGGGTAGTAGTAACAGCGCGCATGGGCCGAACGGACTACGGGGCATGCCGTAGGGTCATTCGGTTAGTCGCCTGCTCACGTTCTCGGATTGGTCAAGCTTTACGAAGAGAAATCGTGCCGCTTTCCATGGTCGGCCATTCGATGCCCACTCAGAAACGCACGATCGTATTTCCTGTATCGATGCTGCCGTCCGGCAGGAGCGTCCATTGAGAGCAGCGCTCTTCCCCACTGCGAACGACCGTCCAGGTGGAGCATTTCCGGTTTCCGGCGATGCGCCATGTGCCGGTATCACGTTCGGCGCCGGGAATATTGCTGGTGAGTGTTTCCGTACCATCTGCGTTGAATGTGATCCGCCCTCCGAATCTTCCATCCGTCCCCTCCCAGGTGGCCGTCCTGCCGATATAGGCGCGGATCTCGTCGCCTGTCAGGACGCGCGGCGAGGAAGACGGTTCGGGAAGTTCCGCGAGATTGGTCTGACACCCTGCAAGCGCCAGAGACCCGATCGCGATCGCCGCGCCGATGATTTTCTTTTCCGTAAACATGCCATTCCCCGTTTGATTGCCCAGAGCGTTTTCCGATCTGCTCTGTGTATGGACGGTAGCGGCATATATTCTGCGTTGCATGAGCCGAACGAACTATGCGGGCAAGCCGGTCCGCGCCGATCCGCTTACGCTTCCCGGATCGGCAGCCGCACCGTGAATTCCGCGCCCGGGCCGGCTTGCGGTGTCACCGTCACGGAGCCTCCATGCATCTGCGCGATCTGCCGCACGAGCGCGAGGCCGAGCCCCCAGCCGCCGGCGGCCTCGGATGCCGTTTGAGGGCGGTAGAACGGTTCGAAGATGCGCTCGGTGACGCCGTCGGGCAGGCCGGGCCCATGATCGCGGATGCGGATGACGGCGTTCTCCGATTCCTGAGCGATGCGGATATCGATCGGCGATGCGCCGTGGCGGGTCGCGTTGAGGACGAGGTTGCGGATCATCCGGCGCAGGAGCCGCTCGTCGCCCGCGATCTCGCGACAGCCCCCCGCGACGGATATCGCATCCTCGGGAAGGTCGGCCAGGGCGGCCTCCTCGGCGGCGAGCGCGACGAGATCGACTTGCTGCACCCGTTCGAGGCCGTCGAGCCGCTCGAGCCGGCTCGCGAGCAGGATTTCCTCCACGAGCGTATCCATCTCGGCGAGATTGCGCACGATCTCGTCGCGCAAGGCCGCGCTTGGTTTCTCCGCCTGACGCTCCACCGCCATGCGCAGGCGGGCCAGCGGCGAGCGCAATTCGTGACTGGCATTGGCGAGCAGGCTGCGATGAGCTTCGATCAGGCCTTCGATTCGCTCCGCCGCCCGGTTGAACCCGCCTGCGAGTGCCGCGATCTCGTCCTTGCCCTCGATCGCGACGCGGGGCAGGCGGGCAGCGTCGCCCCAGCTTTCGACGCCGTTGCGAAGTCGCTCCAGCCGGCCCGTCAGACTGCGTACCAGCGGCCATGCCGCCGCGCCGATCACGAGCGCCGCGATGGCGACGGGTATGAGCGGGTTGCGCCCGTCACGCTCTTGCGGCTGTTCGGCGAAACGGGCCACGACCGTGCTGTCGTCATCGAGCGTGCCCGCGAGGAAATAGCCGCGATCCAGCCCGCGCCGGTTCTCGATCATGGCGATGCGCTCGGGCAACGGCGCGCCGGCACTGATGATCAGTTGCCCCTGCGCATCATAAATGCCGATATCGAGACGCAGGGCCGCGGCGAGCCGCGTGACATCCGCCGTGAGGCTCGCCCTGTCGGCGGGATCGCCGAAATAGGTCGCGACGAAATGTTGTCGCCGCTCGTTCCAGCCGAAATCCGTCGAGCCGGGTCCGAGGCGCCAGACCAGCGCGCCCGCCGCCACCAGCAGCACGAGGCAGGCGATGATGGTGAGATAGACCTTCCAGAACAGCCGGCTGCGCATCCGCGATCTCCCTCAGCCCTCGCCATCCTGGCGCCGCGCGAAGACATAGCCCGTACCACGCACGGTGAGGATGCGCTTGGGGCGTCTGGGATCCTCCTCGATGGCGGCGCGGATGCGCGAGATATGCACGTCGATCGAGCGATCGAAAGCTTCGAGCTCCGCGCCCCGTACGAGATCGAGGAGCTGGTCGCGACTGAGCACCCGCCCGGCATGGGCGGCGAAGGCGCAGAGCAGGTCGAACTGGTAGCTCGTCAGCTGCTTTTCCTCGCCGCGCACCCGCACCATCCGGGCATCCTCGTCGATTTCGAGGGCGCCGAAGCGCGCGATCCGGCCACGCGCGGGGGCGAGGCGCCGGCGCAGGATGGCCCGCAGACGTGCCAGCAATTCGCGCGGGTTGAAGGGTTTGGGCAGGTAGTCGTCGGCGCCGAGTTCCAGCCCGACGATACGGTCCGTCTCCTCGCCCTTGGCCGTCAGCATCAGGATCGGCACGTCGCTGCGGGCGCGGATCCGGCGGCAGGTCTC
>JBJHBI010000087.1:0-12482 GCA_050485405.1 Salinarimonadaceae bacterium
CGCCACGGGCCCCCGGCGGCCAGAAAAATCCGCCGGATCGGCAGCATGAGGTTAAAGCTATGGCACGCAAGGAAGCGACGGCGCATCCGGATTATCACTTCATCAAGGTGGTGATGACCGACGGAACGGAATACGAGACCCGCTCGACCTGGGGCAAGGAGGGCGACACCATGACGCTCGAAATCGACCCCAAGACGCATCCGGCCTGGACCGGCGGTAACCAGCAGCTTCTGGATCGCGGTGGGCGCGTCTCGCGCTTCAATTCGCGCTTCGGCAATCTCGGCTTCGGCAAGAAGTAAGCCGCGCGCGGGCATCCCTGCCCGCAGGCTGTTCGGCTGATGGAACCCCGGGCGTCTCGTCCGGGGTTTTTGTCGTTTCAAGAGAGATGCTGCCGGGGAGGCGACGTGCATGTTCTTCATCCTGTCGAAGATCGCCTGGTTCCTCTTGGCACCCTCCAACCTGCTCGCATTGCTGATCGCAATCGGGCTCGCCCTCGCCGCGCTGACGCGCCTGCGCCGCACGGGTTTCGCGCTTGCGGGGATCGCTTGTGCGGGATTGTTTCTCTTCGGCATGACGCCGCTCGCGAGCCTTGCCATGCGCACGCTCGAAGCGCGTTTCCCGATCCCCGAGCCGATCACCGGCGAGGTTCACGGCATCATCGTTCTGGGCGGCTCGCAGGATGCCGATGCGAGTGTCACGCTGGGCCAGCCCGTGCTCAACGAGGCCGCCGAGCGGCTCGTGGTCGGGCTCGAACTCGCGCGGCGTTTTCCGCAAGCGCGGCTCCTGATCTCCGGTGGCAGCGGGGCGCTTGCGGGCGCGCAGACGAGCGAGGCGCGGGCCGGTGCGATGCTGCTCGCGAGCCTCGGCCTCGAACCCGACCGGATCCTGGTCGAGGAGCGCTCGCGCAACACCCATGAGAACGCCGTCTATTCACTTGCGGTGGCCGAGCCCGCCGAGGGTGAGACCTGGCTACTCGTCACCTCCGCCTTCCACATGCCGCGCTCCGTCGGCGTTTTTCGCGAGGCGGGCTTCCCGGTGGTGCCGTATCCGGTGGATTTTCGCACGATGGGCGGCGACGAAAGCCTGCCCGGCTTCGCCACGATCTCCGACGGCCTGCGTCGTTTCGACGTCGCGTCGCGCGAATATGTGGGGCTCCTCGCCTATCGCCTGACCGGGCGCACCGATGCGCTGTTTCCCGCACCGTGACGCTTCCCGGTTGATGAAGTTTCTCGGCTCGTGAAGATTCTCGGGATTCTTACAAATCTGCGTTCATCATATGCGCAGCGGAGGATCCCGGTACCCTTATAGCGGGTTGTGACGCAGTCGCCGCCGAACATAGAATGAGCCCCCTCGCGCAGAGCTTGGGGGCTCGCTTGTCACGGCGGCAATCACGCGCTTGGTGCGCGCGGCATCAGGCTGCGCGCACCGAAGCGCAAAATCTCTCGACGCGAGCGCGGATCTTTTCCGCTTCCGCAGCGAGTGCGACGGTCGCGGCATTGATCTCGCCGGAAGCCGTATCGGTTTCGCCCGAAAGCGTGCCCACGATCTCCACCGTCTCGTTGACCACCTTCGCGCCATCCGCCGCTTCCTGAACATTCGCGGCGATTTCCCGGGTGGCGGATGATTGCTGTGTCACGGCGGCGGCGATGCTCGCGGCGATCTCGCTCATTTCGTCGATCGTGGTGGCGATGTCCTGGATGGAGGCGACGGAATCGCGGGTTGCGGCCTGCATTTCGGCGACTTTCGAGGCGATGTCCTCGGTGGCCTTGGCCGTCTGCGAAGCCAGCGTCTTCACCTCCTGCGCCACCACGGCGAAGCCCTTGCCCGCCTCGCCGGCGCGCGCCGCTTCGATGGTGGCGTTGAGCGCGAGCAGGTTCGTCTGCTCGGCGATCGAGCGGATCAGATCGACCACCTCGCCGATGCTGCGGGCCGATTCGGACAAGGTCTGGACCTGTCCGTCCGTGCGCCTCGCGCCCTCGACGGCGCGATGGGCGATCTCGGAGGATTGCGTGGCCGAGCGTCCGATCTCGGCAATCGAGGCTGCGAGTTCCTCGCCCGATGCCGCGACGTTCTGCACATTCGCCGCCGTGCGCTGCGAACTTGCGAGCACGTCCGATACCCGCGATCCGGTTCGTGCCGCGATCGATCCGAGCCCGTCGGCCTTGGCCCGCATGGTGGCGAAGGCGTCGTCGAGCGTGGCGAGAGCCGCGCGGATACCGCTTTCGAATTCGGCTGCGAGACGGTCGACCTCGGCGGCGCGCGCCTCGACGCGACCGGCATCCTGCGTGCGGATCTCGGCGAGTTCGACATCCTTGCGGCGCGCCTCTTCGGCTGCCTCCACACCGGCGCGCGACAGGGCGATCATCCTCTCGAGGGTGAGCACGATCCAGGCGAGCACGGCGGTTTCGAGAACGACGATCACCGCATGGATCATCACCCGGCCGAGGCTCGCCCCGCCGGGAAAGACGGCGGCCGGCAGCAGGAAGTTGAAGCTGAGATGGTGCACGGCGGTCACGCCCGCCGCCGCCACGATCACGCGCCAGTCGCAGAAACCGGCGAGCATCGCGAGCGTGGCGAAATAATACATATGGACGTCGATCTGCCAGGCATGCCCGCTCATGGCGAAGACGATGAGCGACACCTGCGCGACGAGGCCGATGGCGACGGCGAAGCGCGTCGCGGCATCCTCGGGCCGCCTGAGCGTCAGGACGATACCCGGAGCCGCCATCGCGCCGGCGAGGGCCGCCAAGGTGAACAGGTCGCCGCCCAGCGCCACGGCGATCGCGGCGATGACGACGACATGCGCGGCCATGAGCGCGGATAGCAGCCGCGCGGAGGCCGTGCGCAGAGTGGCGACGTCGGTCATGGTGGAGTTCCTTCCCGTTATCAGGAATTCAGGGTCGACGAACAGATGCCGACACGTTGCGGATCAAGCAGGAGCCAGGCGCCGGCTGCGCGGATGGCACGCTCGAAATCGGGGGATTGCGGTATGGCGATGGTGACGAAGCCCGCGGCTCCGGGGCGGATCACGGCGCCGCCCGCCGCGCCGATCCGGCTCATCGCGGTCGCCTCGTCGATCCAGGGTGCGAACACCACCGCGACGCCGTCCTCGGCACTGTCGGGGCCTGCGACGAGGGCGAGCGGTGCCGCGAGCGTCGCGAGGCAAAAGATTACGAGGAGGGCGTTGCGTATCATGGTCCGGATCTCTGTCTGGTTCCGTCGAGAATTGCCGTAATGCTTTAAGATTCAATAAATGAGAACTTTCTGACATAACGTAGCGTCAGGTTGTCGTTCGGCAGGTGCGATGCAGTGTAAAGGGTGATCAACTATTGTTTTTGCGCGAATTTGCGTGCGCAGAATGTCGTTGGCGGATGCGTTTCGTGCGCTTAACCTGCGCTCGCGAGCCCAGAAATCGCCCCGTCAACGAACCGAGGAGAGAACGTCATGCTCGGCCTGATGCAGGACTGGCCCCTGCTGATTCATCGCGTCATCGACCACGCCGCCATCCAGCATCCCGATCGCCCGGTGATATCGCGCTCCGTCGAGGGGCCGATCCATCGCACCAGCTACAAAAAGGTCCGCAGCCGCGCCCTGCAATTGGCCAAGCGCCTCGAGAAGGACGGGATCGGCCTCGGCGACCGCGTCGGTACGCTCGCCTGGAACACCTGGCGGCATCTGGAGAGCTGGTACGGCATTACCGGGATCGGGGCGGTCTATCACACGGTCAATCCGCGCCTGTTCGACGACCAGATCGTCTATATCGTCAACCACGCGGCAGATCGCATTCTGCTCGTCGACCTGACCTTCGTGCCCCTGGTCGAGAAGCTCGCCGACCGGCTCGACAGCGTCGAGCGCTACGTCATCCTCACGGATGCGGACAACATGCCGCAGACCAGCCTGAAGAACGCGGTCGCCTACGAGGACTACATCGCCGAAGTCGACGACGATTTCACCTGGAAGAGCTTCGACGAGAACACGGCTGCCGGCATGTGTTACACCTCCGGCACGACGGGCAATCCCAAGGGCGTCGTCTATTCACATCGCTCGAACGTGCTGCACTCGCTGATGGTGAACGGCGTCGATTATCTCGGCCTGTCCTCGCGCGACACGGCGATGCCGGTGGTGCCGCTGTTCCACGCCAACGGTTGGTCCTTCGCCTTCTCGGCCCCCATGGCCGGCGCGGCGCTGGTCCTGCCCGGCCCCAAGCTCGACGGGGCGTCCCTCGCCGAACTGCTGATCGAGGAGAAGGTGACGATCTCGGCCGCCGTCCCGACGATCTGGTTCTCGCTGCTCCAGCATCTCGAAGCCAGCGGCGACCGGCTGCCCGATCTGCAGCGGGTGGTGATCGGCGGCTCGGCCTGCCCGCGCGCGGTGACGAAGACCTTCCGCGACGTCTACGAGGTCGAGGTGGTGCATGCCTGGGGCATGACCGAGATGAGCCCGCTCGGCTCCGTCTGCACGCTCAAGCCGGATTACGGCGAGGTCGATGGCGAGCGCTGGCTCGATCTGAAGGAAAAGGTCGGCTTTCCGCCGTTTGGCGTCGAGATGAAGATCGTCGACGATGACGGGCGTGAACTGCCCTGGGACGGGGTGGCCTTCGGCAAGCTCCTGGTGCGCGGGCCGGCGGTGGCGCAGGCCTATTTCCACCGCGACGACGTGATCTGCGACGACGAGGGTTTCTTCGATACCGGCGACGTCGCCACGATCGACCAGCACGGCAACATGCAGATCGTCGACCGTTCCAAGGACGTTATCAAGTCGGGTGGCGAGTGGATCTCTTCGATCGACCTCGAGAATATCGCGGTGGGCCATCCCGATGTCGCGGAAGCAGCGGTGATCGGCGTGCGCCACCCCAAATGGGACGAGCGTCCGCTGCTCATCATCGTGCCCAAGCCGGGGCGCGATCCGCAAAAGGCGAGCATTCTCGACCACATGGCGCAGCGCATCGCCAAATGGCAATTGCCCGACGACATCGTCTTCGTGGAGGAGATCCCCCATACGGCGACGGGCAAGATCCAGAAGCTCACCCTGCGTGAGCGCTATGCGGATTACCAATTGCCGACGCTGTGACGATGAAGCGATCCGGGTAGCGGTCTTCATCAAGAAACCCGCTGCCCGGATTGATCTGGATCAGCGCCGTCGGGGCGCCCGGATGCGATCCATCGTGGATGAACTCTCCCGCAGGCCATCAAACGGAGCCTTCACGATGGATTATCCCGCCTCGATCAAGGAAACCCGCGACCGCACCCGCAACCTCGCGAAGACCATCCCCGGCACGATGAAGGGCTTTGGTGCGCTGTCCGTTGCCGTAAAGGAAGGCGGGGCGCTCGGCGTCAAGGAGAAGGAATTCGTAGCGCTTGGCATCGCGATCGCGGTGCGCTGCGAAGCCTGCATCGCCTTTCATGTCGAGGCGCTGATGAAGGCGGGGGCGAGCCGCGAGGAACTCGCCGACGTGCTCTCCATGGCGATCCAGATGGGCGGCGGGCCATCGGTGATGTATGCCGGCAAGGCGCTGGATTGCTGGGATCAGCTCGCCGGGTGAGGTGACTTTCGCGCGAAGCCATACGGCTTTGTCCGGCTTGACCCGGGGTGGTGCAGAGGCGACACGTCACTTCGACAGTGACGGGCCGGGGAAGCGGAATGGGCGAAGCGCACGCATTTTACGAATTCGCGATGGTTCTGGCATTGGCCTCCGCCGTGGGGCTGGTGGGGCTGCTCCTGAAGCAGCCCCTCGTCGTCGCCTTCATCGCCACCGGCATCATCGTCGGGCCGGACGTTCTCAACATCATCACCGAGGCCGAGGCCGTCGACCTCCTCGCCGAGATCGGCATCGCGGCGCTGCTCTTTCTCGTGGGGCTCAAGCTCGACGTGCATATCGTGCGCAAGCTCGGCGCGGTCTCGGTCGCCACGGGCCTCGGCCAGGTGACCTTCACCGCCGTGTTCGGCTTCCTGATCTGCCTGATGCTCGGGCTCGATTTCATCACGAGCATCTATATCGGCGTGGCGCTGACCTTCTCCTCGACGATCATCATCGTGAAGCTGCTCAGCGACAAGCGCGAGGTCGATTCGCTGCACGGGCGCATCGCGATCGGCTTCCTGATCGTGCAGGACATCGTCGTGGTGCTCGCCATGATCACGCTCTCGACCATCGGCGTCGGGGTCGGCGGCTCGCAGGCGGGGCTCGGGATCGGCGGCGTGCTCGGGGCGGGCCTCTTGCTGGTGGGCGCGGTGGCGCTGTTCATCCGCTATGTGGCCGAGCCGCTGATGGCCCGGATCGCGCGCATGCCGGAACTGCTCGTCACCTTCGCCATCGCCTGGGCGGTGCTGTTTGCCGCGGTCTGTGACTGGATCGGTCTCGGCAAGGAACTCGGCGGCCTGCTCGCCGGCGTCTCGCTCGCCACTACCTCCTACCGCGAAGCGATCGCCTCGCGCCTGTCGAGCATGCGCGACTTCCTGCTGCTGTTCTTCTTCATCAGCCTCGGGATGGGTCTCAGCCTCGGCGCGCTGGGCGACCAGCTCTTCGCCGCGATCGCGCTCTCGCTGTTCGTCCTGATCGGCAATCCGCTGATCGTGATGGCGATCATGGGCTATATGGGCTACCGCAAGCGCACCGGCGTGCTGGCCGGCGTCACCGTGGCGCAGATCAGCGAATTCTCGCTGATCTTCATGGCGATGGGCGTGACGCTCGGCCATGTCTTCGACGAGGCGGTTGGGCTCGTCACGCTGGTGGGCCTCGTGACGATCACGCTCTCCACCTACATGATCCTCTATGCCCAGACGATCTACGGCTGGATCGAGCCCTTCATCGGCATGTTCGAGCGCAAGGATCCCCACCGCGAGGATCACACCGAGAAGCCCGAGAGCAAGGATTACGACATCATCCTCTTCGGGCTGGGGCGCTACGGCACGCAATTGTCGCGCGTCATGCATGATGCGGGGGCGAAGGTTCTCGGTGTCGATTTCGACCCGGAAGCCGTGGCCAACTGGCGCAAGAGCGGCCTGCCGGGCCTCTATGGCGATGCCGCCGATCCCGAATTCGTCATCACCCTGCCGCTCGCGAGGGCGCGCTGGCTGATCATCGCCACGCCGCATATCGGCCCCTCGGTCACCCACGAGGATGCGCGGCTGATCCTCATGGAAGAGGCGCGCAAGGCCGGATTCACGGGCCGGGTCGCGATCCGTGGTCACGGCGCCGAAGATAAAGCCATGCTGGAGAAGGCCGGTGCCGATCTCGTGCTCGATCCCTTCGCCGATGCCGCTGTGCGTGCGGGCGAGGTGGTGGGCTTCTGCAGCGACGAGGTCCGCAAAGGCGGTGAAGTGAAGGGCGGTGAAATCAAGGGCGGGGAGGTGCCGGCCTGAGCGGCGGGCGAAACGCCCAACTTTTAGGCAGCATCGCCCGAAAATCGCAGTTGCCGTAAGGGTGACGCAGCGCAATGCTCTGACACCATGCTGATGAGCCGCAACGCTTCGCCCCCATCGCCGCCCCTGCCGCGCATGATCCGCGCCGATGGCGGCGTGCGGCTCGCGATCGACGCCGATCCGCGCCGGGGCGGCACGCCGATGCGCATCGCCGAGAGTGGCGGCTACCGGGTGCGCTTTCCGGGCGGGCGCATCTGCGAGGGCGTCTTCATCAATACCGGCGGCGGCATGACCGGAGGCGATCGCCTCGCCATCGACGTCGCGCTCGGCGAGAGTGCCTGCGCTACCCTGACGAGCCAGGCCGCCGAGAAGATCTATCGCAGCGACGAGGCCGATACCGCGATCGGGATCCGCCTCGATCTCGCAGCCGGCGCGGCGCTCGACTGGCTGCCGCAGGAGCAGATTCTGTTCGACGAATCACGCCTGCGCCGGCGGCTCACCGTCGAGATGGCCGCCGATGCGCGGCTGATCCTGGTCGAATCCACGATATTCGGGCGCACCGCCATGGGTGAGCGCGTGGAGAGCGGGCGGTTTCGCGATTCCTGGCGGGTGCGCCGGGCGGGCCGGCTGGTCTTCGCCGAGGAGGTGCGGCTGGAGGGGCCGATCGCGCAGACGCTCGCGCGTGGCGCTGTGGCCGGCGGCGCCCATGCCTTCGCCACCTGCCTGATCATCGCCCCCGATGCCGAGGCGCGGCTCGAAGAAGCGCGCGCGCATCTCGACAACGCACCATGCCCCTGCGGCGTGAGCGCACTCGACGGTTTGCTCGTGGCCCGATTTCTCAGCGATGACGCGCAGGCTCTGCGCGCAGCGCTGATCCGTTTCGTCGAAGGCATGCGCGCGCAGAAGATGCCGCGCAGCTGGATGATCTGAGGAGAAGAAAGATGCAATTGTCACCGCGCGAGAAGGACAAGCTCCTCGTCTCCATGGCCGCCATGGTGGCGCGCCGCCGGCTGGAGCGGGGTGTGAAGCTGAATTACCCGGAAGCGATCGCGCTGATCACGGATTTCGTGGTCGAGGGCGCCCGCGACGGGCGCTCGGTCGCCGATCTGATGGAGGCGGGCGCCCATGTGATCAGCGCCGATCAGGTCATGGACGGGATCGCCGACATGATCCACGACGTGCAGGTGGAGGCGACGTTCCCCGACGGCACCAAGCTCGTCACCGTGCATGATCCGATCCGCGGCCCGCGCGGGGCGCTCGAGCCCGGTGCGGTGACGACGCCGGACGGTGAGATCGAGCTCAATGCCGGGCGCGAGACCGTGACGCTCAGCGTTTCCAATACCGGCGACCGCCCGATCCAGGTCGGCTCGCATTACCATTTCTTCGAGACCAATCCGGCACTCTCCTTCGCGCGTGAGAAGACGCGCGGCATGCGCCTCGACATCCCCGCAGGCTCCGCCGTGCGTTTCGAGCCGGGCCAGACCCGCGAGGTGACGCTGATCCCGGTCACGGGCGATCGCAAGATCTACGGCTTCCGTCAGGAGGTGATGGGCGATCTTTGATCGCCGACCCGCGCCGATCCCAAAGCCACCTCGTCGCCTTGCGCCTTGACCCTCGGTCAGCGCGCGTCAACTCTGCCGTGAAGATCAACGGATAATCGGCAGAGGAGGACGGCATGGATCTCGGGGCGCGGCTTGCGGGCAAGCATATCCTGATCACGGGGGCCTCATCCGGGCTCGGCGCGCATTTCGCCACGCTCTGCGCCCGCCACGGCGCCCGGGTCACGGTGGGCGCCCGCCGCAAGGAGAAGCTCGACGATCTCGTCGCCGAACTCGTATCCGCCGGTGCGGCATCTGCGCGCGCTCTCTCTCTCGACGTCACCGATGAGGCTTCCGTCAAGGCCTGTTTCGACGCGCTCGATGCGCCCCTCGACACGCTCGTCAACAATGCCGGGATCGCGCTCTCCTCGATGGCGATCGACACGCCGCTCGCCGATTTCGACGCGGTGATGGCCACCAATGTGCGCGGCGTCTTCACCATGGCGCAGGAGGCCGGGCGGCGCTGGCGCGATGCCAGGCAGCCGGGCAACATCGTCAATATCGCCTCGATCCTCGGCCAGCGCGTCGCCGGCGGGGTGACCCCCTATGCGATCTCGAAAGCCGCCGTGAAACAGGCCACGCATGCGCTCGCCCTCGAATGGGCACGGTTCGGCATCCGCGTGAATGCGCTGGCACCCGGCTATATCGAGACCGAGATCAACGCGGAATTCTTCGCTACGCCGCCGGGCGAGGCGATGATCAAGCGCATTCCGATGCGTCGCCTCGGCAAGCCCGAGGATCTCGACGCCGCCTTCCTCCTGCTCGCCACAGATGCCTCGCCCTGGATGACGGGGACCTACCTCCCCGTCGATGGCGGGCATCTGTGTTCGGGCCTGTGACCGATCAGGGAAACGCAAGATGGACTTTCAGATTTCGCCGCGGATCGAGGATTTCCGCAAACGCATCGCCGCCTTCGTCGAGGAAGAACTGATCCCGCTGGAATCACGCGAGGACAGCTACGACGATCACGAGAATATCCGCCTCGATCTGCTCGACCGGATGCGCGAGAAGGCGCGTTCGCAGGGGCTCTGGTGCCTTCAACTGAAGCAGGAGACCGGCGGGCAGGAGCTCGGAAAGATGGGCATGGCCGTGTGCTACGAGGCCATGAACCGCTCGATCTTCGGGCCGTGCGTTTTCAATTCTGCTGCCCCCGATGACGGCAACATGATGGTGCTCGAGCAGGTCGGCACCGAATACCAGAAGGAGCGCTGGCTCCAGCCGATCGTGCAGGGCAAGGTGCGCTCGGCCTTCTCGATGACCGAACCGCATCCCGGCGGCGGCTCCGACCCCTCGATGATCCGCACCCGCGCCGAGAAGCACGGCGACGTCTACCGGATCTATGGCCATAAATGGTTCATCACCGGTGCGGGCGTGGCCGATCACTTCATCCTGATGGCGCGGACCTCCGATGATCCGCGCTACGGCCTCACCGCCTTCCTGCACCACAAGGATGCGCCGGGCTGGGAGATCAAGCGCCGCATCCCGATCATGGGGCCGGAGGAGCATGGCGGGCATTGTGAGATCGTCTATGACGGGCTCGAAATCCCGGTGAAGGACGTGCTCATGGAGGAGGGTCAGGGGATGAAGATGACCCAGATCCGCCTCGGCCCCGCGCGCCTAACCCATTGCATGCGCTGGCTCGGCCTCGCCAAACGCTGCGTCGAGATCGCCCGGGAATACGCCGCCGAGCGCGAGGGTTTCGGGATCCGCCTGAAGGATCGCGAGAGCATCCAGCTGATGCTCGGCGGGCTCGCCATGAAGATCGAGATCGGGCGGTTGCTCGTGATGAAGGCCGCCTGGGCGCTGGATCAGGGCTCGTTTGCCCGCCAGGAAGTCTCGATGGCCAAGGTCCAGGTCGCGAACGTCCTGCACGAGGCCGCCGACATCGCCATCCAGATCAACGGCGCGCGCGGCTATTCCAAGGACACCGTGCTCGAATGGATCTACCGCTACGCCCGCCAGGCGCGGCTGGTCGACGGGGCGGACGAGGTGCACCGCATGGTCCTCAACCGCTTCCTCGACAAGGAGGGCAGCGATTTCTGGAAATGGCAGGTCGCCGAGGGCTGAGGCGGCCCGATCCGGCGTGCCCGCTCAAGAGTGGGCGCGCTGGTCTCCCATACGGTATTCGATCGCGACCTTGGCGATGAGCGCGAGGATGGCGATCAGCGTCAGGGTCGAGGCGGCGGCGAAGGCGCCGACGGCGTTGTAATCGTGATAGAGCAGTTCGACCTGCAGCGGCAGGGTGTTGGTCTGGCCCCGGATATTGCCCGAGACCACGGAGACCGCCCCGAACTCGCCGATCGCGCGCGCCGAGCAAAGAACCGCGCCGTAGAGCAGCGCCCAGCGGATATTGGGCAGCGTCACCCGCATGAAGGTCTGCCAGCCGCTCGCCCCGAGCGTCACGGCGGCCTCCTCCTGCTCGCTTCCCTGAACCTGCATCAGCGGCACGAGTTCGCGCACCACGAAGGGGCTGGTGACGAACAAAGTGACGAGAACGATGCCGGGCAGCGCGAACATGATCCGCAATTCCATCCCGATCAGCCAAGGCCCGAGCAGGCCTTGAGCGCCGTAGAGCAGGATATAGGTGACGCCGGCGACGATGGGCGAGATCGAGAAGGGGATCTCGATGATCGTAAGCAGCAGCTTCTTGCCGGGGAATTCGAATTTGGTGATCGCCCATGCGGCGGAGATCCCGAAGCCGATATTCACCGGCACGACGATGATCGCGACGAGCATCGTCAGATAGATCGCGTGCAGCGTGTCGGGAGCCAGGATGTTCGCCATATAGACGTCGAACCCGCGCGCGAAGGCCTGAGCGAAGATCACCGCGAGCGGCATCACGATGAAGACCAGCGTCGAGACGATTCCGAGGCCGATCAGGATGCGCGGCACATGAGTGCGCGGCGCGCTTGAGATCGGCATTTGGGCCGGGAGGGTCGAAGCGGCGCCGGTCATGCGTTGCGCACCTTGTAGCGCAAGCCCCAGGCCTGGATGGCGTTGGTGGTCAGGAGCAGCAGGAAGGCTGCGAGAAGCAACACCGTGGCGATCGCGGAGGCCGCCGGATAATCGAACTCCTCCAGCCGGATGAAGACGAGGAGCGCCGCGATCTCGGTGTGGAACGGCAGGTTTCCGGCAATGAAGACGACGGCGCCGAACTCGCCGAGCGAGCGCGCGAAGGCGAGTGCGCAGCCGCTGAGATAGGCGGGAAAGATCACCGGGAAGACGACGCGGCGAAACACCGTGAACGGATAGGCGCCGAGCGTCGCCGAGGCCTGCTCGATCTGCGGATCGAGATCCTCCAGAACCGGCTGCACCGTGCGCACCACGAAGGGCACGCTGGTGAAGGCCATGGCGAGCGCCACGCCGAAGATCGTATAGACGATGGTGATCCCGGCTGGCTCCAGCACGGAGCCGAACCAGCCGTTCGAGGCATAGAGCGCCGTCAGGGCGAGGCCCGCCACGGCGGTGGGCAGGGCGAAGGGGATATCGATCAGCGCATCGAGCAACCGCCTTCCGGGGAAGCGG
>JBJHBI010000088.1:0-11710 GCA_050485405.1 Salinarimonadaceae bacterium
GCATCACATACCCGTAATTTCGCGCAGGCGCTTGATGGTCTCGTCGAAACGGGCGATTTCGCCGGGCTTCTGCTTGAGAAGCGCCTTGATGGTGTCGATCTTCGCCACCGCCTCGTCATTGAGCGCATCGGCGCCTTTCTTGTATTCGCCGACCTGGATCAGCAGTTCGAGCTCCTGATAGCGCGCGTAGAGTTCGCGCAGGCGCCCGGCTGCGGCCCGGTGCTCGGGGGTGGTCACTTCGTTGAACAGGCGGCTCTTCGAGGTGAGCACGTCGATCGCCGGGTAATGCACCTGCGCAGCGAGCTTCTCGGAGAGAACGATGTGGCCGTCGAGGAGACTTTTCACCTCCTCAGCCACCGGATCGGAATTCATGTCGCCTTCCACCAGCACGGTATAGAAAGCGGTGATCGATCCGACGGCGGCGGGACCGGCGCGTTCCACGAGCAGCGGCAGGGTCGAATAGACCGAGGGCGGAAACCCGCGCCGGCCCGGCGGTTCGCCGGCGGAGAGGCCAATTTCGCGCAGGGCGCGCGCGAGGCGTGTCACCGTATCGACGAAGAGCAGGACCTTCATGCCCCGGTCGCGGAAATGCTCGGCCACGGCAGTCGCCGTCAGCGAGGCCTGCATGCGCTCCACCGATGGACGGTCTGATGTCGCGGCGACGATCACCGAGCGCGCACGGCTCTCCTTGCTGAGCGCGTGTTCGAGGAAATCGTTGACCTCGCGCCCGCGCTCTCCCACCAGCGCGACGACCGTGACGTCGGCCTCGCAGCGCATCACGATCTCCGACATCAGCGTGGATTTGCCGCCGCCCGCCGTCCCGAAAATTCCCATCCGCTGACCGACGCCCATCGTCAGGAGCGAATCGATGGCGCGGATGCCGATCTCCATCGGCGTCTTGATCGGCGCCCGGGTCATCGGATCCGGCGCCTGCGCCGAGATCGGTCGACGCTCGGCTTCCGGACCGGGGCGCGGTGGTTCGGCACCTCCGCCCCAATCCATGAAATTACCCAGCGCATCGATGACGGTTCCCAGCAGATGATCGCCGCATGTCACCGTCGGCGGGCGTCGCAAGCCCACCACCTCGGTGCGCAGCGACAGGCCGGACGTGCCGCCATAGGGCGCGAGGAAGGCGGTGGCGTTGTCGAGTCCGACGACCTCCGCAAAGCGCGTCTCGGACGTATCGGGATCGCGCAATTCGCAGAGTTCGCCGACTTCCGCGCCGGGCAATTCGGCGCGGATGAGGGGGCCGGTGACGGCGAGCAGGCGCCCGGAGGAACGGCGCGTGTCGATGTTCCCGACGATGCGCTGCAGCTTGGCGAGTTTGCCCGCAAACCCGGTCTGCCGCGTCTGCGCCCGGCGCTCCGGGACATGCGCGGCCTGATCCGACGCAGACGAATTGCCCCCTGCGGGAGCACGCGTATCATTCATTCTGCGCTCCTCGCTCACGCCTTGCCCTGCGGACCGTCGAGGCTCTGGAGGCCCGCCTTCAGCCGGGAGAGCTGCTGGCGGATGCCGACATGGGTACGTCCTTTGGGCGTTTCGAGGATGATCTCGCCGGGCTTGAGCAGCGGATCGGCCTCGACGCCACGGATTTCCGGCCAGGTTCCGGTCGTCGGGAGCTTGCGCAGGCCTTCCTCGAGATAGGCGACTTCCGCCGGTGTGACGTGAACCTTCGCCCAGATGTCGCCGGCTGCATCGTCGAGGGCGCGGCGAACGCAACGCAGGGCGAGGTCGCGATCCTCCATCTCGCCGATGATTCCCTCGACGGCCGCCACCACGATCGCAGCCAGTTCCTCGTCCGATGCCGCGAGGCGCTGACGGACGCCGTTAATGGCCTCCGCGAGGGTTTCGATCGCCTCCAGACGCCCTTTCTCGAAGCCTTCCTTGTGCCCGGCGAGGCGAGCCTGTTCCTGCGCTTCGGCGAGGGTGCGGCTCATGCCGTCATGCAGGCGGCGCGCCTCGTCGCGAAAACGATCGGCGTTGCGCAGGATCTTCATGTCCTCGGCGGAAAGGACCTTCGTCGCCGGCATGAAGATCGAACGCTCCGGCTCAGCGACGGCGTTCCCCTGCGGCTGGGCGCCGGAACCGCGTGCAGGCGCGGCGCGCTTGTCCTGTCGCCCATCCTGACGCGGAGGGGGGCGCGGCGCGGTGCGCGGGGCAGGGCGCGCAGCCGGTTGCCCGGTTGATTGTGCCGGATCACGGGGCGGGTTCATTGCCGCCCCCTCCGCCCGGTCCCGCCACGTCTTGTCGCCCGGTGCTTTCCCCGCCGCCTCCTGCGTCGGCGGCCGACTTCCCGGCTGTCGCTGCTGGTCCGTCCCCATCCTGGTCTCCGTCCTCGTTCTCGCCGTCGGCGACCCCGTCGGCGCGCCATTGCGCCTCGGCGGCGCGTACTTCGTCGGGTGACGGCATGACGCTGTGGTCGCCTGCCGACGTCGAAAGCTCTCTACCGGCGGGCCCGGATTGCGTGCCCGTGCCTTTGCCGGTGCCGCGCTCATCCGCCGTATCTTCCATGACCCGCGTCAGGGCGCGGGCGGCGAGGGTGGGCAGGCCGGTGATCACCGCGTCGAAACGGTCGGAGAAGCCGCGCGTCGCGGTCTCGACGGGCAGGTCGAGAAGCAGGGCGAGGGCCGGCGCGCCGTCATGACCATGAGCGGCCAGTGCGCGCACGAACATGCGCTTGTCCGCATCGCTGATCGGGGGCTCGGTGATGAATTCCCGCAGCGCCTCGATGCTCTGCCCGAGCAACGGCTTTTGGACGAGGGCGAAGGCGAGGGCTTCCTCGCCGTAGAGTTCGGCATTGCGTCGCATGGTCTCGCGACTGACGACACGCGGCGTATCGGCCAGCCGCATCGTCGTCGCGAAGAAACGGATCGCCCGGGTGACGAGGGCAGGATCGCCGGGAATCCGGCGCGCGGCTGCGACCTGTCGGCGCGACAGGCCGAGGCGCTGCCTCAGCCGCGCCGCAAAGCGTCGTTGCAGATCCGCGCGGGAATGGACGAGATTGCTGATCGCGGCTTCCGGGAAGCCGGTCAGCGCGGCGATTCGTTCCTCGCCGAGCAGGCCGACCAGAGCGGAGGGATCCTCGCAGGCCGATTCGATGATGGTGGGTATGCGCCGATGACGGGGATGGCCCGCTTCGCTGCGGCTGCCGGTCGCGCGGGCAGGGGCTTCCTGCGCGACTTCGCCCGGCGCAGCGGGAGCGTGTAGCTGCCGCGCCGTCGCGACGCCCTGCGCGAAGCCATCGCCCATCGTCATGAGGCGTTCCTCGCGGCGAGGCGCTGGCGCCAGGCGAGGAAGCCGGCGCCGAGAGCCATGGCGAGTGCGGCGGCCCAGAAAATGTATGGTGCGATGCGCGTGAGGAAGGGAAGCGATTCGTCCTGCCCGGGATCGCTCGACGGCGCAGCGCTCGGCGGCCCGCTCGACCCCGATTCGCCTCGCGAAACGGGCGCCGCCGGTTCGGCCATCGTCACGGTGCCCTCGGCGGATGCGGGCTGGACGGTCGCCTCGGCCTGCGCGGAAGCTCGCGGCGAAGCGCCCGGCAAGGATTGGGACGTGTCGAAGAAGGCGACGGCGACGTTACGGAAATCCATGCCCTGGACGGCATTCGCGACGAGCATGCGCACACGCGTCGCCATGGCCTCGGTGTCGAGCCCGGGCGCGTGATGGATCAGGATCGAGGCCGAGGGCTGGTTCATCGGCTGGCCGCGCAGATCGAGTTCGGGCAGGACGATGTGCACGCGCGCGTTCCGTACCCCGGAAATCGTCGTGATCGTGCGTGCGATCTCCTGATTGAGGGCGTGCATCGTGCGGATGCGTTGTTCGAACGGGGAGACGATCAGCCCGTCACCGGGAAAGACTTCGCCGAGCGACTGGAACCGCTCGGCGGGAAGCCCCGCCAGCGCCAGCGCCTCGACGGCATCGGCCATGCGCGCTTCCTCGACCATCACGCGGAAGATGCCGTCGCTGACTTCTTCGCGCGAAGCATCGATGCCGGCGCGGGTCAGCACCGCGATCATTTCGTTGGCTTCGCGTTGCGACAGGTTGCCGTAGAGTTCGACCTGGCATGCGGCCAGGAGGAGACAGAGCGTCACAACGAGGAAACGTAAACAGCTGAGCATCTCAGGGTCGTCCTCACCAAGGGATTACGACCCTTGCTTGAGCTGATTGAAGATCTCGTTAATTTTCTTCACCATACCGGTGACATGCTCGAAGGCCGACAACATGCGCACGCGGGTCTCCTGGTGAGCGGCCAGGTGCAGCGACATCAGCATGCTGCGTTCCGTGTTCAGCCGGTCACCTTCGCGCGTCAGTGCGTGCACTCGGGAATTGTGCTCCATCGCACGCTCGGGGGTGCTCGGATGCGGCTGCGAAATGGTGTCGCGCAACTCCCCCATAACCCTGTCGAGGCGGCCGGTGAGGGTGCTGATCTCGCCGGCGAAATCGATCGTTTCGCCCTTCGTGTCGGCGTCGAGACCGAGCGCCGACTGCACGACGGGCACGGCGCGCTGGCTGTGATCGGAGAAGATCCGATGAACCCCGTCCGTATCGCGTGTGACGGAATGCCCGCGATCTGCCGCACCGCCGCCGCCGGCGGCCTGCATGAATCCTCCGCCTCCGGCGTGCCCGCCGGTGCCACCGGATAACGGCACCGTCTGTGCGGTATGACGGTAACTCTGGCCGTGAGCTTCGCCGGCCCCGATCGTGGGCGGCATCAGCACGCGCATCATGTTGGTGCGCTCGGCCTCCAGCGTGCGCTCGAGCCTGCGGAAGTTCTCGCCGAAGGTCCGCAGGTCGTCTCGTGGGCTGAGTTCGCGGGCCGCCGGCGCCTGGCCGAGGGCTTCCCGGTAGACCATGTTGAAGGCGCGCGCCTCGTTGCCGATCGCATCGGCGCCGGCACCGGGGGCGCCGACATGAAAACCGCTGATTGCTCCAGGTCCGAAGGTGTCCACGCGGATCTCCGTCTTCCCGATGATGTCGCCGGAACTCGGTGCACGGAAGTCGTCGATGCGACTTCGTGCCGGGTCACGGAACAAAAAGCATTCTAAGATTGCATAGTTCGCAGCACAATCTGTGCGCGATAAAGGTTGAAAATACGCTTAATGCGGCCCTGCCGCACAGCGATTTAAGGCGGAAGATTCTGGCTTGGCATCATCCTGCACCCATCAAAACATAATAAAAATGAATACAATACGTCGTTGACCATGTCGGAAGCGATCGCTACCAATGCACAAGGCATTTAAGGTATCAATATGACCGATTGGTCCTTGATAGGGAAGTATGTTTTTGTTATTGTGATGATCAAATGAGATGCATGGGATAAATGTAGAACAATGAGCAACTCACATCTGACCGCTCTCGGTCTGCCCGTCGATACGCGCGTTTCGCGCAGTTCGATCGTGCCCGGCGCCGAATCCGGCTTCTCCATCCCGACGGCGGAAGCCGCCGCTCCGGAGCCGAGCGTCGATTCCGCGGCCACCGAAAACACCGCCCCGCCCGGCGCTCTCGTCAGCAGCCAGGTCGTACAGCAGCGTGCGCCGAGCGCGCCGACCCAGACGCTCGGCCAGCGTTACGATGAGGAAGTCAAGAAAGGCGGCCTCGATCGCTACGCTTCGCTGTTCGGCAGCTATTTTCCGACGTGACGGCGGAGTTTGAACGATGCGCCTTCCCAATCGTGAAATCGTCTACCGCCTGCTGTTCGTGACGGAGCAGGGCAACGATGATCAACGCAACGCGGCGAATGCGCGGCTCGCTTCGCTGCGTGATGCGTTCAACAACGATCGCCGTTTCCCCTCGACGCGCCCGATCATGCCGGCGATCGAAACGGAATGCTGGACCTGGTGGCACGAGGTGGCCAACGAGCCCCCGACGCCGCGCGAGCCCATGCCCGCGACCGGTTCGGTGCCGTTCGGCCAGGCGCTGGGCTGATATCCGCCGCATACAAATTGACGGCTGTGCCGCCGACGCCGCGAGACGCGGTTCCGGCGGTTTCTTTTTCGGTCGTGCCGTTCAGGGCGCCGCGTCGTCATCCCGCAGCAGGTGCAGATCGCCCCAGCCCGGCAGCTTGATGCCGAGCCGTCGCGGGTCGATCCCGGCCACGAGTCCGAGCACGTGGATCTCGATGCCCTCGACCAGACCGATCGCAAGCCCTCCATAGCCCCCGAACGCTATACGCAGGCCGGTTCCGCTCATGCTGCGCCCGATGCCGAAGCCGCCGCCGGCCCAGTCTCGTCCCAGCGCCGTCGATGGAAGCGCGGCGCCGAGCTCGGGCACTTCCTCGAGCACATGCGCGACGAAGCTGTTGGAATTCGGCCCCGGCCATGCCCGATACCCGCCTTCACCGGCGAACGGATAGGCTTCGACGGCCTCCGCGATGCGTGGAATAAGCCGCTCGGCCCGCTCGCCGTTCAGGGCGAGCACGGTTTCCGGCTCGTGCGAGAACCAGCGTGCATCCGGTGCCCAGCCGTTGACCCGAACCGGCATGCGCCCCCATCCGACCTTGTCGTAGCGCGTATAGGCGCGCTCGCCTGGCGCCTTGACGACGATCCAGCTGTGATGCGCCACCACTCCGCGCCAGCGCCCGGTTCGCGCCGCATAGATCCGGATCATGGCCTCCTCGGAAGCCGCCGGATCGGGCAGCAGGGCGGCGGAACTCCAATCGGCCTGCGACCAGGACATCTGATGCCCCCCGCCATACCAGTGATGAACGGCGCGCGTCCCCAGCGGCAGCACGAAAGCGACGAGAAAGAGGGCGAGAGTACCCAATGCGAGACGGCGAAGGCGGCGCAGCCATCGGCCCGTCAATGAAGGCGGTGGGGAAACGGTTACATCGGCGCTCATGCGAAGAACATCGCGCAAATCGCTCCAAAGACAAGCGTTCGTGCCAATTCCGCCGCAAGCTTGCCCCAATCGCGATGCATTGATGGCAGGAACAATCGGCATTCCCTCGCGGCGCCGAAACGGGTGGCGCGTGTGCGCGAGCCTCCCATGGTGATCCCTCCAAAATCAGTGAATTCCCATCATGGTGCGTTACCCGATTTCAGCATCCCGCCACCGTGCGACCCGCCGCGCTTTCCTCGTCGGAGGTAGTTCTCTGGTGCTCGGAGGCTGCTTCGGATTCGCGGGGGCGGGAACGCCGGGCGACGATCCCTATGCGAGCATGGTGAGCGAGCCGACGCTGCTCGTCGCGACGACGCGGCGCCCCGCGACGCCTCCGGGCGAGCGGCCGTTCTTCGGCCCCGAACGCGGTACCGGCCTGACCTTCGCCCGCGCCCGGATGACGCCTCCGGCGACCGGCCTCACGGCACGCGTCACCAATGTTGTCTCCGGCGGCTGGCGCGTCGCCTCCGTCGACGACGTCACTTCGCGCGAAGCCGCCGACGCCTTCACCCGCGCGGCACTCGGCAAGGACGTGCTGCTCTACGTGCACGGTTATCGCGAGACCTTCGAGACGGCGGCGACGAGTGCCGCCGAACTCGCCGACGGCATCAGCTTTCGCGGCGCGCCTGGTCTCTTCACCTGGCCTTCCGCCGGGGCGACGCTCGATTATGCCTATGATCGCGAGAGCGCCATGTGGTCGCGCGATGCGCTGGAGGATCTCCTGCTCACGCTGGCCCAGTCGCCGAGCGGCGGGCGTGTGCATATCGTGGCCCATTCCATGGGCTCGCTGCTGACGCTGGAGACGCTGCGGATGCTGCGCGGCTCCGGCGGCGATCGCGCGATGGCACGCATCGGCGCCGTGGTCCTGGCCGCGCCGGATGTCGATATCGATCAATTCGAGCAGGCGGTGAACCGTCTCGGACCCGACGCCCCGCGCATCACCGTGATCGTCTCGTCGCGCGACCGCGCGCTTCTGGCCTCGCAGAGGATCGCCGGCGGCGTCGCCCGCGCCGGTGCGGCGGAGCGAGAGCGCCTCACGGCGATGGGCGTGCGGGTGGCCGATGCCAGCGATTTCGGCCGCGGCATCCTCAATCACGATCTCTTCCTCTCCAACGAGGAAGTCCGGCGCGTCGTGCAGCGGGCGATCGAGCGCGCGGGCTAGCGCATCATTTTACCCGTCAGGTCGGATGATGCGCCGAGCTCTTCCGGCGCGACGCCTACTGCGCCGCCGCGGCGCGGCGCGGGGATGGTGAGAGATTCACCCGCCCGGCTTCGATCACGCTCATGCCGATCTGCGTGCGCACCTCGATGCGCATCGGCACGAGGGAATCATTGGCCGGGAAGGGCGCGAGCCAGACCGCCATGTCCCGGTTTTCCTCCATGAAACGCACTGCTTCCCGCGACGGGCGATGCCCGGATATCGCACGGAACCGCGCATTGCAGACGAGCACCTCGCCCGTGAAGCCGGGGCGGCTGAATTCGCGCGTGCCTCCATAGCTCAGGATGATGTCGAAGCGCGCCGCGCCGTCATAGACGGGGATGGTGCGCTCGCAATTGCGCGGGTCGGAAGGATTGCCGCGAATCGTGGCCGGCATCAGGAAGGCGCTGACGGGATCGACCACGCCGCGCTTGTGCGCCGCCTGGACGGGAACCGCGTCGTCGTGATCCTGCAACGGGGGCTCGATCTCGACGGCCGCGACGGTGCCGTTGTTCAAACCCATCCGCACCGTACGGCTCGCCTGGGAGCTGCGCGAATTGGCGGCGAATGCCCGGGGTATCACCTGCGTGCCGGAGACCATGCCGTTCGCGCTCGCCGCACCCCGTCCGCTGACGAGAACGCCCGCGAGGCCCGTGAGGCGCGCCTGGAGATCGATAGTGTAGGCCGAGCCGTCGAAGCGGCTTTTCACATCCGCCGTGCCGACCGAGAATCCCGCGATCGATATCGTATAGACCGCCTCCATCTCGGCGGATTGCGCCGTGATCGGCATGGCGAGGGCGCATGTCAGCACGAGACCCGCCACGGCGCCGGTCAGCTTGCCGGCGCGCCGGGCGGGCGCATAGCGGGCCGGAACGGGATCGCCGCCCTGGTGCGGGGTGGGGGAGGGGGCGGAATGAGAGCGCATGGTCCGCATCGCGCGGCTCCTCGTTAGATTGAGCTCCGGTAGCGGGCGTCGGCGAATCATGCCGGCGAATCGATCTGGAGCGAAGGCGTTGTCGATTCTCAAGCTGCGTGATGAAGGTTAACGCTCTCCTATCCTTGACGGGACCCTCCTTCCTCGCTTATAGGCAGCGCTCTTCTCGAGGACTTTCGGTGTCCGGCTGCCGTGAGCACGCATGAGCGGGTTCGCGCGAGGATCGGGGGCGTAGCCAGATTACGCCCGGCGGCCAGACCAAATATAGACAGGATCAGGAACGATGTCGCGCCGTTGCGAACTGACCGGCAAAGCCGTGCTGACTGGCAATCTCGTCAGCCACTCCAATCGTAAGACCAAGCGCCGGTTCCTCCCGAACCTGTGCAACGTCACTCTGCAGTCGGACGCGCTCGGGCGCTCCTTCCGCCTGCGCGTCTCGGCGAATGCGCTGCGCACCGTGGAACATCGCGGTGGTCTCGACGCCTTCCTCGCGAAGGCTGCGGACGACACGCTGTCGCAGAACGTCCGCGCCGTGAAGCGCGAGATCGAAAAGAAGCAGGCCGCCGCCGAATAAGGCGCGCCGGTAAGGCCGAGACAGGGCGGCGCGCATCTCCATCAGGGATCGCGGCGCTTGCTCACCTGCGGATCGATCATCTCATCAGGCTGCGCGAACTCGAACTTCGCGCGGCCTTTTTGCGTTTGATCGTCTCCCCGATCATCCCCGCCTCGATCATCCTCGCCCCGTGCCGGTTCTTCCACCGGCGGTGGCGCGGCTCTGCCGAAACCGCGCGCATAGAGTGCTTCCGCAACGATCTCCGACAGGCGCAGCCCGCGCAGGATCAGCGGTATCGCGAGGCGGATGAAGGCCGCCGGCCCGGCGCGTTTCGCCCCCCGCGCCGCCTGCGCTTCCCTCAGGGCCTGCGCTTCGTTTGCCAGGACGGGCACGAATCGGATCGCGAGCACCAGACACATCGCGACACGCCCCGGATCGACGATGCGCCGCAAGGGGGCGAGCCCGGTCTCGATCGCGGCGATCATGTCGGAAACGCGCGTCGTCAGCGTCACCAGCGCGGCGAGCGCGATCAGCAGGACGAAACGGGCGACGATCAGCGTCCCGGTCACCACATCCCCCATGATCGCATGGAAGACGAAGATCATTCCCAATATCCAGAGCGCGGGGCGGATCTGGGCGATAGCGACCCGCGCGGGGATCCCGGCGACGGCATATCCGATGATTGTCGCAAGCGCAGCGGCGAGCCCGACGGCGAGGATGCCGATGGGGGAGGTGGGTAAGAACAGCGCGATCGCCATGAGGGCGAGGGCAGCGAGCTTCACGCTCGGGCGCGCGCGGTGCAGGGGGCTCGTGCCGTGGCGATAGATGCCGAGCATCACGCCTCCATGCGTTCGACGTAATGCGCGATGGCGCGCGCAGGCGTGTCGTCAGCGACGATGCGGCCCGAATCGAAGACGAGGACCCGGTCGAAACCGGCGAGCATGTCGAGATCATGCGTCACGAAAACCACCTGCTGGGGCAGATCGGCGAGGATCGTGCCGATCCGGCGGCGGTTGCGCAGGTCGAGCAGGGTGGTGGGCTCGTCGAGCACGATCGTGCGGGGCGCGAGCGCGAGCACGCCGGCGAGCGCTAGAAGCTGCTTCTCGCCTCCGCTGAGCAGATGGGCGGGCTGGTTGCGGTGGGGGAGGAGACCGAAACGCTCCAGGGCGCCGGTGACGGCGGCAGCGAGCTCCTCGCCGCGCAGGCCGGCATTGCGCAAGCCGAAGGCGACATCCTCCTCCACGATCGGATAGACGATCTGATGATCCGGATTCTGGAAGACGAAGCCGATCAGCGCCCGTACGGCGTCGCCATCCTTGCGCGTATCCTTGTCATAGACGCTGATCCGCCCGGCGCTGGGCAGGACGAGCCCGTTGAGCAGGCGGGCGAAGGTGCTCTTGCCCGATCCGTTCGCCCCGATGATGCCGATCCGCTTCTCGTCGAGGCTCAGGCTCAGATCGTGCAGGATGGTGGTGTCGTCGACGCGATGGCTCACGCCCTCGATGGCGATCACGGAAGCGCTCTCCTTATGCGGCGCGATGGGATTCCGGCAGGGTTGCCCGCCGGAGGTTGCCGCCAGCGCTTATGCGCGAAAACGCTGCGCGGGACAAATCGCGTCGCGAAGTATCGGCGGGCTCCGGTCCGAACGCTGCAAAACCCTTGCATTCAGGGGCATTGCGCACAGTCCCGTCATCGATGTTTCATGAAAGGATGCGAAAATGAGTGAAAATTGCGCGTTTTCCTGATTGACGGCGGAAGGGCTTGGGCGTAGAAGGCTGTTCATCGGCGCCGGCGCCTTTGGGGCGGTTTTCCGGCGGCTTTGCTTCCTTTTGAGGTTGCGCGGGTTTGGCCCGGTTGGTTATGCCGGGTTCTTGTCTTGCGTGGTTTTGGCTGGAAGTCTGCTCTTTGACATTGTTGGGAAGGAAGAAAGGGAAGCGTGGTCGGCGTTGTCCTTGCGGGTGCCGGGTGTCTCTTAGGGGATGTCTGGTACTGTGAGAGATAGTGTCGGATTCGACGTTTCTTTTGGAAGCCATCATTTATGTGGGCGTCGTGAGGCGTTTGCATGGATGTGTGGAATTTCCGTTGATTCGAGAGAGTTCGGCCTGGATTATGCTCTTCAACTTGAGAGTTTGATCCTGGCTCAGAG
>JBJHBI010000089.1:0-3341 GCA_050485405.1 Salinarimonadaceae bacterium
TCACCACGCGAGCACTGTCATTCCTTGCGTCGATGCGTGCTTAAACAAACAGGGCGCAATGGGCAATGCGGCAAGAGAACTAGTTTGTGACAATTCTAAAATTTTGTAATCGCATTTCCGGCCATACGGTGCGCGCCAGCATCGCTGATCTTCCTCACACCCCGTATGGCACAGACACGGGTGGCCAGCGCGAGGAATTGCTTTAGTCTGGCCCGAAAATCATGCTTCGGCAATCATCGGTGCCGAAGCCGGGACGAAGATCCCGCCGAAGATCATTGCGGAGGAGATTGCATGACCCCCTTCAGTTTCGCCACGACGCCGCGCGTCGTCTTCGGACCCGGCAGCCTGGAGGCGCTGCCCGATCATGCTGCGGCGCTCGGTCCCTGCATCCTGATCGTCAGCGATCGCGGCATGGTCGAGACGGGGCTCGTGCCGCAGGTGGCGGAAATCCTCCAGCGCGCGGGCCACGCCGTGGTGATCTTCGACGGCGTCGTCGCCGACCCGCCCGAGAGCGTGATTCTCGAAGCGACTGCCATGGCGCGCGGCTGCGACGCGACCGGTGTGATCGGGCTCGGCGGCGGCTCATCCCTCGATGCGGCGAAGCTCGTCGCACTGCTCGCAGGCACGCAGCAGCATCTCGATGCGATCTACGGGATCGGCCTCGCGCATGGTCCGCGCCTGCCGCTGCTCCTCGCCCCGACCACCGCGGGAACCGGCTCGGAGGTCACCCCGATCGCCATCGTCACCACCGGTACCCACGAAAAGAAAGGCGTCGTCTCGCCTCTCCTCCTGCCCGATATCGCCCTGCTCGACCCGCAGACCACCCTCGGCCTGCCACCAGCACCCACCGCGGCGACGGGCGTCGACGCGATGGTGCATGCGATCGAGGCCTTCACCACTGCGAGCCCGAACGCCAACCCGGTCTCCCGGGCGCTCGCCCGCGAGGCGCTGCGGCTTCTGGGGAGTGCGATCAGCCGCGCCGTGCATCAGGGTGACGACCTCGAAGCCCGCTCGGACATGCTGCTCGGCTCCATGCTCGCCGGTCAGGCCTTCGCAAACGCCCCGGTCGCAGCGGTGCATGCGCTCGCCTATCCGCTGGGCGGCCATTTCGGCATTCCGCACGGCCTGTCGAACGCCCTCGTCCTCACCCAGGTGATGCGCTTCAACGCGCCGGCCTGCGGGGAGGCCTATGGCATCCTCGGCGGCGACATCTTCCCGCCGCTCGCCGGCGGAAGCGATCCGCAAGCCGTGATCGACGCCATGGCGAAGCTCTGCGCCGATCTCGGCCTCGCCACGCGCCTGCGCGATGTCGGCGTGCCGTTCGAGGCGCTGGACACGCTCGCCGACGACGCGATGAAGCAGACCCGCCTCCTCGTGAACAATCCGCGCGAAGTTACCCGCGCCGATGCCCGTGCCATCTACGAAGCCGCCTGGTGAGAACGAAACCGATGACCGCCACTTCCGCGAACGACTCCCGTCCCCGGCCACTGCCCCGCTCCGCCTTCGCGCTGTTTCGCCCGATGCCGACCCGCTGGATGGACAACGACGTCTACGGACACGTGAACAACGTCGTCTATTACTCCTATTTCGATACGGCAGTGAACGCCTTCCTCGTCGAGAACGGCCTGCTCGACATCACCGGCAGCGAGACCGTCGGCCTCGTCGCCGAAACCGGCTGCAGCTATTTCGAATCCGTCGCCTTCCCCGACGCCCTGGAGACCGGCCTCGCGGTCACGCGGCTCGGCCGCTCCTCGGTGACCTACAGCGTCGGCATATTCCGCGCGGGCGCCGAAACGACGGCGGCACACGGGCATTTCGTCCATGTCTACGTGACGCGCGCGAGTGGACGCCCGGCCGCGATTCCCGATGCTGTTCGCGCGCAACTCGCCACCCTGCAGCGCGATACTGGCTGATGGACCGCAGCCGGACCGATGGCAGGCGACGCAACTTGATGAAAGCCGACAAGACTTAATAGAAATTAATCATCGCTGATTGTATGTGGTCTCATCGTCTCCTGCGCCATGGCAGCGTATCGCAGCCACGCCGAGCGCAGGTGCGCGGGGTGGAATCGCGCTGCGCCGGCCCGTTAGCCGGCTTCCCCGAAATTCTCAGAAATCGAGGGAAACACCCCGAAACCGGACATTCATACTCATCGTCCCCCGACAGCATACCGTATTTTGGATGATTCTACGCCATTTGCCGATATTTTGATCGATTGATTCATCGAAATTATGCAATCCTCTATTGTCATTATGGGGATTCTCCGTAATGTTAAGGTTAATAATTGGTAAACCCGTGACAACGCACTTTATCGGTTTCCTTCACAATCGAAGGGCGCGATAGTCCCGGTGGCGGACGGAGGCGCTCGGACCGGGAGCGCCGACCGAGATGAGGCGGCACGATGCGTATACGTGGATATTCGGGTGATAGCGGCCTCGGCGGTGAGCCGAGCGAAGCGCACCAGGCCGAGACGACCGCGATGACGGCCATTCGCGAGAGGCGGCGCCTGCGCGGCTCCTTCGGCCAGCGCCAGGCGGTCGCTATCGGGCAGGCCTCGGCTGCCACCGGGCAGATGCCGGGCGGCCCCGCGATGCGCCCGCTCGAGGCACTGGACAGGGTAGCCGGTCGCTCCCGGGACGCGATCGCCGCGAAGCCGCCCGCCGCCTCGCCCGCATCCGCGCCCCCGCAATCGACTGTCGAGGCCGCGCGCGACATCGTCGCAGGCCACGTCTTCGAAGAACTCGACGTCTCGATCGACCCCGAGATCGCCACGTATTGGTGCCGCATGCGTCCGCAGGGACGCCCGAGCTACACGCCCGAACTCCTGCGCGGCCTGTCCGACATGCAGGATTCGCTCGTCAATCTCTTCGCCGGGGCACCCGAGCAGCCCTTCGATTATTTCGTCGTCTCGTCGCTTCGGCCGGGCGTGTTCAATCTGGGCGGCGATCTCGCTCTCTTCGCCCGCCTGATCGCCGCCGGCGACCGGACCGGCCTGCATGCATATGCCACCGCCTGCATCGACGTCGTCTACGCGAACTATATCAATTACCAGCTGCCGATCGTGACCATCGGGCTCGTCCAGGGCGATGCTCTGGGCGGTGGGTTCGAAGCTGCTTTGTCGAACGACGTCATCGTCGCCGAGAAGGGCACGAAGTTCGGCTTCCCCGAAGTCCTGTTCAATCTCTTCCCGGGCATGGGCGCCTACAGCATGTTGTCGCGCCGCATCGGCCCGCTCGAAGCGCATCGCATGATCAATGACGGGCGCATCTTCGAGGCTCAGGAGCTGCACGATATGGGGCTCGTCCATGTCCTCGCGGAGCCGGGTGAGGGCGAGGACGCGG
>JBJHBI010000089.1:3351-11450 GCA_050485405.1 Salinarimonadaceae bacterium
CGTCGCGATGCAACAGGCCCTGCGCCGGACCAATCCCCTGCCCTATGCGGAGCTGCACGATATCGTGACGCTGTGGGTCGATGCGGCCATGCAGCTCGGCGAGAGTGATCTGCGGCGCATGCAGCGCCTGCTCGGTGCGCAGGACCGTCGTACCGGCGACGAAGCGCCGTCGCCCGATGATCACAGGGTTGCCGAAGGCGCGAACGAGTCGCTCTGCGCCCGGGATGTCGATCCGCGCACGCTCGTGGGCTGATCCCGGCTGCGGCGGCGGTGCCGTTCATGCCGCGTGAGCCAGTTCGGTCAGCGCTTCGCGCGCCTCCTCGTAGCGTCGGCGCAAAATGGCGAGTTGCGCTTCGCCTTCGCGCGCAAGTGCATCGTCGTCGATGTCGCGCAGGCTCAGGCACAGCTCGAATATGCCGACGGCACCGACATTCGCCGCAGAGCTGCGCATCGCGTGGAGCAGGTCGCGGACTTCTTCGGCATCGCCTGCAGCGACCGCATTGCCCAATTCTGCGATGATCTCCTGCGCATCGGCCAGGAAACTGTCGGCCACCTCCCGCCTGAACGCATCTCCGCCCAGTTGCCCGAGGCGCGAAAACGTCTCCGGATCGATGATCGGGCGCTGACCCGCCCCTTCGCCGGCGTACATCGCCGCATCGGGCGCCAGCGCATCCTCGGATGCGCCCGCCTGGTCGCGCGGGGCGCCTTCGCCGCGATGAGCTTCAATGACTTCGGCGATCACCCTGAACAGGTGATGCGGCAGGATCGGCTTCGTCGCACACGCCGCCATCCCCGCCCCGAGACAGGTCGCGCGGGCCTCCGGCGTGGCGTCGGCGGTGAGTGCGATCACCGGTATCCGCTTTTCGACCGGCAGGCTCGCGCAATAATGGCGCGTCGCCTCGACGCCGTTCATTTCCGGCATGTTGACGTCCATCAGGACCAGATCGAACGGACCCCGCCCCGCATCCAGCATCGCTTCGAGCGCGGCCCGACCGTCCCCGACGATGGTGGAAGCATGGCCGGCACGCTCCAGGATCTTGGCGATCACCTTCTGATTGGTCGCATTGTCCTCAGCCACGAGGATATTCAGGCGCGGCAGGCTCTCCTGATCAGACGCGGACTTCACCTGCCCGCGGGTGATCCTCTGATAGGGCAGGTTCGCGATCCGCAGCGCATTGCGCAGCCGGTCGGTATCCGTATCGCGCGGCAGCCATGTCGCGAAGTACAGGCAATCCTCGTCGGTGGGCTGGTCGCCTCCGATCAGCACCGTGCTGCGGTCGTGCAGTCCGTCGATCGCCGCCACGTCGCGACGGATCGCGCGCGGGTCTCCGCCTATCCCTTCCATGTCGATGACGAGTACCGCGTATCCGTCTTCGCGCGCCTTGTCGGCGGCGATCAGCGCCCGCGCTTCGCCCGCATCCGCCACGAGACGCGGCAAGCTGCCGGCCTGTGCGAAACGATGCACCAGCGCCGTCGCATCCGGGGCCCCGGAGATCAGGATCGGAGCTGGTGACGGGCCGGCATTCGCTTTTTCGTCTTCGACCGCGTCGCCGGCCGGATGCGCCATCCTGAAGCTGAAGCGGAAGACGGAGCCCTTGCCGGGCGTGCTCTCCACGCTGATCTCGCCACCGTTCAACGTCACCAGCTGGCGCACGATGGCGAGGCCGAGCCCGGTTCCCCCGAAGCTGTTGATGATGGTCTCGTCCGCCTGGGTGAAGCTCTCGAAGATCCGCTCACATGCTTCAGGTGCGATACCGATGCCCGTATCGGTGACCGTGACCTCGATGGTCGCGCCGTCCTCGTCGCGCGTCGCGAGGCTCGCGCGGATCAGCACGAAACCGTCCTGCGTGAACTTCACCGCGTTGCCCGCGAGATTGACCAGTACTTCCTGGAATTGCCGGCGATCGCCACGGACGATGGCCGGCACGTCGCTCGCGATCGCATAGGCCGCCTGCACGCCCTTCAGGCCCGCCTGCGCGGAGACCATCGCCACCGCCTCGCGCACCGTATGGTACAGATCGAAATCCGCCTTTTCGCTGGGCATCTGGCCCGCTTCGAGACGCGAATAATCGAGAATGTCGTTGATGTGCTCCAGAAGATTCGTCCCCGCACTCTGGATCGTATCGGCCATCGCGTATTGGTTGGCGTCGAGGCGGGTATCCTTGATCAGGTCGCTCAACCCGATGATCGCGTTGAGCGGCGTGCGCAATTCGTGGCTGACGCTCGCGAGGAAGAGGCTCTTCTGCCGACTGGCCTCTTCGGCTTCGCGTTTCGCGCGCGACAATTTGGCGATCAGCGTCGCCGCATAAGCCGGAATCACCACCAGTCCGATGAGCAGGCCCGTCGCGAGCAGCCCGTGCCCGCTCCAGTAATCGGTGGTGAACGCGACGAAACCGAACCCGGCGACCGACATGCCGGAAGCGGCGAAGAGATAGGGAATCCCGAACCGGAATCCGTTGCCGAAGATCACCCAGAGATAGATCGGATAGAGCAGCGCCGTGATGGCCCCGCCCACATACAGCCCGAACGACAACGTCCCCAGATCCATGGCCATGGCCACGACCCGCCGCACCGGCGAAGCGCCGGGATAATGCAGGATATGCGCGAGGATGCCGATCGAGCCGAGCACGTAGAACGAGATCGTCATGAAGGGCATGAGCGCGCCTTCGCGGTCCCACAGCTTCGTGACCAGGATATAGATGAGGATCAGCATCCCGATGACGAGACGGTTCATCACCATCTCGTGCTCGGTATCGGGCCTGTCGACGAAGAGACGCGAGGGAAGCAGGCGCTTCCAGGCGGGCTCACGCGAAGCCATGGACGCTGCAGCCTCGCCGGTACCGGGCGCCGGTCGTTCCGGGTGATCGGTATTCACCGTGCGCGCACTGATTGGTTTGCGCGGACCACTCATTTTTCCAAGGCCGCTCATGCCGAGCGTGCCACGGCTGCATCGGCCTCCACGAGCGCGATGAATTCCTCGGCGGGAAGCGGCTTGGCGAAGAGGAAGCCCTGCGCTTCCTCACAGCCCTCCGCGCGCAGCACTTCCACCTGATCGGCGCTGTCGACGCCCTCGGCGATCACGTCGATTCCGAGCGAGTGACCGAGATTGACGATGGCCCGCACGATCGCCGCGTCATTGGGATCACTGGTGAGATTGCGCACGAAGCTCTGGTCGATCTTGATGCGATCGACCGGAAACTTCTTCACATACGCCAGCGACGAATAGCCCGTCCCGAAATCGTCGATCGAGACGCTGACCCCGCGTTTGCGCAAAGCGCGCAGCTCCGCCGTCACCGCATCGGCATCGTGCATCAGGATCGTTTCGGTGAGTTCCAGTTCGAGGCGCTTGGGGTCGAGCCCGGTGCGCTGGAGAATATCGTCGACCAACGCCGCCATGCTGCGCTTCCTGAACTGGACCGGCGACAGGTTCACGGCGATGCGCAACGGCGGCAGCCCCCGCGTGACCCAGCTCCGGGCCTCGCCGCAGGCCTGCGCGATGACCCATTCGTTGATCGGTATGATCAGCCCGGTCTCCTCTGCGAAGGGCAGGAAATCGAGCGGACGCACCAGCCCGCGTGTCGGATGCCGCCAGCGGATCAGCGCCTCGGCCCCGACGATGCGGTTGCTGCGCAGGTCGATCTGCGGCTGATAGAACAGTTCGAATTCCTGGTTGGCGAGGGCGCGCCGCAACTCGGCCTCGAGGGTGATGTCGCCACGTGCGCTCACCACCATGGCCGGATCGAAGGCGCGGTAGAGCCCACGCCCTTCGGCCTTGGCCCGATACATCGCGATATCGGCCTTCTTCAGGAGTTCCGCCGCGTCGTCGCCGTCATTGGGATGAAGCGCCACGCCGATGCTCGCGCCCGCGACGATGTCCTCTCCGGCGATCGAGAACGGCTGCTTGAGGGAGGCGAGCACCTGCTCGGCCATGTCGAACGCATCCTGCGGATTGCGGATCCCGGCCATCAACAGCGCGAATTCGTCGCCGCCGAGGCGCGCGAGCACGTCGCGCTTGCGGATGAAACCGCCGAGGCGCTCGCCGATCGCGCAGAGCAGCGCATCGCCGGCATGGTGGCCGAGCGCGTCGTTGACCGTCTTGAACCGGTCGATATCGAGCATCAGGAGGGCGAAGACGCGGTCGCCGCGACGCGCACGGGCGATCTCGCGGCGCAGCCTGTCCTGCAGGAAGGTCCGGTTCGGCAGGCCCGTCAGCGAATCGTGATGGGCCAGATGCACGAGATGACGTTCGGCCTTCTTGCGGTCGGTAATGTCGAGGGAACTCGTGAGAACCGCCGCGATCATCCCGTCGCCGTCGCGCAGGGGCGATTTCGTCGTGAGCCAGTATTCCGTCTCCCCCCCGGCGGTCGAGGTGAACTCTTCCTCGAAGGTCGGGAGCGCCACGCCGGACCGAAAGACCATCTGGTCGAGGGAGAGCGACCGTGCACCCCGCTCGTCACCGAGAAGCGCATCGGCGCGCTGCCCGATGGCACCGTGGGCATCGACGTCGAAGCGCGCAGCCGCCCGGCTGTTGAGGAAGATGCAGGCCCCCTCCCGGTCGAAAGCGCTGACGCAAGCCGGTACCGTATCGATGACCTGGGCGAGACGTTCCTTGCTGTCGCGCAAGAGCTGCTGACGCGAACGCTCGCTGTCTTCGAGCTCCCGTTCGAGCGCGTTCGCGCGCCCCTTGATGATCAGCGACTGACGGCGCATCTGCAAGAGGTTGCGGGCGCGGGTGAGAAACTCGGCATGGTCGACGGGGCTCAGCAGGAAATCCGTCGCACCGGCTTCGAGTGCCGCAAGGCGGAAACTGCGTTCTTCATAGACCGTGATCGCGATGACGGGCACGTCCTCGCAGCCGGGAATCGCACGGAAATGCCGGATGAACTCGGCACCGTTCATGCCGGGCATCTTGTAGTCCGTGATGACCAGATCCGGCACGGGAGCCCCGATCGCGGCCAGGGCCGAAGCGGGATCGCCATGCGTTTCGACCCGGATGTCATCGGAGATCGATGCCGCGAGCTTCGCGAAGATATTCCGGTTCGTGACCCGATCGTCGAGTATCATTACCAGGGGCATGCAACACCAGCCGCGTTCATTTCGCTTTTGAATTGTCGGCAAGAATGGCCATTGCGGACACAGTGATAGAGAGAGTCTAAATAATTCCAAAACGTTCGCGGAATTCGTGCAATTCTTGCGCGAATTTTTTTCGTGATCCGCACTTTTCAGTGCACCCAACTGGTTGTTGCGCTGGTCAGGCGAACCGGCTCATAGATTCCACAAGCGCCATCACGGGCTTAATCCACAACGGTCCGCGAAGGAATTCATGCGTCGACACGCATACATACACAAACCGGATGATGAAAACCGAATAGATCAAAATGGTCGCGCGGAAGTCTTTGCATGAAGCCAGCCATCCGGCACCGCCACCCGCGCATCGCGGGTCCGGCTCGGCTTAGGCGGGCTCAGCTCGCGCCGGGTGCGGCGGGCGGCTCGGGGAGCGATACGCTGTTGCGGCCCGCATTCTTCGCGCGATAGAGCGCCGCATCGACGGCGGCGAGAAGCTCGCGATGCCCCTCGCGCGGCACGTATTCGTGGACGCCGAAACTTGCGGTCACGTGGAGTTCGTGCTCACCCAGCCTGAAGGCCGTCGTGCTCAGACGCCGGCGCAGCCTCTCCGCCAGCTCCCACGCGCCATCGAGGCTGGTATCGGGCGTCACGATCATGAACTCCTCGCCCCCGGTCCGTGCGACGAGATCGATCTCGCGGCGCGTGCCGTCGGCGAAGAGCGCGGCCACCGCGATCAGCACTTCGTCGCCGATCGGGTGTCCGTATGTGTCGTTGAGCCGTTTGAAATGGTCGAGATCGATCGCGATGATGCAGAATCGCCCGCCGTAACGGCGGATTCTGGTGACTTCCTGGCGCAGCTTGCGTTCGAGCGCACGGCGATTGGCGAGGCCCGTGAGCTCGTCGGTGAGGGAGAGCTGGCGCAATTCGCCCTCCAGCCGCCGCCGCAATTCGACCTCCCGCGCAAGCGCCCGCCGGGCGGTCTCCGCCTCGATCAGCGCGTTCTTCAGATCACTGACGTCGGAAAACGACATCACCGCACCATCGTCGAGCGGCAGGATCGTGATCCGCAGCCAGTATCCACCCTCCCCCGCTTCCTCGTGCCCCGAGCCGAGATTGAGTTCGAAACGCTCGGGGCGGCGCCGGGAGATCACGCGGCGGCATCTTGTCCGCAGATCCTGCGCCGCCGCGCCCTCGAACATCGTATCGAGCCGCGTGCCCTCCATCCTTTCGGCGCCGCCGCCGAAACAGATCCGGGCGCGCTCGTTCGCCATGACGATTTCCGCGTCGCTCAGGCGTCCATCCGGCTCTCGCAAGGCCCGCATGACCAGCATCCCGTCGCGTGATGCCTCGAACATCGCCGCGAGCAGGTCTTCGCGCCCACCGCGCGGGCGCACATAGGCGACCATCCGCATCGTGCCGTCGGCGGCCCGGCACGGCATGATCAGACGTTCCCAGAAATGCAGTGCGCCACCGTCGAAGCGACGATCCACGGCGAGGATGGGCCCTTGCGCCGCATCGGACGCAGCAATCGCCGCCTCGTAACATTCCGCGACGAGCGGCTCGAGATCGCCGACCCGTCGCCCGGTCATGTCGCGCCCGCAGGCAGCCATGATCGCGGAGCCGAAACGCACATAGCGCCAGCCCTCGTCTTCCGGCGCGAGCACCTCGACGCCGTGGACGAGATCGGGATCGAGCGCACGGATGAAGACCTCGACCAGCGGCAGGCCCTCCTCACGGGCGCAAAGCTCGCGATAGAGACGCAGCGCACGCGCCGCTTCGGGCGCACTCGCATGATATTCCAATGCCTGCGTATGGATCGTCGGCCGCATGCCTGTCCGTCACCTTGTCGCGTGAATCGGCGGCAGTAGACGCCCGCTCCGTCACCCGTTCCTTAATCGGATGTGGCGAATGCGGCGTGAAGGCGGGTTTTCAACAGCCGGCAACAGGCACCTTCATACACTGGTTACGCTACGGTAATTATCGGAACAAACTTGGTTTGTTATGATACACAGCCCATCAGCAGTGCCGACCGGAAGCAATCGCCCGGCACTTCATGCTTGCTTTTCCTGAGAAAATTCAGGGGCGATCATCCGGCAGAAATTCCTGACGGGCGGATTTCACCTCACGCACGAGAAAATCCATGGTTGCGCGAATGCGGGCGATATCCTTGAGATCGGCGTGTACGATGAGCCAGTACGAGCGCGTGAAGGTCGCCTTCTCGGGTAGAATCTGCACGAGGCGTGTATCGGCGGCTGCCACATAATAGGGCAGGACGACGACGCCCGCACCGGCGAGCGCGGCCTGCATCTGGGCGACGAGCGACGAGCTCTGAAGCTTCGCCCGCATGCCCTTCGACACCTCGTCGAGATAGTCGAGCTCCGGTGTGAAGATGAGGTCGTCGATATAGCCGATGACGGTGTGATCCTGCAGGTCGTCCGGCTCGTTGATCGGCTTGTGGGAATCGATGTATTTCTGCGTCGCGAACACGCCGAGCTTGTAGTCCGTCAGGCGACGGGCGACGATCTTGCCTTCTTTCGGCGGAGCGAGCGAGATCGCGATATCGGCCTCGCGCTTCGACAGCGAGAGCAGGCGCGGCATGGCCACGATCTGCATTTCCAGATCGGGATATTGCTCGGCGAGATTGGCCGTGCGCGGGGCGAGGAACATGGCGCCGAAGCCGTCCGGCGCACCGATGCGCACCGTGCCCGACAGGGCGAGATCCGCCCCGCCGATCTCGCTCGAGACGGCCAGCGCCTGGGTCTCGATCGCCTCGGCCTTGGAAAGGAGACGCTCGCCGTGCTCGGTCAGGGCGTAACCCTGCGGACGGCGCTCGAACAATTTCGCCTTCAGCGCGTCTTCGAGCGCGGTAATGCGGCGCGATACGGTGGCGTGGTCAGCGCCAAGTCGCCGGGCGGCGACGGTCAGGCGACCGACCCGTGCGACCGCGAGGAAAAAACGCAAATCGTCCCAATCGAAACGGCTCATGACTACACTCCAATGCGTGCGTTATTGAATTACGTAAATACGCACGT
>JBJHBI010000090.1:0-10768 GCA_050485405.1 Salinarimonadaceae bacterium
GGCGAGCCCCGTCGGGGCCGACACGTCGGCCGCCGACGGCCCGGACATCCCGGGCCTGCTCACCGGACCGAACGATGGCGATCCGGAGGACATCGCCGTCGACCACCTCCGGGCCGATGCGGCGAGCCTCGGGGTCGCCCGTGCCGACGTCGCCGAGCTCGAGGTGCGTTCGACCACCGTGAGCCGACACACCGGCGCGACGCACGTGAACGTCAACCAGCGACACCAGGGTCTCGAGGTCTTCGGCGCCGACACGACCGTGACCATCACCGCCGACGGCGAGGTCGCCCACGTCGGAGGCCGTGCCGTCGCCGGGTTGGACAGCTCCGAGGGCATCGGAGCGCTCCGCGCCGGAGCACCGAGCCTCGACGCGACCGAGGCCGCAGCCGCCGCCGCCCGCGCCCTCGAGCTGCCCGAACCGCGTGACCTCGCACCGCCGGTCGGGATCGCGAGCGCATCGCCGAGCGACACGGTCGTGCTCGGAGACGGCGGGATCGCCGACGACCCGATCGAGGCCCGCCTCGGCTGGCACCCGGCCGACGGGGGCCTCGAGCTCGCGTACCAGGTCGTCATCGACGACCGCACCTCGGACCACTACTGGAACGCGACGGTCGCGGCCGACGACGGCGAGCTGCTCGACCTCGACGACTGGACGGACCACCACGACCACGACGACCTCGCCGACATGGCGGACCGTCTGGGCCGTGGGGGCCACGCACACGATCACGACCACGAGGCGTCGACGGCGTCCACCACGCCGATCACGACGCCGAACCCGGTCGTCGACGGGTCGAGCTACAACGTCTACCCGCTCCCCGCGGAGAGCCCGCTCGATCCGCTCGATACCAACGAGTTCACCCAGCAGCTGGTGCAGTTCGCCTCGGTCGAGCAGCAGATCAAGTCGAACGAGGTGCTCGAATCCCTGCTGACGACGTCACGCGCCCAGAACATCGCGACTGCGGCGAGCTTCGTCGGCATGAAGGTGCGCGCCGACGGCAAGGACGCACAATTCGCCGACGGCAAGGCGGAATGGACCCTCGACGTGCCGGTCAACACCGCGCGCACGACGATCGAGATCCGCGACGAGAGGGGCAATACCGTCGCCACGCGCAACGGCGCGCTCTCCGCCGGGCGCCAGACCTTCACCTGGGACGGGATGACTTCGACCGGGCAGATCGCCGAGCCCGGTCTCTATACGATCAGCATCACCGCGCAGGACGGCGCGGGCCAGCCGATCCCCGTCAATACGGAAGTGGAAGGTGTCGTGGACGCACTCGATCTCGAGGGGCCCGAGCCGGTCCTGCTGATCGGAAAACAGCGCGTGCCGCTCTCTCAGATCAAGGGCGCGATGCGTTGATGAAGACTATGTTGAGCACCTTCTGATTGCGAAGAATTGATTAACAAATGTCTAAAATCCGCCGCGGTCCATTTAGGCAATTCTTAAAAGACTTGGGATATTGTTCTCTCAGACGTTGGTCAGTCGAGTGTGTGAGAGTATCATGACCGAGCTTAATCGCCCCAGGGCGAAATACGTAATCGGACCGGATGGCAGCCCGCTGACGGTCGCGGATCTACCGCCGACGAATACACGGCGCTGGGTGATCCGCCGCAAGGCCGAAGTCGTCGCTGCGGTGCGAGGCGGTCTTCTTTCCCTGGAAGAAGCCTGCCAGCGTTATACGCTGACGACCGAAGAATTCCTGGCCTGGCAGCAATCGATCGATCAGCACGGTCTGGCCGGTCTGCGCACCACCCGGATCCAGCATTATCGCAACTGATTCTCCTGCGAGATCGTGCAGGGATGAGAGCGTCGCCCATTCGTGGCGACGCTCTTTTCGTTGTCTGGCACCGCTCACGCACCGATCTCGCCGCGCGTTAACTTCCTGCTAACCATGGACTGGGAAATTCTTGCCTAGTGGCCGGGCGCCGTTGCCCGGCATCTTTCGTACAGGCAGGATTTCGTAGCGTGAACCAGGCCCTCGAACTCGTCGGACGTTTGGGACCCCAGCGCCTCGCCGCCATGGGCGCGGTGACGCTGGCGCTGGTCGTCTTCTTCGCCTTCGTGATGATGCGCGTGAGCCAGCCCACGATGGGGGTGCTCTATTCGGATCTCTCGCTCCAGGATGCGAGTGCGGTCGTGCGCGAACTCGAATCCCGGGGCATTCCCTTCCAGACCAGGGCCGACGGCCAGACCGTGCTCGCCCCCCGAAACGAACTCGCGCGGCTGCGTATGGATCTCGCCGGGCAGGGAGTACCCGTCGGCGGCGGCGTCGGCTACGAAATCTTCGACCAGGGCGATACCTTCTCCGCCACGAGCTTCGTCCAGAACATCAACCATCTGCGCGCGCTCGAGGGCGAGTTGTCGCGCACGATCGGCTCGCTCCAGCGGGTCGAGGCGGCGCGGGTGCATCTCGCCATCCCCGAGCGACGCCTGTTCGAGCGCGACCGCGAGCAGCCGCGGGCATCGATCGTCCTCAAGCTGCGCGGTGATCTCGAGGCGAGCAACGTGCGCGCCATCCGCCACCTCGTCGCCTCCGCCATCGAGGGAATGAGCCCCGAGCGCATCTCCATCGTCGACGAGCGCGGGCGGCTTCTCGCGGATGGAGCCGGCGATGCCGAGGGCATGGCGGGCGGGCTCGCGGCGGATGAGCGCCGCACCGCCACCGAACGCCGGCTCCAGCGCCAGATCGAGGATATCGTCGCCGGTGTCGTCGGACAGAACCGCGCCCGGGTGCAGGTCGCGGCGGAATTCGATCACAACCGCGTCGAGAGTCGTTCGGAGACCTACGATCCCGACGGTCGCGTCATCCGCTCGACCCAGTCGCGCAACGAATTGTCGACGAGCGCGAGCAATGACGGGCAGGTCACCGTCGGCAACGAATTGCCCGGCGCCGAGGATCAGGTGGCCGAGCCGGGTCAGCGCGACGAGCAATCGGTGAATGAGGAGATCATCAATTACGAGATCTCGCGCACCACCCGCGTGGAGACGATCGAGGGCGGGCGTCTGTCGCGGGTCTCCGTCGCGGTGCTGGTCGATGGCCGCTACGCTCCGGGCGAAAACGGCGAGATGGTCTATCAACCGCGTGCGCAGGAGGAGCTGGAGCAGATCGCCACGCTGGTGCGCACGGCAATAGGCTTCGACCGCAACCGCGGTGACCAGGTCGAGGTGGTCAACCTGCAATTCGCCGAAACGCCGCTCCCCGTCGCCTTCGAGGAGCCGGGTTTCGTCGACAGCCTGATGAACCCGACGCCCGCCGATATCCTCTATATCGTCGAGATCGCGGTGATCGCGCTGCTCACGCTGATCGTGCTGTTCACGGTGGTGCGCCCGCTGGTGCGCCAGATCCTCGCGAACGATGCTCCCCAGAAGCGCAAGGCGATCGCGGCTGGTGCGGACGAGCCCGAATACGAGCCGATTCCGCCACGCGAGAGCCCCGCCACGAAGATGATCGAGATGGCGAAGGTCAACGGCCAGGTGCAGCAGCAATCGCTGGACCGCGTCGGCGACCTCGTCCAGCAGAGTCCCACGGAGACCGTCTCCGTCCTGAGGCAGTGGATCCATGAGCGCGGATGAGAAGCCGGAAAGCGGCTCCGGCAAGCCGCACGAAGCACGCAAGTTCCTGTTCCAGCGGGATTTCGCGGCGCCTCCCGGCGAGCAGACGCCCAAGAGCCGCGAAGCGCTCGTCGAGGCGGAGCGGCGCGGTCGCGAGGCCGGATTCGCGGAGGGGCAGGCCTCGGCGCGGGCGGAGGCGGATGCGCAACTCAACCATGTGCTCTCCCGCATCGCCGATGATGCGGCGGCATTGCTCGCCCGCGCCGATGCCGATCGCGCGGCCTTCGAGGACGAGGCCATCGCCTTCGCCACGGCGCTCGCGGAGAAACTCGCCGGCGATGCGCTCACCCGCTACCCGATGGATGCGATCGCCCAGCTTGCGCGCAAATCCTTCGAGCATCTGCGCGGTGTGCCCCATCTCGTCGTGCGCGTGAACGAGGCGCTCGTCGAGAAGACCGACGCGCTGATGAAGAAGATCGCGCGCGAGCGTGGCTTCGAGGGGCGCCTCGTGATCATGGGCGAGCCCGAGATCGCCCTCGGCGATGCCCGGCTCGAATGGGCAGATGGCGGTGTGGTGCGCGAGGGTGCCAAGATCGGTGCCTCGGTGGCCGACGCGATACGCGCCGCCTGAGGGCGGCATGACGGGATACGACTTCGATCGCGCAATGCGCATCGGGGCGACAAAGGAAAACGAGAGAGGCCGAGATAAATGAGCGACGAATTCGATCTGCCCCAGCTGAACCAGTCGGACATCGATTTCGATGCCGAGGCCAATGCCCCGCTCTCCACCCGCGACGCGCCGGTGACGCAGCGCTCCGCCGCCGATCTCGAACAGATCTTCGACGTGCCGGTGACGGTTTCCGCGATCCTCGGCTCCTCGCGCATGCCGGTGGGGGATCTGTTGCAGCTCGGCCCCGGCGCCGTGCTCGATCTCGACCGCAAGGTCGGCGAGGCGATCGACATCTTTGTCAACAACCGGCTGGTGGCGCGCGGCGAGGTGGTTCTCGTCGAGGACCGGCTGGGCGTGACCATGACCGAGATCATCAAGAACGACAACTGAGTCGCCGGGAAAGAACGAGGGATTACAACATCATGTCCATGCGCCTCCTGATCATCGGCACCCTGAACGGCGAATTGATCAACGCCTCGCGAATCGCCATGTCCCGCGGCGCCGCGGTCACCCATGCCGAGGCCCTCGATCAGGGGATGAACGTCCTGCGCGCCAAGGGGGCCGATCTCGTCATGATCGACGTCTCGCTCCCCGTCGCGGAACTCGTCGAGACACTGTCGCGCGAGCGCATGCGCCTGCCCGTCGTCGCCTGCGGCACGGGTACGGATGCGCGCGCCGCCGTCGCCGCGATCCAGGCGGGGGCGAAGGAATACATCCCGCTGCCGCCCGATGCCGACATGATCGCGGCGGTCATCGAAGCGGTCGCCGCCGACAGCCGCGCCTTCATCTGGCGCGATCCCGCGATGGAGAAGGTGGTCAAGCTCGCCGAGCAGGTGGCCGGTTCCGATGCCTCGATCCTGATCACCGGCGAGAGCGGTACCGGCAAGGAGGTGCTCGCGCGCCACGTCCATCAGCGCTCGGGCCGGCGCAACAAGCCGTTCATCTCCCTCAATTGCGCGGCGATCCCCGACAATCTGCTCGAATCCGAACTGTTCGGCCACGAGAAGGGTGCCTTCACCGGTGCCATGGCGCGGCGGATCGGCAAGTTCGAGGAGGCGAATGGCGGCACGCTCCTGCTCGACGAGATTTCCGAGATGGATCCGCGCCTGCAGGCCAAGCTCCTGCGCGCGTTGCAGGAGCGTGTGGTCGACCGCGTCGGCGGATCGAAGCCCGTTCCCGTCGATATTCGCATCATCGCCACGTCGAATCGCAATCTCGCCGAAGCGGTGCGGGACGGATCGTTCCGCGAGGATCTCTACTACCGTCTCAACGTCGTGCATCTGAAGCTGCCGGCTTTGCGCGAGCGTCCCGCCGACATTCTCGCGCTTGCAACGTTCTTCGCCGAGAAATATGCCGAGCAGAACGGGTTTCCCGTACGCGCGCTCTCGGCGCAGGCACGCGCCACCGTCACCTCCGCCCCCTGGCGCGGTAACGTGCGCGAGCTCGAAAACGCGATCCACCGGGCGGTGCTGATCTCGACGGGTACCGAAATCGAGGCGGATGCGGTGCGCTCGCCCGAAGGCGAGGGGCTCGATTCGGGTCCGGAGGATCCGGCATCCCGCGCCGCACGGACAGCCGAGGCGGTGACGCGTTCGCTCGTCGGGCGGACCGTGGCTGAGGTCGAGCAGGATCTGATTCTCGATACGCTCGATCACTGCGTGGGCAACCGCACCCATGCGGCGAAGATCCTCGGCATCTCGATCCGCACCCTGCGCAACAAACTCAACGAATATGCCCAGGCCGGTGTCACCGTCCCCGATCCCGGGCAGCGGCGCATGAGCGCCTGATCGGCCTAGATCTCAAGCGTCCACGAAAAAGGCCCGGATCGCTCCGGGCCTTCTCGTTTTCGGCTCGGGACCGAAGATGTTGCTCAGAAACGGTAGTTCATACCGGCGCGAACAATGTGGCCCGTGTTCTCGAAGCGGGCGGTGTTCGACGTGCCGGCAGCTGCGCCGATGCCGTTCGCAGTAACCGTCGAGCGGCCCAGATCGTAGTAGAGATACTCGGCGCGGAAGGTCAGGTTGTCCATGACGGCGAATTCGGCACCTGCACCGAGGGTCCAGCCGAAGCGGGTATCGCTGCTGGTGCCACGATGCGTGACGGTACCCGCAGGGTCGGTGATGGTCAGGCGCTGGCTCGGGTTACCGAAGGCGAGACCACCGGTACCGTAGAAGAACACCTGGTCGACCGCGACACCGGCGCGGGCACGCACGGTGCCGAGCCAGTCGAGGCGGCTGGAGCCCTCAACAGCGGTTCCCGCCGGAACGCCGGTAGAACCGGTCACGCGGCGGTTGCCGAGATAGCTGAGATCAGCTTCGAGACCAGCGACGAACATGTCGAACTGCTGATTGTAGCCGAGCTGGAAGCCGCCGATGAAGCCGCTGTTGTTGGCCGAGAAGGGATTGTAGCTGGCACCGGGGACGCCCGAGAACCCGCGGTTCCGCACGCTCAGCTCATGCTGGGTCCAACCGACATTCACACCGGCGTAGAAGCCGGTCCAGGTGAAGACCGGCGGCGCGGTGAAGGTCTGCGGGGCCGGAGCCGGCGTACGCGCGGGGAGATCGGCTGCGAGAGCCGGGGCCGCGAGAAAGGCCAGGGCGGTGGAAGCAAGGAGAGTACGCTTCATTGGGAACATCCTTTGTTTCGAGTTCGCTGCAAACTAACGCAGCAAGATGGGTTGGAGAAGTGGGAAAAGCGTAAATTTTTGCTCTTTCAAAGCATTCGTTGCAAAGAAGCAACGTTCATAAGTGATTAACCATACGCAGGTTTAAAGCAGTGACGGAAATGTGGCACGATTGTGTCTTGGCTTCCGAAAGATGACCGGGCTGGAGCGCTGAAAATTAACCGTCGTATATTTTGAGAAAAACTGCTGCAACGGGCGATTTGTTTCGAGCGTTGCCGCCCGCTTGACCGAATAAACTCCATCGCGGATAAGTCTAGTCATGACCGTCATCCATGTCTGCCCGCTCGCTGATCTCGATGAAGTCGTGGATGCGCACGCGCCCTCGCATCTCGTCAGCCTCGTTTCAGCCTCAATGCCGGAAATTGCCGGTAGTTCCATCACATCCGCGCAATATCTGCGTCTCGGGATCAACGACATCAACGCCCCCCGGGAAGGTTACGTGCTCGCGCAGGAAGCGGATGTGGCGCGCCTTCTCGAATTTGTGGCAGGCTGGCCGCGCATCCGCCCGATGGTGATGCATTGCTGGTTCGGCGTCAGCCGCTCGCCCGCAGCCGCCTATATCGCCGCTTGCGCGCTCGCTCCCGAGGTCGACGAGGCGGAGATTGCCGCGACCTTGCGCGAGAAGGCGCCTTTCGCCACGCCCAATGCGCGGCTCGTCGCCCTCGCCGATGACCTGCTCGGGCGCGACGGGCGCATGCGGGCGGCCATCGAGGCGATCGGGCGTGGCTGCGAGGTCTCCACCGGCTCTCCCTTCACGCTCGACATCCCTCAAGCTCACCGGCGGTCATTGAAACCGGGATCTGCCCGATAGCTTCACGCCCGCAGCCGGTATAGACAAGTTCGGCATCAATCTGGGGAGTGGCGGCGTTGTACATGCTCGAATCGTTGCTGATCGTCGCGGCACTCGCCCTCCTCGCCATGCCCGTGGTCGCCGTGGTCGCCATCGTGATCGCGCAGCGGGCCATCCGCGAGATCGCGGCTCTGCGCTTGCGCCTCGACCAGCTGGAAGCCGCAATCGCGAGCGGCATAGGTGGCGCGAAGGATGTTTCGGCGCGGGATGCAGAGACCCCCGATCCCGCCCGGGAGGCGGCGGAGGCTACGGAGGAAACCGAAAGCCGATCAGCTGACCAACCTGCAGACCAGGCCGATTCCCCGCTCGCCGATCAACCGGTCGCGGCGCCTCCCGCCCGCAAGCGCGGCGGCGCGAGCCTCGAGGAGCGTCTCGGTGCACGCTGGGCGGTCTGGGTCGGTGCCCTCGCCCTCGCCCTCGGCGGAGCTTTTCTCGTGCGTTTCTCGCTTGAGCAGGATCTGCTCGGCCCGGGCGCGCGGATCGGTCTCGCGGCATTGTTCGCCCTCGCGCTCCTGAGCGCCGGTGAAGTCCTTCGTCGACGTGATTTTGCCCTCGCGTTGCCGGGAATCGGTCCCGGCCACGTACCCGCCGCTCTCACCGCAGCCGGCGCCGTCAGCGCCTTCGCCACCGTCTACGCCGCCTTCGCACTCTATGATCTGATCGCGCCGGTGACGGCGTTCCTGCTGCTCGGCATTCTCGGTCTCGCGACCATGCTGGCCGCGGCGCTTCACGGGCCGCTTCTGGCCGGGCTCGGGCTGATCGGCGCCTTCGCCGTCCCGCTCCTCACGGGAGGCGAGGGCGGACAGACCTGGCCGCTCGTGCCCTATTTCACTGTTGTCACCGCCGCCGCCCATGCGCTCGCATGGTTGCGCGGCTGGCGCCGTGTGGCGATCGCCGCGACGGTAATCGCACTCACCTGGGCCGTTCTGATGCTGGACGGTCCCGCTCATGCGGCGCGCCTGCACCTTCTGATCCAGACGGGGCTCGCCGCCTTCGTCTTCGCGATCCTGCCTTATCGCGGCGTCCCGCTGGATCGGCAGATGCCCGATCGCGGCGGACGTGCGGTCTTCGCCGTGGCGCTCGTCGTCTATGCCGCCGCGCTGACCGCATTGCCCGATGGTGCGCAGGCGATCTATTTTCCCGCATTGATGATCGCCGCGATGCTGGTCGCCGGCGCGACGCCGGCCCTCTCGGCGGCGGGCGTGGCCGCTCTCGGTGTGCTCCTCGTCACATTATATTCCTGGCCCGTGGCCCGCGAGGCGCTCGCAGAGCCCACCCGCCTCTTGCCCGGACCGGCGGGAGACCTGCCCTGGCCGGAGGCGTTTCGAACCTTCATCGCCTTCGCGATCATCGCCACGCTCGCCATTGTCGCTCTCGGTTTCAGGCGTCTGATCGACATGCGGTCGATGGCGCGCCGGATCACGGCGGATTACGCGGTTCTCTTCGCCGCTGCACCTGCTGCCGTGCTGATGGTCGTCTATTGGCGCCTCACCGGTGCGGCACGGCTGCTGGAAGGTGTCGCCGAGCCGGCCTTCGCCGTCGCTGCGGCTCTGCTTGCCAGCGCCTATACGCTCTTCGCGACGCGTCTGCGCGGACGGTCGGGAGAGATGGCGCCGGCGAGCGCGCTGGTCTGCGGGTTATGCGCGGTCGCGGCTCTGGGCAATCTCGCCCTCGCTCTCGCCTTCTGGCTCGACCGCGGGATGCTCACCGTCGCGCTCGCACTGGCCGGCGCCGGCGCCGCCTTCGTCGCGCAGCGAACCGGGATCAGCCTCCTGCGCTATGGTGTCGGCGCGCTCGCGGTGATCGTGGCCCTGCGGCTTGCATGGGATCCGGGTATCGTCGACGGTAATCCGGGCCGTATGCTCGTCTTCAACTGGCTGCTCTGGGGTTATGGTGTTCCCGCGCTCGCCTTCCTCGCCGCCGCTCATTGGCTGAGCCGCAACGGGCGTGACGCGATGGCGCGGCTGTCGGAGGCGATGGGCATCGTCTTCGCGGTGCTGCTCGTCTTTTTCCAGCTTCGCCACGCGCTCCATGGCGGCGTGATGCCGGCGCGCTACGGCGGTCTGCTCGATGCGGGTCTCGCCGTGCTCACGGTGCTGTGCGCCGCGCTGATCCTGCTGCGCGTCGATGCCCAACGGCCCGACGCGATCACCCGGATCGGTGCCCGTCTGTTCGGGCTGATCGCCCTTGTCGTATCCGGCGCGGGGCTCGTTCTCGGCGTCAATCCACTCCTCACGGATGTGCCCGTCGCCGGCGGTCCCTTCCTCAACGCGCTCCTGCCGGCCTATCTGCTGCCCGCGATTCTCGCCGGCACGATCGCGGTCATGCTTTGGAAAGAGGGGCGTAGACACCCGGCCGGGAGCGCAGACGAAGCCGCACGGTCCGAGCAGGTCGAAGCGGCGGAAGATTCCAAAATTGCACTCGTGTCCGAACCTGCAAAGCCGCCTCGCTTCTCCCTCGCGCGCTTGCAGCAGCTTCAATTGCGGGCGATGGCGGCCCTGGCCTTCATGCTCCAGGCGATATGGAGCGTGGCGGCGATCCGGATGGCCTTTCAGGGCCCGCGCATCGGGCTCGACAATCCCACCGGCGAGGCGGAATTATGGGCCTATTCCGCGATGTTGCTCGTGGCCGGCCTCGCCGCTCTCGTCGTCGGCCTGTGGCGGAATCTGGGATGGCTGCGACTAATTGCCGCGATTTATCTCGCGCTCGCGGTGGCCAAGGTCTTCCTCGTCGATCTCGCGGGGCTGGGCGGGCCGATCCGCGCGGCCTCCTTCATCGCCCTCGGCCTCGTGCTGGTAGGCGTGGGGCTTCTCTACCAGCGGCTGCTGCAACGCCCACGGCCCGCCGCGACGGCGCAGACGCCATCCGACGATTGAGCCTCGGCGCACAGATGGGCGGCAACGCGCATCGCCTTCGGGCCATTGCGGGGTTTCCACCGGAGGCCCAGATGCACTACGTAGAATCCTGTAGGTCGATGCGCGCGGGCGCGATCGCCTGCGTGACCAGATTACGGAG
>JBJHBI010000091.1:0-10399 GCA_050485405.1 Salinarimonadaceae bacterium
GCTCGCATCCCGAATTGCTGAACAATCCCAATCGCCCGCCCTACGCGCCGGTCTTCGAATATTTCACCGACACGCGCATCGTGAACGGGCGCGAGATCTTCGACATCATCCGCGTCGCGCAGGATATTCCCGGCGCGTGGAACCAGTGGTTCCGCGAGGGGCAGGTCGATCAGGGTTTCGAGATGCTGGAAACCGTGCGCTGCGACACGCTCGACGAATGCGTCGGCCGCAGCGCGGGGGGCATTATTCCGGAGGGGAAGAACCGCACGCCGCAGATCGAGGATCGCGGCTGCACGCCGGGCTCCTACATGTATTTCGGCTGGGAAGACCGTCCGCCCGGCCAGCCCGGGCCGAACCATAACTGGCTGCAACCCGGCTGGACCGACCGGAGCTACGACGATATCCGCATCGTCATGAAATGCCCCGATTCCGGCGAAGTCGGAACGCGCAACGTGCGCATCATCCGCTGACACCGCCAAGAGGCTCGCACCGCCTGCGCGCGAGCCCCGGCGCCGGGCGCGACCGGATCCTCAGAGCATGCTCGGCAGGACCCGGTCCGGCGGGCGGTGGCCGTCATGGAAGGTGCGGATGTTGACGATCACCTTCTCGCCCATGTCGATGCGCCCTTCCACCGTGGCCGAGCCCATATGCGGCAGGAGCACCACCTTGCCCGCGCGCGCGAGCTTGACGAGGCGCGGATTGACGGCGGGTTCGTGCTCGAACACGTCGAGCCCCGCGCCGGCGAGCGCGCCCTGTTCGATCTGACGCACCATGGCGTTCTCGTCGATGATCTCGCCGCGCGCCGTGTTCACGATGATCGCCTCCGGCTTCATCAGCTTGAAATGGCGGGCCGAGAGCAGGTGGTAGGTGGCGGGCGTGTGCGGGCAGTTGATGGAGACGATATCCATCCGGGCGAGCATCTGGTCGAGGGAATCCCAATAGGTGGTGTCGAGCTCTTCCTCGAGGGCCGGGGCGACGCGGCGGCGGTTGTGGTAATGGATCGACAGGCCGAACGCCTTGGCCCTCCGCGCGAGCGCGGTGCCGATCCGCCCCATGCCGACGATCCCCAGCCGCTTGCCGGTGATGCGGTGGCCGAGCATCCATGTCGGCGACCAGCCGGCCCATTCGGTATCGTCGGGAATGATCCGCGCGCCCTCGGCGATACGCCGCGCGACGGCGAGGATCAGCGCCATGGTCATGTCGGCCGTATCCTCGGTGAGGACGCCCGGCGTGTTGGTCACGGTGATGCCGCGCGCGAGCGCCGCATCGACGTCGATATGGTCGACACCGTTGCCGAAATTGGCGATCAGCTTCAGATTCGGCCCCGCCTTCTCGATGAGGCCGGCATCGATCGTGTCGGTCAGGGTGGGCACCAGCACATCCGCCTGGGCCACGGCCTCGATCAGCGCCTCGCGGCTCATCGGCGCATCGTCGATATTGAGGCGGGTGTCGAAGAGTTCGCGCATCCGCGTCTCGATCACGCCGGGCAGGCGGCGCGTGACGACGACATGCGGTTTCTTTCTGTGGGGCATGGTTCCCTCGTCCTCACCGTGACGCCGCAATGTCGCGGCTGATGTTCATGGGCTGTTAACCAGGATTCACGACTATCGAAATTGCAGGTCGCCGCAAGGCCGGGGCCGGCGCCTGCCGCTCTGTCGTTTCTCTAGCAGAGCTATGGCCAAACACAAATCCGCGACATGCGCCGCGGGCTCAAACGGGGTCGGACATACAGCGTCATGAAGAGCATCGATTGCGGTCTCGCCTTCCTCGAATCCGCCGGATCACTGGTGAAGCGCGACGTACGGCGCCTCGTCGGCGGTGCGTTGGCGGCGGGCTTTTTCGCCGTAGCGAGCCTTGGCGGCGCCCCCGTCGCACTCGCGCAAACGAGCATCGGGCCGGAAACCCGGCTGCCGCTGCCGCGCTATGTCAGCCTGAAGACCGACCGGGTCAACATGCGTGAAGGCCCCTCGACGGATCACGGCACGCGCTGGGTCTATCAGCGGGCGGGACTGCCGGTGGAGATCATCGCCGAATTCGACAATTGGCGCCGCATCCGCGATCCGGAAGGCGAGGACGGCTGGGTCTGGCATTCGCTGCTCTCGGGGCGGCGCACAGCCATCATCGCCCCCTGGGACCGGGAGATGGAACGCACCATCGATCTCCTCGAACAGCCCGAACCGGCATCGCGGGTGGTCGCGCGGGTTCAGCCCGGCGTGGTCGCCGGCGTCAGCCGGTGCAGCGGCGACTGGTGCCGCCTCGCCGTCAGTGCCGGGCCGCGCCGGGAGATCATCGGCTTCGTGCGCCAGGAAGAGCTCTGGGGCGTCTATCCCGACGAGACGCTCGACTGAGACGGCTGAACCCGCCCGCGCCCGGACCCGCACCCGCCTCGCGATCACACTCGCGCGAGCGGGCGCGACTCGCCATTCCGGCAACGCTTTTCTTTACTTTTCACCGCTAGCGTCGTCATCGCACCGGGCGCGTACCGCATGGGCGCGCATCCGCATGAATACCCGCGAGTGATGCCGATGACGACGCGTATGGATGCCGAGAGGCCCGTTTCCCCGCTCTATGCCCCCGGCGATGCCGGGCGGGTCGCCTGGGTCGATACGGCCAAGGGCATGTGCATCATTCTCGTGGTGATGATGCATGTCGTGCTCGGGATCGGCGACCGGATGGGCGCGGAGGGCTTCATGCACCCCGTCGTCGCTTTCGCCGCGCCCTTCCGCATGCCGGACTTTTTCCTGATCTCGGGCCTCTTCCTCGCCCGCGTGATCGATCGCGACTGGCGCAATTATGCCGACAAGCGGGTCCTGCATTTCCTCTATTTCTACGTTCTCTGGCTCGTCATCCAGTCGATCGTGCGCTTCGGCGACGTGGCGGACGGCTCGGTTTCCGGCCTGATCGAGCATCTCGCCTGGTCGATGGTGCAGCCGTTCTCGACGCTGTGGTTCGTCTATATGCTGGCGATCTTCTCGGTGGTCACGAAGCTCCTGCGCGGTGTGCCGGTCTGGGCGCTGCTCGGCGGTGCTGCTCTGCTCGAGATCGCCCCGATCCATACGGGTGCCATCCTCGTCGACGAATTCGCCGCGCGCTACGTCTATTTCCTCGCCGGCTACCTGCTCGCGCCGCAGATATTCCGCCTCGCCGAATGGGCGCTCGCCAACAAACCCGTCGCTCTCGCCGGGCTCGCGCTCTGGGCGGTGGTGAACGGCTTCCTCGCGCTGACCCCCTCGGGCCTCACGCCGGAGGGCACGCTCGCCTCGCTGCCGGTCGTGAGTCTGATCGCGGGCAGCCTCGGTGCGGTGGCGATGATCCTGATGTGTGCGATGCTCGCCGGAACCCTCGTCGGGCGCCCGCTCGATTATGCCGGCCGCCACGCCATCGCGGTCTATCTGGCTTTCTTCCTGCCCATGGCGGTGACGCGCGAGATCCTGTTGCGGCTGGGCATCATCGACGATGTCGGGGTGATCTCGCTGATCGTGCTGATCGTCGCCGTCGTCGCGCCGCTCGTTCTCGAGCGCATCGTGCGCAACACGCCGCTCAACTTCCTCTTCGTGCGCCCGCGCTTTTTGCGCATCGCGCCGGAGCGCCCGGCGGCGCGCCCGCAACCGGCGGAGTGAGGGCTCAGTCGGGCTTGTCGAGCGGTTCCGCCGTGGTGGCCTGCTTCCAGAAGCCCCAGAGCATGTAGAGGCCGAGCCCCGAGAACAGGCCCATCAGCGCGTAGCCGATGGTATTGCCGAGCTCGAACAGGCCGGCAATCGCCCAGCCTGCGGCGATCGACACGCCCAGAACCTGCGTGGCGACGAAGACGAGAGCGCTCACCACGGTGACCGTGGAACGAAGATTGATGCTTTTCGTGCGGCTCACGGCCTGCTCCCTTGTTCGATGATGCAGACTTAACCACTCGCGCCGCCTCGTGCAAGCGGCTGCGACACCCTCGCCGTCTTTCGCGTATCCCGGCGAAGATCGGCAAAGCTATTGAAAATCCCCTCGGCAATTGCGAAACACCCTCCGTTACCGACGCCGCCGCCGCCATCCCCGGAGCCCTTCGCGCATGTCCTTCGTCGCCACGCTGATCTGCAATCCCGCCACGCCGCTTCTCGACGATGCGTTGATCGAAGCGGCGGCCGCGGTCCTGCCCGAACCGCAGATCCGGGTGCTTGCCGAGGGCATCTCCGCCGATCTCGCCTTCGATCCCGGTGATCTCGACGATCCCAATGTCGCGCCGCTCGGCGAGGACATCCTCATCCACGACTACCGCAACGCGCTGATCGCGCGGCTCGGGGATGCGCCGGTCGACGTGGTGGTGCAGCCGGTGGCGCATCGGCGCAAGAAGCTGCTTCTCGCCGATATGGATTCGACCATGATCGCGCAGGAATGCATCGACGAACTCGCCGATTACGTCGGGCTCAAGCCCGAGGTCGCCGCGATCACCGAGCGCGCCATGCGCGGCGAATTGCCCTTCGAGCCGGCCCTGCGCGAGCGCGTCGCGTTGCTCAAGGGCCTGCCGCTCGGCACGATCGACGAGATCATCGAAAAGCGCCTCGACCTGACGCCGGGCGGGCGCGAACTGATCGCGACGATGCGCGCGAACGGCGCCTGGTGCGCTCTCGTCTCAGGCGGGTTCACCGTCTTCACCAGCGCAATCGCCGGCAAGCTCGGCTTCGACGAGCACCGCGCCAACCGCCTCGTCATCGCCGATGAGAAACTCGCTGGCACAGTCGAGGAGCCGATCGTGGGGCGCGAGGCGAAATACGCCGCGCTGATCGAATTGCGCGAGCGCCACGGGCTCCTCGTCGAGGAGACCCTGGCCGTGGGCGACGGGGCGAACGATCTCGCCATGCTCGGCGAAGCTGGGCTCGGCGTCGCCTATCACGCCAAGCCCTCCGTCGCGGAAGTGGCCGGCGCGCGGATCGACCATGCCGATCTGACCGCTTTGCTCTACATCCAGGGCTATGCCCGCGCGGATTTCGCCGGCGGTTAATTCTGTTCAGGGCAGGGCGCGCCGCGCCAGCACCGCGAGCCGCGTGCGGATATCCTCGCGCACCTCGCCCTCGCGCGGATCATCGTGCAGCGTCGTGAACCAGTGCTCCGGCGGATTGCGCCCCACACGCGGCGCGCCGCGCCAGATGAGCGCGCGCAGAACCGCTTCGGCCTCCTCGGGAAGGCGGGGCGGCGCGGTGAGCCCGTTCAGTGCGCCCCAGATCCCGGTCCAGCAACGCGCCACGGACCACGGATTATACCCCCCGCCGCCCGTCACCACCATGCGCGGCGCCATCTCCCGCACCGCGATCACCGCCTCGCGATGGGCGTTGTTGGTGAGCGCGAGCCGCGAGAGCGGATCCTCCTCGATCGCATCCGAGCCGCATTGCATCACGATCGCCTGCGGCGCGAAGGCGGCGAGGCGCGGCAGGATCAGTTCGTGCAGAACGGCGCGCATCTCGCTGTCATTGAAACCGCGCGGCACGGGCAGGTTGAAATGCGCGCCCCCGCCATCCTCGTCGAGCGCGCCGGTAAAGGGCCAGCGGCGTTCCTCGTGGACGGAAATCAGCAGCGCGTCCCGGTCACCCTCGAAAGCATGGGCGACGCCGTCGCAATGATGCGCGTCGATATCGACATAGGCCACGCGCTCGAAACCGAGCTGGCGCAGGCGCAGCAGACAGAGCACCGGATCGTTGAAATAGCAGAAACCGTTGGCGTAATCGGGAAAGGCGTGATGCGTGCCGCCAGCGGGGACGTGCACCACCCCGCCCGCATGGACGAGATCGGCCGCGAGCATCGTCCCGCCGGCGGAAGTCGCGGGGCGGCGAAACACTTCTGGAAAGACCGGATTCGCCGTCACCCCCAGATTATGCCGCTCGCGCGTTGCTTCATCGACCTCGCCCTGCGCCTCCGCCCGCTGGAGCGCGGCGATGTAATCGGGCGTATGCCACAGAGTCAGCGCCGCCGGCTTGGCGCGCGGGCTCGTGATGTAATTCTGCGGCCCGATCCAGCCGAGCGCGCGCCCGAGATCCATCACCGTCGAGACGCGCGGGATGCGCAACGGATGGTGCGAACCATAGCTCGACCCGCGATAGATTTCCGAGCCGATGAAGAGCGGGGCGGCCCGCGCATCGCGGGCATTCTCGGAGCGGGTCGGGGGTAGCGGGGCGTTCAAGGCGGGCGAACTCTGGGATGGCGGGGCCTAATTGCATGTACCGCGCGCAGGGCGGCGATCAAGCCACAAATCCCAGCATCGCGCGCAGGGCCGCCGGGTCGGCGCCTTCATCGCGCAATTGCGCGAGCGGCGTCGAGACGCGGCTCTTGGCGAGTTTCTCGCCGGTTTCGTCGCGGATCAGGTCATGGTGGTGATAGAGCGGGGAGGGCAGGCCGAGCAGGCATTGCAGCAGCACGTGCAGATCCGTCGCCGCCTCGAGATCGCGCCCGCGCACCACATGGGTGATTCCCTGGGCCGCGTCGTCATGCACCACCGCGAGGTGATAGCTCGTCGGGATCTCCTTGCGCATGATCACCGCATCGCCCCAGCGCGCCGGATCGGCGGGTACGCGCGTGATCGCGCCATCGCGGTCGAAGCGTCTGTATGCGAGCCCGTCCGGTGCGATCCGCGCGGCCTCGGCCAGTGCCTTGGCCATATCGATGCGCAGGGCGAACGGCTCACCAGCCTCGATCCGCGCCTGCGCCTCGGCGGGATCGAGTCCGGCGCAAAGGCGCGGATAGAGCGGTGCGCCATCGGGATCACGCGGGGCGGGGGTGCCGGTCTCGGCTTCGCGGCCTGCGACGGCCTGCGCGATCTCCTTGCGGGTGGCAAAGCACGGATAGACGAGCCCGGCCTCGTGCAGGCGGCGCAAGAGCAGCCGGTAATCGTCGAAATGCCGCGCCTGCCGGCGTATCGGTTCCTCGAAGCGAAGTCCGAGCCAAGCGAGATCGCGGATGATCGCCGCGTCGTATTCGCGGCGGCAGCGGGTGATGTCGATATCCTCGATGCGCAGGATCAGCCGCCCGCCGAAACGCCGGGCGAAATCGGCATTGAGGAGGGCGGAACAGGCATGGCCGAGATGCAGAAGCCCGTTCGGGCTTGGGGCGAATCGGAAAAGGGGTTGCGTCAAGCGCGCGGACCTTCGATCGTTCGGGCGTTTGCAAATACCATAAGCCAGAGCGGGGGCAGATGATACTCGACAGCGAAGCGGCGATGCAGGCCGGGCTCGATGCCCTGCGCGCGCAGGATGCGGTAATGGGGCGAATCATCGGGGAGGTCGCGGCGCATGGCGCGGGGCCGCCCTTGCGCAAGCGCGAGCCGGGTTTCGCGGGGCTTGCCGCCATCATCGTCTCGCAACAGGTCTCGACCGCGAGCGCGAAGGCGATCTGGGGCCGCGTCGCCGAGCGCTTCCCCGGTCTCGACGCGCCGATGATCCGCAGCGCCGATGATGACGATCTGCGCGCCTGCGGCCTTTCCGCCCCCAAGATCCGCACCCTGCGCGCCGCCGCACAGGCCGTCACCGAGGGCGCGCTGCCGCTCGACGATCTCGCCGGCTGGAGCGCGGACGAGGCCCATGCGGCGATGGTCACGGTGAAGGGGATCGGCCCCTGGACGGCGGATATCTACCTGCTCTTCTGCCTCGGCCACCCGGACGCCTTCCCCACCGGCGACCTCGCCCTCCAGGAAGCCGCCCGCCTCGCCTACACCCTGGAAACCCGCCCCAAACCCGCCGACCTCCTCACCCTCGCCGACCAATGGCGCCCCTGGCGCGGCGTCGCGGCGAAGGTCCTTTGGGCGTATTACGGCGTGCAGACGCGGCGCGCGGATGCGGGGGATGTGGGGTGAGGGGGGAGAAAGCGTCGAGGGCATTCTTTGGAGGCGCCACACCACTTGTAGCTCTTATTCGAATGAGTTAATTTTAATCGCTAAATGGAAATGTAAACACAATAAGTTGACTGTGATGGCACTCTATAATGTTCCAAAGGCTACAGATTTAGATGAATTGGCTCTCCGACTCTTTTTCGATGCGTGGAGCCGAATTGCGATGATATTCGAGGATTTTGCCGGAACTTTTGAAATTGGCGATATACCGGTAGATGGAGATCACATATATCAAGAAGAGTGGATCGAATACGTTAAGAATGCGCAGAATGAATTGATGTCGATCGTATCAACAATTCAGAATGCATCAGAATTACGGTTAAAAGCAATAATTTGTGATGTTAGTCCTTATTTGTTGCTAATTAACTCTCAAATAAACTTGCCAAATTCAAAAACAAGTTTGGATTTTTCTGAACTTAGGACGATCGATGCTGTGGATCTTCCTTCTGCTGTTCGAATATTTACACAGTTTCATCTTGATGAAGATTATAGAGAAAAATATAACAAGATAAGGAAAATTAGGAATAAATTTGTACATCTTGGCTCTGGTCATTCTGATTTATCTCCACGCGAAGTTGCGGAATTGTTGTTTGATCATTACGTTGAACTTTGGCCAGATGGCAAATGGCTTTTCCGGAGAACAAAATATGATGGCAATAGTACTCGACGTTATTTTCATGATGGTCGATACTCGTCAGTTGAAACACTCGTGATGGAAGAGATACCCGTTGTATTTGAGCTTATGGGTACAAAATTTATAAAATCCTGTTTTGGGTATAGTAAGAAGAAGATTTCTGGCTTCTGTCCGAATTGCATTTCGAATATCGCCAGCAAGATTGGCACGGAGCCAGCTGCTACTGTAGTGAGATTATCAAATAGCAAAGCATTGTGTTTAATGTGCGACAGTGACGTTGAAATCTCAGATTCATTCAAATGTTCTGACTGCGGAGAGAGCGTTGTTTCGAGTATAAATAGTATGTCTTGTTGTTTTAAATGTGGAGATGAGTTATTTTAATGTTTCAATTGGCGGATCGTTTTATTTTTGAAACGGTAGTTTTTATAGGTTTCTTATTGTAGGTTTTGTGTTTTGCTGATTCGATGGCAGAGAGGCGACGGAGAACTTGCCGCATGGCGGGATATAGCATCTCCGTAATTGGCTTGTTTTCGGGAGCCTCGATGAACGACGAAATGTAGCCGGCTTGTTCGGCCATATCCATGACTTCATTCAAAAGAACTGTTTTCCCGGTGCCCCTCAAGCCCAGGAATATCTGGCTCTGGGCGCTTCTGCCCTTGAAGACGCGTTTCAGTGCGACGTCTGCATCTCGGATGATGTCTTCTCGGCCTGCGAGTTCCGGGGGACGCGAGCCCGCACCGGGGGAAAACGGGTTTTCGACAGGATCCATCAGGGCCTCTGGAAGCGAGCCGGTTCTATCAGGAACTACCAAGAACTAATGCAAGAAAGTTAGTTCTTGATAGGTCCTCTTAGAGTGGCATGCGCTGGGTCGCAGTTTCATGTGACGCGAGCGGATGGTGGTTATGCTCACCGCCGCGAAGAATCACCACAACCCATGTTGCAGATTCGTTCCCGAAATGCTATATAAAATTGCGAACCGGATGGAGGGGGCAACCTCCACCCGGCTCTGACCACCGGAAAAAAGGAGCTTTTCCAATGGCTGCAATCAGCGATACCAAAACCGCCCAAGCGGCGGAAGCGTCCGGGGCGTGTTCGGCGGGGATACACACGCGATTCTCGAATTCGGAGCCCGCGGGCGTGCCCGTACAGCGCGGGTGCGCGCCCGTTTTCCTCCTCCTGAGCGAAAGGGGGGTGGCATGAGTGCGCTTTCGCATGAGGATATCGACTGGCTGCGCGGCATGTTCGCCGGGCGCACGCCCCGCGAGGTGGCGCGGATGAAGGCGCTCGTCGAGGAATATCAGGCCTACCGCCCGATCCACCCCGCCGACATGACCCTGCCGCCGACGGCGCAGCAGACGCTGCTCACTATCATCGACGAACTGGGCCATCTGCGCGCCCATTTCAACGCCCTCGACATGACCTTCGCCGATCTCCCTGACCCCGACACCCGCCACGCCCTGCGCACCCTCAGCGACGGCATCCACACCCGCCTCCGGACCATCCGCGAGGATATCGGCGACCTCTACGACAGCGACACCCGGCAGGGGCGGCTCGCCGCACCGGGATGACACCCGCGTCGTGTGGGGGGGTGCGGTGATTGAGGGTGCGGATGCTGTCCACGGCGGCGATTTTTCCGCGCCGCCCCTCACCCCCCATGAAGGCCGCACCCGGACTCCCCTCTCCCACCGTGGAGAGGGGTTGGGGGTGAGAGGCGCATCAGGATCAAGCGCGACCGTGATGAAGCGCGGATGTCATTGAGAGAGCGACAATTTTTCTGCGCCGCCCCTCACCCCCGGCCCCTCTCCGCGGAGGGAGAGGGGAGGGCGCTGCATCACCCGCTCAGGATCACCTGAAGTGGTTCGTTGCAGGATATGCTCACCCCCCATGAAGGCCGCGCCCGGACTCCC
>JBJHBI010000092.1:0-9769 GCA_050485405.1 Salinarimonadaceae bacterium
GTCCGGCGTCGCCGGCAGATCGAGATGCGTGATGCCGTATGCCCGGTAAAGGGCATCGACGACCGCGTTCATCACCGCAGGCGTCCCCCCGATCGTCCCGGCCTCGCCCGCGCCCTTCATGCCGAGTGCATTGGTGGTGCAGGGCACGTTGCGCGTCTCGAAATGGAAATTGGGCAGATCAGCGGCGCGCGGCAGGCGGTAATCCATAAGCGATGCGGTGACGAGCTGTCCGCTCTCGTCGAAGACGACGCGCTCGTGCAGGGCCTGCCCGATCCCCTGGGCCAGCCCGCCATGCACCTGGCCGGCGAGGAGGAGGGGGTTCATCGTTACCCCGAAATCGTCGACGATGGTGTAGCGCGCGATCTCGATTTCGCCCGTATCCGGGTCGATCTCGATCTCGCAGACATGCGTGCCGTTGGGATAGGTCGCCTCCGGCGGCTTCCATTTGAAGAAGGTGGCGAGCGGCGCGCCGGCATCGGTGGCCTGTGCGGCGATCTCGGCGAAGCCGATCGCCCGGTCGGTGCCCGCGATGCGCACCGTACCGTCGCTGATCTCGACATCGGCATCGGCGGCTTCCAGCATCCGCGCGCCCTGCTCGAGGAGCTTCTGCGCGAGCTCGCGCGAGGCGCCGTCCACCGCCGCGCCGCCGACGGGAACCGAGCGTGACCCGCCCGTGCCGCCGCCGGTCTCGATCAGCGCGGTATCGCCCTGAACGACCGTGATCTTCTCCAGCGGCAGGTCGAGATGCTGCGAGACGAGCTGGGCATAGGCCGTCATGTGGCCCTGACCGTTCGACTGCGTGCCGATCTTCACCTCGACGCTACCATCCGCCTGCATGCTGATATCGGCGCGTTCCGGACTGCCTCCGGCGCAGGCCTCGATATAGGAAGCCATGCCGATGCCGCGTGCCTTGCCCGCCTTCTTCGACGCGCGCGCACGCTCCTTGAAGCCGCCCCAATCGGCGACCTCCATGGCGCGGCGCATGGCGGCTTCGAACTCGCCGGAATCATAGGTGCGCCCGACCTGCGTCGTATGGGGCATCGCCTCGGGCTTGATGAAGTTCAGCGCGCGCACCGCATCCGGGCCCTTGCCGATCTCGCGCGCGACATGTTCCACCAGCCGCTCGATCACGTAAGCCGCTTCCGGCCGTCCGGCGCCGCGATAAGCGTCGATGGGTGGGGAATTGGTGTAGTAGCCGCGCACCCGCGCATGCACTGCGGGAATGTCGTAGCAGCCCGGCGACATTCGCGCCCCGCCCCAGGGGATGAACGGCGCGAATTGCGAAAGATAAGCGCCGAGATCGGCGCGGATGTCGATCTTCAGCGCGAGGAAACGCCCACGCCGGTCGAGCGCGACTTCCGCGCGGGTGAGGTTGTCGCGGCCATGAGCATCGCCGAGGAAGTGCTCGCCGCGCTCCCCGATCCAGGCCACCGGACGCCCGGTGACGCGGGCGGCGACGGCGCAGAGCGGATATTCGCGATAGACGAAGATCTTGGTGCCGAACCCGCCGCCCACATCCGGCGTGATCACGCGCAGCTTCGCGCGATCCACCTTCAGGATATGATCGGCAATGGTGTCGCGGATATCGTGGACGCCCTGGCTGCCGACCGTCATGGTCCAGCTCTCGCCATCCGCATGATATTCCGCGATGCAGGCGCGCGGCTCGAGGAAATTCGCGATCAACCGGTTGTTGACGATGTCGAGCGCCACGACGCGATGCGCCTTCGCGAAGGCTTTATCGGTCTTCTGCGCATCGCCGTGATGCGAATCGAAGGCGAGATTGGTGCCGAGCTCCGGCCAGACCAATGCCGCGCCCTCCGCCTCGGCGCCCGTAATGCCGACGACCGGGTCCAGCCCCTCGTAATCGACGATGATCGCTTCCGCCGCATCGCGCGCCTGATCCGCATTCTCGGCGACGATGAAGGCCAGCGCATCGCCGACATGGCGGGCGACGTCGCGGGCGAGAACGGGGTAGGGCGGCAGCGGCATTTTCGAGCCGTCGCTGTTCTTGACGGCGCCGGGGCAGGGCAGATCGCCGAGATCGGCGACGTCCTCATGGGTCAGGATCGCGGCGACACCGGGCATGGCGCGGGCCTCGTCGAGCCCCGACAGCGTGAAGCGCGCATGGGCGTGACTTGCGCGCAGGACATGCGCGACGAGCGCGCCGTCGGGGATCATGTCGCCGGTATAGCGCCCCGCTCCGGTGAGAAAGCGTTGATCTTCCACGCGTTTCGGCGCCTGGCCGATACCGAATTTGCGCTGTGACGACGCGACCGCATCCATATCCACGACTCCCCGTGATTGCAGCGGTCAGGGTCGCGCGTCACGGGTGATCCGTCAACGACGGGATCAATGGCCGAAACCGCTTGTGGTTTGCGCGATTCATCAAAAGAAAAGGATCTTCTTATAAGGTTGTGTCACATTTCGACGGTGGGTACTGCGTTGGATATTTCGGTCCGTCAACGCCTCGCGCGCTTCAGGCGCGAATTCATGACCCTCGACTGGGTCGGGCGGAGCCGTACCGGCGGAGGACCAGCCGCGCGCGACGCCATTCTCGAAGATACGATCGCAGCTTACGGCGCCATCGACCATGGCGGCGGCGTGCATTGGCGCGACGGTCACGGCGGTTACCGTGCCGTGGCTGCGGATATCGACGACGATATCACCCCGGCTCCGGAAGCGGTCGCGGCAATCGACCGTCTGGCCGAGAGCGTCGGTGCGGAAGCAGCCGCCCTCGGCGATATCGCCTCACGGGCGGAGCGTGACGGGCGCAGCATCGCACTCGCGCAGGTGCGCGCCGCGAGCCGGGCGCTCTCGCTGATCGCAGGCAATCCGCAAGAGAGCGAAGAGCCGCAAGGCGAGGCGGATACCGAAGGCGAAGCCCCGGACCCGTTCTTCAACAGGGCGGTCTGGCTCGGCTTGTTCTCCCCGTTGCAGGACATCGTCGGGGCAATGGGCGAGACCGCGCTGGAAAGCGGGCTCTGCGCCGTTCGCGCGGCTTCGGCGACGCGGGGTTTCTTCGAATTCGCACGCGAAGTCGACGAACTGGAGCGTGCCCTGCGCACCGGTTGGCCCGAAATCGAGCGTCTGGCCGGCATCATCGAGGAGCACGGTGCGCATGCGGCGTCTCTCGCGGCGGAACTGCGAATAACGCGTCGTGCCCTCGATGCGGCGATCGCGGAATTCGCCTCGGATTCGCTGCCTCCTGCCGAGATCGAGCCGCTGATCCGGCATCGTCTCACGCGCATCGGTACCGCCGCCGCGCAGGCGAGCGGGATGGCGAGGCGGATCGCGGAGGAGGCCCGGGCCTGCCGCGAGCTGGTCGAAACGCTCGTCGAACAGTTCATGGTGATGATCCGGGAAACCCCGCTGGGTGACCGGCGCGCCGCGCCGCGTCTCGCCTTCTTCTCCCATTGCAGCCTCGCCACGGCCACGCGGCAATATGGGGCGCGGACGATCGACATCTCGATGTCGGGCGCCCTCGTCGCGCTCGATGCGACCGATGGTTTCCGGCGCGGCCAGCCGATCCGCCTGACCCTGCCCGACACCCCGCCCTTGATGGGGACGGTCGCGGGGATCAGCCATTACGGCGTTCATATCGCCTTCGATCTCGGCCACACGGTCAATGCGCCGGCGCGCCTGCCGCTGCGGCGGATGCTGAACGCGGTGCAGCACCATGATGACGGCCTCGTTTCGCGCGTGCAGGCTTTCGCCCGGGAGGTCCGCACCGTTCTGGAGCGCCTCGTCGCCGAGGGGAGCTGCACCCATGCCGATCTGATCGCACCCCAGCTCGTGCCGCCGCGCGAGAGCGATTCCGCGATCTACGGCCACCCCTGCGCCGATCTGTTCCAGTCGCATCTCGCAGCCTTCATTGCCGGTCTCGTGCAGCGCAGCTCCGAAATCGCCCATGCCGCGGCGATGGATCGCTCGGGGTATGTCGCCGCCGGCGCCGGTTCCGGACGAGCGGATGGCGGGATGGCGTCCTGGCGCGCCGGCCAGATGCGCCACGACCGGGAATCGCGCCGGCATGCGCGCAATCTGCGCCCCTCGGTCGCGCATAATCTGCGCGAGGAGAGCGGGCTCGTGCGCGTCATATCCGCGCCGATCTTCATCGGCGGGCGGCATTGGGGTTGCGCCGAAATCGGGTTCCGCCTGCCCCAGATCGGCGAGGCGCCGAATTCCGGTGAAAACGGTGTGCTGTTTGAGCAGGATCAAGGCGGAGCACACCCGTCCGCGTGATTCTCGCGGGCATGAACACGCTTCCCCCGACCTCCATCCCCCTGGCTTATGCGCTGGAGCCCGTTCCGCGCTATACCAGCTATCCCACCGCCGCCCAGTTCGATGCCGGCATCGACGAGGGCGTGTATCGCGACTGGCTCGCCGCCCTCGATCCGGCGGCGCCGCTCTCCTTCTATGTGCACGTGCCCTATTGCCGGGCCCTGTGCTGGTATTGCGGCTGCCATACCAGCGTGCTCAACGACGATGCCCGGATCGCGCGCTATGCGCGGCGCCTGATGCGCGAGGCGGAGATGCTCGCGCGAGCCGCGCCCTCGGCCGGACCCGTCGCCCATCTGCATTTCGGCGGTGGCACGCCGACCATCCTCGCGCCCGAGGATTTCGCCGCATTGATCGGTCGCATCCGCGATCTCTTTCCCTTCGCTCCCGATGCCGAGATCGCGGTCGAGATCGACCCGCGCACGCTCGAACCGGCCATGGCGGAGGCGCTCGCGCGCGCCGGCGTGAACCGCGTCAGCCTCGGTATCCAGGACATGGATCCGCAGGTGCAGAAGCTCGTCAACCGGGTGCAGCCGCTGGAAGACGTGGAGCGCACCATGGATCTTCTGCGCAATGTGGGCATCACCCGGGTGAATGCCGATTTCATCTACGGCCTGCCCATGCAGAGCGTCGCTCATGTGCGCAATTCCATTACCACCATGCTCGATCTGGGGATCGACCGGGCGGCGGTCTTCGGTTACGCGCACGTGCCGTGGTTCAAGAAGCACCAGAACGCGATCGATGCCGATCTCCTTCCCGGCGCCGGAGAGCGGCTCGAACAGGCGCGCGCGGCGCAAGCAGCCTTCGCTCGGGCGGGCTGGGAGCCGATCGGCTTCGACCATTACGCCCATCCCGACGACGCCATGGCCCGCGCGGCGCGGGCGGGGACGCTGCGGCGGAACTTCCAGGGCTACACCACCGACGAGGCCGATACGCTGATCGGCATCGGCGCGTCCTCGATCGGCGCGCTGCCGCAGGGCTACGTCCAGAACGAGCCGCATCTCGGCAAATGGGCTCAAGCGATCGATGCCGGGCATCTGCCGGTCGTGCGCGGTGTCGCGGTCAGTGCCGATGATCGTCTGCGCCGCGCGGTGATCATGCAATTGATGGCGGCGCTGGAGGTCGATCTGGAGGCGATCGCGCGCCGGCACGGGGCGGAACCGGGGATCTTCGCCGATGCGCTCGTCGCGCTGGAGCCGCTCGTGGAAGACGGGCTCTGCCGGATCGAGGGCTATCGCGTCGCCGTGACGCCGCAGGCGCGGTTCTTCGTGCGCAACGTGGCCGCGCGCCTTGATGCCTGGTGGCGCCCGAGCCCGGGGCGGCATTCGCTGGCCGTGTAGCGCGCATCGCGCCCGGCAATGGTTTGCGTAGCCGGGGAACCGTCAAGCCTGATCGCCGTTGCCATCGCGGGGAACGCGCGCTGAGCGTTTCAGTGCGCGGTTTGTCGCGGGAAGAGGGCACGGAGAGCTCAATGGACCAGCAAGCGCCGCAGACCGGCGATGCCAACCGGGAGGAGAGGCGTTACTTCCGGCGCGTGCTCATACTCTTCGGCCTGATCGGGCTCGCCTATTTCTTCTGGATGCTGGCGGGCACGCTGCTCCTGATCTTCGCCGCGATCCTCATCGCGGTGATCCTGCGCGCCGCCGTCAACGCGCTCGAGGGCTATCTGCACGTGCCGAGCGCGATTTCGTTCTATCTCGCGCTCGTCATCGTGGGGACGTCGCTCGGCAGTTTCGGCTATTTCTTCGGCGCCCAGGTGAAGACCCAGCTCGCGGATGTGATCTCACGGCTGCCAGACCAGATCGAGAATCTCGGTGCGCAATTCGGCATCGAAGATCCGATGCGCGAGATCGAACGACAACTCGACAACGGCTTCGGCGCGCATTTCTTCGGTCAGGCGGCCGGTTTCGGTTATTCGATCGTCGGTGGTTTCATCGATCTGCTGATCGTCGTCGTCGCGGCGATCTACCTCGCCTATGATCCGCGTCTGTATCGCCGCGTCATCGCCAGCTTGTTCCCCCGCGACCAGCGACAGCAGGTCAATTCCGCGATGCTGGAGACCGGGCTTTCGCTGAAAATGTGGTTCCTCGGCCAGATGGTCAGCATGCTTTTCGTCGGCCTGTTGTCGGGGATCGGTTACTGGATCATCGGCCTGCCCACGCCCGCCGCACTCGGGCTGATTGCCGGGATCACCAATTTCATCCCCTTCATCGGCCCCATACTCGGAGCGATTCCCGCGCTGATCTTCGGCTTCAACATCTCGATGGAGATGATGCTCTATGCGCTCGCGGTCGCGATCATCGTGCAGCAGACGGAGGGTAACGTGCTCGTCCCGCTGATCCAGAAGCGTGCCGTGGCGATGCCGCCGGCGATCGCGCTGTTTGCGATCATCATCTTCGGCGTGCTGTTCGGCTTTATGGGCATCCTGCTCGCCGTACCGCTCGCCGTGACGGTGATGGTGCTCGTGCGCAAGTTGTGGATCGAGACGGTAATCGAGGCCGATCTCGAAAACGGTCAGCTCTGATCGCCATCTTTCGGCTGTGCGCGCGACGCGCCGGCGAGATCGGGAACGTCCTCCTCCGGCCAGTCGGCGATGCGGGCCATCAGCCCGTCCATGTCGTTTTCCGCCATCAGCACCAGCGAGAAACCGCCCTGGAGCGCCTCGACGCGGTCGCGCACGCTCGCGCCGGAGCGGTGGACGCTGTCCGGATCGCCGGTGATCAGCGGGTGCCAGTCGGGCAGGTCGCGCCCCTCGGACAGCCTGCGATAGGCACAGGACGGCGGTAGCCAGTCGATCCGCTGGACGGATTCCGGCGTGAGCTGCAGGCAGTCGGGCACCTCGCGCTGACGCTCTTCATAGGCGCGGCAACGGCAGGTGCCCTCGTCGAACATGTGGCAGGCGAGATCGGTATAGACCACGCGCTCCGTATCCTCGTCCTCGAGCTTGACGAGGCAGCAGCGCCCGCAGCCGTCGCACAGGCTCTCCCATTCCTCGGCGCTCATTTCGGCGAGGCTCTTTTCCTGCCAGAAGGGGCGTTGTGCCATGGTGTTCTGATCCCGGTATCCGTGCGGCATGGATAGGCGATGGATGCGAGCCGCGCAATGCCGGCATCGGCGCGCATATTGCGTTGGAGGCCCCGGTTCCCGACGAGGCGGCTGCGCCAATTATTATTCGGGGTTATTCATTTGTATTTATTAACCATGTTTTCCGTATGACTTTGTATACTCTTTTCGAAAAATTGCGTGAATTGCGCTGATTATCGCGTCGGCAGGCTAGCCGCGCGTTAATATTCCTTTAATATTCCCGATGCGGTGATTGCGTGAGGCGGTGAGCCTGCGCATGCGTCAAGGATGGGTTCGTTGCGTCTGGCCCCGGAAACAAGTCTCTGGACCCGCATGAAGCGCCGGGCGGCGGATTTCGACGCCTGGCTGAGCGCTTCCGTGTTCGAAGGGCAGGGCGATTTCAAGCGTTTCTGGCGCGGCTACAACCGCGTCATGCGGATCTTCCGTTTCCGTGGCATCCGGCGCGCCTTGATCGATCTCACCGGCGAGGCGACGAATATCGGTGTCGTCGTCGGCGTGCTCCTGGTGATGCTCGCCATTCCCGCCTTCTACGAGACCCATGTCGACTGGCGCCGCACGCAGGATTTCGCCGTCACCTTCCTCGACCGTCAGGGCCAGGAAGTCGGGCGGCGCGGCATCCGACACGACGATTCGGTGCGGCTCGAGGATTTCCCCGACGAACTGATCAAGGCAGCACTCGCGACCGAGGATCGCCGCTTCTTCTCGCATTGGGGGATCGATCCGATCGGCACGGTCCGCGCGCTCGTCGTCAATACGCGCGCCGATGCGGTGGTGCAGGGCGGCTCGACGATCACCCAGCAGCTCGCCAAGAACCTCTTCCTGAGCAATGAGCGCTCGATGGACCGGAAGGTCCGCGAAGCCTTCCTCGCGCTGTGGCTCGAGGTGCAGCTCGACAAGGAGGAGATCCTCAAGCTCTATCTCGACCGCGCCTATATGGGTGGCGGGAATTTCGGCGTCGCCGCAGCGGCGGATTTCTATTTCGGCAAGTCGGTCAAGGATCTGACGCTCGCCGAATCCGCGATGCTCGCGGGCCTGTTCAAGGCGCCCTCGCGGTTCTCGCCGCATGTGAACCTGCCGGCGGCGCGTGCGCGGGCGAACGAGGTCCTGACCAATCTGGTCAATGCCGGTTTCATGAGCGAGGGCCAGGTCCAGGTCGCGCGGCGCAATCCGGCCACGGCCATCGACCGGGGTCGCGAGACGACGCCGGATTATTATCTGGACTGGGCCTTCGAGCAGGTGCGGGCGATGGCGCGCGAGGGCCATTTCGGCAATGAGCGCGTGCTCTTCGTGAAGACGCCCCTCGACCGCGAGCTCCAGTCCCATGCGGATCAGGCGGTCGAGAGCATCCTGCGCCAGCAGGGCGAGGCGTTCGACGTGCGTGACGCGGCGGCGGTCGTGATGGATCCCGACGGCGCGGTGCGCGCGATCGTCGGTGGCCGCGATTACGGCGCGAGCCAGTTCAACCGCGCGACATCGGCGCTGCGCCAGCCGGGCTCGGCCTTCAAGCCCTTCGTCTACGCCACAGCCCTGTCGCATCTGCCGTATCGGCCCGAAAGCATCGTGCGCGACGCGCCGATCTGCATCGGCAACTGGTGCCCGAACAATTACAACCGCTCCTTCGCCGGCGCGATGACGATGACGGTCGCGCTCGCGCGCTCGATCAACACCATTCCCGTGCGCTTCTCGCTGGAACTCGGCAACGGCAATGCCCGCGAGGGCAGGGCGAAGATCATCGAGACGACCCAGCGCATGGGTGTGCGCACGCCCATGCAGGACACGACCTCGCTGCCCATCGGCGCTTCCGAGATGACGGTGATGGACATGACTGCGGGTTACGCCGTCTTCGCGAATGGCGGTGACCGGGTCGAGCCCTACGTCGCGCTGGAGGTCTGGAACGCGTTCGGCGAGCCGCTCTATTCGCGTCGGCGCGATCACATGCCCGAGCGCGTGCTCGCCACCAGCGTCGTCGCCGACATGAACCGCATGCTCGCCACGGTGCCGACATCGGGTACCGGGCGCCGCGCCGCGCTCGACGGGATCGTCTCCGCCGGCAAGACGGGCACGACCAACGCCTATCGCGATGCCTGGTACGGCGGCTATACGGGGAATTTCGTCTCCGCCGTGTGGTTCGGCAACGACAATTACCAGCCCACGCGGCGCATGACCGGCGGCTCGCTGCCCGCGATGGCCTGGCGCGAGATCATGAGTTTCGCGCATCAGGACGTGGACATCGTCCCCATACCGGGCCTCGACGGCGGCGACAGCCCGCCCGTCGCCCAGGTTCCGGTCGCCGAAGCCACCGAACGCGCGCGCAACGGCGGCATGTCGCGGCGTTCCTTCGAGGCGATCGGCGGTATCAACCGGATGTTCGAGAGTGCATCACGCCCGCGTGCCTCGTTCGCACCGGCGC
>JBJHBI010000093.1:0-9656 GCA_050485405.1 Salinarimonadaceae bacterium
TCGCGCAGACATCGTCGAACGCGAATCGCGGCAGCCTCGGAAACAGGCTGTCGGGATCACCATAACCGAGATTGCATAGAAAGTTCGCCTTGATTTTTCCATCCGGGAAGAAGGCTTTTTCCACGCCCGCATTGTCGAAACCGGCCATCGGGCCGCAATCGAGGCCGAGCGCGCGCGCCGCCATCATCAGATAGGCGCCCTGGAGGGTGCCGTTCTGGAAGGCGGTCTTCTCGATCGCAGCGGGCTTGCCCTCGACCCAGGAGCGCGGCCCCGCCGGATCGTGCGGGTGCAGGAAATCGTAGCGCTCGTAGAATGCGAGATCGTAGCCGATGATCGCGGTGGCGGGGGCGGTCATGGTCTTCTCGACATTGCCCGACATCAGATGCGGCTTCAGCTTCTCCTTGCCCTCGGGGGTGGTGACGAAGATCAGCCGCGCGGGCGAGGAATTCGCGCTGGTCGGGCCCATCTTCATCAGATCGAAGAGCGCGCGCAGGGTCGCCTCGGAGACGGGCTTGTCCTGCCAGGCGTAATACGTGCGCGCATCGCGGAACATCTGGTCGAGGGTCTGATCCGGCAGCGGCTCGCCACGGGTCGCAAGGGGGGAGACGGGTGCCTGGCGCGGGGCGGATTGGGTCATGGGGGATCCTTTCGGTGATGGCTGCGGCACCGTCGCTGAGACGGCGAAACGCGCGCGGGTGGCGCGGCGAGGATTCAGTTCAGGGTTGCTATGGTGCGTGAGACGAAGCCGCCGGCGGACCGGCGGGGGTCAGGCATGCGCGCTGATTTCAGATCTGCTCGACCTCGCGGACATCCGGCACGAAATGGCGCAGGAGGTTCTGGATGCCGTGCTTGAGCGTCGCCGTCGAGGAGGGGCAGCCGGCGCAGGCGCCCTTCATGGCGAGATAGACCGTGCCGTCGCGATAGCCGCGGAAGGTGATGTCGCCGCCATCGCCCGCCACGGCGGGGCGCACGCGCGTCTCCAGCAATTCCTTGATGGTGGCGACGGTGTCGGCATCGGCCTCCTCGAAGAATTCCTCGCCGTTATCGGCATTGCCGCCGGCGAAGGCCTCTTCGAGCACGGGCTGGCCGGCCATGAAATGCTCCATGATCGCGCCGAGGATCGAGGGCTTGAGATGCTGCCACTCGCCGTCACTCTTGGTCACGGTGATGAAATCATAGCCGAAGAACACGCCGGCGACGCCCGGAATGGCGAAGAGGCGCTGCGCGAGCGGCGAGCGGGCGCCCTCCTCGGCATTGCGCGCATCGAAGGTGCCGGAGGGCATCACCACGCTGCCGGGAAGGAATTTCAGGGTCGCCGGGTTCGGCGTGGCTTCCGTCTGAATGAACATGGTTCACCTCGGCTGGCGGGCCGGCCCGCGCGGGGACCCGACCACGAAAGATATCGGCGGCTGCGGCGGACGGGCCGCATGCGCGCTCTCTAGGTATGAATATGGGCAAATCGGGCGGGGCTATCAAGGCGGGCGCGGGGGCGGCGCGCATGCTTCAGCCGCGTTCCTCCGCAATGCCCGCGATCGCCTGCGCGAAATCGCGCGCGGCAAAGGGTTCGAGATCCTCCACACCCTCGCCGACGCCGATGAAATGCACCGGCAGGGCGAATTTGTCGGCGAGCGCCACGAGGATGCCGCCGCGCGCGGTGCCGTCGAGCTTGGTCATGACGAGCCCGGTCACGCCGGCGGCCTTGCCGAAGATCTCGACCTGGGAGAGCGCATTCTGCCCCACCGTCGCATCGAGCACGAGGAGCACCGCATGCGGGGCGCTCTCGTCGATCTTGCGCATGACGCGGATGATCTTCTCGAGCTCGGCCATCAGCGCGGTTTTATTTTGCAGCCGCCCCGCCGTATCGACGAGGAGCACGTCGTGGCCCTCGGCCTTCGCCTGGGTGAGCGCGTCATAGGCGAGGCCCGCCGCATCGGCGCCCTGCTCGCGGGTGAGGACCGGGGCGCCGGTGCGCTCGCCCCAGACCTTGAGCTGCTCGATCGCGGCGGCGCGGAAGGTATCGCCTGCGGCCAGCATCACGGATTTGCCCTCGGCGGCGAATTTCGAGGCGAGCTTGCCGATGGTCGTCGTCTTGCCCGCGCCGTTCACCCCCACCATCAGGATGACGAAGGGTTTGTGCGCGCTGTCGACGACGAGCGGCTTCGCCACCGGGGCGAGCGCTTTCTCCACCTCGTCGGCGAGGATGCGCTTGACCTCCTCGGGCGCGATTTCCTTGTCGAACCGGCCCTCGCCGATGCTCTCGGTGATGCGCATCGCCGCCGCGACGCCGAGATCGGCCTGGACGAGGACGTCTTCGAGCTCCTCCAGCGTCTGCGCGTCGAGCTTGCGCTTGGTGAAGATGCCGGTGATGCCGGCGCTGATCGAGGAGGAGGTGCGCGCGAGCCCTTCTGTCAGGCGCCTCCACCAGGAGCGTTTAGCGGGAGCGGGGGTGGGAGCCGGCGCGGGTGTGGGCGCGGGAGCGGGTTCCGGCGCTTCTTCCGTGGCGGGGGGAGGCTCCGCGATCGGTGCCGGCGGCGGCGGCTCGCCGGCGCCGGATGCCGGCTGCGGGGGGTGCTCGGTCTCTTGCTCCGGTTCCTGCTCGGTCTCTTGCTCGGGCTCTCGAAGAGATTCCTGCTCCGCCTCCTGCGGGCGTTCCGGCACGTCCTCGGCCTCGGCCTCGGCCTCGGCCTCGGGCGTTTCCTCGACCAGCTTCTCGTTGACAGGCGTTTCCTCGACGGGCCGCTCTTCGACAGGCTTTTGATCGACCAGATCTTCTTCGACGTGCTGCTCGTCGACGCGCTCCTCCGGCGCCGGCTGCTGCGGCGTTTCCCTGCCGAAGAGCCGCGACCATAATCCGCGCTTCTCGCCGCCCCGCTTCTCGCCCTCGTCGCTCATCGACGCTTCCCTTTCACTGCCGCAAGCCGGCATTTTCCTTGTCCGCCCCTTGCCCCGCCCGGTGCCGCGCGCTAGCGCATTGCCATGACGTTCCCGACGCCGCTACTGACGCCAGACATGCTCGCCGCGCGTATTATTCATCGCGATGCGCTCATGCTCGTCATCGACAAGCCCGCCGGCCTGCCCGTACATCCCGGCCATGGCGGCGGCGAGACGCTCGAGGATCATCTCGATCACTTGCGTTTCGGTCTACCCGCCCGCCCGCAAATCGTCCACCGTCTCGACCGCGACACCTCCGGCTGCCTCGTCCTCGGGCGCCACGCCAAGGCCCTGCGCCGGCTGAACGCGCTCTTCGCCGAGCGGCGCGTCACCAAGATCTACCACGCCTGGCTCGACGCCATCCCCGCCGACCAGAACGGCCTGATCGATTGCCCGATCGCGCCGGTCGATCCGCTCACGCCCTGGCGCGTCACCGCCGATCCGCAAGGCCTGCGACCCGGGGCGCAGCCGGCGCAGACGCGCTGGCGGGTGCTGGAAAAGCGTGATTCGCGCGCCCTCGTGGAGCTGCGCCCCGTCACCGGGCGCACGCATCAGCTGCGTGTGCATTGCGCTCATGCGGGCTGGCCGATCTGCGGTGATTCGCTTTACGGGAACGCCCCGCGCGGCTCCGCGCTGCTGCTGCATGCGCGGGCGCTGGTGCTGCCGCTCTATCCCAAACGCGACCCGATCCGCGTCGAAGCGCCGCTGCCGGCGCATTTCCCGGCCCCGACGCCCTCCCCAAACGCGCCGAAGCTGTGCTAAAGCGCGCCCAGTGTTCATCATGACGGACGGTTCCATGCGCGCCCTCAGACTTCACGGCGACCGCGATCTGCGTATCGACGCGATCGATTCCCCCGGCAAACCCGGCCCCGGCGAGGTGCTGATCCGGGTGCGGGCGGTAGGGCTCAACCATATCGACGTCTGGGGCTATCGCGGCATGGCATTCGCCAAGCGCAAGCTGCCGCTCGCCGTCGGCGCCGAGGCCTCGGGCGAGATCGTCGCGACGGGTTCGGATGTCGAGGGCCTCGCGCCGGGCCAGCGCGTCGTGATGTACGGCGCCATGACCTGCGGCGAATGCCGCGCCTGCCGCGAGGGTCGCGACAATCTGTGCGAGAATGTCGGCGGCATCATGGGCTTCCACCTCGACGGCTTCGCCCGCGAGGAGATCATCATGCCCGCGCGCCTCGTGATTCCGGTGCCGGACGGCGTGAGTTTCGAGGATGCGGCCTGCGCGCCGATCGCCTTCGGCACGGTGCAGCACATGCTGTTCGACAATGCCAAGCTGGAGCCCGGCGAATCGATTCTCGTCCATGCGGGCGGATCGGGCATCGGCACCGCGGCGATCAAGATGGCCAAGGCCATCGGCTGCACGATCTATGCGACCGTGGGCGATGACGAGAAGGGCGCGAAGGCGAAGGCGCTCGGCGCCGATCACGTGATCAATTATCGCGAGGAGCGTTTCGAGGGCGAGGTCCGCCGGCTGACGAAGCGCAAGGGCGTCGACGTCGTCTTCGAGCATGTTGGCGTCGATACCTGGAACGGCTCGCTGCTCTGCCTCAAGCGCGGCGGCCGGCTCGTGACCTGCGGCTCGACCTCGGGCGTCTCCACCCAGATGAATCTGATGCAGCTGTTTCAGCAGCAATACCGCATCTTCGGCTCGTTCGGCTGCTCGATGCGCAATATCCGCGAATCACTCGATAAAATGGCCGGCGGCATGAACCCGGTGATCGATACCGTCTTCCCGCTGGAGGATTTCGCGCAGGGCCTCGACCGGCTCGAAAGCCGCAAGGTGTTCGGCAAGATCATCGTCACTTTGTAACCAGCCGGATCGGCGACCGGGCGCGCATCCTGATCGGCGCGCCCGCCGCATCATTCGCCCGTCAGTTGGGCGCGGTCTCCGGTTCCGTTTCCGGCTCGGGCTCGATCACACCGGGCTCCGGTGCCACATCGGCCGGATTGGCCGGGCTCGTCGGATCCGTGACCGGCGTCTCGTTCGTGATGGTCGGCTCTTCGGTCGGGGTCTCGCCGCCGACCCAGAACAGATAGCCGCCCATGGCGATGAACGCCAAGGTGAGGCCGACGATCAGCACCTTCAGAACCGGCTTGCCTTCACGCCCCTGCTTGGCTTCTTTTTCCTTGATTTCTTCAGCCATGTCGTCGTGTCCTTTTCGCTTGCGCGGTCGGATACCGACCGCTGACTTGCGAAACCAACGCGAGGACGGTCAAGCTGTTCCATCATCAGCCGCGCTCGGCGAGCAGGGCCTCGACGGTTTCCTGAACCTTCAGGGCTTCCGCGAGCGTGGCGAGATCCTGGGTCTCGCCACGGGTCAGTGCCGCGACCTTGTCGAGCTGTCGCGCGAGGACGAGGGGGCGGGCCTTCTCGTTGGGAATGGCGTCGGGCGCCTCGACGAATTGCCCCGTGGCCGGATCGAGCCGTTCGGCGAAGGACCAGTCGCGCAGGCGGATCGTGCCCTTGTCGCCGGTCAGGGTCCAGGTGTTGTGATCGTCCTTCTCGGTGATGCCCACCCCACCCTCGAGCGCCACCGGCAGGCCGGGAAGCGAGAGATCGGCGCTGACGGCGCGCTCGGAACGGCCCGGCTCCGGGAAGCTCACGCGCCCGTGCCGCAGGCTCAGATCACCCAGCATCCGCAATGTCAGAAAGAAGAAATGCGAGACCACCTCGCGGGTGAAGCCGCCTTCCTCCGGCCCGTCGAGCCAGGAGGCCGCATCATGCTGCCAGGAGCGCGGCCATTTCGCGAAGCCGACCTCGATATCGACCCGCTGCGGCGCGCCGACGGCGCCCTCGGCCACCCATTCGCGCAATTGCGCCACCGCGAACGACGAGGCGAAGGGGAAATTCACCGCAAAGCGGGCATCCGCCGCCTCCCGCGCGAAGGTGCGGGCATCTGCTAGATCGGTGGCGAGCGGCTTTTCGCAGAATACCGCCTTTCCGGCAGCCATCGCGGCGCGCGCCAGCGGCAGATGGCTCGCCGGGGGCGAGGCGATATAGACGCAGTCGCTCGCTGCGATCAGCGCATCGGCGCTCTCCATGATCGCCACATCGGGAAAATCGGCGGCGAGCCGCGCCTTTGATGCGGGGGACGGATCGAAGACCGCCGCGACGGCGATCCGCGAAGGGTCGTGCGCCATCGCCGCGCGCAAAAGGCGCTCGCCCATGATGCCGTAACCGATGATGCCGAGTTTCACGCTCATGGTCCCGTCTCCCGTTGAGCTTTGCAATTGCCCAATGGTGCTGCCATGCCTCAGCTTGCGGGAAAATCGGCGAATGCGCGATACGGCTTGTGCATCGCGCTTTCACGCTGTTGCCCATGCGGGAAGCGTCGTGTAAGGGAACGCTTCGATTTTCTTCCATGACGGCCTTTCGTTATCGGTGTTTCACGCCGGTTCCACCGGGCCGCCGAGCCAGATACCGGAGCACGAGGCGCGATGTCCTCCACTTTCGATACCGTTGCCGACATCATTGCGGACACCGCCGACATCCCGCGCGAGGAGATCACGCCGGAGAGCCATGCCATCGACGATCTGGGCATCGACTCGCTGGCCTTTCTCGACATCGCCTTCGCGATCGACAAGGCTTTCGGCATCAAGCTGCCGCTCGAGCAGTGGACGCAGGAAGTCAACGAAGGCAAGGCGCCGGCGGAAGAGTACTTCGTGATGAAGAACCTCGTCGCGCGCATCGACGAGCTGGTGGCGGCGAAAGCCGGCTGAGGCGTATCGGCGCGATCGCCCGCGATGCGGCCCTCAAGGCGACGCGCGAGGCAACGGGAGCGACCATGCGGCTCGAATATTTCGAGATGATCGACCGGGTGACGGCCTTCGACCGCGAAGGCCGCACCATTGCCGTGCGCTCCGTTGTGCCCGCGCAGAGCCCCGTCTTCGAGGGCCATTTCCCCGGCCACCCGTTGGTGCCGGGCGTGCTCCTCACCGAGACGATGGCGCAGGCATCGGGCTATCTTCTGCTCGGCCTGATGAATTTCACGCACATGCCGTTCCTGATGGCGGTCGACAAGGCGCGCTTTCGCGATTTCGTCGGACCAGGCGCCGCGCTCGATGTCAGCGCCGTTCTGGAGCACGAAGGTTCCGGCTATGCCGCGACCAAGGCGCGGATCAGCGTCGACGGAAAGCGCATCTGCGACGCGCAACTGCGCTTTCGCACCATGCCCTTCCCCGAGGGGCTCGATGCGCAGATGCGCGACCAGGCGCGCCGGATCGGGCTGATGGAGGCGATCGAGGCATGACGGACAGGCAGGCGGCTTCCGGCCCGCATTCCCACGATCGCGACGTGGTCGTGACGGGATCGGGCATCCTCACCAGTGCCGGGATCGGCGTCGCACCCAATCTCGACGCCCTGCGCGGCGAGACGCCGCCGCTTCTCGATACCACCCGCTTCGCCCCTTTCCCGGTCCATCCCGCCGGCGAGATCGACTTCTCGCAGCAGATCCCCAAGAAATCGGATCTGCGCCAGATGGAGCCATGGCAGAAGCTCGGCGTCTATTGCGCGGGCCTCGCCCTCGACAATGCCGGCGCCAAGGAGGATGCGGCGCTCAAGAGCGACATGAGCCTGATCGTCTCCGCCGGCGGCGGCGAGCGGGATTACGATGTCGACGGCCAGATTCTCACGCAGATCAGGCATCAGGCCGATCAGGGCGCTTTCCTGAACGAGCGTCTGATGAGCGATGTGCGTCCGACTTTGTTTCTCGCGCAGCTCTCGAACCTGCTCGCCGGCAATATCGCCATCGTCCACGGCGTGACCGGCGCCTCGCGCACCTTCATGGGCGAGGAGCAGGCCGGCATCGACGCGATCCGCATCGCCCATGCCCGCATCCGCGCCGGCCAGGCGGATATCGTGCTCGTCGGCGGCTCCTTCAATGCCGAGCGCGCCGACAGCCTGATGCAGTACGAGATGGGCGGCGTCTTGTGGAAGCAGGGTTTCGCGCCGGTCTTCTCGCGCCCCGATCACGGCGGTGGGTTCATTCTCGGCTCCGGCGGCGGCTTTCTCGTGCTGGAATCGCGTGCCCATGCGCAGAAACGCGGCGCTGAGATCGTCGCGCGCATCGATGATGTCGGCGCCGATCTCGCCCGCCGACAGCCCGGCGCCACGGCCAAGATGCTCGAGAAACTCTGGGCCGAGGTCGCGCCCGGCCCCGATGCCATGGTGATTTCCGGCGCGACCGGCGTGAAGGGACGCACCGACGAAGAGCGTGCGGCGCTCGATCGTCTGGCACCCGGCGCGCGGGTTCTCGCGCTGCAGGACGCTTTCGGCAATCTGATGGAGGCGCAGGCCGCCGCAGGTGTGGCACTCGCCGCCGCAGCGATCGCACGTGGCGATGCGCCGGAAGCCGTCGTCACCAGCATCGGCCATCAGCGCGGCGAGGGCGTCATCCGCCTGTCGCGGGCGGATCAGCCGGCGCGCAAGGGCGAGGAGGGTTGAGCATGTCCGCCTATCGTGATCGCCTCGGGCGCCCCCTCGTCGCCGTGACCGGCATGGGCCTCGTCACCTCCCTCGGCGAAGGCAAGACCGACAACTGGAACGCGCTGACCGCAGGACGCTCGGGCATCCACCGCATCCGCCGTTTCTCCACCGAGAACCTGCGCACCACCATCGCCGGCACGGTCGATTTCATCGATGTCGATCCTTTCTGCGCGCCGCTTCTGTCGCAGGAATTCGCGAGCCGCGCGGCGCAGGAAGCAGTCGCGCAGGCGGGGATCGGCGCGGAATTTCCAGGTTCGCTCTTCATCGCGGTGCCGCCCGTCGAGATCGAGTGGCCGCAGCGCATCGCGCTCGCGAAGGCCTCCGGGCAGGCGGGGGACGTGACTTATACGGACCTTCTGAAAGCCGCCGGCAGCGGCGAATACCGCGCCTGGCACGATCTCTTCCTCTTCGGCACGGTCGCCGAGCGCATCCAGGAGCGTTTCGGCACGCGCGGTTCGCCGATCTCGCTCTCCACCGCCTGCTCCTCGGGCGCGACGGCGATCCAGCTCGGCGTCGAGGCGATCCGCCGGGGCGAGGCGCCGGCGGCGCTGTGCATCGGTACCGACGGCTCGGTCCATGCCGAGGCGCTGATCCGCTTCTCGCTGCTCTCGGCCCTCTCCACGCAGAACGATCCGCCGGAAGCCGCAGCCAAGCCGTTCTCGAAAAATCGCGACGGTTTCGTCATGGGCGAAGGCGGCGCGGCGCTGGTTCTCGAGGATGCCGAACACGCGGTCGCGCGCGGCGCCACCATTCTCGGCTATGTGCTCGGCTGCGGCGAGAAGGGCGACGGCTTCCACCGCACCCGCTCGAGCCCGGACGGTGCACCGATCATCGCCGCGCTCCAGGGCGCGATCGACGATGCAGGCCTGTCGCCGGATGCGATCGACTATGTCAACGCCCACGGCACCGGTACGCCGGAGAATGACAAAATGGAATCGCTCGGCCTGATGCAGGTGCTCGGTGAGCGGATGCAGAGCGTGCCGATCTCTTCCAACAAGTCGATGATCGGCCACACCCTCACCGCCGCGGGCGCAGTCGAGGCGGTGATCTCGCTGATGACCATCGCCGAGGGGCGCATCCCGCCGACGATCAACCATCACGTTCCCGATCCCGCGATCCCCCTCGATGTCGTGCCCAATGAGGCGCGGGACGCGGATGTGCGGGTGGTTCTGTCGAATTCCTTCGGCTTCGGCGGGCAGAATACCTGCCTCGTCTTCGCCGCAGAGCCGGT
>JBJHBI010000094.1:0-9581 GCA_050485405.1 Salinarimonadaceae bacterium
CACGCGTCCGTGTCCATAGCGCAGGTTCACCCAATCGGTCCAGCAAATCCGGTTTTGAACGATTTTCATCCGGCGTGGCTTTCCTGCGACGGCCTCAGCCCACGTCGAGAAAGCCTCCCGACTGCCGCGCCCAGAGCCTCGCGTAATGGCCTTTGCGGGCCAGCAATTGGGCATGCGTGCCCTGTTCGACGATGCGCCCGCGATCGAGCACGATCAGCCTGTCGAGGGCGGCGATGGTCGAGAGCCTGTGCGCGATGGCGAGCACGGTGCGGCCCTGCATGAGCCTTTCCAGCGAATCCTGGATCGCGGCCTCCGTCTCCGAATCGAGGGCGGAGGTCGCCTCGTCGAGCACGAGAATGGGGGCGTCCTTCAGGATCACCCGCGCGATGGCGATGCGCTGGCGCTGGCCACCCGAGAGCTTCACCCCGCGCTCGCCCACATGCGCGTCGTAGCCGCTGCGCCCGCGATGATCGTTGAGGGCGGTGATGAATTCATGCGCATGGGCGAGCTTCGCCGCCTGCTCGATTTCCTCCTGCGAGGCGTCGAGGCGGCCGTAGCGGATATTGTCGCGGATCGAGCGGTGCAGGAGGGAGCTGTCCTGCGTCACCACGCCGATCTGCGCGCGCAGGCTGTCCTGGGCGACGCCGGCAATGTCCTGCCCGTCGATGGTGATGCGCCCTGCCTCGAGATCGTGCAGACGCAGGAGAAGCGACGCGATGGTGGATTTCCCCGCGCCGCTCGGCCCCACCAGCCCGACTTTCTCGCCCGGCGCGATGGCGAGGTCGAAATCCTCCAGAACCTCCGCTTCGCCTCCGTAATGGAAGCGCACGCCCTCGAAGCGGATGGCGCCGTCGCCGACGATGAGCGGGCGCGCCTGCGGCATGTCCGTGACCCGGTGCGGGCGTGCGATGGTGCGCATGCTCTCCTGCACCACGCCGACATTCTCGAACACACCCCGCACGGTGCGCATCACCCAGCCCGACATGGCCAGAATGCGCATCACCAGCGCGAGCCCCGCCGCCGCCTCGCCGGTGGTCATCGCACCCTCGCGCCACAGCATCAGCGAAAGCCCGGCAATGGCCGCGAGCAGCGCCGAATTCATCACCGCGAGCGTCCCGGCGGAGGCCACGATCACCCGCCCCAGATCGAGAAAGGCGCGGGTATTGCGCGCGAGTGCATCGCGCACCGAGGCGCGTTCGTCTTCGGAGCGGGCAAACAGCTTCACCGTGAGCGCGTTCGTATAGGTATCGACGATCCGCGCCACGAGAACCGAGCGGGTATCGGCGTTCTTCAAGGAACGGTCGCGCGCGAGCGGGATGAAATAGCGCAGAAGCAGCGCATAGCCGATCATCCATAGCGCCATCGGCAGGGCGAGCCACAGGCTGATCGAAGAGAAGAGCAGAAAAGCGGTGATCGCGAAGATGCCGACATAGAGCAGCGTGTCGAGCAGGGTCACCGCGATCTCGCGCACCGCCGGCCCCACCTGCACGATGCGGTTGGCCAGCCGCCCGGCGAAATCGCCCTGGAAATAGCCGAGCGCGTGTCCGAGTGTGTAGGAATGGGTGCGCCAGCGGATCATGTTGGTGGTCTGCGGCACGAGCACCTGGTTGGTGACGATATCGTGCATGATGTGCAGCAGCGGGCGCAGCACGATCACGGCGAAGGCCGCCAGCAGGAGCGCGGTGCCGTGATCGGCGAAGACGGTCTGCGGATCGGCCGTGGCGAGCAGGTCGACGAACCAGCCGACGAGCAGATACAGCCCCGATTCGAGCAGCCCCACGCCGAGCGAGATCAGAAGCAGCACGCCGAGCCAGCCGCGCACCGGGCGCAGGTAATGCCAGGCGAAGGCACCGACGCGATCGGGCGGGGTCTTCTCCCGGTCGAAGGGTGCGAAGGGATCGATACGGCCTTCGGCGCGCTCCAGCATGGTCTGTCTTCCCGTCTCTCGTTGCGGCTCGGTGCGCAGATCGTCCCGCCGCGCGCGACTGCCGATCTTGCGCAGCCGCGACCGCCCGCACATAAACGCAGCATCACCCTGTCCGGATCGGAGACGTGAGCGATGCGGCTCGTCCTGTTTCAGCCCGATATTCCGCAGAATACCGGGACCATGCTACGCCTCGCCGCCTGTCTCGGGGTCGCCGTCGATATCGTCGAGCCCGCCGGATTCGACGTCTCCGACCGCCATTTCCGGCGCTCCGGTATGGATTATCTGGATCGCGTGGAGATCATCCGCCACCCCTCATGGCGCGCATTCGAGGATTGGCGGCGCGCACGCGGCCATCGCCTGGTGCTCGCAACGGTGCGTGGCGCCGTACCCTATACCGAATTCGCCTATGCGGAAAACGACGCGATCCTGATGGGGCGCGAATCGGCGGGCGCGCCGGAATACGTCCACGAGGCCTGCGACGCGCGGATCCGCATCCCGCTCGCACCGGGCATGCGCTCGCTCAACGTCGCCGTCTGCGCCGGGATGATGCTCGGCGAGGCCTTGCGGCGCACCGACGGGTTTCCCCGCGCCGATGCGCCCGACTGAATAGCAACGCGCGCGTCAGACGCCGCGATTGCCCAGCGCCGCGAGCACGCGCACCCAGGAGCAGGTGCCCTTGGAGAAACTGACGAGATCGTATTTCTCGTTGGGCGAATGCACCCGGTCATCGTCGAGCCCGAAGCCGATCAGCAGCGAATCGAGGCCGAGCGTGCGCTTGAAATCGCCGACGATCGGGATCGAACCGCCGATACCGATGACGACCGGCTCGCACCCCCATTCATCCGCGAGCGCGGCGCGGGCGGCGTCGAGGGCGGGCATGTCGTAGGGCAATGCGATCGCGCGCGAACCCTTGTGCTCGATGATCTCGACCGAGCAATCGGCGGGAATACGCGCCTCGACATGGGAGCGGAAGGCGGCTGCGACCGCTTGCGGGTCCTGATCACCCACGAGACGGAAGGAGACCTTGCAGCTCGCCTGCGAGGGGATCACGGTCTTGGTCCCCTCCCCCGTATAGCCGGCGATGATGCCGTTGGCGTCGCAGGTGGGGCGGGACTGGATCTGCTCGATCAGCATCCGGTCACGCTCGCCGGCGGGCTCGCTCAGGCCGATCGGGCCGAGATATTTCTGCGGTGTCAGCCCGAGCGCTTCCCATTGCGCGCGCACATCCGCCGGCGGCTCGCTCACGCCGTCATAGAAGCCCTCGAGCGTCACCGCGCCGTTCTCGTCGTGCAGATCGGCGATGATCTTCGAAAGCACGTGGATGGGGTTGCGTGCGGCACCACCGAACATGCCCGAATGCAGGTCACGATCGGCCGCGCGCACGATCACCTCGCAATAGACGAGCCCGCGCAAGGCGATGGTGATGGCCGGCGTCGCTGAATTCCACATCGTGGTGTCGCAAACGAGCGCGAGATCGGCCGCGAGTTCATCACGATTGGCTTCGACGAATTCCGGCAGATGCTTGGAGCCGTCCTCCTCAGCGCCCTCGACCATGACCGTGACGTCGACCGGCAGCGTGCCCGTCGCTTTCTTCCAGGCGCGGCAGGCCTCGATGAAGGTCATCACCTGGCCCTTGTCGTCGGAGGCGCCGCGCGCGACGATCACCTTGCGATCGCCGGACAAGCTGGCGATGCGCGGCTCGAAGGGTGATGTCTCCCATAATTCCAGCGGATCGACCGGCTGCACGTCGTAATGACCGTAGAACATCACGTGCGGGCGCTTTGCGCCGCCGGATTGACCCCGGAAATGTCCCAGCACCACGGGATGACCGGGGGTCTCGCGCAAGGACACGTCGAAGCCGAGTTCCTCCAGCTCGCGCACGAGCCACGTCCCCGCCTCGCGGCAGGATTCGGCATAGGCCGGGTCGGTCGAGATCGAGGGTATGCGCAACCAGGCGAACAGGCGCTCCAGCGCGGCCTCTTGCGCCTGCGCGACCGCTTCGAGCGCGGATGCGAGTTGCGGATCGTCTGCCCGCGCCGTGTGGTCAGCCATGTCTTTCGTCCTCGATGCATACCGGAATACCGCTTCGCCGCGGACGCCGACGCGTCCTCCGGCACGGTCACCGGTGATCCATCGCCGCGCGCCCGTCAAGTGTGGGGGCGGCGAAGACGCGATGCGGATCACCGCTCAGGGGATTGGACGACGGGCATGACGATCGGGCGTATTATTTGGCAAGAACACAGCCATCGGGTGCAGAAACGTATAAAAATAACCCAAAGAAGCAATTGCTATGCACTCTGGCCAAAAACACATCCGCCGGTCATTATCGCCCCGACATCAGGGTTAGCGGCAATATAGCTCTCGCCAGGGGGAATACGAAGCCCCGCGAGGGCCGAAGCTGTCGCGGGGCTCTAGAAGTCCGAGGCTGTATGCACACAGTGACAGACATCGGCTCACAACGGATAGATAGGCATATGTCAGGCAATGGTCAACACCGAGCTTACCCCCACCCTCCGGTTCACGCCCTGGCAGAAATCATCTCCCCACTTCGTCTGGGCACCTATCTGAATGCCGCAGGACACGATGTCGACCGGGCTTTGGAACTGTATTTGTGGAATGCGAAAATCGGAGAGGCGTTCCATCTTCCCATACAGGCTGTCGAAGTCGGATTGCGTAACCGTGTCGCCGACGGTCTGGAAATGGCGTTCGGACCGGACTGGTGGCGAAATCAAGGTTTCTTGGCCACTGTTCAGCACAAGCGAATTGATGACATCAATGTCACCAAACGGCGGCTCGATAACAAAAAGAGACCGTTTATAACAGGGCAGATCATTGCCGGCCTGTCGTTCGGCTTCTGGGTCGCCATGCTGGCTCCCAGATACTACCCACCAATCTGGAGCAGGCATCTTGCGGCCGCGTTCCCGCACCTGACGAATGCAACGACACCACGGGCGCTTCATCGGGAAGTGAGCGCAATCGCTGATTTCCGGAACCGAATATGGCATCACGAACCGATTTTTCGACGCGATTTATCGGCTGATTATTCTCGTTGTCTGCAAGTTCTGAACTGGCTCAGTCCGACCAAAGCGGCATGGATAAAGCCACATTGTCGCGTCCCGCTGATGCTCCGCCAGAAACCTTGACCCGGCGGCCGGCCTGCTCCCCCTCTCAGGCAATCGACAAATGATGTTGCCCAGAAGAGATGCGCGGAAATCCTTGCATGCGTGGCGCAAAGCACGTATTGCACTGCGAAAGGTCAGGACATCCCGACGTCGCATCGTGGCGAAAGTCGCGCGCGGGCGGCGAGAAACTTCGGCATATGGTCCGGAGTTGCGATCGTTCGAGACTATGATTCTCTTCAGGCGGACGCTTCATGAAACTGCGCAATATCGCGATCATCGCCCATGTCGACCATGGCAAGACTACCCTCGTCGACCAGCTCCTCGCCCAGTCGGGCGCCTTTCGCGAGAACCAGCGCGTCGTCGAACGCGTCATGGATTCCAACGATCTCGAGAAGGAGCGCGGGATCACCATCCTCGCCAAGGCCACTTCGGTGGTCTGGAAGGATACCCGGATCAACATCGTCGACACGCCCGGCCACGCCGATTTCGGCGGTGAGGTGGAGCGTATCCTCAACATGGTGGACGGCGCGATCGTGCTCGTCGACGCCGCCGAGGGGCCGATGCCGCAGACGAAGTTCGTCGTCGCCAAGGCGCTGAAGATCGGCCTGCGCCCGATCGTGGCCGTGAACAAGATCGACCGTCCGGACGAGCGCCATATCGAAGTGATCAACGAGGTCTTCGATCTCTTCGCCGCCCTCGACGCCACCGACGAGCAGCTCGATTTCCCGATCCTCTACGGATCCGGTCGCGACGGCTGGATGGCGGCGGCGCCGGAAGGCCCGCGCGACGAGGGCCTTTCTCCGCTCTTCGATCTCGTGCTCGACCACGTGCCGGAAGCCAAGGCCGAGGAAGGCCCCTTCCGCATGCTCGGCACCATTCTCGAAGCCAATCCCTTCCTGGGGCGGATCATCACCGGGCGCATCACCGCCGGCACGGTGAAGCCGAACCAGACGATCAAGGTGATCGGCCAGGATGGCAAGACCATCGAGCAGGGCCGGGTGAGCAAGATCCTCGCCTTCCGCGGCATCGAACGCCAGCCGATCGAGCTCGGCGAGCCGGGCGACATCGTCTCCATCGCCGGCCTCACCAAGGGCACCGTGGCCGATACGTTCTGCGATCTCTCCGTCGAAGAGGCAATCCCCGCCCAGCCGATCGATCCGCCGACCGTGACCATGTCCTTCATCGTCAACGACAGCCCGCTCGCGGGCACCGAGGGCGACAAGGTCACGAGCCGCATGATCCGCGACCGCCTGATCAAGGAGGCCGAGGGCAACGTCACGCTCAAGATCGAGGAATCCGCCGACAAGGACAGCTTCTTCGTCTCGGGACGCGGCGAATTGCAGCTCGCCATCCTGATCGAGACCATGCGCCGCGAGGGTTTCGAACTCGCCGTCTCGCGCCCGCGCGTCGTCTTCAAGACGGACGAGGCCACCGGCGAGCGCCTCGAGCCGATCGAGGAGGTCGTGATCGACGTCGACGAGGAGCATGCCGGCGTCGTCGTGCAGAAGATGTCGGAGCGCAAGGCCGACATGATCGAGATGAAGCCTTCCGGCGGCAATCGCCAGCGCCTCGTCTTCCACGCCCCCACGCGCGGCCTGATCGGCTATCAGAGCGAATTGATGACGGATACGCGCGGCACCGCCATCATGAACCGCCTGTTCAAGGCCTACGAACCCTATAAAGGCGAGATCGCCGGGCGGCGCAACGGCGTGCTGATGTCGAACGACAACGGCGAGGCCGTGGCCTATGCCCTGTGGAATCTCGAAGATCGCGGCCCGATGATGATCGAGCCCGGCTGGAAGGTCTATCAGGGCATGATCATCGGCGAGCACAATCGCGAGAACGATCTCGAAGTGAACGTGCTCAAGGGCAAGAAACTCTCCAACGTGCGCTCGACCGGCAAGGACGAGGCCGTGCGCCTGACGCCGCCGATCCGCATGACGCTGGAGCGCTCGCTGGCCTGGATCCAGGACGACGAACTCGTCGAGGTCACGCCGAAATCGATCCGCCTGCGCAAGCTCCTGCTCGATCCCAACGCTCGCAAGCGCGCCGAGAAGAGCCGCGAAGTCGCCTGATCCGTCCCGCGCGGATACGCATGGAACGGTCGCCGCCTTCGCGGTAGAGCATTGAACGTGACGGCATGCCCGTCACGTCGCGGCTCGCGGTGAGCCGCCTCGACGAGCAGGTTCGGCCAATGACGACGTTCGGTATGCAAGACTGGCAAGCGCTGATCGCGGATGAACGCGTGCTCGTGACACGCGACATCCTGCGCTATAACGACATGGACGATAACGGCCATCTCAACAATTCGGTCTTCACCGTCCTGTGCGAATCGGGCCGGGTGCATTATTTCCGCGAACGCGTGACGCCGCATCTTCCGGATGGCACCTTCTTCGTGATCGCGCGCATCGCGATCGACTTCAAGGCCGAGGCTTTCTATCCGGGCGAGGCGCTGACCGCGACCTGGCTCGAACATCTCGGTCGCTCGTCCCTGCGCGCACGCCAGAAGATCATGAGCGGCAGCAAGCTCGTCGCGGAAGCCGAAGGCGTCTGCGTCGTGATGGACAAGGCGACCCGCCGCCCCTTCACCATTCCGGACGACACGCGCGCCGCCCTCGCGCCGTTGCTGCGCGAAGGCTGAGCGTGTTTCAAGCGGGCCGAGGCGTCAGTTGCGCCCGGTTCCGGTGGTGCGGTTGAAGGACGGGGGATCGGAAGCGGGGAACGTATCCTCGATCGTGCGATCGACCGATTCCTCCGAGCGCTTGCCCCGCCCCGCGATCGGGCCGGATGACTTGTCGCGCTCAGGCTTTTCCTTTTTATCGCCCGTCGTGACTTCCGCCAGGGGCTGCGATCTCACCTGATCGGGCTTCCCGTCGTCACGCGCATGCGGCGCGTCGGCTTTCGGGTCGGATTTGGTCCAGGACATGGTCATCTCCATCTGTGCCGCGAGGCGGCTTTGGGACGACAACGCATGGGCGGGAGAAAAGATCGCTTCGCGCGAGGCCGCCCCCGCCGCCATGCGGCGACGGGAGCGTGTTTGGGGACATATCAGGGCTCGAAGACGAAGCCTTCGGTGATGACCACATCCTCGGGAATTTCCGGCAGATCGTCGAACAATTCGGGGTGCTCTTCCATGACGCGCACGATGTGGCGTGAATCGATATGCTCGTTCACGTCGAAATCCGCATCGATGAAGCCGAGCCGGTACAGGGTCTGCACTGCCTCGTGGAGCGCCGCGTAATTGTTGCCGGACAGGCGCCGGTCGGCCTGCTGGATGTTGTAGCCCATCGCTTCCTCGGCGACGGCGGGGTCGAGACCGGGAATCCAGCGGGTCGCCACCTGCGCGGCTTCCGACGGATTGGCCCGCATCCACTGATCGGCGGCGGAGAGCGCCGCGAGGAATTTCTCGATAGTCTCGCCGTTTTCGTCGGCCCAGTCGCGCATGGCGACGTTGAAGCCGAGATACGAGATGTGGTTGCCGCCGCGGATCACCTCATAAGCGCCCGGAACGTCGGCCTGTGCCACGATCGGCCAGGGATCCCAGCCGACGAAGGCGTCGATGCCGCCGGCGAGCAGCGCGACGGTCATGTCGGGCGGCGGCGTGTTGACGAGATCGACATCGCTCACCTCGAGCCCGGCCGCCTCGATCAGCGCGAGAACATAGAGGTGGTTGATGGTCCCGAAGGATGCCGCGACGCGCTTGCCTTCGAGGGTCGACAGGTCGTCACCATCGATACCCGACCCTTCGGCGGCGACGAGCGCCATCGTCGTGTCGGAACCGAGCTGGGCGGCGTTCCCGCTGTAATTGCCGAGCGCGACGAGATCCATCCCACGCACGACGGCGCCGATCATCGGCACGCCCACCTGGACCGTGTCGACCTCACCCGATTGCAGCGCGTTGAGCGCGTCGACGCCCGTCGCATAGGGGTTGGCGATCCGCACTTCGAGGCCGAAATCCTCGAAGAAACCCTGTTCCAGCGCGATCGGAAGGCCGATCTGGTCGAAGCCGGAGACCATGCCGGCATTGAGCCGGATCAGGTCGTCATCCTGTGCGGCGGCGGCCCATGGCGTGACGAGCGCCAGGCCGAGTGCGAAGGCTATTGGCCGTATCATTTGTTATCCTCCCGTTTCCAGCGGCTCAACCGAGCGGACCCAGTAGGGACGGGCCAGCGCATTGAGGCGCGCCACGTTGACCCCGCGCACCTGCACGGAGTTCTCGCGCGTGCCCGAGACACGCCCGAAGTCCTGAAACTTCTGGATATGAAAGCGCTCCGGCGGGAAAGGCAGCGTCACCATGACGTCGACGCGCCGCGCCTCGCGGTCGATTTCGGCCGAGATCTTGCCCGGCGCCGCGATCGTCAACCAGAGCTGGAACACGGCGATCGCGATCAGGACGGCGAGAACCACCTTCCCTTTCGTCGTGCGCAAGGCTGACAGGAGCATGTTCTTCATGCCGAGCGTACCAGTTGGAGCACCTTGTTCGAAAGCGCCTTGAAATCATCGTCCTCGACGAGCCGGTCCCAGGAGCGCGG
>JBJHBI010000095.1:0-9186 GCA_050485405.1 Salinarimonadaceae bacterium
CGCCTGCTCACCGTCCTCGGCCTCCGAGGTCCGGAAGGAGAGGCCCTCCAGGATGCGCCGCGCGACCTTGCGGATGACGGCGGAGTCGTCGACGATCAGGCAATGTTTCATCATGCCCTCCTCTGGCTCGTCAGGCTGCGCGGGATTCGGCATCGAAGGCGAGCACCGCATCGACGTCGAGAATGATCAGGAGGCGATCGTCGAGGCGGTGGACGCCGCGCGAGAGCTTGACCCAGGCCTGATCCATATGGACCGGGCTCGGCTCGTGCGTCTCGGTGGACAGCTTCATCACCTCGCCTACGGAATCGACGAGCAGCCCGTAGGATTCGCCGTTGCGCTCGAGGCCGACGGCCATGTCCTGCGCACCCTCCTCGCGATCGGGCAGGCCGAGACGGCGGCGCAGGCACATCGCGGTGACGACGCGGCCACGCAGATTGAGCAGGCCCATGATCTCGCGCGGCGCCAGCGGCACCGTGGTCAGCGAGCTCGCGATGAAGACGTCGTGCACCCGGTCGATCGGCAGGCCGAACATCTGGTCGCCCAGCATGACCGTGACGAATTCCTCGTATTCCTGCACCGCGCGCCCGTCGCGCCCGGCATCGTTGACGTTGGCGGCCATCATGCGGCTTCTCCCAGCTGGGCTTCGGTTTCGGCGAGGGCGGCGACGAGGCCGCTACGGTCGAATTTCGCGATGAACTCGCAGATATCGAGCTTGCGCGCCTGCTCAATCGCCTCGGGGGTGACGGCGGAGGACAGCGCGATCACGGGCAGGCGCGACAGCCGCGCCTGGGCACGTACCGCCCGGATCAGCTCGAACCCGTCGCGGCCCGGCATGTCGACATCGGCGACCATGGCGTCGATGCGGCGATCGGCATTGAGCGCGGCCAGCGCCTGCTCGGTGCCCGCCGCCGTGATGACACGGTAACCGGCGGCCTTGAGCACGGGGCTGAGCATCTCGCGGAAGAACGAGGAATCGTCCACCAGCAGCACCGTGCGCGCGGTCTTGGAATTCCTGACCGGCGCGCCGGAGGTCCAGTCCTCGTGGGCGAGCGGCAGATAATGCACGATGTTGACGATCTCCGTGGCACGCCCGCGCAGGACGGCGGAGCCGAGCAGATCGGGACGATCGGCCACGAGCTCGATGTCGAGCACATCGTCGATGATGTCGACGATCTCGTCCACCACCAGACCCATGGCGCGCTCGCCGTCGGAGAACACCACCAGTGCCTGCGGCCCCTCGCTCTTGATCGCGATCGCGGGATCGGCGGGAACCAGCGGCATCAGCTTGCCGCGATACTGGATCAGCGGACGCCCGCCCACCCATTCGATCTTGGCCGCGTCGATCTCTTCGAGGCGGGTGACCAGCGATAGCGGCACCGCCTTGTGGGTCTCGCCGCCACCGCGGAAGACCAGCAGCGTCGTGGATTCGTTGTCGTTGCTCTCTTCCATGTCGTCAGCCGCCTCGACGCCGAACTGCGTGTCGCCCGATCCCTGGCCGACCATCTTCGCGATGCCGTTGGGATCGATGATCAGCACCACGGCGCCGTCGCCGAGAATGGTGTTGCCGGAGAACATCGGGATGTGGCGCAGCTTGGTCGCCATCGGCTTGACCACGATTTCCTCGGTATGGAACACGCCGTCCACGAGGATGCCGAAGCGCTGGCGCCCGACCTGCGAGACCACGACGAAACCCTCGTCGCCCGGATTGGCCTCGGCTCCGTCGAGGCCGAGCACCTTCCCGATCGGTACGATCGGCAGGAGCCGGTCGCGCAGGCGCAGGACGGGGGTGCCGTTGATCCGCTCGATCTGGTGATCGGAGCCGTTCTTGACGCGCACCAGTTCGAGCACCGAGACCTGCGGGATCGCGAAACGCTGATCCTGGGCGGAGACGATGAGGGCGGCCACGATGGCGAGCGTGAGCGGGATCTTGATGGTGAAGACCGTGCCCTTGCCCTGCTCCGAGCGGATCTCGACGGTGCCGCCGATCAGCTCGATATTGGTCTTGACGACGTCCATGCCGACGCCGCGTCCGGAGACCGAGGTGACCTGAGCGGCGGTGGAGAAGCCCGGATGGAAAATGAACTTGGCCATCTGGGCCTCGCTCATCCGCTCGACTTCGGCCTCGCTGGCCAGCCCCTGGGAGACGATCTTGCGCGAGATCGCCTCGTAATTCAGGCCCTTGCCGTCATCGGCGATCTCGATCGTGATGGTGCCGCCTTCATGATAGGCGTTGAGGCGGATGGTGCCGCGCTCGGGCTTGCCGGCGGCGCGGCGCACCTCGGCATCCTCGATGCCATGATCCGCCGAGTTGCGGATCATGTGGGTCAGCGGGTCCTTGATGACTTCGAGCACCTGGCGGTCGAGCTCGGTGTCGGCACCCTGCATCACCAGTTCGATCTTCTTGCCGAGTTCGGAAGAGAGATCGCGGATCACGCGCGGCAGCTTCTGCCAGGCGGTACCGATCGGCTGCATGCGCGTCTTCATGACGCCTTCCTGCAGCTCGGCGGTGACGTGCGAGAGGCGCTGCAGCGGCACTTTGTAGCCGCTATCATCCTCGCGACGGGCGATCTCGAGCAGCTGGTTGCGGGTGAGCACCAGTTCGGAGACCATCGTCATCAGGTGTTCGAGCGTATCGACGTTCACGCGGATGGTCTGGACCTTGGCGACGTTCTGCTCGGCGCCGGCATTGCTGGGATTGTCCTTGGCCTCGCCCTTCTTCGCGGCGGCGGGCTTGGGAGCCTCGGCGGCGGCTTTCCGGGCCTCGACGGCGGCCTGAGGCGCCGCGGCGACCGGCTGGGCAGCTTCCGCAACGGCTTGAGGAGCTTCCTCTACGGGAGCCGCATCCTCTACGGGAGCCTCGTCGGGCTCACCGAGGACACTGCCCTCCATCACGACGGGCACTTCGATCTCTTCCAGCGCACCCTCTTCCTCATCGGGGCCGGGCGCTTCCATGAAGGCGCGCTCCAGTTCGTCGAGGGGGACTTCGCCGGGAAGGAGATCGCGCTCCAGTTCCTGGAATATGATGATGCCGTCATCGGCGGCGGGCGCCTCGGCAGCGCCGGCGGCTTCGGCCTGCTGCTGGGCGACGAGCGCTGCGGGATCGGCATCGGCCATGGCTTCGAGCGCGCCGATCAGGTCCTGATCCTCGCCCTCCGGCTCGGCGGCGGTGCGCTCGAGCTCGACGACGATCTCCTTGATCCGGTCGAGCGTCTGAAGGATCAGCGACACGGCATCGGTCGTGACGGGATGACCGTCACGGAACTTGCCCATCAGCGTTTCCGCCGCATGGGCCAGCGCCTCCAGCCGGGGCAGGCCGAGGAACCCGCAGGTTCCCTTGATGGTGTGGACGAGACGGAAGATATTCCGAAGGATCGTCTCGTTGTTGGGATCCTGTTCGAAGCGAACCAGTTCGACGTCGACCGTATCGAGATGCTCGCCGGTCTCGGTCAGAAATTCGCGCAAAAGATCATCCATGACGTCACTCTACTCTCGCAAGGCCTGCTTCTAGCTGAGGAGTTTCGTCAGAAGTTCTTTATGTTCCGTTTCCGGTTCGTGGAAAAAAGGTAAACGCGCCGCTCGTTATACTTAACGAACGGTTCACGTTACGCTCGACGGGAATGGGGCCGGGCCGAAATCAGACGGATTCGGCGCTGATCTTCAAGGTCTCGCCCTCGATATCGAGCGTGACCTGCATGTTCGCCGCGCGGGCGATGAGGCCGGCATAATAGAATTGAATACCATGCGCATCGACGCTGTCGCCCTCGGGCTCGCCGGCGAGGAGCGCCTCGGCATGTGGGGGGATACGCGCGTTCTTGCCCGTCGCGGTGATGGTGAAGGTCGAGGCGCTCTCGTCACCGGTGATGGTGACGTCGAGTTCGCCGCCGCGCGGAATGCCCTGGGCGGCCATGACCAGCAGGTTGAGCAGGAGCTTGACGCGGTTCTTGGGCAAGAGTTGACGCTGCGCGCTCCAGACGAGGCGGGTCTTGTCGTCGTGGAAGAAACCCTTCGCGACCTGCTCGGCATCACCGGTATCGATCGCGGCGCCAGCCGATCCGGCGGCACCGAAGGCGATGCGGGCGAATTGCAGGCGGGCCGAGGCCTGCCGCGCGCTCTTGCGGATGAGATCGAGCGCGAATTCCTTCATGCCCGCGTCGTTCTCGTCCTCCATCACCTCGAGGCCGTTGACGATCGCCCCGACCGGGCTGATCACGTCGTGGCAGACCCGCGAGCAGAGCAGTGCCGCGAGATCGAGGGAATCGAGATCGACTTTGGCCATGAAACGTGCCTCCCGGTGGCGCTCGGGCAACGTACGGGCGAATCACGCCTGCGACGTACCAGTTTTTTCCCTAACCGGCTTCGCGCCCCATGAAAAGCCTCGATCGCACCTTCACAGGCGCGCCATGCGTTCCCGGCTCTCGTTCCAGATCCGCTCGGCCCGCGCGGCGGCGCCGGGATCGGCGAGGAAAGCGTCGCGCGCGGCGCGCGTGTGGAAAAGATAGAGGCCCCCGTCGACGATCGCCGCGATGCGCGCCTGCGCCTCGACGACACGGCCTTCCGTCATGGCGAGGGCGTCGTTGCCGCCGAGACGAGGGGCGTAGACCTCGGGACGCGAGAGAAAGGCCGCGCGGTTCGCCGCGCTGGAGAAGCGCCAGGCATGACCGTTCCAGACGGCCTCGTAGGCAGCATCGCCCGGGCGGGGAACGTCGCCGAGGAAATAGGTGATCGGATCGAAGCCTTCCAGCGCGACGCCCGCCTGATCATGCCGGCGCACACCCTCGGACGCGCCGACCAGTGGCGGCAGCAGCGAGAGGCGCGCCGCGCCGGCCCCGCGCATCGGGGCGGCGGTCGTATCCGGGCTGGCCGCGACGGCAGGCCCCGTGAAGACGGGTGAGGCGAGCATCGCAGCCGGCGCCGCGAAGAGTACGGCGGCGAGGGCGGCGGCCCGGACGCATCCGCGCAATACGCGCAGGCCATGCAGGCCGCGCGCGCGCAAAACGCCGCAGGCGGGGTGATCGCTCGCTCCGGGGGAGCGCGAGCCACATTCGCGCGTTAACGCCATGTTACCCTTCTTGGTTAAGGCTTGAATCACGGACGGGTCTGAACGACCACCGGCTGGGGGTTATAGCGCCCCGGTCCTGAAACCGGGGTTCACGAATTCATTCGAATTGTTCGTATCGGGCGATTCGAATCATCGAGCAGGAGATCGGGCATGCGCTCAATCCGTCACACGATGCGCCAACCCATCGCGCTCCGGGGCCGCAAGGTCCTGCGCTTTCTGCTGTCGGCGCTCGTCGCGCTGATGATCGCCGGCCCGCTTTCGGGCGAGAGCGTCGCGCAGCAGAACCAGTTGCCGGCACCCGGCCAGCCTGGGAGCGGCGTCGCCCCCGCGCCCCGGAACGCACCCGACACGTTCGAGCCGCAGGAAATCATCGATCAGGGCCATGCCTTCTTCGGGTCGATCTCGCGCGGCATCGCCCTCACCGTGCAGGAAGCCTTCTCGCGCTGGGGCCAGCCCAACGGCTACATTCTCGGCCAGGAAGCGGGCGGCGCCTTCATCGGCGGCCTGCGCTACGGCGAGGGCGTGCTCTATACGCGCAATGCCGGCAACAGGAACGTCTTCTGGCAAGGTCCGTCGATCGGGTTCGATTTCGGCGGCGAGGGCTCGCGCACGATGATGCTCGTCTACGACCTGCCCTCCACCGACGCGATGTACCAGCGCTTTCTCGGCATGGACGGCTCGGCCTATGTGGTCGGCGGCTTCGGCATGACGGCGCTCTCGGCCAACAACATCATCGTCGTTCCGATCCGCTCGGGCGTCGGTGCGCGGCTGGGGATCAATATCGGCTACCTGAACTTCACCGATCGCCCGACCTGGAATCCGTTCTGATCGAACCCGGCAACGCGACCGCCCCCGCGACCACGGGACTTCACCGGGCGGGGTGGCGGTCGCGCCGAGGGCGTGGCATGGTTGGGAATTGCGCAGTATCGAGCGAGGGCGCGTGGCCGCGTGATCGAAACCGTCATGATCTTCGCGTTGGGATTCTTCGTCTCGACGCTTCTCGGGCTGATGATCGTTCCCGCGCTCAACGAGCGCGCGGACCGGCTCGCGCGCCGTCGCGTTGAAGCGCAGCTTCCGGCATCGGTGGCCGAGCTCAATGCCGAGCGCGACACGTTGCGTGCGGAACTCGCGGTACGCGAGCAGCGTATGGAGCAGCGGCTCGCGCAACTGCGTGAGAAACAGGCCCTCGACATGGCCGAACTCGGCCGCCGCGCGACGCGCATCGCCACGCTCACGGACGAGGGGGAGCAGGCGCGCGCCACGATCGCCGGGCTCGAGCATGATCTCGCCATGACCCGCAACGCCCTCGCCGACAGCGAAGCGCGGGCCGCCGGTCTGAGCGCACAACTCCTCGAAACCAACGAGACCCTCGCTGCCCGTGACGCCACGCTGGCCGATCTGCAGGCGCGCCACGAGCGCGCGCTCGCCGATCTCGATACGGGGCGCATCCGGATCTCCGACCTTCAGACGCGCCTCGAAGCCGAGACCGGGCGCGCCCGCGAGATCGAGCGTGTCTCGCGCAGCCGCGCCGAGGAGATTGCCGAAACGCGCGCGGTGCTCGAGCGGACCCGCAAGGCGCTGGCCGACGAGGAGGCGCGCGGCACCGTTCTGGAGCGGCGCGTGGAGGATTTCTCCCGGGCCCGCGACGAAGCGCTCGCGCAGAAGGCCGATACGGAGGCCGCACTGAGCGAGGCCCGCGCGGAACAGGCCGGCACCGCGCGCGATCTCGCCGCCCGCCATTCCGAGCTGGAAAAGGCGAGCGCGCGCATCGCCGCCCTCGAAGGCCATGTCGCACTCGGCCTGCGCCGGCTGGAAGCCAGTGCGGGAGATGCGAAGACCGCGCAGGACGCGCTTCGTCGCGAGATCGAGGAATTGCGCGCCCAGAAATCCTCGCTGCAAGGCGCACTCGATCATGCCCGCAGCGAAAGGCGCCGTGTCGACAAGGAATTCGCCGCCTATCGCGACGAAGCCGAGAAGCGGCTCGAAGCGGAGAACGCCCTCCTGCGCGACCGCATCGACGAGGTCACGCGCCTGATCATGGAGAAGGGCGCAAACAGCGCGAAAGCCACCCCCAAAGATCCCGTGAAAGCCCCTGCCCCGGGCCGGGCCGGCGAAGGCACCGCCAAACCGGGGCCGACGCCCGCCAAGCGCGAGCGGAAGCTCGGCAAAGCGGGCAAGACCGGCAAGCAGGCCGAGGCCAAGACGAGCTCTCGGCGCACCTCGGAATCCGGGCAACCCGCCGACGCCCTCACTGACGTCCACGGCAACTGAAGGCGACTTAACTCCAGAAATTTATAATCAATGATTGCATGATAAGTCGTACCCAGATCGCCGTTAACGACAAAACGTCGATAAAATGATGGCAAAACGTAATTAATTGTTGACGCGACGCGATGCCCGCAACAGCATGTGATTGCGCATGTGAAAAACCAGAGGGATGCGCGAACGCGATGGGAGACTACATATGAAGACGTTTGCTCGGGCAACGTTGGGCCTCGGCCTGTTCGTCGGCATGACCGCCGGTGCCGCCGCCCAGAATTGGGACATGCCGACGCCGTATCCGGACGGCAATTTCCACACCATCAACATCAACCAGTTCGCCGACGATGTCCGTGAAGCCACCGATGGTGCGCTCAACATCACGGTCCATTCGGCCGGCTCGCTGATCCGCCACCCGGAAATCAAGCGCTCGATCCGCTCCGGTATCGCCCCGATCGGCGAGGTGCTGATCTCGCTCCACGCCAACGACGCGCCGATCTACGGCCTCGATTCGATTCCCTTCCTCGCCACCAGCTACGATGATGCCCGCTCGCTCGCTGAAGCGCAGCGCCCGGCCCTCGAAGAGCAACTCGCCGAGGAAGGCCTGACGCTGCTCTTCTCGGTGCCCTGGCCGCCGCAGGGGATCTTCGCGATGAACGAGATCACCTCCATGGGCGACATGGAAGGCCTGCGCTTTCGCACCTACAACCCCGGCACCGGCCGTATCGCGGCGCTCTCGGGCGCGACCCCCGTGCAGGTCGAGGTCGCTGATCTGCCGACCGCCTTCGCCACGGGCCGTGTCGAAGCCACGATCACCTCGCCCGCGACGGGCGTCGATTCCCAGTTCTGGGATTTCCTCGAATATTACCACGACACCCAGGCCTGGCTGCCGCGCAACATGGTGATCGTCAGCACCGCCGCGTTCGAGGCGCTCGACGAGGCGACCCGCGAGGCGCTTCTCGAAGCCGCCGCTGCCGCCGAAGAGCGTGGCTGGGCCGCATCGGAGGAGGTGACCGTCACGGCGACCGAGGAACTGGCCGCCAACGGCATCAACGTGATCGTCCCCTCGGACGAATTGCGCGAAGGCTTCCAGGAGATCGGCGCGCAGATCGCCGCCGAATGGGCGGAGGAAGCCGGAGAGACCGGCGCCACGGTGCTGGAAACCTTCGAATCCCTGCGCTGACCCCGAACCTCTGAGGCCCCTTCCCCCGAAGGGGCCTTTTTTCGTTCAGGCAGGCCCGGTCGGGAGACCCGGTCGCGCCGTGGGCGCTATTGCTGTTTCGGAGCCGAACTGATGCGACGCACCCTTGATGCCACTTACTCGATCGCCCTGTGGGCCGCGATCGCCTGCCTCGTTTCGATCGCGATTCTCGTCGGCTTGCAGGTCGGCGGCCGGATCGTCGACGCCCTGTTGCGCGCGATGGGCTTCGGCCGATCGGGCTTCGTCATCCTGTCCCTGTCGGAAATCGCGGGCTACCTTCTCGCCGCTGCGAGCTTTCTCGGCCTCGCCGCGACGCTCAAGGGCGGCGTGCATATCCGGGTCACGATGCTGATCAACAACGTGCCTGCGAAGGTGCGGTCGGTTCTCGAAGGCGGCGCGCTCCTGTTCGGCGCGATCGCGACGGCCTACGCCTCCTGGCATCTCGCGCAATACGCCATTACCAGCTGGCGTTTCAACGACGTCTCGCCCGGGCTGGTGCCGGTGCCGCTCTTCATCCCGCAGGCGGCGATGGTGGCGGGTGCCGTGCTGCTCGCGATCGCCTTCCTCGACGAATTCATCATCACCCTGCGCACCGGGCGCCCGAGCTTCACCGGGACCGAGGACGCGATCAATCTCGGGCAGGAGAACTGAGCCATGGATCTGCTTC
>JBJHBI010000096.1:0-9064 GCA_050485405.1 Salinarimonadaceae bacterium
TCAGGATCAAGCGTGACCGTGATGAAGCGTGGATATCATTGAGAGAGCAACGATTTTTCTGCGCCGCCCCTCACCCCCGGCCCCTCTCCGCAGAGGGAGAGGGGAGGACGCGCTGCATCACCCGCTCAGTATCACCTGCTCTGGTTCGTCGTGGGATGTGCTCACCCCCCATGAAGGTCACACCAGAACTCCCCTTTCCACGATGGGAGAGGGGAGATCGTGCTGCATTGAAGGGCGATGCTCGTTTCCGTGCGTGACGGGAATCCTCACCCCGGGACGCACCCGATACCCCCTGATCGCCCCTCAATAACCGCGTGCGCGATCGACGAGATTGCGCAGGGCGCCGCCGGATTCGACGGTTTTGATCTGTTCGGCGATCTGGGCGGCGATGGCGTCGGGGGCGCTCAGTGCCGCGTTGTGGGGGGTGATGAGGATCTCCTCGCGTTTCCACAATGGTGAAGCGGGGGGCAGCGGCTCTTCGACGAAGACGTCGAGGCTCGCGGCTTTCAGCTTGCCGTCATCGAGGGCGCGCAGGATGTCGGGCTCGTTCTGCAAGCCGCCGCGTCCGGCATTGATCACGACCGGGCCACCCAAACGCCCGTCGCGAGGCAGCTTGGCGAAGAGCTCGTAATCGAGAATGCCGCGCGTCGCATCGGTGAGCGGCAGGAGCACGACGAGAATGTCCGTGCGCGCGAGGAAGGTTGCGAGCCCGTCCTCGCCGGAGAAGGTCGGGAAATCGTCGATATCCTTGGGCGAGCGCGACCAGCCGGCCACGTCGAAACCCATGATCTTCAGCTTGCGCGCGGCATCGATGCCCAGCACGCCGAGCCCCATCACGCCGACGCGGACTTCGTGCGCGGCGGGCTGGAAGCGATCGTCCTCCCACACGCCCCGGCGCTGCTGCGCCATGTAGCGCGGCTGCTGGCGCAGATGCATCAGCGCGTGCATGACGACGTATTCGCTCATCCGCCCGGTGAGATCCTCGTCGACGACGCGCACGATCGGCACGTCCGGCAGGCGGTCGTCGCCCATCAGGTGATCGACGCCGGCGCCGAGCGAGAAGATCGCGGCGAGATTGGGCAGGCCGGCCAGCGAGCCGGGCGGATGCTTCCAGGTCACCGCGTAATGCACCTCACGCCGGTCGAAGGGCTCGCCGAGCGCGACGACGTTCCGATCGGGCAGGAGGGCGGCGAAACGGTCGACCCAGGTCTGGGCGTCCCATCCCGAAAGTGCGACGAGCAAGGTCACGGAAATTCATCCTCTTACACAGGCATCCGCCGCTCAGCCGCCGATACGATCGGCGATCAGCGCTGCGGGTGCGGGTTTCTCATCGGCGATCGTGAAGGCGGCGAGGAGGCGCGCACAGGCGACGCGCGCGCTCTCCTCGTCGCGCGCATGCACGCGCGCCAGCGTGGTGCCAGCATCGACCTTCGCGCCGCATCCCGCAAGCGCATCGACGCCAACCCGGTGATCGATTTCATCCCCCGGCTGCACCCGCCCGCCGCCGAGCGCGACCACCGCGAGGCCGATCTCGCGGGTCGCGATCCGCGATACATACCCTGCGCGCGGCGCCGCGACCTCGCGGATCACCGGCGCTGAAGCGAGATGCGCTTCGGGCCGCTCGATGAGATCGGCGGGGCCACCCAAAGCCGTCACCATCCGCGCGAAACGCTCTGCAGCTGCGCCCGATGCGACCGCCTGCGCAATCTTCGCCTCGCCCTCGGATGCATCGCGCGCGAGCCCTCCGAGCGCGAGCATGGCGCCGCCCAGCGCGCAATTCACCGCATGAAAGCGCGTTCCCGCATGCGCGCCCTTCAGATAGGCGATGGTGAAAGCCACCTCGCACGCATTGCCCGCGACGGGGGCGAGCGGCTCGTTCATGTCGGTGATCAGCGCCCGCGTCGGCAGGCCTGCGCCCTCGGCCACCGCGACGATGCTCTGCGCGAGCGCCTGTGATCCGGCGAGATCGGGCATGAAGGCGCCGGAGCCGGTCTTGACGTCCATGACCAGCCCGTCGAGCCCGGCGGCGAGCTTCTTGGAGAGGATCGAGGCGGTGATCAGGTCGATCGATTCGACCGTGGCGGTCACGTCGCGAATGGCATAGAGGCGCCGATCCGCTGGGGCGAGATCCGCCGTCTGGCCGATTATGGCGCAGCCGGCCTCGCGCACGGTCTCGCGGAACGCTTCGAGGCCGGGCTGGGAGATATAGCCGGGGATGGAATCGAGCTTGTCGAGGGTGCCGCCGGTATGGCCGAGGCCGCGCCCGGAAATCATCGGCACGTAGCCGCCGCAGGCCGCGACCGCCGGCGCCAGCGCCAGGCTGATGCAATCGCCGACGCCGCCGGTGGAATGCTTGTCGAGAACGGGGCCGGGCAGATCCCAGGCGAGCACCCGGCCCGATTCCGTCATCGCGCGGGTGAGCGCCACGCGGCCCTCCCGCGACAGGCCCCGGAAGAACACCGCCATGGCGAAGGCCGCCGCCTGGCCCTCACCGACGCGCCCGTCGGTGAGCCCGGCAATGAAGCGCGCGATCTCCTCAGCCGGCGGTTCGCGCCCGTCGCGCAGCGCCCGGATGGTCTCCTGCGGCAGGAACTGCGTGTCGCTCATGAAGGCTCTCCCGGATCGGCGGGCAGGGCGGCGACGAAGCTGCGCAGGAGCGCGCGCAGATCCCCGCTCGCCTGCGCCGCGACGCGCTTGGTTTCATCATGCGAGGGCGCGATCCGCGACAGGCCCGCCGCCATGTTGGTGATTGTCGAGATGCCGGCGACGCGCAGCCCGTAGAACCGGGCGAGGATCACCTCGGGCACAGTGGACATACCGACGAAATCGGCCCCCATCACCTGCGCCATGCGGATCTCCGCCGGCGTCTCGAAGCTCGGGCCGGAAAACCACATGTAGACCCCCCGCGCGAGCTTCACGCCGGACGCGCCCGCGGCACCTTCGAGCAAAGCCGCGAGATCGGAATCATAGGCCTGCGACATCGGCACGAAGCGCCGCTCATCGGCCTCGCCGATCAGCGGATTGAGGCCCGAGAATGCGATGTGATCGGTGATCATCGCGAGCGAGCCGGGCGGGATCTCGGGGCGGGTGGAACCGGCGGCGTTGGTCAGGAGGAGCGGCGGGGCGCCCAGAGCCGCGAGCAGGCCGATCGGCACCCGCATCGCCTGCGCGTCGCCGGTCTCGTAATAATGCTTGCGCCCCTGCATCAGCAGCACCCGCCGCCCGGCGAGCAGTCCCGAGACGAGGCGTCCCGCATGGCCGCTCACCGTGCCTGACGGAAAATGCGGGATCGCGGCATAATCGAGGGCGACCGGTTCTTCGAGATCATCGACCAGATCACCCAGCCCCGTCCCGAGCACGATGGCGCAGGCGTGATCGCGGGGAAAATCCGCCCGCAGCAGCGCCGCGCGGGCCTCGGCGATAGCGGCTTCGAAATCACGGCGCATCAGATGTCTTCTCGCAGATTGTCCGGACCGAAGGCGAGCGGCAGCAACGCCTCGAGGGGCATCGTCTCATAGGCATCCGTTACCGGATCATGCAGATGGATACGCGTATCGGCATCGGCGAATTCGCGGATGCGTTGCCGGCAGCCGCCGCAGGGCGTCGTCATGGCGGTGCCCGAGCCGATCACCGCGATGGCGCGAATGCGTCTGCCGCCGGCGGCCACCATCGCCGCGATCGCCGCCGTCTCGGCGCAGACGCCTTCGGAATAGGCGGCGTTCTCCACATTACAGCCGACATGCACCGCCCCCGTCTCGTCGATCACGGCGGCGCCGACGCGAAAGCGCGAATAGGGCGCGTGCGCGCGCTCGCGTACTGCGCGGGCTGCATCGAACAGAGTGGCGATCGTGGTGTCGGAAACGGGGTCGCGCATGGCGCCATTATGGTGACGATTCGGGGCGAAACGGAAGCGCAAGATATCCGTGCGAGTATCTTCGCCTCACAAAGTCATACGGGAGCGGAGGCCTGACGGTGATCGATCGCAGCTTCACCGAGATCCACGAACTGGAGCGCGGTTTCGCGCAGGTCTATCGCGAACGCCTCGTGCCGCGCCTCGACGATCTGCGCCGCGACCGCGTCGCCGCCCAGCGCCGCACCATGATCGAGATCGCTCTCCTGATCGTGCTGGCCGTGATCGGCATCATCGTGCTGAACGGTGTCACCGAGGAATGGCAGGGGCCGATCATCTTCGCCGAGATCCTGCTCTTCGCCGGCGGATTCATGCTGATTCAACGCCGCTCCCGTGGCTGGCGCGACAGAATGCTCGGGATCGTCATGCCGGAGATCACCGGTTTCGTCGGCAATCTCGACTATGCCACGCGCGGGCCCGGAAAGGCCTATTGCGAGCCCTTCCAGCGCAACAGGCTGATCGATAGCGGCAATCACACGCGTCTCGAACATCACATCACCGGCACGCGCCGCGCCACGCCCTTCGAGGTCGTCCAGGCCGATATCGAGCGAAGCTCGCGGCGCTCGCGCAGGACGATCTTCAAGGGTTTGCTGGTGAAGGTTCGCGCGCCTTACCCCATCGCGCAGACGATCCTCATCGCCCGCGATTATGGTGAGGGCTTCAACGAGATCGCCGAATTGTTCACCTTCGGTTATCGCCGCCACGAGGATCGGGTGGTGTTTCCCGATGGTGATTTCGAGAAGCGTTTCGCGGTCTATTGCGCCGATGCCGATCTCGCCCGCAACACCATCACGCCGGCGCTCGCCCGCGCGCTCGTCGTGATTGACGACGAAATGGGCGGGGCCGGGCGCAGGGAGCCGCTCACCGCCGCTTTCGACGGCGACTGGTTCTACATGGCGATCCCGCGCGACGAGGAGCTTCTGGCACTGCCCTCGATCCTCACGCCCGGCATCGATATCGAAGGCGCGATCCACGCCGTCTTCGCCGATATCAATCGCCTTCAGCAGATCATCGATCGCCTGCACGGACGGTGATTGCGAAAACCTGCCCCGGGCCATGGTGGCGCGGGCGGTGCAACTGCTATATTGTAACAGATGAATTCCTCGATTGCCGGATCGCGATTCGGTGCAGCCGCATAGCCTTGGAGGCGACAGGAGGCGTTATGGCGCAGATGAGCCACGCGAGCCCAAATCCCGCTTCGGATCACGATCACCACCACCATCATCATCACGATCATGATGGTGCGCCCTGCCGCCATGCGCGCGAGCGTGCGCAGGAAGCGGGCGAGGCGCTGGTGCGGGCGGAGGCGATCTGCCGGGAGCGCAAGCAGCGTCTCACGCCGATGCGCCGCGCCGTCCTCGGTGCGCTCTACGACACCCACAAGCCCGTCGGCGCCTACGAGATCATTGACATTCTCGGCCCGCAGGACGGCAAGACGCTCGCGCCGATCACGATCTACCGTGCCCTCGATTTCCTGATGGAGCAGGGTTTCGTGCATCGTCTGGCGAGCCGCAACGCCTTCATCGCCTGCCCGCACGGCCATGGTCCCGAGGAGCTCGTCGCCTTCCTGATCTGCGATTCCTGCGGCGGTGTCGACGAGCGCTGCTCGCCTTCGCTCTCGAAGGCGCTGGTCGAGATGCTGCGCCACGAGCAATTCGCGCCGCGCCACCCGGTGCTGGAGATTTCCGGCCTGTGCGGCCATTGCCGCGACAAGGAGGCGAGCGCGACCGCTTGACGCGCGGGCCTGATCGCCTCACTTAACCCGTGAGATCATCACGCAGCGTTTCCGGAAGCAGCATGCCCGATACCGCAATTCTCGCCGCCGGCCCGGCGCCGCGCCACCGCAGCATCGGCGTTCCCGTCGGCCATGTCATGGTCGGAGGCGGCGCACCGATCGTCGTGCAGTCGATGACGAATACCGACACGGCCGATGTCGATGCAACCGTGGCGCAGGTGGCGGCACTCGCCAATGCCGGCTCGGAGATCGTGCGCATCACCGTCGATCGCGACGAATCCGCCGCGGCGGTGCCCAAGGTGCGCGAGCGGCTGGAGCGGCTCGGCATCGATGTGCCGCTCGTCGGCGATTTCCATTATATCGGCCACCAATTGCTCAAGGATCACCCGGCCTGCGCCGAGGCACTGGCGAAATACCGGATCAATCCCGGCAATGTCGGTTTCAAAGATAAAAAGGACAAGCAATTCGGCATGATCGTCGAGCAGGCGATCCGCCACGATAAATCCGTGCGCATCGGCGCCAATTGGGGCTCGCTCGATCAGGAACTGCTCACCCATCTGATGGATGAGAACGCCCGCAGCGACAACCCGCTCGATGCCCGCGCCATCACCCGCGAGGCGATGGTGCAATCGGCCCTGCTCTCCGCAGAGCGCGCGGAAGAGATCGGCCTGCCGCGCAACCGCATCATCCTTTCGGCCAAGGTATCCGGCGTGCAGGATCTGATCGCGATCTATCGCGAGGTGGCGCGGCGCTCCGATTACGCCATTCATCTGGGACTGACCGAGGCGGGCATGGGCTCGAAGGGCATCGTCGCCTCCTCCGCCGCGCTCGGCATCCTTCTGCAGGAGGGGATCGGCGACACGATCCGCTTCTCGTTGACGCCCGAGCCGGGCGGCGACCGCACGCTCGAGGTCAAGGCCGCGCAGGAACTGTTGCAGACGATGGGCTTTCGCACCTTCGTCCCCCTCGTCGCCGCCTGCCCCGGCTGCGGGCGCACCACCTCGACGGTCTTCCAGGAACTCGCCCGCGACATCCAGACCTGGATCAACACCTCCATGCCCGGCTGGCGCGAGACGCATCCCGGCGTCGAGGAGCTCAACGTCGCGGTGATGGGCTGCATCGTGAACGGCCCCGGCGAATCCAAACACGCCGATATCGGCATCTCGCTCCCCGGCACCGGCGAACAACCCGCCGCCCCCGTCTTCATCGACGGCAAGAAGGCGGTCACCCTGCGCGGCCCGCATATCGCGAACGAGTTCAAGCAGCTCGTGGTCGATTATATCGAGAACCGCTACGGCAAGGGCCGCAACGCGGCGGAATAGGGCTCGCCGGGTGCGGCGTCGTGAGGCGGGGCGGAACGAAATAGGTTGTGCGCCGGTACAACCAAAACCCCTCTTTCCAATGCCTGATACGTGTTTTAATGTCGCCACAGGGCCGGGCAATCCGGCTCCGGGGCCTAGAATCCCCTTCTACGGCGGTCGGTGTCGACCGAAAAGGCACCTCCTCGACCTTCATGGCCGGGGAGGCGCTGGCGCATGTCCAAGGCTTCGGCCCAAAGGCCAGTGCGGTCGTCCGTAGACGGCTTTCTAGCTCCCCGGTCACCAGAGCGAACCTCTGGTGACCATCCAAACCGTGTTCAGGTGGTTTCGGGGAGTTCGACCATGGAAGAGACGACGTTCTGGCAGGCGCTGTTCGCCACCTATCAATCGCTGACGGACTGGATCAAGGCGCTCTGGCTGATTGTGCCGCCGGCTTTCGTCTTCGCGATGACAGCGCTGTTGATGCGCGCAAAGCGTCCCGCGCCGGAGACCGATGGCGAGTTGGTCTATACCGTGCTGCGCGACGCATCCGGCCAATACCGCGTGCTGCGTCACGCATCATCCGATGACACCCCGGCCCTGCTCCCGCTCGACCAAACCCACCCCGCCGCAACGGCAGAGCGCGCGCAAGTGATGCAGCGCATCCTCCCCTCTTCCTCCGAGGAGAGGGGCCGGGGGTGAGGGGCGTGGACGTTTATTCTCCGCCGTCGATGACATCAGCACGCTTCATCGACGCCACGCTTAATCCTGATGCGCCCCTCACCCCCAACCCCTCTCCACGGCGGGAGAGGGGAGTTCTGGCGCGCGCTTCATGGAGGGTGTGCGTCGCCTGCTACGCGCGGTCGCCGGTGATGCTGAGCGCTTCATGCAGCGTAATCTCCCCTCTCCCGCCGCGGAGAGGGGTCGGGGGTGAGGGGCGGCGCAGAATGATCCTTTGTCGTCGATGACATCCACGCCCTTCATCATGCGCGCGCTCAATCCTAGAGCATTTTTCGATCAGACTGCATCGTATCCTGCGGCGGCGAAGTAGTTTTCGCATTCCTGTGGGCTGAAGAGATCGATTGCGGTGCCGATGGTGGACCATAATCCGTCCATTGTTCTTTCACGGGCTTTGCGCAGCAGGGCCTTGAGCTTGGCGAAGGCGTTTTCGATGGGATTGAAGTCAGGGCTGTAGGGCGGAAGATAGCGTAGTTGTGCGCCGGCCGCTTCGATCATCTCGCGCACCCGTGGGCCCTTGTGGCTGGAAAGATTGTCCATGACCACGACGTCGCCAGGGCTCAGCTCGGGCACGAGGACCTTGGCGACATAGGTCTCGAAGGCGATGCGGTTGATCGGGCCGTCCAGCACCATCGGGGCGATGAAGCCCCGTATTGTGAGTGCGCCGACGAATGTCGTCGTCTTCCAGTGCCCGTGAGGGACGCCCACCCGCAGCCGATCCCCGCGTCTGCACCGTCCGTAACGCCGCGCCATGTTCGTCGAGGCCCAGGTCTCGTCGATGAAGACGAGACGTTCCGGGTCGAGATCCGGCTGCTCGTCGAACCAGTCCTGACGGCGCTTCAGGATGTCGGGGCGGTCCTGCTCGCTCGCATGCGCCGTCTTTTTTTAAACGTGATGCGGTGGCGCTCGAAAAACCGCCAGAGTGCGGCGACGCTGGTATGGATGCCCCGCTCAGCCAAGGCGGCCTTGATCTCGGCAAGGGTGATGTCCCGATCCTCGGCCTCGGCAATGCCCAGAATCGTCTCGGCATGCCGCTCGATCGCGTGGGACCGCCGATCACCGCCCAGCGCAAGGGGGCGACAATCACCCTGCTCGCGTTCACGCTTGCGCCAGCGGCTGACACTCGCGGCGCTCACACCAAAGCGCTCACCAGCCTGGCGATGCGAAAGCCCGTCCGCTACCGCCGCTAGAACCCGAACACGAAGATCGACTGAAAGGGCTTTCGACATATCTGCCGGCCTCCAATCCGGCAGATAGTATGAATCACGTTCCAGCTGATTCGAGAATCCCAACCGATTCAATCAGCTCGAATGCGGCTCTAGCGCAAGATGACGGCGTGGGGCGATCAACCGCCCCCGCCACCCCAAAACGCCACCCAAGCAC
>JBJHBI010000097.1:0-8898 GCA_050485405.1 Salinarimonadaceae bacterium
AGCGCGGAAGTCGGCTCGTCGCAGATGACGAGCTCCGGGCGCATGATCAGGGCCCGCGCGATCGCCACGCGCTGGCGCTGGCCGCCGGAGAGCTGGTTGGGATAGGAATCGTAGAAACGCCGGCTCAACCCGCACAGATCCATGATCTCCAGAACCTTCGGCCTGATCTCCTCGCGGCGCGCGAGCTTGTGGACGCGCAGCGGTAGCGCGATGATGTCGCCGATGGTCTTGCGCGGATTGAGCGAGGAGAACGGATCCTGGAAGATCGGCTGGATGCGCCGGGCGATGTCGATGCGCGAGAAGGAAGAAGTGGGCTCACCGTCGATCAGGAGCGCTCCGGCGGTCGGGGCCTGGAGGCCGAGCAGGATCTTGGCGAGCGTGGACTTGCCGCAGCCCGATTCGCCGACGAGGCCGAGCACCTCGCCCTTGCGCACCTGCAGCGAGACGCCGTTGACCGCCGCGAGCGGCTTCTTCGCCTTGAACAGGCCCTGACGCACCGAGAAGACGCAGCGCAGGTCACGGGTTTCGAGAATGGGCGTTTGCGCGTTCATGCGGTCGCGGCCTCCCTGGCATTCTGCGTGGCTTCCTCCTGCGAGAGCAGGCAACGGTAACGCTGGCCGCCCGAGGCGTCACGCAGGGCGACGTCGGTCGCCGTGCAATCCGCAAAGGCGTGCGGGCAGCGATTGGCGAAGGCACAGCCCTTCAGATCGCCGATCAGCGAGGGCACCATGCCGGGAATCGAGCCCAAATGCGCCCCGCGCGCAGTCTTGCCGGGGATCGGGATGCAGCGCAGGAGCCCCTGCGTATAGGGATGCATCGGGCGCCGGAAGATGTCCTCGACGGTCCCCTCCTCGACGATCTGCCCGGCATACATCACCGCCACCCGGTGGGCGACGCGCGCGACGATGCCCAGATCATGGGTGATCAGCACGAGGCCCATCTCAAATTCCTTCTGGAGATTGGCCAGAAGGTGCAGGATCTGCGCCTGGATGGTCACGTCGAGCGCCGTGGTGGGCTCGTCGGCGAGGATGAGATCGGGACCGCACATCAGCGCCATGGCGATCATCACGCGCTGACGCAGCCCGCCCGAGAGCTGGTGCGGGTACTGCCCGAGCCGGCTCGCCGCGGCGGTGATGCCGACCTTTTCGAGCAGGTAGATCGACCGCTCGCGCGCTTCCTTCGGGCTCACCTTGCGGTGACGCAGCATGGCCTCGGTGAGCTGGTTGCCGATCGTATAGGCCGGGTTCAGCGAGGTCATCGGCTCCTGGAAGATCATCGCCATGCGCGAGCCGCGGATATCGGCCATCTGCGCTTCGTTGAGCGGCTTCAGATCACGCCCGCCGAGCGTCAGACGGTTTGCCGTGCGGCTCGCCTTCGTCGGCAACAGCCCCATCAGGGCGAGGGAGGTCAGCGACTTGCCGCAGCCCGATTCACCGACGATGCAGAGCGTCTCACCCTTCTCGACCCGGAAGCTGATATCGCGCACAGCGTGCAGCGTCCCGCTTTCGAGGGGGATGTCGACGCGCAGGTTTTCGACTTCGAGGATACCGGTCACCGTTTGGCCTCTCAGTTTCGGTTTTCGGGGGCGGTGACGTCGCGCATGCCGTCACCCATCAGATTGATGGCGAGAAGCAACACGAACAGCATGACGCCCGGAATGGTGATCAGCCACGGATCGAAGAGCAGGTAATCCTTGCCCTCCGAGATCATCAGCCCCCAGGAGGGCAGAGGCGGCTGGACGCCGAGGCCGAGGAAGCTCAAGGCCGCCTCGAGCAGCACCGCATTGGCGATCTCCAGCGTCGCGACGACGATCAGCGGATTCATCACGTTGGGCAGGATCTCGCTGAAGACGATGCGCGCATTCGAGCAGCCCGCCGCCCGCGCCGAGGCGACGTAATCGAGGGCGCGCACCTGCATCGTGGCCGAGCGCATGACCACGGCGAAGCGGTCCCAGAGCAGCAATCCCAGCACCGAGACGACGACGGTGAGCGAGGAGCCGATCAGCGCCACCACGGCGAGCGCCACGAGGATCACCGGCATGCTGAGCCGGCAGGTGATCAGGAAGGTCACGACGAGATCGACGCGCCCGCCGAAATAGCCGGCGGCAAGGCCCATCGCCGAGCCGATGATCGCGGAGACGAGTGCCACGGAAATCCCGATGAAGAGCGAGATCCGCGCGCCGTAGATCACCCGGCTGAGATAATCGCGGCCGAGCTGGTCGGTCCCCAGCGGATGCGTCCAGGTGCCGGTCTCGTGCCAGAAGGGCGGCACCAGCCGGTTGGCGAGGTTCTGCGAATAGGGATCATGCGGAGCGAGCAGCGGCGCAAACAGCGCCATGGCGACGACGATCAGAAGGATGATCCCGCCGATCATCACGCCACGATGGCCGAAGACGCGCCTGCGCAGACGCTGGCCGGGGCTCGGCCCGACGATATCGTCCATGGCGGGAATAGTTGTTGCGGTCACGGCCATGTCACGCCACCCGGATGCGCGGGTCGAGCCAGGCGTTCAGAAGATCCGAGACGAACGTCAGCACGACATAGAAGAGAGAGAAGACGAGAATGAGCGCCTGCACCGTCGGGAAATCCGCGCGGCGGATCGATTCCCAGGCGAGGTACCCCGTCCCGTGCAGGGCGAAGACGGTCTCGATCACGATCGAGCCGCCGAGCATGAAGCCGAATTCCACCGCCGCGACGCTCACCACCGGAATCACGGCGTTGCGCAGGGCGTGCTTGAACAGCACCGTGCGCGGATACAGCCCCTTGGCGCGGGCGGTGCGGATGTAATCGGCGGAGAGCACTTCCAGCATGCCGGTCCGCGTCAGGCGCATCAGCGAGGGCGTCGCGTAATAGCCGAGCACGATGGTGGGCATGACGAAATGCTGCCAGCTCTCCGAACCGGATGGCGGCAGGATCGGGATCATGAAGCCGAACAGCACGATCAGGATGAGCGCGAACCAGAAGCTCGGCAGCGCCTGCCCGCAGACCGCGATGGTCAGCGCCACACGGTCGATGATCGAGTTGGGATAGAGCGCGGCGATCACACCCATGGGGATGGCGAGGATCAGCGCGAAGGCCATGGCGGAGCCGGCCAGCGTCAGCGTCACCGGGATGCGCGAAAGGATCAGTTCGGTGACGGGCATGCGGAAATAATAGCTCTGCCCGAAATCGCCCTGGATCGCGCGCCCGACCCACTCGAAATATTGCAGCCAGATCGGCCGATCGAAGCCGAACATGGTGCGGATGCGCTCGATTTCCGCATCGGTCGCCGTTTCGCCCGCGATCGCCGCCGCCGGATCACCGGCGAGGAAGAGCAGGGAGAAACTCAAAACCGAGATCGTGAACGCCACGAGCAGGGCGAGCACGAGGCGTTTGCCCGTATAGACCAGCATGATCCGTGCCTGAAAAACTGCGCGACGCCGTCAGGCGGCGTCGCGGGGAAGCCGATCGCCATGAGAGCCGGCGATCCGCATGGAAGCCTCCCGCGCGCGTGACGCGCGGGAGTTCGTTCGCATCAATCCCAGGAAGCGAGCCAGAAGCGCGGGATCTCGTCGGGATGCGGCTCCCAGTTCAGCTGCGAGGACATGGCGTAGTTGGTATTGTAGGTGAACAGCGGCACCCAATACGCCTCGTCCGCGATCTTCTGCAGCGCCTGCGTATAGTTCTCCAGACGCACGTCCGGATCGAGCGTCGAGCCCCCGGCGGCGAGCCAGGCGATGACTTCCTCGTCCATGGCCAGATCGTCGGCGAGGCCGCCGAAGAAGACCGGGGTCGCGTTGTCGATATCGGGCACCGAGTTCGAACCCCAGCTCATGAAGGCGAGCGGAACGTCGCCGCCACGGATGGCGTCACGCGTCGCGGCATACTGGCCCCAGCGCAGATCGGTGTTGATGCCGGCCTCGTTGAGGTACCCGATCATCGCCTCCGCATAGGGCCGATCACGGTAGCCGTAGAACCGCGTCGAGAACCCGTCCGGGTAACCTGCTTCGGCCAGGAGCTCGCGGGCCCGCTCGGGGTCGTATTCATATTCGGTGGCATCGTCGATGCAGCCGAACTGCGCCGGGTGGCAGGCTGCGTTGATGACGACGGAGTCACCGCCCACCAGGTTGTCGACGATCGACTGCCGGTCGATGGCGTGGTTCACCGCCTGACGCACGAGGCGGTCCGTGAACGGATTGTCGCCGCTCTTGCCCATGGCATCGAACTGCAGATAGCCGATACGCATGGTGGAGGCGTTGACGACGTTGATGGTCGGCATGGCGTTCATGCGATCGACCTGATCGGCCGGCAGGCGCCACATCCAGTCGAGGCGACCACCGGCGAGTTCGACCACCTGCGTGTTGAGCTCGGGGATGGTGCGCTGCACGATGCGCTCGATCGACGGCATGCCCTTGGGGCTGCCCTCGTAATAATCGTCGAAGCGCTCGAACACGATGCGCGTACCCGGCACCACTTCCGTCACCTTGAACGGCCCGGTCCCCACCGGCGCGCGGCCCATGCCGTCGGCGCCGACTTCGGAATAATAATCCTTGGGATAGATGCCGATATCGCCGGCCATATATAGCAGCGCCAGCGGGGTCGGCTCCTTGGCGATGATGCGCACGGTACGGTCATCGATGATCTCGGCGCGGTCGATCCAGTTCACCGTCTGCTGCGAGAGCATGTCGCTGTCGGGGTTGGCGACATAGTTGAAGGTGAAGGCGACATCCTCGACGGTCATCGGATCGCCGTTATGGAAAAGCACGCCTTCGCGGATCACGACGTCGATGGTGACATCGTCCACCAGATCCCAGGATTCGGCCAGAAGCGGCTCGAATTCACCGGTATCGGGATCGCGGTAGATCAGGCTGTCCCAGACGTGATGGGCGATGATCAGCCCCTCACGATCAGTGTTGTGATACATGGAAATATTGGGAACCTCGCGTTCCCAGGCGATGTTCAGGCTGTTGTCCTGCGGCCCGGCCATGGCTGCACCTGCGACAAGCGAAAGTGCAAGCGCGGATGCACCGAGTAATACCGCGCGGTTCCCTTTGGTCATTCTGTTCCCCTCTGTTTGTGATTACTTTTCGGAGCGGAATAAGAAATCTACGTGCCAGATCTGTCAATTGCGCATCGTAACGGAAAACGCGCGCGCCCTGCGACCGCGCGCCATCGCGCAACATTCGCAAACTGTTGCAGTGCCGCATAAAATTCGGGCATGCCCGAAAATACGGCGGTGACGGGCGCACATCCCTAAACGAAAGCGCGCATATGCCCATGCTTGGCGGAACCGTCTCGTCCCCTTCGCGCTTGTCCCTCATGGCCCGATACGCGATGTTCGCGGGCAGATCGTGCCGCTCCTGGCGGCGCGCGGGGCCTGAACGAATACGGGAGAGCGACGATGAATGCGCGCCTCGAACTGTTGCGCGGCGTGGTGCATCCCTGGCACCACGACCATTTCGGCCACATGAACGTGCGTCATTACGCACCGTTCTTCGACGATGCCGTCTACCATATGTGGACGAAACTCGGCCTGCCCTATTCCACCATGATCCCGCGCCACGGCGTCCATACGGTCTCCGCGCAGGCGACGACGAGCTTCGTCAAGGAATTGTCGGCGGGTGATCTGATCGTGGTGGACGGCGTCGTGAGCCGCGTCGGCGGCAAGAGCTGCGCCTTCCATCTGCGCATGCTGAACGCCGATACGGCGGAGGTGCACGCCACCTACGATCTCGTCGAGGTGTTCTTCGATCCCGAGACCCGCAAATCGGCGCAGATGCCCGACAGCGTGCGCGCGCGGCTCGAGGCGCATCTTTTCGACGAGGAAGCGAAGGGCGACGCCTGAGCCGCGCTTCGGCTCAGTTTCGTTGCGGAAGTTCCAGCGCCGGCAATTCGCGCCCGCGTGATTGCGCGGGATCGGTCGAGGCGTTGCGCGCCTGGAGGGCGTCACCCTGGGCGCGCCGCGCGAGCGCGACGGTGAGCCGTTCGGCTGATTCGGCGGACATGGCGGCCATGATCTCGGCCATGGTGCGCGGGTTCATCTCCAGCACCACCGGCACGAGAATGTCGAGATCGAGCCGATCGAAGATGCGCGCGGCCTCCTTTGGCCGCATGGCCTGATACATGGCGACGAGATTGGCCATTTCCTGTTCGCGCCGCGCATCCGCCTCGGCGGAGCGCCCGCCATCCTCGGCCTCGCGCAGCCGGTTGAGCCGCTCTTCGAGACGCTCCTCGGCCTGCCGGATCATCTCCTCGCGCAGGGCGATGTCCTCGTTGCGATGATCGAGACTCTGCCGGCGCTGTTCGAGACGCTCGCGAATCGCGGCTTCGGACGGCGATGAAGATTGCTCGCGCGCGGCGAGCGCGTCACCCGATCCCGCCTCGCCCTCCCCGGTGGAGCCCGTCTCGGTGACGTCCGGAACCGGCGCATAGCCGCTGCGCGCATGGGCGAGGACCCGCGCGAAGCCGGAAATCCGCTCTTCCTCGGCGCTCGCGCGCAGAGGCGGCGCGGCAGAGGGCAGGCCGGCGGCGGAAACGCCGGTATCCGCACCATCGCGACGCAGGTGATCGAGCCCCTTGAGCGCGAGCAGCGCAAGGGCGGCGATCGCCACGGCGTCGATCAGGCGCAGACGCTTGATCATGCGGCATCACCGCGATGTTCGAGCCGGTTCATGGCCCGCTGGGCGAGAAGCTCGGCGGCGTCGCTGATGCGATCGGGAATACGGCGCGTGCTCACCATCTGCGGGGCGGGCGCAGGCGCCGGCTGAGGATGATGATGCTGCACGGGCTGCAGTATCGCAGGCTGCTGCATCACGGGCCGAGATGCGGCGGGCATCGGCGGCGCGAGCGGTGTCGTATCGCGCGGCTCCTCGGCGAGCGGGGTTCGCAGCCCGCGCCCGTTATCGACGATGCTCATCATCCGGGTCATGACCTGCTCGCCCGCCTCGACCTGCTCGGCGAGATCGGAGGCGTAGCGCTCGGCGGTGCGCAGCCTGTCGGCGAGCGTCTTCTCGCAATCGCCGAGGGTGTTGCGCAGGCCGGCAATGGCGCGCTCGGCCGTTTCCGTGGCGCTCATCAGTTCGACGATAGTCGCCCGCATCGCCTGCTCGTCCGCCTGCAACTTCGTGATCCGCCGCGACAGCCGAACCGATGTGATCACGGTGGCGACGAGCAGCACCGCGACGAGGATTTCAGCGAAGAGCATCAGGATCGAGCCCATGGACGTCACGCCTCACTCTGATTCTTCGCACTGGCCTCGAATGCAGCGAGCGTCGTGCGCGCGCGCCGCATCGGCCTTGCGATCTGGACTGCGATCTTGTCCTCGAAACGCCCCACCCGCCCCTGGGTGAGGCGCCAGTCACCGCATTGGAGCGTCACCAGATCTGAGGGGCGCGCGTCGAACATCAGCGTATCGCCGACTTCGAGCTTCATCACCTGCTTCAGCGGCAGGCGCATCTCGTGCAGGACCGCCTTCACCTCGAAATCCGATTGCCAGATCTCGGTGGCGAGATGGCTCTCCCAGATCGCGTCGCGCCCCAGCTTCTCGCCCATGAAGCTCTGCAGCAACAGATCGCGGATCGGCTCGATGGTGGAATACGGGAAGAGGATCTGCAGAACCCCGCCACGACCTTCCATGTCGAGTTTGAGATCGATCAGGATGGCGGCGTTGGCCGGGCGGGTGATGGTGGCGAAGCGCGGGTTGGTCTCGATCCGGTCGACGTCGAATTCGACATTCGCGATCGGCGCGAAGGAGACCTGGAGGTCGCCGAGGACGATCTCGACCATGCGCTTGACGAGCTGCATCTCGATGGTCGTGAATGGGCGCCCGTCGAGGCGGGTATCCTGGCTGCCGCGCTTGCCGCCGAGCAGGAGATCGAGCGTCGAATAGGCGAGGTTCGATTCGATGGTGACGAGGCCGGAATTCTCCCAGGCCTCGGCGCGGAACACGGCGAGCTGCACCGGCAGCGGGATCGAATTCAGATAATCGCCGAAGCGCACCGAGCGGATGTTGTCGAGGGTGACCTCGACATTGTCCTGGAAGAAGTTGCGCAGGCTGGTCGACAGGAGGCGCACCATCCGGTCGAAGATGATTTCCAGCATCGGCAGGCGTTCGTAGGAGACGACGCCCGAATCGACGATGGCCCGGATACCGCCTGCGCCCGATGCCGAGAGTTCGTGCAGCGAGAAGCCGAGCAGCTGGTCGATTTCGTCCTGGTTGAGGATACGGTCGGCGCCAGCCATGTCGGGGCTGTCGTCATCCGTGCTCTCGTCGATCATGGTGGCCCATTCGGCCGCCATGTCGCTCACCGCCGCAGCGGAACCCTGTTCGGCCAGAGCCGCGCCCCATTCATCGGCGAGCGCCGGGTCCTCGCCGCCACCCGCGCCCTGCTCGGCGAGGGCTGCGGCCCAGTCGTCGTCCATGGCGTCTTCTTCGCCACCGGGGAGATCGTCGTCGTCAGCCATCCCGCCCGCTCCTCATTGCACGACGACTTCCTTGAACAGGATCCCGTCCACGCGGGCGGGATGCACGGCGATGTTCACCCGCCGCAGCAATTCCTCGCGCAGACGATAGACGCCGGCGGATCCTTCGAGTTCGCTGGGGCGCATCTCGCGCACGAAGACCTGGAACGTATCCTCGATGCGCGGCATCAGCGGTTCGAGCGACGCCGCCACGTCCGGATCGTCCACTTCGAGCGCGACGGAGAAGCGCAGGAAGCGTGGCCGTTCCTGATTCGGCTCCGAGGCGAGGTTCACCGTCATCTCGCGCACGTCGACGAAGATCGCCGGACGCTCGATTTCGACCTGTTCGGCGGGATCGCCCCCGCCCAGAAGAAAGAACGCACCACCTCCGGCCAGCGCGACGGCGGCGAGGCCGGCTGCGGCGAAGATGATGAGACGCTTGCGGTTGGAGGCCTTTTCG
>JBJHBI010000098.1:0-8763 GCA_050485405.1 Salinarimonadaceae bacterium
CCGAAGGCGACATCCGCATGCCGGCGCCAGGCGGCGATCACGGCGGTGGCGAGTTCGGGCAGCGAGGTGCCGATCGCGACGATGGTCAGGCCGATCACCGCCTCCGACAAACCGAAGCCCCGCGCGATGCCGATCGCCCCGTCGACGAGCAGATCCGCTCCGTAGAGCACCGCCGCCATGCCGCCTGCGGCCATCAGCAGCGCCACCCACATGCGGCTTTGCGGGATCTCGTCGATCTCCTCGGCCTCCTGCCCGTGCATCACCGCGCCGGCATCGAGGGAGCGCCGGTCGCTCCACCATGTGAAGCTCGTATAGGCCACGAGCAGCGCCACACCGATCGCCCCGGCGATCCGCCCGATCTCGCCCGCGAGCACCATCATCACGAGGATCGCGGTGGCGAGGATCAGCACCGGCCCGTCGCGCCGATAGGCTTCGCGGTTGGTCGCGAGCGGGAAGATCAGCGCGGCGATGCCGAGCACGAGAAAGACGTTGGCGATATTGCTGCCCACGACATTGCCGATCGCGATCCCCGGCGAGCCCTTGAGCGCGGCGTTGATGCTCGCCACGAGTTCCGGCGCGGAGGTGCCGAAGCCGACGAGCGTCAGGCCGATCACCATCGGCGAAATGCCGAAGCGGCGTGCGATCGAGACCGCGCCGCGCACGAGATATTCGCCGCCGACCAGCAGCAATACGAACCCGGCGGCGAGGAAGGCGATGTCGGTATGGGGCATGCGGCAGGTCCGGCAATCGTGATCAAGGGCGGGTATGCTTCGCCCCTTCGCAGCCTTTGACTGAAATCGGATTAAGGCCCCAGATCAGGGCGTATAGGGCGCGCGTCCGCTCGACAGGGCGTCGTCGAGCAGTTCGACGCGATCCTGCCCCCAGAACACCTCCCCGTCCAGCACGTAGCTCGGCGCGCCGAACACATCTGCCGTGACGGCGCTTTCGCCGTTGAGCTTGTAGAGCGCTTCCACCGCATTGCCGCGCGCCTCGTCGAGCACCTCGCGGGCGGGATGGCCCGTCTCCTCGAGGAGTGCCGCGAGCGTATCCGCATCGGAGATGTCGCGCTCATCCTCCCAGACCGCCTCGAAGACGCGGCGCATATACGGCTCGGGATCGAGATCTCGGGCGATGAGAGCGATCACGCTGCGGTCGGCGAAGCCCGGATCGACGGGGAAGAAACGCGGCTGGATGTTGAAGGTCATGCCGCGCCGGTCGCGCCAGCGCTGGAGCTCGACGAGCCGGTATCGCTGGCGCTGTTTCGTGCGCTGCCCCAGAGGCAGGCCGCCCGTGCGCGAGAAGACCTCGGTCGTCGACATCGGCCGGTATTCGACCTTGAGCGCATGCCGCCGCACCACATCCAGGAAGGGCTCGTGCCCGATATACGTCCAAGGCGACGAACTGGTGAAATAATAGGTGATGGTGCGCGTCATTGTGGCCTCCTTGGCGAGCCTGAATGGCCTGCCTGCGGCAAGGGCTCGAACTATTGCCCCTTCCCCAGGGGCTGACAAGCCGTATTCGGATGTGCAGCATGGCGCCTCCCCTTTGCAGGATTCGGGAGGCGAGATGCGCGTATTCGTTCTGACGGGAGCCGGAATTTCGGCCGAGAGCGGCATGGGCACCTTCCGCGATGCCGGCGGGATCTGGGAGCGTTTCGACCCGATGAAGCTCGCCACGCCCGAAGCCTTCGCCGCCGATCCGGAGACCGTCCAGGCCTTCTACAATGCGAGGCGGGCCAATCTGCGCGGGGCCGAGCCGAACCCCGCCCACGCGGCGCTCGCACGGCTCGAAGCCGGGCTCGCTTCCGTTTCCGGGTCGCTCTTCCTCTGCACGCAGAACATCGACGATCTCCACGAGCGGGCGGGATCGCGGCATGTGCATCACATGCATGGCGAATTGTTCAAGGCTCGCTGTACCGCCTGCGGCACCGTACATGACTGGCGCGAGGATCTCGGCACCGGCGATGACTGCGACGCCTGCGGCACGACGGGGCGGTTGCGTCCGCATATCGTCTGGTTCGGGGAGATCCCCTTCGGCCTCGACGATATCGGCGAGGCGCTGGCGGGAGCGGATCTCTTCGTCGCCATCGGAACGTCGGGCTCGGTCTATCCGGCGGCGGGGCTCGTGCGCGAGGCGCGGATGATGGGGCTGCGCACCTGCGAGCTCAATCTCGAGCCTTCCGACAACGCCCATGCCTTCGACGAGCGCGCCTACGGCCCGGCGAGCGAAGTCGTGCCCGATTTCGTAGCGCGGCTGCTCGCGGAAATGCGGTGAGCGCCCGCCTCACCCGTCTCCATCGACCCGCCGCCGCGCGCCCCAATCGGCCAGATATTCATTGATCTCGTCGATCACGAAGAACCGTGCCGCATCCTGGTCGAAACCTTCGGCGAGGAGCGCGTCGTAATCGGTGAAGACGTGGCGGATATAGGCCACCATCGAGAGCCAGGCGGCATTGCCGGGATCAGCGACGCCGAGGCCGGGACTGTCGAGGGCATGGTCGATGATGGCCTCGCGCTCGAAACGCGGGATGCCCGGGGCGAGATGATCGAGCGCTGCGCCGATCTGCACGCGGCGTCCGCCTTCGATGCCCACATCCTGCACGGGCGCCGGCTGCGTTCGCGTGTAGCGGCTTTGCGCGAAATCCGTCTGTGATCTTGCCATGACGCCATCCTCCCTCAGCGCCGATCGTCCTCCATCATGCCATTGCCGGGAGCCGGCGTGAAGGATGAAAGCGGGTGGCGGTAACGCGGCGTTCACCCTGCTCGTCGAAACCCGTCGCTGACCACGCGCGGTTTACCGCCGGTTCAGCTCTGCACGCCGACATTCGTCCTCGCGAATACGAAATACACGGGAGCCCGGCATGGCGGCGTCGCAGCAGATCAGCTTCATGAACGGCGATGCACGCCCGGCAGCCGCTCTGCATGCCTGCGACCGCGACGCCTATGCGCTGTGCCTTGCAGAGGCCGGCCGGTTCGATGGTGCCCCGCGCGTCAGCCCGGCGGCGACGGGAGCTGCGGCTGGGGCGCTGCTGGTCGGACTTTGCACCCTGCTCACGACGCTCGCACCCCTCATCGGATGAGTGCTCGCCGCACAGGCTTTGCATGCGGCGGCAATCCGGGGTAAGGATCGCGCAGGTTCATAAAACGTTCGATTCTCTTCCGTGCCAAGACCCGCCACATCGCAAGCCGACGCGCCCGCACGCCCCGCCGGCAATGTACTCCTCGTCACCGCCTGGATGACGGGGACGCTGCTGTCGTTCTCCGCCGTCGCCGTGTCGATCCGCGAATTGTCAGGTGCGATCGGCGTGTTCGACATCCTCGCCCTGCGCAACGTCGCCGGCATCGTCATTCTGGTCTGCGTGGCGCTGGCTTATCCGAAGCTGCGCGAAGGCTTCTATCCGCGCCGGATGGGGCTGCATCTGCAGCGCAACGTGATCCATTTCTTCGGCCAATACGCCTGGGCGCTCGGCGTGACGTTGTTGCCGCTCGCCATGGTCTTCGCCATCGAATTCACCACGCCGGCCTGGGTCGCCCTGTTCGCCTTCTTCCTCCTCGGCGAGAAGCTCACCGCACCGCGCCTCGTCGCGATCGCGCTCGGCTTCCTCGGCATCCTCATGATCCTGCGCCCGGCACCCGGCTCCCTCGATCCGACCGGCCTGATCGTCCTCGCCGCCGCGATCTGCTTCGCCCTCACCACCATCGCCACCAAGCGCCTGACCGGGACCGAGAGCACCTTCGCGATTCTCTTCTGGATGAACGTGATGCAATTGCCGATGAACTATATCGGCGCCGACAAGCTCTTTTTTCTGCAGATCCCAGACCTGCCGATCCTGCCGCTGATCGGCATCTGTGTCGGCGGGCTTTCGGCGCATTTCTGCCTCACCAACGCCTATCGCCACGGCGATGCGGTAATCGTCGTGCCGCTCGATTTCCTGCGTCTGCCGCTCATCGCGCTGATCGGCTGGTTCCTCTATACCGAGCCGCTCGATCCGTTCATCTTCGCCGGCGGGGCGCTGATTCTCGTCGGCATTCTTCAGAATCTGCTGGCCGAGCGCCGGCGTAATCTGGCGGCGCGGGCCGTGTCGGGACAGGTGCCGACGGGGCGCGGAAAGGAAGGCTGAAGGCATGTCGTGGTCGGGCCAACAGGATGAAGCACTGAAAGCCGTGTCGCGCTGGCTCACGGGCGGCGGCGAGCCGGTATTTCGTCTGTTTGGCTATGCCGGCACGGGCAAGACCACGCTCGCGCGCCACATCGCCGAAGGGGTCGACGGCGAGGTCGCTTTCGGCGCCTTCACCGGGAAGGCGGCTTCCGTCCTGCGTGCCAAGGGTTGCGCCGATGCCGGCACGATCCATTCCATGATCTACCGCTCCCGCGAGAGCGACGAGACCGAGGGTCCCTCCTTCGTGCTCAACCGTTCGGGAACCGCCGCGAAGGCCGATCTGATCGTGATCGACGAGTGCTCGATGGTGGACGAGGAACTCGGTCGCGACCTGCTCTCCTTCGGCAAGCCCGTACTCGTTCTGGGTGATCCCGCGCAGCTCCCCCCGATCAAGGGCGGGGGCTTCTTCACCGAGGCGGAGCCCGACGTGATGCTGACGGAGGTCCATCGCCAGGCGGCGGACAACCCCATCATCCATCTGTCGATGCAGGTGCGCGAGGGCGGGCGGCTCGATTACGGCAGCTACGGCGAGAGCCGGGTCATCCGCCGGCAGGAGATCGACCAGGAGGCGGTGATGAAGTCCGATCAGGTGCTGGTCGGACTCAACCGCACCCGCCGCGGCTACAACAGCCGCATCCGCGAATTGCTGGGCCTGCGCGATCCCCTCCCCGCCGCCGGCGAGAAGCTCGTCTGCCTGCGCAACGACAAATCCAAGGGACTGCTCAACGGCGGCACCTGGCTCGTCGAGGCGATGCGCGGCGTGAAGGCCGACCGCAAGGGCGAGTTCATCCGCATGGATCTCAAGCCCGAGGACGAGAGTCGGCGGCGCGCCGTCGAGGTCAAGGTGCTGCGCGCCTTCTTCGAGGGGGGCGAGGATGATCTGCCCTACGTGATCCGCCGCGAATCCGACGAGTTCACCTACGGCTACGCCCTGACGGTGCACAAGTCGCAGGGCTCGCAATGGGACGACATCGTTCTCTTCGACGAATCCGGCGCCTTTCGCGAGAATCGCGATCGCTGGCTCTATACCGGGCTCACCCGTGCGGCGCAGCGCATCACGGTGGTCCGCTGACGGGATCGGCATTCGGACATTGTCGTTTTGCCGCTGGACATGACGCGGGCTTTGCCGGCAATGATTGCTTCCCCAAGGGAATTTCCCGTTTCGCCCCCAGGGATCTGCCCATGCTGACCTTCGCCGCCGCCGTTTTCTTCCTGATCGTCACTCCCGGGCCGGGAGTGTTGTCCACCGCCGGTGTCGGGGCGGGATACGGCTATCGCGCCGGGGCGCGCTACGTGGCCGGGCTGTTCGTCGGGACCAATCTCGTGGCGCTCGCCGTCGTGAGCGGATTGGCGGCACTCGTTCTTGCCGAGCCGCGCATCAGGCAGGTGCTGTTCGTCGCCTCGGTGGCCTATCTGCTCTATATCGCCCTGCGAATCGCCTTCGCCGGAGCGCGGGTCGCCTTCATCGAGACGCGCAGGGCGCCCGGCTTTCCCGGCGGACTGGCCCTGCAGGTGATCAATCCGAAGGCATATGCGGTCAATACCGCTTTCTTCTCCGGCTTCGCCTTCCTGCCCGATCACGGCGCACTCGAGATCACCGTCAAGCTCGTGATCATCAACCTGATCTGGGTTCCGATCCATTTCGGCTGGCTCTGGGCCGGCGTCGCCCTGCGTCGTCTCGACCTCTCCCGCCGCGCCCAGTTCGCCATCAACGGGGCCATGGCCGCCTCGATGCTCGCCGTCGTCGCGCTTGCCGCTTATGCGGCTTTGTGAAACCGCGAACCCGCCCTTCGCTCACGCCACCTCTTCGGTTCGTATGACATGGTTTTGCATGGTTGAAGATCAGTCGCTTAATTACAGAATAAGTATGTTATTTATATAATTTACCGTGATAACGCGATATTTTTCTGGACTCCGCCCTTCATGCGTGAATTATGGGGTCCGGAGGTATCGTCATGGCAATCGAAATTGCGGGAATCGCGCGTCGCTTCGGACGGACGCCGGTCTTGCGCGGCATCGATCTCACGATCCGGGACGGCGAACTCGCCGCTCTCCTGGGGCCGTCCGGCTCGGGCAAGACGACGCTCCTGCGTATTCTCGCCGGGCTCGACTGGCCGGATGCCGGGGCGCTGCATGTCGACGGGGTGGACTGGCTCGCGCTCGAAGCGCAGCGCCGCGGCGTCGGCCTCGTCTTCCAGAATTACGCGCTGTTTCCCCATATGCGCGTCGCCGAGAACATCGCCTTCGGCCTCACCATCCGCCCGCGCGCGACGCGGCCTTCGAAATCCGAGATCGCGCAGCGCGTCGACGAATTGCTCGCGATGATGCAGATTCCCGATCTCGGGGAGCGATATCCCGCGCAGCTCTCCGGTGGCCAGCGCCAGCGCGTGGCACTCGCCCGCGCTCTCGCCATCGAACCGAAGATCCTGCTCCTCGACGAACCCTTCGGCGCCCTCGACGCCGCGATCCGCAAGGATCTGCGCGGCTGGCTGCGGCAGATCCATGACCGGCTCGGCACCACGACCGTCTTCGTCACCCATGATCAGGAGGAGGCTTTCGAACTCGCCGATCGCGTGGTGATCATGTCGGAGGGCCGCATCGAGCAGATCGGCCATGCCGAGGAGATTCGGCAGCGCCCCGCCTCGCCCTTCGTGGCGCGTTTCCTCGGGGATGCCAACGAGTTGCCGGTCACCGTGCGCAGCGGGCGCATCCGCGCCCCGGGTATCGACGTGACGCCGCTTGCGCGTTTCGCCATCGGCGACGGCGACGCCCATCTCTTCGTGCGCCCCTGGGAGATCACCCTCGAAGCGGATGCGAGCGCACCGGCGCTGATCGAGCGCGTGACCGCCGCCGGCGCCAATCTGCGCTTCACCGTCGCGATCGCCGGGTACGAAGCCCCCGTCACGGTAGAGATGTCGCGGCGCGATCTCGGTGAGCACGCCTTCGCGCGAGGTGACCGCGTGCGCGTCATCCTCCACGCCGCGCGCCTGTTCAACGCCACAACGCGCAAGAGCGAGTCGGCGATGGGGGCGGATACCGCCGCAGCGCCTGTCGGCAGAGCCGATCCCGGCCACAAGCGCCTGTCCAACTGAATCCAGAAGAACCGGAGTTTTGTTTCAATGAAGCGTTCCCTCACCCTCGCGGCTGCCCTCTTCCTGACCACGACGACTCTCGTCACGGCGCCTCCGGGCGCTTCGCCCGCCAAGGCTCAGGAGCGGGTCCAGATCCTCAACGTCTCCTACGATATCGCGCGTGAACTCTTCGCGCATATCAATCCGATCTTCGCCGAGCGCTACGAGGAGGAGACGGGGCAGATCGTCGACATCGACCAGTCGCATGGCGGCTCCTCGCGTCAGGCGCGGGCGATTCTGGAGGGCCTCCAGGCCGATGTCGTGACCTTCAACCAGGTCACGGATGTACAGGTGTTGCATGATCGCGGCGATCTCGTCGCGGCCGACTGGCAGGAGCGTCTGGCCAACAACGCTTCGCCTTACTACTCGCTGCCCGCCTTCCTCGTGCGTCCGGGCAATCCCAAGGAGATCAACGACTGGAGCGATCTCGCCCGCGAAGGCGTACAGCCCGTCTTCCCCAATCCCAAGACCTCCGGTAATGCCCGCTACACCTATCTCGCGGCCTATGCCTATGCACTCGAAAAGCATGACGGCGACGAGGAGAAGGCGCAGGAATTCGTCGCGCGTCTGCTTGCCAACGTTCCCGTCTTCGATACGGGCGGGCGCGGTGCGACGACGACTTTCGCCGAGCGCGGCATCGGCGACGTGCTGGTGACCTTCGAGGCGGAGGTCAACAACATCTCGCGCGAATATGGCGACGAGGGTTTCGAGATCGTCGTGCCTTCCCTGAGCGTGCGCGCGGAGTTCCCCGTCAGCATCGTCGATGCGGTGGTCGATCGCCGGGGCACCCGCGACGTCGCCACGGCCTATCTCGATTTCCTCTATGGCGAGGAAGGCCAGACCATTCTCGCGGAATTCGCCTATCGCGTGCACGACCCGGATGTCCGCGCCGCCTTCAGCGAACGCTTCCCGGAAGTTCGCCTGATCGAGGTCGACGACGTCTTCGGCGGCTGGGCGCAGGCGACTGAAGTGCATTTCGCCGATGGCGCGATCCTCGACCAGATCTTCGTCAACCGCTGATCCGGAACGAGGCTTCCAAAGATGCTCATGCAAAGCCCGGCCACACCCGTTCGTGCCAAACGCGTCCTGCCGGGCTTTGCCCTGACCATGGGCTGCACGATGCTCTATCTCGGGATCATCGTGCTGCTCCCCCTCGCCGCGCTCTTTTTGAAGGCCGGCGAGATCGGGCCGGCGCGGTTCTGGCAGATCATCTCATCGCCGCGCGCCGTCGCGGCCTTCCAGATAACCTTCGCCGCAGCCGCGCTCGCCACGCTCATCAACGCGCTCTACGGGCTCCTGATGGCGTGGATCCTCGTGCGCTACCGCTTCCCCGGAAGGCGGTTGCTCGATGCGCTGATCGATATCCCCTTCGCCCTGCCCACCGCCGTGGCGGGCCTCGCCCTGACGGCGCTCTATGCCTCGAACGGCTGGTTCGGCTCCGTGCTGGAACCCGCCGGGATCACCATCGTCTAC
>JBJHBI010000099.1:0-8557 GCA_050485405.1 Salinarimonadaceae bacterium
GCACTCTCTCCCCTCTCCCGCCGTGGAGAGGGGCCGGGGGTGAGGGGCGTGGAAGATGGAGCTCCGCCGTCGATGGCGTCCGCGTCCGTCATGACGGTCACGCTTGTTTCTGAGACCCCCTCACCCCCACCCCCTCTCCGCCCGGGAGAGGGGAGATCTGGCACGCCCTTCATGGCGGGTGTGCCCGCGCTGGAGAGGTCGGGGCAAGGATCGGAAGTGCCGGTCGATGCAGCACTCTCTCCCCTCTCCCGCCGTGGAGAGGGGCCGGGGGTGAGGGGCGTGGAAGATGGAGCTCCGCCGTCGATGGCGTCCGCGTCCGTCATGACGGTCGCGCTTGATTCTGAGCCCCCCTCACCCCCACCCCCTCTCCGCCCGGGAGAGGGGAGTTCCGGCCGACCCTTCATGGAGGGCTCCCCCTCCATCACGATGAACTGCACGTCCTGCGCATGGGCGGCGAGGTCGGTGCGGGTGATGTGGCAGGCGCCTTTGGGGGCGCGGCGTTTGCCGAGCGTCAGGAGCCGGCACAGCCGTCCATAGGCGGCGCGGTTGCGGGGATAGGCCAGCAGATCCGGCGTGTCGTCGGCGAAGACGAGGCGCACGCCGATGGCGAGTTGCAGATCGGAAAAACCGTCGCGGCCCTGATCCGCGCGCCATTCCCGCAGGGCGACATGGGCGCGCACCACGCCGGCGAAGGAATTATGGTCGGCGATGCCGATCCCCGACAGGCCGAGCGCGGCGGCCTGCGCGACGAGCTCCTCGGGATGCGAGGCGCCGCGCAGGAAGGAGAAATTCGTGGTGACGGCGAGTTCGGCATAGGCACGCATGAAACCGGATCCGCTGCGGGACAGGCTGCGTTTCTAGCAAATGTTCGCTAAAAGTTCTATTTGATTCGCACCATGAGTCGCCGCTGCGACGTCGCGTCGCGAGCCTTACCAGACCAGCTTGTCGAGAATCGCTTCCGGCTGATGCGTCTGCGCGGCGATCCAGGCGCCGGCGCTGTCGGCGGACAAGGCGACGCGGTCGAGGCCGAGCTCGTGGGTGTGGATGCCGCGCGCGATCAGGAGCGCGTGGGCGCCATAGGCCCGTGCCCCGGCAATGTCGGTGCGGATCGCGTCGCCGATGGCGAGAATGCGCGATGCCGGGGCGTCAGTGGGCAGGCCGCGCTGGGTCAGCCGCGCGCGGGCACTGTCGTAGACCGGGCGATGCGGCTTGCCGTTATAGATCACGGTTCCGCCGATGGCCTCATAGGCCTGGGCGATGGCGCCGGCACAGGGGATCAGATCGTCACCGCGCTCCACCACGATATCGGGATTGGCGCAGACCATGAGCAGCCCGCGCGCCTGCATCGCCTCGAGCATGGGCGCGTAATCGGAGACCTTGTCGGCATCGTCGTCATAGAGCCCCGAACAGACGACGTAATCGGCATCCGCCACCTCGGCGGCGAAAATCGCTGACAGGCCCTCGAAGATCGGCTTGTCGCGCTCGGGGCCGAGATGGAAGACCCGCTCGCCGGCGCGCTCCTCGACGATGGCGCGGGTGAGATCGCCGGAGGTGAGAATATCGTCATAGGCGCTGCGCGGCACGCCGAGCCGGTCGAGCTGCGCGATCACCGAATGGCCCGGGCGCGGCGCGTTCGAGATCAGGATCACCGGCTTGTCGGCGGCGCGAAACAGGGTCAGCGCCTGCGCGGCGGCGGGATGGGCGCGCATGCCGTTATGCAGCACGCCCCAGACGTCGCAGAAGATCGCGTCGTAGGAATCCGCGATCTCTCCCAGCCCGGAAATGAACCGGGTCGCCCCGTTGCCCGCCGTATGCGCCATGACGTCCTCGCCAGAATGTAAGACCGCGTGATCAGGCGCGGGTAGGCGCTTGCGCCGGGGAAGTCAACTGCGAGCCGGCTATCCACGCGCCGACTGGACTGGCAGTCCTCGAGCCGTTTTGCGGTCGGCTTGCCCCGGCGCACCGCATACGCGTCAGACCAGCACGCGGGTATCGCCGCAGACCGAGAGAGACTGGCCGGAGATCGTGCGGCCTCTGGGGGAGCAGACGAAGAGGATCTGGTCGGCGATCTGTTCGGCGGTGACCATGGTCTTGAGCGAGACGCCGGCGAGCGCCTGATCCTCGACCTGCGAGTAGCTCATGCCCCGCGCCTGAGCCTTGCCCTCCAGCACCCGGCGGATGCGGTCGCCGGCGACGAGGCCGGGCAGGACGGCGTTGACCCGGATGCCGTCGTCGCCGAGTTCGATGGCGAGCGCCTTGGTAAAGCCGATCACGCCCCATTTCGCCGCACCATAAGGCGAACGCAGGGGAAAGCCGAGCTTGCCCGCCGCTGACGAGAGATTGATGATCGAGGCGTTGGTGCTCTTGCGCAGATGCGGCACGGCGAGGCGTGCGCAATTGAACTGGCTCGTCAGACAGACTTCGATACAGCGATCCCAATCTTCCGGATTGATCTCCTCGACGCGCCCGGTCGGCCCCGCGATTCCGGCATTGTTGACGAGCACGTCGAGCCCGCCGAGCCGGTCGATCGCCTCGTCGAAAAGGGCGGCGACGGCCTTACGGTCGGTGACGTCGGTACGCGTCGCGCTGATCTGCGGATCGCTCGCCTGAAGCGCGTCGAGCGCTTCGTCGTCGACGTCGCAGACATGGACTTTCGCACCTTCGCGGGAGAAGGCGCGGGCGATTTCGCGACCGATCCCCCCGGCACCCGCCGTGACCAGTACCCGCAGGCCGGCAATATCCAGATCCATTTCATCCTCCCTGTTCGCGGGGTGCCTGTCCCGGCGCCCTCGTCCGGCGGCATCCTAGCCGTTCGCGATGCCGCGCCGAACCGGGCGAGGCACCAATCCGGAACGCCCGCTTGCGCGCAGCTTCCGTATCCCCACCCCCATGACCCTGCGTCATGATGGCGTAGAGTAAGTTGCCGAACATCGGCCGGGAAGCACCGATGACGACAGGGAGGACGAACGATGGTCGATGAACGCAATGCAAGCGGGGCACGAGACGATGCCGGTACCGGTGTCGAAACCGGGCGCGTCGCCGTCATCGGGGCGGGGCTGATCGGACGCGCTTGGGCGATGATCTTCGCCCGCGCCGGCTGGGAAGCCGTGCTCTACGACCCGGATCCGGTGGCTCTCGCCGATGCCCCGCGTCTGTGCGCGGAGGGTCTCGCCATTCTCGCCGGGCATGGCCTGTGCGCCGATCCCGAGGGTGCCGCCGCGCGCATTCGCGTCACCGGCTCGCTCGAAGATGCCGTATCAGGTGCCGATCATGTTCAGGAGAACGGACCGGAACGGCTCGAGGTCAAGCAGACGCTGTTCGCGCGGCTCGATGCGCTGTGCCCGCCCGAAACGGTGATCGCATCCTCGACTTCCGCAATTCAATGCTCGCTCTTCACCGAGCCGTTGCAGCACCGCGCCCGCTGTCTCGTGGCGCATCCGGTCAATCCGCCGCATCTGATCCCCGTGGTCGAGCTCTCCGGTGCGCCCTGGACCGATCCGCAGGTCGTGGCCAGGACACGGGCGATGTTCGCCGCGATCGGGCAGGCACCGGTGGAGGTGCGCCGAGAGATCGACGGCTTCATCCTCAACCGGCTCCAGGCGGCGCTTCTGACGGAAGCCTTCCGGCTGGTTTCGCAGGGCTACGTCACCCCGCAGGATCTCGATACGACGGTCTCGCATGGGCTCGGGCTGCGCTGGTCCTTCATGGGACCGTTCCAGACCATCGATCTGAACGCGCCGGGCGGTGTCGCCGATTATTGCGACCGCTACGGCCCGTTCTTCCGGCGCTTCGCGGCGGACCAGGTCGGGCCGGAGATCTGGCAGGATCCGGCCCTCGCGAGCGCCCTGGCGGATGCCGACCGGGCGCTGGGGCGTGATGCCGGCGCACCCCCCGATCCGCAGCGACATGCCCGGTTGACCGCCTGGCGCGACGGCAGGCTCGCCGCCCTCGCCGCGCACAAGGCAGGTGCACCGGAAGCGGATGATCTTTGACGTAGGGGAAAAACAGCAATTCTTTCATGAGGGTGTGAAGCGCTGCATTTGTGCACGGCAATGCCGTCCGAAACCTGCCGTGAGGACGGAAAAAAGCATGTTATCGGAAATTCGGGAGGGGGCATGGCGGCGATTCGTATCGCCATGAAGATGATTTGTGCAAAAATTCCCGCATGAATTGCCTCGAGCGTCGGGCCCTCGCCGAGGGGGACGCGTGTTAAAGGTCGTTGGCAAATCATCAAGCGTTGCTATTTTCTTGAATCTGGCGAAGAAGCCACCGAAATTGAACAAAAAATGCGCAGATTCCCATGAGGAAAGTCCGCTCGTTACAGGTCATTGACGTAGCGACAGGTTTTTCCCAAACTGCGCAGCGAATAGAGAAGGCCCTGCCGGTCTATTCGCCGAACGACTCCAAACGAGGGGCGCAAACGCTCCCGCGAAAGCGGCGCCAGGAAGGCGCCCCACCAGAGAGGAAACGCTGATGAAGAACCTTCTTGCCGGTACGGCGATCGTCGCCATTGCCGGGGTCGTCGCCGTCGGAGTACCGACGAAGGCGCACTCCCAGGAATTCAACCTCACCTTCCAGTCGACCTGGTCGGCTGCAGATCCGCACCACCACAATTTCGAACGTTGGGCCGAAGAGGTCGAGCGCAACACCAATGGTCGGGTGCGCATCGAAACCCTCCCTGCGGGTTCGGTCGTTCCCGCATTCGAAGTGCTCGACGCGGTCAGCGATCAGGTCATCGACGGCGGCCACGCCTGGTCGGGCTACTGGGTGGGCAAGGACCGCGCTTCGGTGATGGTCTCCTCCGGTCCCGGCGGTCCGTTCGGCATGGATGCGGTCGACTATTGGGGCTGGCAGTGGAATGGCGGCGGAATGGAGGTCAACAACGAGTTCTTCACCGAAGTGCTCGGCGCCGACGTCTTCTGGATGCCGGTCGGCAGCTCCGGCCCGCAAAGCTTCGGCTGGTACAATGTCGAACTGAGCTCGGCCGACGACCTCGAGGGCCTGCGCCTGCGCATTCCCGGTATCCCCGGTGAAATGTACGGCGATATGGGCATGTCCATTATCACCCTGCCCGGCGGCGAAATCGTGCCCGCGGGTGAGCGCGGCGTGATCGATGCCGCCGAGTTCGTGAACCCCTATCACGACGAGGCGCTCGGCTTCGAGGACGTCTGGAGCATCCACTACGCTCCGGCCTATCACGAGACCGTGACGGTGATGGAGATCCTGTTCAACAGGGAAATCTGGGATTCGATCCCGGAAGAGCTCCAGAACATCATCAAGACGACCTCCCAGGCGCATTACTTCTGGTGGGAAACCCACAAGATGACCCAGAACCGCAATGCGATGGAGCGCCTTGCGGAAGCGGGCGTGGAATTCCGCCGCACGCCTGAGGACATCCTCGAGCGCTCGCTCGATTCCTGGCACCGGATCCTCGAAGCCGAGTACGATTCCAACCCGGCCTTCAAGGCGATCGCCGACAGCCAGCTCGCCTATGCCGAGCGCAATGTCGTCGCACGTCGTATCCTGGAGCCCGACTGGAAAGCCATCGCGGACGTCTACTGGGCGCCGGGCGGGCTGGTCGAGAGCGGGATGTTCGAGATCGACTACACCGCGCCCGATTACTACGAGCGCTTCCAGCCGGATTGATCCGGTCGGGCTGATCGCCTGATGCGGCGGTGCTTCGCGTCGCGGTCGCCGGGGGCTCCCCCGGCGACGACGCTGGTGCCGCCGCATTTCGAACCCTTCCACCATCCGCCGTTCGGATCCCCCTCCGGGAGTCGCGCCGATGAATTTCCCAACCATCGTCCGGACCACGACACGGGCGATCGACACCTTTTCGCTCTGGACCGGGCGAATCGTCGCCTGGTTCGCGGTCGTGCTGATGTTCGCCATCGTCTATCATGTGACGATGCGCTACGCGTTCCGCGCGCCGACGATCTGGGCCTACGACATCACCTACATGCTCTACGGGTCGATGTTCATGCTCGGATCCGCCTATTGCCTGATGAAGGGCGGCCATGTCCGGACGGACTTTCTCTATAACCGCTGGTCACCGCGCACCCAGGGTATCGTCGACACCATCGCTTATGTGGTGCTCTTCTTCCCGGCGATGATCCTGTTCTTCGATGCCGGCTACACCTATGCCGCCCGCTCCTGGGCGCAGCTGGAGCGCGGCTTCTATTCACCCTGGGCGCCCCCGATCTACCCGTTCAAGACGGCCATTCCGCTGGGGATCGCCTTCCTGATCCTTCAGGGAGTTTCCGAGTTGCTGAAATCGCTGCATGCGGCGATCTATGGGAGATGGCCATGATCGCCAACGAGTATCTCGGCCTGGTCATGCTGGGCCTGTTGCTGCTGACCATCTTCATCGGCTTTCCGATCGCCTTCACCCTGATGCTCCTGGCCGTGGTCTTCGGCTATATGGGCATGGAACACCGCGTCTTCCGCCTGATGGTGTCACAGACCTTCGGCATCATGCAGGAGGAGGTGCTGGCGGCCATTCCGCTCTTCGTGCTGATGGGCTTCTTCCTCGAGCGAACAGGCTTGATGGAGCGATTATTCAGGGCCCTCCAGCTCTCCATGGGAGGGTTGCCGGGCTCGCTCTATCTCGTCACGCTGCTCACCGCCACGGTCTTCGCCACCGCAACCGGCATCATCGGCGCCTCGGTGACCGTGATCGGCCTGCTCGCCGTGCCCGTCATGCTCAAATACGGCTATTATCCCCGGCTCGCCGCGGGTGTGGTCTGTGCGGGTGGCACGCTCGGGATCCTGATCCCGCCATCGATCATGTTGGTCCTGATGGCGCCGGTGATGGGCGTCTCGGTGCTGCATCTGTTCGCCGGTGCGATCATTCCGGGGCTGCTGCTCGCGGGCATGCATATCGCCTATGCGATGTTCCGGGCACTGAAGAACCCGGCGCTGGGACCGCCGCTGCCGGTGGAGGAGCGCGCGCCGAACTGGGGCGTCGTGGTCAAGGAGCTCTTCCTCGGCTTCGTGCCGGCGGCCACGCTGATGTTCTTCGCCCTCGGCACGATCCTGCTCGGGATCGCGACGCCGACGGAAGCCGCCGCGCTCGGTGCGTTCGGTGCCCTGCTCATGACCGTCCTCTACGGCACGATGACGTGGAAGATGTTCAAGGAATGCATCATGAGCACGGTGCAGACCTCGGCGATGATCCTGTTCCTCGCCGTCTGCGCCAACATCTACGCGGCCGTGTTCTCGCGTCTGGGCAGCGGCACGATGGTCACGAACTGGTTCATGAACATGCCGCTCGAGCCGTTCTGGATCGTCGTGATGATGATGATCCTGATCTTCCTGCTGGCATGGCCGCTGGAATGGCCGGCGATCGTCCTGATCTTCCTGCCGATCCTCACGCCGGTCGTGCGCGAGTTGCAGGTCGATCTGGTCTGGTTCGGCATTCTCGTGGCGGTGAACCTGCAATCGGCCTTCCTCTCGCCACCAGTGGCGATGGCGGCCTATTACCTGAAGGGTGCCGTACCGATATTGAAACTGTCGGACATCTATATCGGCATGTTGCAGTTCAACGTCATCCAGAACCTCGCCGTCGTTCTGATCCTGATTTTCCCCGGTATCGCCCTGTGGCTGCCGCGGGCGATCTACGGGTGAGCCGATGATCGAGCGAGAGTTGCCCGATCGGGGAACGAGCGCAAACAAGGGCGGCGGGGCGACGAGCTCCGCCGCCCGCTTCGTCGCGCCCCCCGACAGCGTCGCAGTCTATGAATACGATCGGCGCAAGACCTGGCCCTTCATGATCATGCTCGTGGCGCTCGTTGCGATCATGGTGGCGCGGGTCGCGATATACGGCATCGGCGAGAACTGGTTGCCGACGATGGTGCTGCTCGCCTTTCCCGTCATCGCCTTCGTCATGGTGGGGTGGGAACTGCGCATGCGGGGGCCGATCATCGTCATTGCCGAACGCGGTCTCCTCGATCGCAGGCATGGTCCCGATTTCATTCCCTGGGACCAGATCGCCGAGGCCGAGATCAAGAAACGCCCCTTCCTGCGCGGCATCCGGATCAAGCTCACCAATGGCGAGCGCTATGATCTGGAACTGATGCTGTTGCGGGCGGAGCCCATGCCGATCATGCAGGCGATTCGCGATCACGCGGAAGCGGCGACGGCGAATATGGCGCCGGAATCCTCGCGGCGCTGGTGGTGAAACCGCGCGAAGCGGCCGTTGCTCAACGGCAAAGCATTTGCCTGCAACGGATTTGCGCAGGTTGCGCGTTTTTGTGACGAAAATCGTCATGAAGCGTGTTGACAGGAAAAGGCCCCCCGCGTAGAAGGCTGTTCATCGGCGCCGGCGCCTTTGGGGCGGTTTTCCGGCGGCTTTGCTTCCTTTTGAGGTTGCGCGGGGTTGGCCCGGTTGGTTATGCCGGGTTCTTGTCTTGCGTGGTTTTGGCTGGAAGCTTGCTCTTTGACATTGTTGGGAAGGAAGAAAGGGAAGCGTGGTCGGCGTTGTCCTTGCGGGTGCCGGGTGTCTCTTAGGGGATGTCTGGTGCTGTGAGAGATAGTGTCGGATTCGACGTTTCTTTTG
>JBJHBI010000100.1:0-8405 GCA_050485405.1 Salinarimonadaceae bacterium
GTCAACATCGTCTCGCATTATGATCGCAGCGTCCGAAGTCCGGGCTTCGAGATGCGCCTTCCCTCCGTCGTTTCGCTCAAGACCTATATCCAGCCCTCGCGCAATCCCGCCTTCACCCGTTTCAACGTCTTCCTGCGCGATCGTTTCACCTGCCAATATTGCGGTGCCCGCGACGATCTCACCTTCGATCACGTCATTCCCCGCTCCCGGGGCGGACTGACCACTTGGGAGAACGTCGTCACGGCCTGCGCGCCGTGCAATCTCAGGAAGGCCGATCGCCTGCCCCGGCAGGCCGACATGCTGCCGCGACAGGCCCCCTTCGCGCCGAGCGTCTACCAGTTGCATCAGAACGGTCGCCATTTCCCGCCGAATTATCTTCACGAAAGCTGGCTCGACTATCTCTATTGGGACACCGAGCTCGAGCCGTGATCTCCTGTCGCGGTCCCTTGTCGTGAGCCCGTATCGAAGTCCTTTGCCGCGATCGGCTCGCATCCCTCCTGATCCATCACTGAAATCCTCCAGCTGGATTCCACGCCCAACAACGTGAATGCCGGCTGCGGGAGTACGGCTTGAAAATTGCCGCTTGCATATAGTTCGATATCGTATTATATACTTCGATATCGAACCAATACATTCGACTACCCGGAGCTACGCCATGCCCCTCTCACGTCGCAAGTTTCTCACCCTCATCGGCGGCGGCACCGTCGTCGCCGCCGCGACCGCCGGCACCTCCTTCGCGCTGAGCCGCACGCCGCAGCGTGCGCTCGCACCCTGGGCGGCTGCCGGTGGATATGCCGATCCGCGCCTCTCCGCTCTGAGCTTCGCGATCCTCGCGCCGAACCCGCATAACCGCCAGCCCTGGCAGGTCGAGCTCCAGGGTGACACGGGCCTGCGCATCTTCCGCGATCCGACCCTGAACCTGCCCGAGACCGACCCGCATGATCGCCAGATGACCATCGGCATGGGGTGTTTTCTCGAATTGATGACGATCGCCGCCTCGGCAACCGGCCATACAGTCATGCTGGAGCTCTTTCCGGATGGCGAGGCGCCCGATGCGCCCGTGGCGCAGGCCCGTTTCATCCATTCAGACGCCGCGCCCGATCCGCTCGGCGCGCAGATTCTCGCACGGCGTTCCACCAAGGAGCCGTTCGATGACCGCGCGATCCCCTCGCAGGCACAAGCCGCGCTGTCGCCGCTCGCCACACTCGTCACGGATCCCGACCGCGTGGCGCAGCTGCGCGCGCTGACCTGGGAGGCGCATCTCGTCGAGGTGACCACGCCGCACACCTATCGCGAGAGCATCGACCTGATGCGCTTCGGGCGAGACGAGATCGACGCTTCGCCGGATGGTATCGCGCTGGGCGGCCCGTTTCTCGAAAGTCTGATGCTAATCGGCATGATCAGCCGCGACGGGCAGGGTAATCCCGACAGCGCCGAGTTCCGACAGGGCATCGAGATCTATCGCCGGATGCTGCATGCGACCCCGGCCTATGCGGTGATCACCAGCACGAGCAATACCCGCCGCGACCAGATCGAGGCCGGGCGGCGCTATCTGCGGCTGAATCTGACGACCTCGGCGCTCGGGCTCGCTCTGCATCCGGTCAGCCAATCCTTGCAGGAATATCCCGAAATGGCCGAACATTACGCCACAGCTCATCGCCTCATCGCCCGACCGGGAGAGACGGTCCAGATGCTCGCGCGGCTCGGCTACGGCCCGCAGGTCGCGCAGAGCCCGCGCTGGCCGCTCGAAACCAGGCTGAGGCCGGCGATGCAGGCGGATGCGGGGAGGTCGTCATGAGTGAAGCGGTCGATACCACCAATGCGCCCCCGGGCGAAAACGAGATCGCCGGCGCCTTCGCCGTCTTCGTCGAAGCGGGCATCATCACCCAGCTCGCGACTGCATTGCTGGAAGCCCGCCTGCCCAGGGGCATGGTCGCGGCGCAATTCTCGGTGCTCAACCATCTCGCATCGCGCATCGAGGGCGAGACGCCGTTGCAGATCACCCGCGCTTTCCAGGTGCCGAAGGCCTCGATGACACATTCGCTGGCCTCGCTGGAGCGCGAAGGCCTCGTCGAGACCATGCCTAATCCCCGCGACGGGCGCTCGAAGATCGTGCGTATCACGGCGCGCGGGTCAACGTTTCGCCGTGAGGTGATCGCGGCGCTCCAACCCGATATCGCGGCTGCGATCGCGGGGCTCGCACCGGGAACACTGGAGCGGCTCCTGCCGGATCTGCGCCACCTGCGCGCGACCCTCGACGCCGCGCGCGACAAATGAAGGGGGCCGATCCATGAAGAGCGTTCCCTCGGATCAGCGCGGACCCGCCCGCCGGCGCCCGGCTGCGAAGGCCGCAGCCGCTCTCGCCGGGCTCGGTGTCACGGCACTCATCATCGGCGCCGCGATCGATATCTGCGGCTTCGATCGCACGCGCGGTGGCTACGAGCCACCGTTCGACGACTGGACCGGAACCCCGATCGACTGGTCGGAGGTCACGACGACGCCGACGGGCATGTTGCGCGAGGGCTTCGTGATCGATTTCCTCGCCGATTGCACCACGGGCATGATCCATGGCCGCATCGCCGGGATCACGATCCCGTTCCGCCCGTTCTCGGAGCGCGCCATCGCCGTCCACAAGCCGCGTGAAGCCTGTATCGCGCGCGGCTTCTCGCCCCGGTTCTGAGCCCGCGCGATCATGCCGCCACCGGCAGCGGCGCCGACGAGAGGGGATCACGCTCCTCGCGTCGGCGCGGCAGGGTGAGCGCGTACATCTGGGGGGTGAAGGCGAAGGCGAGGGTTACCGACAACGCCACGCCGCCGGCGACCGCCATGGCGAAGGGCGGCCAGAAGCCGCCACCGCCGAGGATCAGCGGCAGGAATCCGCCGAAGGTCGTCACCGTGGTCGAGACGATATGGCGGGCGGATCCCGCGACCACCTCGACCATGGCGGCCCGGTCGCCAGCCGCCGCGCGCGGATCCGCCTGCAATCCCGAGAGCACGATGAGCGCGGCATTGATCGAGACGCCGATCGAGCCGATCACGCCGATGATCGCGTTGATGCCGAAGGGATAATCGAAGATCGCGAGGGCGAGCATCGAGAGCCCCGCGGAGAGGCCGGCGACCGTGAAGGCGATCAATGTGAGGCGGAAGGAGTTGAAGGTCATCACGACGACCGCGATCGAGAGCGTGATGATGAGGCCGAGCGGCGCAATGAGCGCATCGACGGTGCTCGCACGCGCATCGCTGTCACCACCCGTTTCCAGGCGAATCCCTTCCGGCGGGCGGTATCCCTCGGCTTCGAGACGTGCCATTGCCTCGGCGAGCGCCGTCGCGGGGAGGATACCCGGCAGCGGGAAGCCCTGGACCGTGTTGACGCGTTCGCCGTTGCGCCGGGTGATCGTGCTCTGCGACGGCTCGAGCCGCAAGGCACCGAGGGTCGACAGGGGCACGGCGGGATAAGCACCGGAAACGCCACCCGCATTCGGGGGCAGGATCGGCATGTCGCCGATGGCCACGGGGTCACCGCGCAGACCGGTGCCGAGGCGTACGCGAACCGGCAACTCCTCGGTGCCCTCGATGAGCGAGCCGCCCGTCACCCCTTCGAGCCCCGCCTCCATCTGACGCGCGATCTCGCCGAGATCGAGGCCGAGCAGCCGCGCACGGGCCTCGTCGATATCGAGGGTCAGCCGCGGCGCTCCGCCCGCGATCCCGGTGCGGATCATGGCGAGTTCCGGGACGCTCGAGAGCCGCGCCCGCAGGTCGTCTCCGGCGAGCCTGAGCGCATCGATATCCTGGCCGACGAGCCGCAATTCGACCGGCGCGTCGACGGGGGGCCCCTGGGTGAGGCCGCTGATCACGAAACGCGCTTTCGGGAATGCCGGCGAAAGATCGGCTTGCAGGCTCGTCAGAAGACGCTCGGTGGCCGCGGGCGAAGCGGTCCGGATCAGGGCCTGTGCGAAAGCGGGTGCCTGATCGCGGTCGCTGATCATGTTGTAATAGAACGCCGGTGCGGAGCGCCCGATCACCCAGGCGACATCCTCGATATCCGCCTCGGCGGCGAGCCGTTCGTCGATCTCGCGGACGACCTGCAAGGATTGCGTGATCGCCGTTCCGGCGGGCAGTTCGACCTCGATATGAAATTGGTCGCGATCGACGCCGGGGAAGAATTGCGGCGTGAGGCCGGGCAACGACAGGAAGCCGAGCACGGGCAGGATCAGGGCGATCGCAACGCTGCGCAGCGGATTGGCCAGCGAGAGCGCGATCAGCGCCCGGAATCCGCGCGCAAGGAGCCCGGCCCGCGCTTCGTGCCGCGCCTCCCCCGGCATCTGCGCCGGCAGCCACCGCCCGGCAATGGCCGGCGTGACGGTCACAGCGACGACGAAGGACCAGGCCAGCATCACGATCACCGCGATCGCGATCGATCCGACGAAATCACCGGCGGGGCCGGGCAGGAGCAAGAGCGGCAGGAAGGAGAGGATCGTCGTGAGCGTCGACGCCGCGAGCGGCATGGTCAGGCGTCGCACGGCGCCCGAGACCGCCGCGAGCCGCGTCAATCCGGCGCGCAGGCGCTTGCCGATCTCGTCGGTCATCACGATGGCCGCATCGACGAGCAGTCCGAGCGCGACGATCAGACCCGTCACGCTCATCTGGTGGATCGGGACGGAGAGCAGGTTAAGCGTCGCGATTGACGCGAGCGAGACGAAGGGCAGCACCATGCCCACGATCAGCGCCGATCGCCAGCCGAGCGTCAGGAACAGCACGGCGACGACGAGCGCGACACCAATCGCCATGTTGATGGCCACTTCCGTCAGCCGCTGCGTGGTATAGCGGCTCTGATCGAAGACCGTTTCGACGGACAGCCCCCAAGGCAGCGCCTGCCCATGGGTCGTGACGGCATTCCGGATCGCGGCCATCCAGCGATCGACCTGCAAGCCCTCGTTCTGGCGCGCCGAGACGAGGATTGCGCGTTGTCCGCGAAACAGCGCGGCTTCGGTGACGGGTTCGCGCGGGCCGCGCGTGATTTCGGCGATATCCCCGAGAAGCGTGACGTGGCCACTCGCATCCTCGCGCAGGACCACCGCGCGCAGACGGTCTAGCGAAGTGATCTCCCCCGTGATCCCGAGCAGGAGATCGGTTCCCGATCCGCGCAGACGCCCCGCCTGGACCTTGCCGTCGGCTGCCCGGATCGCCGCCGAGACGGCATCCGCAGTGAGACCGAGCGCCGCCGTGCGATCGGCGTCGAGGGTCACCAGCACCTCCTCCTGCGGCAGGCCGTGCAAGTCGACGCGGCTCGTCCCCGGGACCCGGCGCAGCCTGTCCGCCAGAGCCTCGGCCTCGCGCGCCGCACGGGCCACACCAAACCCTTCCGGCATTGTCAGGGCGAAGATCGCGGCATAACCGCCTGCGCCGTCGCTCTCGAATTCCGGCTCCAACACGCCTGTGGGGAATTCCCGCCGCGCATCCGCGACCGCATCGCGCGCCCGGCTCCAGATCTGTTCGATCTCGGCGGGCGGCACGGTCTCGATCAGTTCGACGCCGATCACCGAGATGCCGGTCGTCGAGGTCGAGGCCACGACGGCGATCTCGGATATGGTGCGCAATTCCGTCTCGATCTTCGCCGTGACGAGCGCCTCCACACGCGCGGGATCGGCCCCGGGAAACACGGTGGTGATCGTTGCGAAGATGTTGGTGATGCTCGGATCTTCCTGACGTCCGATCGAGACGAGAGAGGACATTCCCGCAGAGAGAACAACGAGAAAGGCGAGGATGACGAGCCGCGGCTGCCTGAAGAAGAGCGTATCCATCGGGCTCATTCCTGCGCCAGGGTGACGTGATGCGCGCGGACGCTCTCGCCCGGTGCGATCTTGTCCGCCGCCTGCGCGATGATGCGCGCGCCGTCCGGCAATGCACCCCTTAGAACGACCTGCGCGCCATCGGTATGGATCACCTCGACCGCCACCGGGACCGCGCGATCGCCCCCCGGCTCTTTCTCGATGGCCATGACGGTCCAGCTGCCGCGCGCGCCTTCCCGCAGCGCCGATAGCGGCGCCACGAAGCCGGGCTCGTCGATCGTCTGCTCCAGGCTGAGCGTGAGGGTCTCGCCGAAGACGGCGCCGGGCGGAGCGGGAAGGGAGAGGATGACGGGGCGGGCACGCGTTTCGGGGTCGAGATCCTGGCGGATGCGGCTCACCCGCGCCGCCACGTCCTCGCCGTCGAGGGTGACGCGCAGGATATCGCCGACGCGCAGCTGCGCGGCGAGACCTGCCGGCAATCCGACCCTTGCGCGCGCCTTGGCGGCATCGAAGAGCACGACGACGCTCTGCCCGACGGCGACATTCTGGCCCGGATCGACCGCACGCGCGCCGATACGGGCATCGAAGGGCGCGAGAAGCACGGATTTCTCCAGCCTGACATCGACCCCGGCGATCCGCGCCCGTGTGCCCTCGATGGCGGCTTGCGCCCGCGCGAGGGCGAGCCGCGCCTCGTCCTGCGCCGCGAGCGAGCGGAAACCGCGCTCGGTCAGATCGTCCGTGCGCGCCAGCGTCAGACGCGCGAGTTCCGCATCGGCCGACAATGCCGCGAGTTCGGCTTCGAGTGCCGCGCGCTCGGGGATCAGCGCGCTCGTATCGAGACGGGCGATCACATCACCTGCCGCCACGAGATCGCCCTCCTCGACCAGCACCTGCGTTACCCGTCCGGCGAGCTCGAACCCGAGATCGGCCCTCGACGCGGCTTCGAGCACCCCGGTGAAGCGCCGTGTGACGCTGTAGCTTTCTATGGGCGCGACCTGCATCACGCTGACGGCGACCGGCTCCGCGACGGGCCGGACGTTCTCGGCATTGCGCGCGCTGATCGCCGTGAATCCGGCATAGACACCGGCTGCGGCGCCGGCGAACACGGTCAATGTCATGGCCAGCGTAGCGCCGAGGCGGATTGCGCGCCGCAGGCCTGTTTTCGCGGGGTGATCCATCGGATGATCCTCGAAGTAAGTATCACGCACTTACTAAGTAACAATCACTTACTTTGCAAGCGGTTTCAACTATGCCGTCCGCGCAGCGGCTCTGGCGCTCGCGCAAGTGCGGCAAGGCAGGGCGAAAGAATGGGCGCAAGAAGGGTGGAAGAAGGGCGGAAGGAGGCCGGAAGCCATTGCGGAAATTGTGGAAATTGCGGAAATTGTGGAGGCGTAACGGTTTCCGCAGAAGCGCGGCGAGGAGCTTCGGCCTGTGCCGAGTCACGGCAAAAGCACGATCAGGGAAGAAATGCCGTCAGGATCGAGGCCGCGCCGGACATGGCTCGGTCATGCTCGAACAGCGTCCAGCCCGCCCAAGAAACCGACGCGACCACGATGGCTGCGGTCGCGAGCCGCGCGGGCGCGAGAAGGCAGGCGATGATCGCGATCAACGGGATCGCCTGGATCATATGGGTGGCGAGAAAATGCGCCACGCGCAGATCGCCGCCCGTACGCGACCAACCCGTGAGGAACATGCGCGCATCGATCGCCGGCACGGCCCCGGTATAGGGGCCCCCGTGCCCACCGATGGCGAAAGCGGTGAAAATGGTCAGCACCGTCCCGCCGAGGAGGCCGAGAACGATTCCCGCCTTGACCGGGATCGCCGCGCGGTAATCCCGGTCACGCCACACGAGCAACCCCACCATCCCCGCCGCACCGGTGATCACGACCGCGCAGAGGGCCATCACGGAGAACATGACGCGATGGAGCGCGCTGCTGTCGTTGAAATGCGAATGAAGGCCTTGCGCGCCCTGCCCGATGATCCACCCCATCTCGACGAGGCAAGCGAGAAAGAACGCCGAGGCGACGAGGGTGACCGGTTTTCCGTATCGGTACGATGGCCCCATCCGCGCGACCACGAGACCGAGGGTTCCCGCATGCAGCGCGAGCGCTAATTCGAATTTCATCGGCTTCGCCCAGACCGACAATCCGTCGATGGTTCTGGTGTCGACGGCCCAGAGCAAGGCCGTATCTATGAGCGCGGCGCACATCGCGATTGCGACGAGAAAGAAAATCCCCTCCGCGAATGACCGCTCGCGCAGGGCGAGGCGGGTCGCCTGAAGGGCGGGCATCATGCTGCGGGCGGGGGCGAGAGGACGCCCCGGCTGACAGCCATCAGATAACCCCAGTCATCCGCGTCGCTCGCGGTGTTCTTGCGGTCGATGGTCAAGAAGGAATGGCCGTGGACGAAGGACCACAGCATGTAGGCGCGGCGTCGTACATCCTCATGATCGGGCGGGAGGCCGAGATGCGCGGCCGTGGCATGGACCACCACGCCGAGGCATTGCTCGCCCTTGGCCAACAGTTCCGGCGCGTTCTCATGGCCCTCGGTCAGGCCGAAGACGAGCCGGAAGACGCCCGGCTCCCTGCGCGCGAAATCGACATAGGCCTGCCCCAT
>JBJHBI010000101.1:0-8392 GCA_050485405.1 Salinarimonadaceae bacterium
GCGCGCATCGATGCGATCGAGCGTGAGGTCAAGCACGACGTCATCGCCTTCCTCACGCATCTCGCCGAGATCGTGGGACCCGAGGCGCGCTTCGTGCACCAGGGCATGACCTCATCCGACGTGCTCGATACCTGCTTCAACGTGCAGCTCACCCGCGCCGCCGACCTGCTGCTGGCCGATCTCGACGCGCTGCTGGCCGCGCTGGAGCGCCGCGCTTTCGAATACAAGCTGACGCCCACGATCGGGCGCTCGCACGGCATCCATGCCGAGCCGACCACATTCGGCCTGAAGCTCGCCCAGGCCTATGCCGAGTTCGACCGCTGCCGCACCCGCCTCGTCGCGGCGCGCGAGGAGATCGCGACCTGCGCCATTTCCGGCGCCGTCGGCACCTTCGCCAATATCGATCCGCGCGTGGAGGAATACGTGGCCGAGAAGCTGGGCCTGAAGCCCGAGCCGGTCTCGACCCAGGTTATCCCGCGCGACCGCCACGCCATGTTCTTCGCCACGCTCGGGGTGATCGCCTCCTCGATCGAGCGGCTCGCCACCGAGGTGCGCCATCTCCAGCGCTCGGAAGTGCTTGAGGCGGAGGAGTATTTCTCCCCCGGCCAGAAGGGCTCCTCGGCCATGCCGCACAAGCGCAACCCGGTGCTGACGGAGAATCTCACCGGTCTCGCGCGGATGGTGCGCTCCTACGCCCTGCCCGCCATGGAGAACGTGGCGCTCTGGCACGAGCGCGACATCTCGCATTCCTCGGTCGAGCGCATGATCGGCCCGGATGCGACGGTGACGCTCGATTTCGCACTCGCGCGCCTCACCGGCGTGATGGACAAGCTCGTCGTCTATCCCGAGACGATGCAGAAGAATCTCGATCGCCTCGGCGGGCTGGTGCATTCGCAGCGCGTCTTGCTGGCGCTTACGCAGAAGGGCGTCTCGCGCGAGGATTCCTACCGCCTCGTCCAGCGCAACGCCATGCCGGTCTGGCGCGGCGAGGGTGATTTCCTGACGCTGCTCAAGGCGGATGCGGAAGTCAGCGCGAAGATGAGCGATACCGAGATCGAGGATTGTTTCGATCTCGGCTATCACCTCGCGCAGGTCGATACGATCTTCAAGCGCGTCTTCGGGCGCGCCTGAGGCGGCTCGATCGAGGCGTTTCAATCGAGGCGTTTCAATCGAGGCGTTTCATGCCCGCAGCGAAGCGCTTCCAGTTTCTGACATAGCCCTCGGCGGAGCCCCGCAGACCCGCGATCGCCGCCTCGTCGAGGGTGCGGATCGCCTTGGCCGGGGCGCCGACGATCAGCGAATTGTCGGGAAACTCCTTGCCTTCGGTGACGAGCGCATTCGCCCCGATCAGGCAATTGCGGCCGATGCGCGCGTGATTGAGAACTGTCGCACCCATCCCCACCAGCGAGCCGTCACCGATCGTGCAGCCATGCAGGATCGCCCGGTGGCCGATGGTGCAGCCGGCGCCGATCGTCATGGGCGCGCCCATATCCGTATGCAGCACGGAATGCTCCTGGATGTTGGAGCCCTCACCGATATCGATCAGCTCGTTATCCCCGCGCAAAACCGCGCCGAACCAGATCCCGACATCCTCGGCGAGACGCACCTTGCCGATGACATGGGCATCCGGCGCGATCCAGAAACGCCCCGCCTGCGGGGTCTGCGGCGCGACGCCGTCGAGTTCGTAGAGCGGCATGACGCGCTCCTCCCTTTGATTTTTCACTGATCTCAGGGAAGCGGGCGCCGGGGGGCGGTGTCAAGCACGCGCAGGCCCAACCCTCTTTCGCGTATCAACCGAAGAGAAAATGCAGGGCGTCGCGCACGAGCGAACCGGAAGCGAGGCTCCACAAACCGGCGATGATCGTCGCGGCCATGACGAAGCCGATCGGACGATCCTCGTAGCGGCGTCCGCGCACGGTGTTGCGCATGATGATGAAGGGCGCCGAGAAAGCCAGCACCGGCACGCTCGCCACCACCATCGGCCCCTTGCCGAGCAGCAGATTGAAGCTGGCGCGCCGCGCCGTCAGCGCCTCGAACATGCTCGCGAGCGCGCCCGCGAAGGCGAAGCCGACGAGGATCGTCACGAGGGCAGAAATGTTGGACGCATCGAAACTCATCACCGCTATCCCGCTCTCCACGACCCATACCGTCCCGGACCGCGACACCCAGTGTGCACCAGCTTTAACGAATGATTAAGCATGATCGCGCGACAAGGTTAACGCGTTCGCCGCAGTGACGGCGACCGCGATACGGGGCGAGAAATGGCGCGCGAACCGGTCTTCTGCAGGCAACCCAATCCCGCCTTCGGGCACCGTCGTCCGATCAGGCCGGTGCGGATGATCCGTGCCGATGCGCTCGTTCTGGCGCTGATCTTCCTCGTCTGCGCCGCCGGCATCGCCGCCTTCGGGATGAGCCGCCATCTCGTCCTGCCTCCCGAGGCGGAGCCGCAGGAGCCCGTCATTCACGATCTGCGTTTCGCCGGCCAGCCTTTGCGCGTGGCCGAGCACTGGCTCGCGGTCAGCGACGGTGTGCCGGGGCGGCTGAGCCTGCGGGTTCCGTTATCCGACATCGTCGGCGATGCGGTGGAGCCCGATGCCCAGCTCATCGTCGCCCTCGCCGCGCCCGATCGTGCAGTGACACCGGCCGACCGCCCGCGGCTGATCTATGCGCGATTTCTGTCGAGCGATGCGAGCACCTTCGGCGGCAATCTCGTGCGCCGCTCGTTCCGGGCCGATACGCCCTATGAGGGGGAGGTGTTGCTGCTCGCACCGCCTGAGGGCCGCAGCTTCGCCGCGCGTTGCGGCAAGCGCGAGGACGGCCCCGTCGCGCCGAGTTGCTCGACGGAGCTGCGCCGCAACGGTCTCGATATTCAGCTGCAGATGGCCAAGCAGGACGTGCGGCACTGGGAGCGCATCGTCACCTGGATCAGCACGGACCTGCTCGCGCCGCACGAATGAGACCGGCGGCGCGGGTCGGTAGCGTGTGAGAACGCGTCAGTCTTCGAGATCCGTATCGAGGATCGCCATCTGGAAATTGAAGGAGCGATCGCCGTCCTCGTCATCGAGGAAGAGCACGCCGACGAATTCCTCGCCGATATAGACCTCGGCCGAATCGTCCTTCTTGGGGCGCCCGACGACGCGGATCGCATGATTTGCGAAGGTCTGGCGCAGGTAGCGCTCGACTTTCGCCATTTCGGATTTGTTCACCAGTTGCTCCGCTTGTCTGATTTGGGGGGACGCGAACGGATTGCCATGTTGCGCGAGCCGGCGCAACCCGCTGGCGCGGATCGCGTCACCCAGCGTCAGCGTCCTTGCTTCTCGGCGAGGATCTGATCCATGGTGCGGGCCGGCTCGGCGCAACCCGCAGTTCCGACGACCCGGGCGGGGACGCCGGCGACGGTGGTATTATGCGGAACCGGTTCGAGCACGACGGAGCCGGCGGCGACGCGCGCGCAATGGCCGACCTCGATATTGCCCAGGATCTTCGCCCCCGCGCCGATCAGCACGCCGCAACGGATCTTGGGATGGCGGTCCCCGCTCTCCTTGCCGGTGCCGCCGAGCGTCACGTCCTGGAGGATCGAGACGTCGTCATCGACCGTCGCCGTGGCACCCACGACGAGCCCGGTCGCATGGTCGAGGAAGATCCCCTGCCCGATCCGTGCCTGCGGGTTGATGTCGGTCTGGAAGGTTTCCGAGGAGACGCTCTGGAGATAGAGGGCGAGATCGCGCCGCCCGCGATGCCACAGCCAATGCGCGAGGCGATGCGTCTGGATGGCGTGGAAGCCCTTGAAATACAGGAGCGGCTCGATCAGCCGCGTGCAGGCCGGATCGCGGTCGATCACGGCGATGATGTCGGCACGGAACGCGGCGCCGATGCCCGGATCGTCCTGCACCGCCTCCATATAGGTCTGGCTGATCAGATCCGCCGAGAGCGCGGGATGGGCGAGGCGCGAGGCGACACGGTGGATCACCGCCGCTTCGAGCGAGGGCTGGTTGATCACGCTCGTGAGCACGAAATTGGTGAGCGCCGATTCGTTGCGTGCGACTGCTTCGGCCTCGTGCCGGACCTGGCTCCAGACCGGATCGAGACTCTCGACGACGCCCTTGCGATCCGTGGCGGGATCGCCCTGTTCGAGCGCGCTTCGTACCTGCATCCGGGCCATGGGGTAACCTCCCGCTCTGCGCCTGTTGCGCTGCCTCTCCCTATATAGCGTGATCGAACCGCTGCAGGAAGGTTTCGACCGCAGTGGAAAATACATCGTTGCGATCGCCGGCAACCATGTGTCGTGCCTGCGCCACGTCAATGAATTCCGCATGCGGCACGAGTTCGCGGAATGCCTGCGCCGCCTCGGGCGTCACGAGTTCGCTCGATCCGCCACGCACCAGCAGGACGGGCACCCGGATCGCGCGGGCGCAGCGATGCAGAGCAGCCTCCGATTCGCGCCAATCGGCATTGACCGAGCCGGGCCCGTCGAGGAAGGCGGGATCCCAATGCCAGTACCAGCGCCCGTCATCGGCGCGGCGCAGATTCTTGCGCAGGCCGTCGAGGGAGCGCGGGCGCGGGCGATGCGGCAGGTAGCGCGCCACCGCATCCGCCGCCTCGTCGATCGTCGCGAAACCCTCACGCGCATGGGCCATCATGAAGGACTGGATGCGGTCCACCCCGCGCGGATCCATCTGCGGCACGATATCGACGAGAACGAGCGCGCGAAAGCAGGGCTGCGCATCCGGATCGTCGCCCAGCGCGAGGATCGCCGCGAGCCCGCCCAGAGAGGCGCCGATGGCGACGGGGGCCAGCCCGCCCTCCCCGGTCAGGCTCTGTGCGACGCAGCGCGCATCGGCGCCGAAATCGCGGAAGCCGTAGGCGCCGGAAGCGAGCCAGTCGCTCTCGCCATGGCCGCGCTGATCGAGGGCGATGGCCCGCCAGCCGCGCCCGGCGAGGCGCTCCGCCGTCCCGCCCCAGGCATGACGCGTCTGCCCGCCGCCATGCATCAGGAGCGCCGTGGGAGCGGCTGCGCGCGCGGGCTCGTCGCCGGTGAAGAATTCGTCGCCGACGAGGCGGTTGTCATGCGCTCCGGTGAAGCCGATCGTCACGCGCGGTCTTCCAGAAAGGCCAGCACGCCGGCGCGATGGGTCTTGTCGCCGACCGCGAGATTGTGGTCGCGACCGGGAATGTCGAGCGCCTGCGCATCGGGCATCAGCGCCGCGAGCTCATGCGGCGAGCCAGCAATCTCGTCCTTGGTGCCCACGCTGATCAAGGTCGGCACCATGATGCGCTCGATCTCGGCCCGGGTCAGCGTCTGGCGCGAACCGCGAATGCAGGCGGCGAGCGCCTCGAGATCGCTGCCGGTCTGCTCGGCGAAGAGCCGGAACATCCGTTGCAGCGGATCGGTGAGTTCGTCGGCGGAGGCCACCTCCATCGCATCGGCGATGCCCATCGGCAGGCCCACACCCTCGACCAGATGAATTCCGAGCCCGCCCATCAGCAGGCTGCGCACCCGGTCGGGATGGGCGAGCGCGAGATGCGAGCTGATCCGCGCGCCCATGGAATAACCCATCACGTCGGCGCGGGGGAGATCGAGGTGGTCGAGCAGCCGGCGCGCATCCTCGGCCATGATCGCGCTGTCATAGGCGGCGGGATCGTAGAGCTTCTCGCTCTGCCCGTGGCCGCGATTGTCGAGCGCGACGACGCGGCGCCCGGCCCGCGCGAGCGTCTTCACCCACAGGGTGTTCACCCAGTTGACGGCGTGGTTGGAAGCGAAACCGTGAATGAGAATGATCGGCTCACCGCGATCCTCGCCCTCGGCGGCGACGTCGATATAGGCGATGCGCACGCCGTCGGATGAAAAGCTCTGCATGGTCGATATGGCCCGAAGAAATTCCCGTTACGCGTCATGAAGGCGGCGCGACCGCCGGCAACGGTATGGACCAGCCACGCCCTTTAGCGCAATGGCCGCGATGCGACAGGCGCCATTGGGGAATGCGCGTGGCGGTGCGCTGCCCAACCCGCCTCTACCCCATTCGCCTCTACCCAAGCCGCGCGCTTGTTGCTAATGAGCGCGCGAAGAACCGTCATGCCGGAGCGCTCATCATGTCTCACGCCGATCTCGCCGCCACCATCGATGCCGCCTGGGAGGATCGCGCCTCCGTCTCCGCCGCCACCACCGGCGCGGTGCGCGAGGCCGTCGAGACGGCCCTGTCGATGCTCGATTCCGGCAAGGCCCGCGTCGCCGAGAAGCAGGGCGATGAATGGGTCGTGCATCAATGGCTGAAGAAGGCCGTGCTGCTCTCCTTCCGCCTCAACGACATGGAAGTCATCCCCGGCGGGCCGGGCCAGTCGGTCTGGTGGGACAAGGTCGCCTCCAAGTTCGATGCCTGGGACGCGGCGCGCTTCAAGGAAGCGGGTTTTCGCGCGGTGCCGAACTGCGTCGTGCGCCGCGGCTCGCATATCGCCAAGGGCGTCGTCCTGATGCCGTCCTTCGTCAATCTCGGCGCCTATGTCGACGAGGGCACCATGGTCGATACCTGGGCGACGGTGGGCTCCTGCGCGCAAATCGGCAAGAACGTGCATCTCTCCGGCGGCGTCGGCATCGGCGGCGTGCTGGAGCCGCTGCAGGCCAATCCCACCATCATCGAGGATAATTGCTTCATCGGCGCGCGCTCCGAGGTGGTCGAGGGCGTGATCGTCGGCGAGGGCTCGGTGCTTTCCATGGGCGTATTCATCTCCGCCTCGACCAAGATCGTCGACCGCACCACCGGCGAGATCTTCCGGGGCAAGGTGCCTCCTTACTCCGTCGTCGTGCCCGGCGCGATGCCCGGCAAGCCCTTCCCCGACGGCTCGCCCGGCCCCTCGCTCTATTGCGCGGTGATCGTCAAGCGCGTCGATGCGCAGACCCGCGAGAAGACCAGCATCAACGAGCTCCTGCGCGACTGAACCGGAGCGCCACCATGTCGAGCGACGCCCCCGCGCCTGACCTGCCCTCGGCCCTCGCCTTCGCGCAGGCGCTGATCCGCTGCCCCTCGGTGACGCCCGAGGAAGGCGGCGCGCTGGGCGTCGTCGCCGATGCTCTCAAGCAAGCCGGCTTCACGGTTTCGCGCCCGGTCTTCTCCGAGCGCGAAACGCCGGATGTGGAAAATCTCTACGCCCGCTACGGCACGAAGAGCCCGCTCCTCGTCTTCGCCGGCCATACCGACGTGGTTCCACCCGGCGACGAAGGCGCATGGCGCCATCCTCCGTTCTCGGGCGAAACCGATGAGGGCCTTCTCTACGGGCGTGGTGCGGTGGACATGAAGGGCGCCATCGCGGCGATGCTCTCGGCCGTGCTCGGCTTCATCAGAAACCATCCCGATTTCAACGGCTCCATCGCCTTCCTGATCACCGGTGACGAGGAAGGGCCCGCGATCAACGGCTCGGTGAAGCTGCTCGACTGGGCGCACAAACGCGGCGAGCGCTTCGACCATTGCCTGCTCGGCGAGCCGACGAACCCGCAGCGTCTGGGCGACATGATCAAGATCGGCCGGCGCGGCTCGCTGACCGGCGCGATCACGGTCGAGGGCGTGCAGGGCCATGTCGGCTATCCGCATCTCGCGCGCAATCCGATCGACGGCATGGTGCGCCTGCTCGCCGCGCTCAAGGCCGAGCCCTTCGATGCGGGGACCGAGCATTTCGACGCGACGAACCTCGAAACCACCACCCTCGATGTCGGCAACCCGGCGACGAACGTGATCCCGGGCACGGCCCGCGCGGTCTTCAACGTGCGCTTCAACGACATCTGGACGCCGCAGACGCTCGGCGCCGAGATCGACCGGCGTCTTCGCGAGGCGGCGGGCAACGAAGTCACCTACAGGCTCGATCTGGAGCCGACCAACGCGGTGGCCTTCCTGACCCCGCCGGATGACTTCACCGGCTTCGTGCAGGATGCGATCGAGGCCCAGACCGGCATCCGCCCGCAGCTCTCCACGACGGGCGGCACCTCGGATGCGCGTTTCATCAAGAATTACTGCCCCGTGGTCGAATTCGGCCTCGTCGGCCAGACCATGCACAAGATCGACGAGCACGTCGCGATTGCGGATCTCGAAGGGCTCGCCGCGATCTATCTCGGAATCCTGATGCGCTATTTCGGCATCAGGGCCGCCTGAAGCCGCCGAAGGCGCTGCGACTATTTCCGGAGCGGCTGCGCGATCTGCCCCATTGGCGCGATGGCGTCGAACGCGCTACAAGGCGCCGGGTCCGGAATGCCGGGACCCGCAACAATCAACGGAGCCGCAATGCGTACCGAGAGCCCCCGCGCGATCCGCCTCGAGGAATACCGCCCGAGCGATTACCTGATCGACCGCGTCGATCTCGACATCTCGCTCGATGCGCATGCCACGAAGGTGCGGGCGCTGCTCGC
>JBJHBI010000102.1:0-8342 GCA_050485405.1 Salinarimonadaceae bacterium
GTCATAGGCATGCGCCATGGTCGCGCTCCTCCCCTCGCGTATCCTCGCACCGGTGCGCGCTTGCCACGCTGTTTCCGGCATGTTCAGAGTAATCGGGATTGCGCGGCTGTCGAGCCCGGATTCGCCGCGTCCGAAGGTGGTTCGGCGTTGACTTTCGGGGCGCCATCCGCCATAAGCCGCGCCATCGACGACAGTGCTCGCCCGCGAGCGCTGCCGCATCCATTGCAGCCAGATAGATGCGCAGGACCGTATTCGGTGCCATTCGGCCCGCTCGCGCCTGTGCCATGACCGGAGACAGGCCGTGAAGAGGACGTATCAACCCAGCAAGATCGTGCGCAAGCGCCGTCACGGCTTTCGCGCACGTATGGCGACCGTCGGCGGTCGCAAGATCATCGCGGCGCGTCGCGCCCGTGGTCGCAAGCGTCTCTCCGCGTGAGTGAGACCGGGCGCCCGGACGATTCGCGCTCAGATGCGCGGCTTCATCCGTTCAGGCGCCTGATCAAGCGCAGGGATTTCCTGGCGGCGGCTTCAGGCCGCCGTTTTCATAGCGAGCGCATGACGGTCCAGGGCCGGCTGCGCGAGGATGAAACGCAAGCTGAGGGCGAAGGCGCGCGGGCCGGCACGGGCGACGGTGCCGGTATCGGCATGCGCATCGGCTTCACGCTGACCAAGCGCGTCGGCAACGCCGTCCAGCGCAACCGCATCAAGCGCCGCCTGCGCGCGGCGGTGCGGCAACTCGGCGCCGACGGCGCCGATGCCACGGCGCGACCCAAGGACGCAGAGGCGCCCCCCGCCCCGATTTCGCCCGCTGCTGCGGGTCAGACGGAGGGTGCGGAGCCTGGATCCGGGGTCGCCCCGAACGAATGGCCGTCAGTCGCGGCCGATATCGTGGTGATCGGCCGGTGGCCGGCCATCGCAGCGCCCTTCGAGGCTCTCGTGGCCGATCTCGCCCGGGCGCTACCGAAGGTGACGAAGCCCGGTGTTCCTGCTAAGCGGGGTCGCGGGCGAGACGCGCAGATGCGGTCGACGCATCGCCGTCGCGGGCGGGGCGAGGGCGGGGCGAAACCCGGGCCCTCCCCATCACGGAACTCTTGAAGCCAAGGCGTGGACGGGTATCGATGAATCGCGAGGACAACAAAAACCTCATCCTGGCTATCCTGCTCTCGGTCCTCGTCTTCGTCGGCTGGACCTATTTCTACGGCGCGCCGCAGATGGAGCGGCAGCGTCAGGAAGCCGAGATGGCGCAGCGCCAGCAAGAGGCGCAGACGCAGCAGACACAGCAGAACATCCCGGTTCCCGGTGAGGCCCAGATGCCACAGCCGGACGGAACCGTGGCACCCGCCGCACCGTCGGCCGCCCCCCTGCCCGGCGTCACCATCGAGCAATCGCGCGACGAGGCCCTCGCGGCCAATCCGCGTGTGATGATCGATACGGCCTCGAAGAGCGGGTCGCTGAACCTGCGTGGCGCGCGCATCGACGACATCGTCCTGAAGGATTATCAGGAGACCGTCGAACCAGACAGCCCCAACATCGTGCTCCTGTCGCCCACGGGCTCGCCGGACCCGTATTACGCCGAGTTCGGCTGGGTGGGCAGCGTTCCGGGCGGCCTGCCCGATTCGCAGACGCTCTGGGAAGCCGACAGCGACCAGCTCACCCCCGGCGCACCGGTCACCCTGACCTGGGAGAACGAGGCGGGCATCGTCTTCAGCCGCACCGTGGCGATCGACGACAACGCCATGTTCACGATCGAGGACCGGGTGGAGAACACCGCAGAAGAGGCGATCACGCTCTTTCCCTACGGTCTCGTCTCGCGCCACGGCGAGCCCGAGACCATCGGCTTCTTCATCCTGCACGAGGGCCTGATCGGCGTGCTCGGCGATAACGGGCTGCAGGAATATTCCTATTCGAACGTGCTCGGCGCATCGCGCATTTCGGGCAACGTGCGCGGCTCCACCTGGACCGATAATGTCGGCGGCTGGCTCGGCATCACCGACAAGTACTGGGCCGCGACGATCATCCCCGACCAGACGACGCCCTTCCAGGGCCGCTTCACGGTCGACGAGGGCGGCACCCGGCCGATCTTCCAGACCGACGTGCTCGGCCAGGGCATCACCGTGCCTCCGGGCGAGACCGGTTCGGTGCGCCAGCAGCTCTTTGCGGGCGCGAAGGAAGTCGACGTCATCGACGGCTATCGCGACACGTACAACATCCTGCGCTTCGACCTGCTGATCGATTGGGGCTGGTTCTACTTCATCACCAAGCCGATGTTCTACGCGCTCGACTTCTTCAACGGGCTCGTGGGCAATTTCGGCGTGGCGATCCTGATCGTCACGGTGCTCCTGAAGATCCTCTTCCTGCCGCTGGCCAACAAGTCCTATGCCTCCATGGCCAAGATGAAGGCCGTGCAGCCGGAGATGATGGCGATTCGCGATCGTTACAAGGACGATCGCATGAAGCAGCAGCAGGAGCTGATGGATCTCTACAAGCGGGAGAAGATCAATCCCGTCGCCGGCTGCTGGCCGGTGCTGATCCAGATCCCGGTCTTCTTCGCGCTCTACAAGGTGCTGTTCGTCTCGATCGAGATGCGCCATGCGCCGTTCTTCGGCTGGATCCAGGATCTGGCCGCGCCGGATCCGACCTCGATCTTCAACCTGTTCGGCCTCCTGCCCTTCGCCGTCCCGGCCCTGCTCACCGTCGGTGTCTGGCCGATCCTGATGGGCCTGACGATGTTCGTGCAGATGAAGATGAATCCCGAGCCGACGGATCCGATCCAGAAGGCGGTGTTCACCTGGATGCCGGTGATCTTCACCTTCCTGCTCGCCTCCTTCCCGGCGGGTCTGGTGATCTACTGGGCGTGGAACAACTTCCTCTCCGTCCTCCAGCAGGGCTTCATCATGCGCCGCCACGGCGTGAAGATCGAGCTGTGGGACAATCTGCGCAAGCTGGTCACCCGCGAGAAGGCGCAAGCGGAGAGTCCGAAGAGCTGATTGAGACTTTCGGTCGAGGCATTCGGGCGCGTCCGGCATCGTCGGGCGCGCCTGTTCATATCAGGGACCCCGCACGGGGAGAGTTGCATGCACGAGCAGGATAGCGATCACGACCATGTCGGCGAGGAGGCCGGGAACGGCCCGGATTTCGTGGAAGCAGGCCGCAAGCTCTTCGCCCGCGAATCGCAGTTCAGCACGGCTGCGAGCGGCACCGACCACCTTCCCCCGATGCACAAGCTCGAAATCGCCTTTGCGGGCCGCTCGAATGTCGGCAAGTCGAGCCTCGTCAACGCGCTGACGGGGCGCAAGACGCTCGCGCGCACCTCGCACACGCCGGGGCGCACGCAGCAATTGAACTTCTTCGATCTCGGCGGCTTCTGCACCCTCGTCGACATGCCCGGCTACGGCTATGCCGCCGTGAGCAAGGAGAAGGTGAAGTCCTGGACACAGCTGATCCACGACTACCTGCGCGGCCGGGCCAATCTCGCGCGCGTCTATGTGCTGATCGATTCGCGCCACGGCCTCAAGAAGCTCGACACGGAAGTGCTCGACATGCTCGACACGGCGGCGGTGTCCTACCAGATCGTGCTCACCAAATCCGACGAGCCCAAGAAGGGCGAACTCGCAGCCGTCATCGAGAAGACGCAAACAGCCATCGCCAAGCGCCCCGCCGCCTATCCGGAGATCATGGTCACATCGAGCCGCGAGAAAGCCGGAGTGGTCGAGTTGAGGGCCGCGATCGCGCAACTCCTGCATGAGCGCGGGGAGACGATCCCGCAATGAATGCGGCGCGCTTCCTCGTTCTCTTCGCCGGCCTCGCCGGGTTGAGCGGCGTCGCGCTCGCGGCGATGAGCGCGCATGTCACGGGTGGCGACACGGCCACGATCGCGGCGAACTTCCTGCTCTTCCATGCCGCCGCCTTGCTCGGCCTCGCCGCATTGATCGCACAGGGCGTGATCCATTCGCGCATCGCGGGTCTTGCCGGCATCGCGCTGATCATCGGGACGAGCCTGTTCTGCGGTGATCTCGCCCTGCGCGCGCTCTACGGTATCCGGCTCGGGCCGCTCGTCGCGCCTGCGGGCGGGATCGCCCTGATGGCGGGCTGGGCACTCGTCGCCCTCGCGGCCCTGCGTCGCCGCTGATCGGCGCCTTGCGTCGACATTCGCCTCGAAACAATCCGATCCCGCGCGGATGCCGCTTTCGTCTCGCGCCAATCTGCTCTAAAAGCGCGCGACACGACAACGTGCCGCCGTCTGCATAGCCGTATGAGCCGAGAGAAGATCATGAACGAAGAGAATCCCAGCGCCCATACCCGCGCCGAAATCCTCGTCCAGGCCCTGCCGCACATGCAGCGCTACGACGAGGAGGTCGTGGTGATCAAATACGGCGGCCACGCCATGGGCGACAAGGATGCGGCCAAGGATTTCGCCGAGGACGTGGTGCTCCTCGAGCAATCCGGCCTCAAGCCCATCGTCGTGCATGGCGGCGGGCCGCAGATCGGGCGCATGCTCGAGAAGCTCGGCATCAAGTCCGAGTTCCGCGCGGGCTTGCGCGTCACCGACGAGGCGACGGTCGAGATCGTCGAGATGGTGCTCGCCGGCTCGATCAACAAGCAGATCGTCGGCTGGATCTCGGGCCAAGGCGGGCGCGCCATCGGCCTGTGCGGCAAGGACGGCAACATGGTGCGGGCGAAGAAGATCTCGCGCACCGTGATCGACCCCGATTCGAAGATCGAGGAACTCGTCGATCTCGGCTTCGTCGGCGAACCCGACCAGGTCAACCGTAACATCCTCGATGCCGTGCTCAAATCCGAACTGATCCCGGTTCTCGCCCCCGTCGCGGTGGGTCACGACAGTCAGACCTACAACGTCAATGCGGACACCTTCGCCGGCGCCATCGCCGGTGCGATGCATGCCAAGCGCCTGCTGCTGCTCACCGATGTCCCCGGCGTGCTCGACAAGGACAAGAACCTGCTTCCCGAGCTCACCGTCGACCAGTGCCGGCACCTGATCGCCGACGGGACCATCACCGGCGGCATGATCCCGAAGATCGAGACCTGCATCTATGCGCTCGACCAAGGTGTCGAAGGCGTCGTCATCCTCAACGGCAAGGTGCCCCATGCGACACTCCTGGAGCTCTTCACCGATCACGGTGCAGGCACCCTCATCCGTCGCTGAGGCGCAAGCCCGACACGCTCGATCAGAACAGATGGCCCGCTCGGTTCTCTGACCGAGCGGAACCGAACACGCAGCTTGACCGTTATCAATGTAACGGGAGACATCAAGCATGCAAATCGGCAAGTTCAATATCGGTCAGCAAGTTCACATGATCGAGGATCGCAGCAATATCGTGCGCATTCATCCCGATCAGCTGACGAAGACCTACGAAATCGTGCGCATCGTTCCCGGAGAACGCGATGGCGAGCTGCAATACCATTTGCGCAGCGCCACGGAGCCGCATATGCGCGCGGCAAGCGAAAGCCAGCTCCGCGCCGCTGTTTGAGGCCAAACCCTACAACGTGGCGGGACGCGGCGGCGGCAAGACCGTGATCGGAGCCGTCGCCGGTGTCGGCGAGGATACCGCACCCTCCTCACCGGGTGGTGGCGGCAAATCCGGCACCATCTGTGTCGCGTTCAGATCGAAATTCGTATAGCCGAGCGGGTCCAGCGCGGTCCCCTCGCTCACGTCGAGCGAGAGGCCGACACGGCCGGGATCGCGCACATTCGCGAAAGCCGAGTTGCCGGCGACCGTGGGGGTTTCAGGCCGCTGCAGCGGTTCGAGATTGCCCTGCTGGTCGAGCACCTCCTCGGCATCCTCGATCCGGTCGATCTGCTGCTCTTGCTGGTCGCGCCGCTCGCTCTCGATCTCGCGCCAGCGCGACACGGCGCGGCGGTGCTGGTCATAGGTACGCGAGAAGGTGTGACCGCCGGTCCCGTCGGCGACGAAGAAGAGCTCTTCGGTGCGCGAGGGATTGGCCACGGCCTCCATCGCGGCGCGTCCGGGATTGGCGATCGGGCCGGGCGGCAGGCCGTTGATCACATAGGTGTTGTAGGGTGTCTCGGCGTGGATCTCGCTGCGCCGGATACCGCGCCCCAGCGTCCCCTGCCCGCCCACGAGACCGTAGACGATGGTGGGGTCAGATTGCAGGCGCATGCCCTGATTGAGCCGGTTGATGAAGACGCCGGCGACGCGCGGGCGCTCATCGGCGCGCCCGGTCTCCTTCTCCACGATGGAGGCGAGGACGACGAGTTCCTCCGGCGTCTCCAGCGGCAGACCGTCGGCGCGGCGCTCCCAGATCCGCTCGAGCTCGCGCGTCTGGGCGCGCTGCATCGCCTGGACGATCTGCGCCCGGCTGGTGCCACGCTCGAAACGATAGGTATCGGGCATCAGGGAGCCCTCGGGAGGCACCTCGGCGATTTCGCCTTCGAGGATCTCGTTGTTGTTGAGCAGATTGACGATCTGATAGCTCGTCAGACCCTCGGGGATGGTCACCGAATGCAGGAGCGAACGCCCCTGCGCGATGATGTCCATCGCCTCGTTGATACTGGCATTGGCCCGGAAGGCGAATTCGCCGGCCCGGAGATTGCCGCGCTGACCGCTGATCACGGTCGCGATCTGAAACAGCAGCGGCTGATCGATCACCCCCTCGCGCGCGAGGATCTCGGCGATGCCGGCGGTCCCGGTATTGCGCGGGATGACGACGACCTGATCCTCGTCGAGCGGACCGGGCGCGGCGGCCTGGCGCGCGATCAGCACGAGGCCGATCACCGCGATCATGCAGATCAGGGCGAGGAAGCTGAACAATCCGCTGAGCGTCGAGAGCATGCCTCCGCGCGGGCGGCGGATGCGCGGCGGCGGCGGGGGTGCCATAGCCGGCTTGATCGCCTCACCGGGGCTGCGCGGCGCGACGCGCCGGGCCTCGTGGCTCTGGTCATGGTGCTGTGCGGACGCAGCATCGTCTGTGGAGGAGCGTCTCGAGAACATGGTCCAATCAGGGGCTCGTCAGGTTCATCGGCAGGCGAAACGTATAGCGTGCGCGATACCAGCGATGCACACACCGTCACGTGCGGCATCCTGATGCAGATCTGTGGCGAAGTTACGCCAGAGGCGCGACCCTGACAAGCAAATCGCTCAGGCGACGCGCTTAAAGATCAGCGACGCGTTGGTGCCACCGAAGCCGAAGCTGTTCGACAGGGCGACGTCGATCTGTTTGGGCTTGGCCTGCTTGGGCGCCAGGTCGATCTTCGTCTCGACGGAAGGGTTGTCGAGATTGAGCGTCGGCGGGACGATGTTGTCGCGCATGGCGAGCAGCGAGAAGATCGCCTCGACCGCACCGGCGGCACCCAGCAGATGCCCGACGGCGGATTTCGTCGAGGACATGGCGAGCCCCTCGGCGCTGTCGCCGACGAGCCGCTCCACCGCCTTCAGCTCCAGTTCGTCGCCGAGCGGCGTGGAGGTGCCGTGTGCGTTGATGTAATCGAGATCGCCCGCCTGCAGACCGGCGCGCTTGAGCGCGGCGCGCATGCAGCGATAGGCGCCGTCACCGTCTTCCGACGGCGAGGTGATGTGGAACGCGTCGCCCGAAAGACCATATCCGACGACTTCGCCGTAGATCTTCGCGCCACGCGCCTTGGCGTGCTCGTATTCCTCGAGCACCACGACGCCCGCACCTTCGCCCATGACGAAACCGTCGCGGTCCTTGTCATAGGGGCGCGAGGCGCGCTCGGGGTCGTCGTTGAAGCCGGTGGAGAGCGCGCGGCAGGCGGCGAAGCCGGCGACCGACAGGCGGTTGACCGGCGATTCCGTGCCGCCGGCCACCATCACCTCGGCATCGCCGAGCGCGATCAGACGCGCCGCATCGCCGATGGCATGCGCCCCGGTCGAGCAGGCGGTGACGACGGAATGGTTGGGCCCCTTGAGGCCGAATTCGATGGAGACGTAGCCGGAGGCGAGATTGATCAGCCGTCCGGGAATGAAGAAGGGCGAGATCTTGCGCGGCCCGCGATCACGCAAGGTGAGCGCAGCGTCGGCAATACCCTCGATGCCGCCGATACCCGAGCCGATCAGGACACCGGATTCGGCCTGGTCCTCGTAGCTCTTCGGATGCCAGCCGGCATCGTCCAGCGCCTGCCGGGCAGCCGCCATTGCATAGACGATGAACTCGTCGACGCGGCGCTGGTCCTTGGGATCCATCCACTGATCGGGATTGTAGGTTCCGTTCGAACCATCCCCGCGCGGGATCTGACAGGCGATCTTGCAGGGAAGATCGGATGTCTCGAAAGTCTCGATCCGCGCAGCGCCACTGCGCCCCTGGAGCAGCCTCTGCCACGTCTCTTCCACGCCGCAGGCGAGGGG
>JBJHBI010000103.1:0-8157 GCA_050485405.1 Salinarimonadaceae bacterium
CGAGATCACCAAGGGCGAGCGCTGCCACGTGGTCTATGACGGCGTCGGCAAGGCGACCTTCCCGGCATCTCTGGACTGCCTGCGCCCGTTCGGCATGTTCGCCTCCTTCGGCAACGCGTCCGGCGCGGTCGAGGCGTTCAATCTCGGCATCCTCGCCCAGAAGGGCTCGCTCTACGCCACGCGCCCGACGCTGTTCACGCATATTGCGAAGCGCGCGGATCTGGAGGAGGTCGCGGGCGAGTTGTTCGACGTGGTGGCGAGCGGGGCGGTGAAGATCCCCGTCCACCATCGCGCGAAGCTCGCCGAGGCGGTCGACGTCCACAAGGCGCTGGAGGGTCGCGAGACCACCGGTGCCACGGTGATGAGCCCCTGAGCGAGAGAGCCAAGCGTTTGCCCGCCCCATCATCCCGCAAAGCCGCTCGCGGCAAGGCCGCCCGAGGCGAGAAACTCGTCTCGCTGAAAGGCATCACGAAGCAATACGGCAATCTCGTCGCCAACGACGCGATCGATTTCGCGATCGCTCCCGGCGAGGTGCATGCGCTTCTGGGGGAGAACGGGGCGGGCAAATCGACGCTCGTGAAAATCCTCTACGGGGTGATCGAGCCGAGTGCCGGCGAGATCTTCTGGGAGGGCAAGCGGGTCGAGATCAATTCACCTGTCGATGCAAGAAGTCTCGGCATCGGTATGGTTTTCCAGCATTTCTCGCTCTTTGACGAAATGACTGTGGCCGAGAATGTCGCCGTCGCGCTGACCGATCTCTCCTTCAACGAGGTGCGCAAGCGCCTCAAGCAGGTGAGCGAGGGCTACGGGCTGCCGCTCGACCCGGATCGGCGCGTCTGGACGCTCTCCGCCGGCGAACGTCAGCGCATCGAGATCGTGCGCTGCCTGTTGCAGAATCCCAAGCTCATCGTCCTCGACGAACCCACCTCGGTGCTGACACCGCAGGAATCCGAAGGGCTGTTCGGAACGCTGGAGCAACTCGCCGGCGAGGGCAGGGCAATCCTCTATATCTCGCACAAGCTCGAGGAAGTGCGTCGCCTGTGCCGCAGCGCGACGATCCTGCGCGGCGGCAAGGTCGTGGCGACCCTCGATCCGCGTCAGAGCAGCGCCCGCGAGATCGCCGCGCTGATGGTCGGCCAGGAAGTCGGCGACGTCGCACGCGAGGCGCGGGCGCGCGGCACCGAGGAGATCCTGCAGGTCCAGAATCTCTCCATGCCCGCCCGCTCCATCCACGAGCGGCCCCTGCGCGACATCGATATCGGCGTCGCCGCCGGCGAGATCGTCGGCATTGCCGGGATCGCCGGCAACGGTCAGAGCGAACTCTTCGCCGCGATTTCGGGCGAGCGCCTCGCCGACGAACCCGGTGCGGTGGTGATCGACGGCGCCGCCGTGGGGCTGAAGGGGATCGATGCACGCCGCAAGCTCGGCGGTGCCTTCGTCCCGGAGGAGCGGCTCGGGCACGCCGCCGTCCCCGGCCATGGGCTCGGCGACAACACCGTGCTCTCGCATCACGCCGTCGGCGGAATGGTCAGCCGCGGTTTCATCGCCTTCGACAAGGCGCGTCGCCTCGCGGCCCGGGTGGTCGGCGATTTCGACGTGCGCACGCCCGGCGCCGATGCGCTGGCGCGCAAGCTGTCCGGCGGCAATCTTCAGAAATTCGTGGTGGGGCGCGAGATCGTGCGCGGGCCCAAGCTCCTCGTCGTCGATCAGCCGACCTGGGGCGTCGATGCCGGCGCTGCGCGGGTGATCCGCCAGGCGCTGATCGATCTCGCGGCGCAGGGCGCGGCGGTCTTGGTGATCAGCCAGGATCTCGACGAGCTCTTCGCCATCGCCGACCGGATGGCCGTGATCCACGAGGGGCATGTCAGCCCGATCCGTCCGACGGGTGAGTGGACGCGTGAGGCGGTGGGTCTCGAAATGATGGGGGTCGCGCCGCAAGATGCGCATTGAACTCGTCCCGAGAGCGGAGCCGAAGGCAGGGGCGCGCGCGCTCGCGCCGGTCGCCGCGCTGATCGTCTCCTTCGCCATTGCCGGCCTCGTGATCTGGGGCATGGGGCGATCGCCCGTGGCGGCCTTCCAGGTCTATATCACCGATCCGCTGATGGATCCGTGGTCCTTGCGCGAGATCGCGATGAAGGCGACGCCGCTCATCGTCATCGCGATCGGGCTGTCCTACTGCTTCCGCGCGAATCTGTGGAATATCGGGGCCGAGGGGCAATTCATCGTCGGCGCGATCTTCGGCTCATGGCTCGCGCTCGCGACCCACGGTACCGATGCGGGCATGTGGGTGCTGCCCGCGATGCTGATCCTCGCCATGATCGGCGGCGCGCTCTACGGGGCGATCCCGGCTTTCCTGCGGGTACGCTTCGGCGTCAACGAGATCCTGACCTCGCTCTTTCTCGTCTATGTGGCGCAATTGCTGCTCGATTATCTCGTGCGCGGGCGCTGGCGCGATCCGATGGGGTTCAACTTCCCGCAATCCGTCGTCTTCGACGCGGCCGCGACGCTTCCCGCGATCGCCGGTATGGGGCGCGTTCATTACGGGGTGTTCTTCGCGCTGATCGCCGTCATCGTGACGATGATCGTGCTCGGGCGCACGCTGTTCGGCTACCGGCTGCGGGTCAGCGGTGACGCGCCGCGTGCCGCGCGCTTTGCCGGCTTCTCGCAGGCGCGCACCATCATCACCGTATTCTGCATATCCGGCGGTCTCGCCGGTCTCGCCGGCATCATCGAGGTATCGGGCGTGCTGCGCCAGCTTCAGCCGGAGATCTCGCCCGGATACGGCTTCACGGCGATCATCGTGGCCTTCCTCGGGCGGCTCAATCCGATCGGCATCCTGGTGGCGGGCTTCATCATGGCGCTGATCCTGATCGGCGGCGAGAACGCGCAGATCATGCTGCGGCTGCCGTTCGATCTCGCGCTCGCCTTCCAGGGGCTGGTGCTACTCTGCGTGCTCTCGGCGGATGCGCTGGTGAGCAATCGTCTGCGGATCGTGAGGGCGCGCGCATGACCACTTTCGAAGCGATCCTCTTCACCATCGTCATGGCCTCGACGCCGCTCCTCATCGCGGCGATCGGGGAACTCGTGGCCGAGCGCGCGGGCGTGCTCAATCTCGGGGTGGAGGGCATGATGGCGATGGGAGCGGTGAGCGCCTTCGTCGGCGCCTTCATCTTCGAATCGACCTGGATCGGCATCGGTTTCGGCATGATGGCGGGCGGGTTGATGGCGGCGTTGTTCGCCGTCGTCGTGCTCGGCTTCGCCGCGAACCAGGTCGGCGCGGGGCTCGCGCTGACGATCCTCGGGCTCGGCCTGTCGGGCGTGATCGGCGCGCCCTTCGTGGGCGAGCGGCTGCCGCCGACGCCCCGGCTCGAAATCCCGCTGCTCTCGGATCTGCCGATTCTCGGCTCCGCCGTCTTCTCGCAGGATATCTTCGTCTATCTCTCGCTGCTGCTCGTCGTCGGCGTCGGCTGGTTCCTGATGGGCACGCGCGCGGGCCTGCGCCTGCGCTCCATCGGCGAGAACCACGCTTCTGCGCATTCGCTCGGCCTGCCGGTACTCAAGGTGCGCTTCATGGCGGTGGTGTTCGGCGGGATCTGTGCGGGGCTCGCGGGCGCCTATCTCTCGCTCGTCTATACGCGATTCTGGGCGCCTAACATGACGGCGGGGCGTGGCTGGATCGCCGTCGCGCTCGTCGTCTTCGCCGCCTGGCGACCGGGCTGGGCGCTCGTCGGCGCCTATATCTTCGGCGCGGCGACGGTGCTGCAGCTGCATGCGCAGGCGGCGCAATTCGGGCTGCCTTCGCAATTCCTCTCCGCCGTGCCGTATCTGGCCACCATCATCGCGCTGGTGATCCTCTCAGCGCGGCGCGGCTCGAGCGGGGTGGGGGCGCCGGGCTCGCTCGGCCAGCCCTACGTGCCCGATCGTTAGCGCATCATTTAGTCGGTCGAGGGCCGGCTGACGGGCAAAATGATGTGCCGGATAAGGACTTCGGAGCGCCGGCCCGGTTCCGTCGGATCGGACCCGCTCCGGCGACGCACATTCTGGTGGCAGGCTGCATAACCATTATGCCGTCGATGCCGCTGCAACGTGCTGGTGAGTAGCTGATTTCTGTGGCATTGCGCCGGTTTAGGGGGCATGCCAATCTGTGGGAACCAATAATGAAAGGGGTCGTCATGAAGAGACGGGATTTCGTAGCAGCGGGCGCGCTCGCCGCAATGATGGCGTTCGGCGCCGCTCCGGCACAGGCCGATGATCCGGTCCGGGTCGGGTTCGTCTTCGTCGGGCCGGTCGGTGATTTCGGCTGGACCTATCAGCACAATCAGGGTCGCCTCGCCATTGAGGAAGCCTTCGGCGACCAGGTCGAGACGACCTATGTCGAGAGTGTTTCCGGTGCCGATGCCGAGCGCGTGATCGAGCAGCTGGCCCGTACCGGCCACGATCTGATCTTCACCACCTCATTCGGCTATATGGAGCCGACCGTCCGCGTCGCCGAGCGCTTCCCGGACGTGAAGTTCGAGCATGCCACCGGCTTCCGCCGCGGGGACAACCTCGCCACCTACAATGCGCGTTTCCATGAGGGCCGCTACATCCTCGGCCAGATCGCGGCGGAGATGTCGGAAAGCGGCGTGATCGGCTATATCGGCGCCTTCCCGATCCCGGAAGTCACCGCCGGCATGAACGCCTATGTGCTCGGCGCGCAATCGGTCAATCCGGATATCGAGCTGCGTGTCGTCTACGTGAACGCCTGGTTCGACCCGGCCCGCGAGACCGATGCCGCCCGTGCGCTGATGGATCAGGGCGCCGACGTCATCGCCCAGCACGTCGACAGCCCCGCCGCCATGCAGACCGCCGCCGATCGCGGCGTCTACGGTTTCGGCCAGGCCTCCGACATGATCGACTTCGCGCCCGACACGCTGCTGACCTCGATCGTCAACAACTGGACCGATTATTACGTCGAACGCGTCCAGGCCGTGATCGACGGCACCTGGGAGCCGAGCGACACCTGGGGCGGCCTCGCCGCCGACATGATCCGCATGGCGCCCTATACGAACATGCCAGATGACGTCGCCGAGCGCGCTGCCGCCACGGAAGAAGCCATCCGTTCGGGCGAGCTCAACCCCTTCACCTGCCCGATCATCGCGCAGGACGGCTCGGAAGTGCCCTGCGAGGGCGACGGTGTTCTCTCCGACGCGCAGGTTCTGGGCATGGACTTCTTCGTCCAGGGCATCGCGGATACACTGCCGAACTGATCGCGTCGGTTTCACTGAACGAACGCAGGAAGGGCGCGCCTCGACGGGCGCGCCCTTTTTCATTTGCGGGCATGATTTCGCTCAAGGCCTGATCGCGTTCAGGGCCTGATTTCGTCGGGATTGACGGCATCGGGGCCGCCCTCGCGCACGGCCCGGAAGCATTGCCGCGCGACGTCGTCGATCAGCTCCTGCTCACGCGGGCCGACGCTGCGCGCCTCGAGCAGGCTCTCGAAGCCGTTATTCGTAAGCGCATCCTGCGTGCATGCGCAGGCCGGGATGCAGATCGCCTCGCTCGTCCCCACGGCGACGCATTCGCGCACACAGGCCTCGGCGAACGTCGCCGGGGCGGGGCCGGTCGTGATGGGGGTCACCATGGCGAGGGGATAGAGCAGGCCGAGCAGGATCGGCTGGTGGACGAGATAGATCACGAGGCTCCAGCGTCCGGCTACGGCGAGCCAGTGCGCCGGGCGGCCATCCGCCCGCCACTGCGCGAGCCTTTCCACCAGACCACGATCAACCGCGTTCCGCCCCAAAGCGACGCCGACGAGGATCGCGGAGAACCATGGGAAGACCGGCTCGAAATCGTTGGTCGTGGGCGGCATCTGGGCAAAGCCGATCCAGGCGAGCCAACGCGTGTCGAAAGCATCGGATGCAAAGAACTGCGGTGCGGCGAAGACGAGCAACGCCACGGCGAGCGTCGACCAGGCCGGCAGGCGCAGGAAGGGCAGGGCGAGGATGCTGCCTGCCGCAATCATGTGCAGGATGCCGAAGAAGATGAAGGCATCGGGAAAGACGATCAGCGTCGCGATCGTGATCAGTGCCGCCGCCGCTGCGATCTTGCCGACGCGCTGCGCGAACTTCGTCCAGCTCTGGCCTGCCTCGCGGGCGAGGACGAGGCTGATCCCGACGATGACGAGAAAACTCGCCGCAATGCTGCGCGCAAACGCGACCCAGCCGGGTTCGCGCCCCACATCCACCGCGATGAAGCCGAGAAAACTCAGATCCCAGGCGAAATGATAGATCACCATGGCGAGGATGGCGACGCCACGGGCGACATCGAGCGCATCGAGACGCAAGCGTGTCGGAAGGGCCATGACAGATCGTCTCCGGAGATTGTTCGCGTGGATCGCCGGCGGGCGAAACCGGGCGTGCAGCAAGGCTCGCAACCCTCGATTTCGCAGTGCAGCAACGAAAGGCGAAAGATGCACCCTATTCGGGCTTTCACAAATACACGGCGATGGTATCTTATCGTTAAGATTATGTTGCCGTCGTGATTCGGTTGGTGAGTATATGTCGAACGATGATCCGCACAAGCCGGATGTCACCACATCCGCGACACACGACCCGGATCCGTCACGCGACGCGATTTCGGGAGAGCATGCGGGCGCCGACGGCCAGCCGGCCTTGTTCGAGATCACCGGACGAATCAAGTGGTTCGACGTCGCGAAGGGCTTCGGGTTCATCGTCCCCGACAATGGCTGGCCCGATGTTCTGCTCCACGTGACCTGTCTGCAGAAGGGCGGGTACCAGACGGCGCATGAAGGTGCGACCGTGGTGGTGGAGGCCGTTCGGCGCGCCCGTGGCTTCCAGGCCTTCCGGCTGATTTCGATGGACGAATCGACCGCGCTGCACCCGTCCGAACTCCCGATGCCGCGCACCCATGTCGTCGTCGAGCCGACGAGCCGCCTCGAGCCCTGCGTGGTGAAGTGGTTCAACCGCCTGCGCGGCTTCGGCTTCGTCACGCGCGGGGAGGGCACGCCCGACATCTTCGTCCACATGGAGACCCTGCGCCGCTACGGTATCGCGGAGTTGCGCCCCGGAGAGACCGTGCTCGTGCGGTTCGGGGACGGGCCGAAGGGGCTGATGGCGGCCGAGGTGCGCATGCCCGAGGGGCAATTGCCCACTTCTCATTGAGGGTGGGTGCGTCACCATGAACGGAATATCGATCAGTCGCTCCGCCTCGCTCGCCCTGTCCGGTTACCGGCTCCTCGCGGCGCTCGCTTTCTGCGCAGCGTTGCTGATCCTGCCGGGATCGGTTGCGGATGCGCGCGCCCAGGGCGCCGATTCGCTGACGATCATCAGCGGCGAGGAGCGCCATGTCTTCTCGATCGAACTGGCCGATACCCCCGAGAGCCGTGCCCGCGGGCTGATGTATCGGCGCTCCATGCCGGAAGATCACGGGATGCTGTTCGATTTCGGCCGCATCGACATGGTCTCGATGTGGATGCGCAACACCTATATCCCGCTCGACATGCTGTTCGTGCGCGCCGACGGCTCGATTGCACGGATCGCGCGCGATACGGAACCCTTGTCGGAGCGCCCGATTTCCTCCGGTGAGCCGGTTCTCGCGGTGTTCGAGATCAATGCCGGTATCAGCGACAGGCTCGGCATCACAGCCGGTGATCGCATCGAGCACCCGCTCTTCGCGCAATGACGGGCGTGGCGGGCATGTGCGGCAATCAGGGATCGCGCGCGCTCGTTTTCCATACCTGTGCGCCGTGCGTGTGGATGATGCGCAAGAGGCTTGTAATCGCCGCGCAAACCGCCTAGTTGACAACGTGTTGGCCATCATCGGGGCGTAGCGCAGCCTGGTAGCGCATCTGCTTTGGGAGCAGAGGGTCGCAGGTTCAAATCCTGCCGCCCCGACCAGATGGCCGAGTTCCCGGTTCGCCGGGTATGGGGACGTTTCGAAGGATCAGAGGCCAAGCATGACCGCTCGCATCTTCAAACCCGCCCGCGGCGCGACCTCCTCCGGTACGGCGCGCACGAAGAAGTGGACGCTCGTCTTCGATCAGGCCACCCCGCGTACGGTCGAGCCGCTGATGGGCTGGACCAGCTCGTCCGACATGACCCAGCAGGTCAAGCTCTCCTTCGAGACCAGCGAGGAGGCGATCGCCTATTGCGAGCG
>JBJHBI010000104.1:0-7882 GCA_050485405.1 Salinarimonadaceae bacterium
ATCTTGCGCCCGTAATCGAGCACGACGACGCGGTCGGAGAGGTCCATCACCACGCCCATATCGTGTTCGATGAGCGCGATCGTGGTGCCGAAATGGTTGTTCACGTCGAGGATGAAGCGGCTCATATCCTCCTTCTCCTCGAGATTCATGCCCGCCATGGGCTCGTCGAGGAGGAGCAGGTCCGGCTCCATCGCCAGCGCGCGACCGAGTTCGACGCGCTTCTGCAGGCCGTAGGGCAGCTTGCCCACCGGGGTCTTGCGGATGGCCTGGATCTGGAGGAAGTCGATGATGTCCTCGACCACGCGACGATGCTCGACCTCCTCGCGCATGGCCGGGCCGAAGCGCAGGATCTGCCAGAACAGGTTGGCCTTCATCTTCAGCGAGCGCCCGGCCATAATATTGTCGAGCGTCGACATGCCCTTGAACAAAGCCACGTTCTGGAAGGTGCGGGCGATCCCGCCGGCGGCGGCCTCGTAGGGGCGCATCCGGCGACGCGTCTCGCCCCGGAAGGTGATCTTGCCCTCGGTGGGATGGTAGAACCCGTTGATGCAGTTGAGCATCGAGGTCTTGCCGGCACCGTTGGGGCCGATGATCGCGCGGATCTCGCCCTTGCGGATGTCGAAGGAGACGTCGGTGAGGGCCTTCACGCCGCCGAAGCGCAGGGACACGTTGTCGACGGCGAGCAGCACCTCCTCGAACAGACGCGGCGGAGCCGGCTCCTGCGCCGGGGGCTCGAAAGCCTTGGCGCCCTGCGGTTCGACGGTTTCACCGACGGTCTTCGTGGCGGCCTTTTCGGCGATCTCGGCGCTGGTCGGATTCACGCTCATGCGGCCTTCTCCATGGCGGCTTCGGTCGTGACCGGGTGGATCGGCATGTCGCGGATCTTCACGCGCGCCGCGATGACGCCCTTGCGCCCGTCCTCGAAGGTCACTTCGGTGCGGATATCGGCCTCCGTCGACCCGTCGTAGAGGGCGGTGACGAGGGGCTCGTAGCGCTCGGCGATGAAGCCGCGCCGCACTTTCTGCGTACGCGTCAGCTCGCCGTCATCGGCATCGAGCTCCTTGTGCAGGATGAGGAAGCGCTTGACCTGCGCCCCGCCCATGCGCGGCTCGGTGGCGAGCGAGCGGTTCACCTCGTCCACATGCGCGGCGATCATCTCGTAGACGCGCGGATTCTGCGCGAGCTCCTGATAGGAGGCGTAGATCACGTTGTTGCGCTCCGCCCAGTTGCCCACGGCGGTGAGATCGATGTTGATGAAACAGGTGACGAAGTCGCGCTCGTTGCCATAGGCGACGACTTCTTTGATATTGGGGAAGAATTTCAGTTTGTTTTCGACGTATTTCGGCGGGAACAGCGAGCCGTCATTGAGCTTTCCGACATCCTTGGCGCGATCGATGATGCGCAGATGCCCCGTCTGCGGGTCGAAGAACCCGGCATCGCCCGAGCGCACGAACCCGTCCGGCGTCTTGGTCTCGGCGGTCTTCTCGTCGTCCTTGTAATAGCCGAGGAACACCCCCGGCGAGCGGAACAGCACCTCGCCGTTCTCGTCGATCCTGATCTCGACGCCCGGCGCCGGGCGGCCGACCGTATCGGCGTGGATCTCGCCGTCGGGCTGCATGGTGACGTAGACCGAGGCCTCGGTCTGGCCGTAGAGCTGCTTCAGATTGACCCCGATCGAGCGGTAGAAGCTGAAGATTTCCGGCCCGATCGCCTCGCCCGCCGTATAGCCGACCTTGGTCTTGTCGAGGCCGAAACGGTTGCGCAGGGGCGCATAGACGAGGAAATCACCGACCGCATAGACGAGGCGATCCCAGAGATTGACGCTCTCCTTGTTCAGGATGCGCTCCCCGACCTTGCCGGCATGGTCGATGAAATACTTGAACATCGCCTGCTTGAGCCGGCTCGCATCCTCCATGCGCACCATGGTGAGCGTGAGCATGTTCTCGAAGACGCGCGGCGGCGCGAATGCGTAGGTCGTGCCGATCTCGCGGCGGTCATCCGCGATCGTCTCCGGGCTCTCGGGGCAGTTCACGCACAGGCCCGCGAGGATCGCCTGCGCATAGGAGAAGATGTGGTCGCCCACCCAGGCGAGCGGCAGATAGGCGATGATCTCGTCCTGGTCGTTGAGCTTGTCGAAATCGCAGCCGATCTTCGCCGCCGCGATCACGTTGTCGTAGCTCAGCATCACCCCCTTGGGCCGCCCCGTCGTGCCCGACGTATAGAGAATGATGGCGAGATCCTCGCCCTTGCCCGCCGCGAGCGCCTCGCCTAGCCAGGCTTCGGATCTCGGATCCTCGGCGAGCGTCTTGCGCCCGTTCTCGATGAAGGCCGAGAGCGCCTGCATGCGCTCGTGGTCGTAGTCGCGCAGGCCGCGCTCCTCGTCATAGAGGAGATAGGTGAGGCTCGGCACCCGGTCGGCGATGGAGAGGACCTTGTCGACCTGCTCCTGGTCCTCGACCACGGCGAGCTTCACCTCGGCATGGGCGAGCACATAGGCCATTTCCTCCGCGACGCTGTCGGAATAGACCGGGATCGGAACGACGCCGATCCATTGCGCGGCGGCGATGGCCCAGTAGAGGCGCGGGCGGTTGTTCCCGATGATGGCGATCCGGTCGCCGCGCTCGAGGCCGAGTCCGTGCAGGCCGATGGCCATGGCACGTACGGTCTCGTGCATCTCACGCCAGTTCCAGGATTGCCAGATCCCGAGATCCTTGTGGCGAAAAGCCACACGATCCGGGCGCAGGCGTGCGTTCCGCGCGATCAATTTCGGAAACGTGTCCTCGCGCGCGACGTCGACCGTCGTCACGGGCATCTCCCTCCTCGGCGCCGGCGGATCAGGGCGATCGCGCGGCTATAGCGTTCCTCTCTGGACGGTGCGGTTTTGCCCGCCTTCTCGTCCTTTTTATGCGGCACGCTCCGGGATATCGCGGGAGCGGTTCCAGGCGCGGCCGTTCGATTTTGCTATTAGTACCCGGCAATTTTTCAACTGCAAGCACCAATATGTGCGGTGAAAACCGTACATATCGGGCCAGCATCGGTATTCCTGTTGCGAAACAAGGGATTTTCTCGCGATTTCGACGAAAAACCCCGCCCTGTTCGACTTTAGGCGAACAGGGCGGGGTGCATGCATCATCGAAAGTCGTGCCGTGACGCGGGACAGGACACGGCACGATGCCGATCGCGGGCCGCTCAGTAGCAGCGCAGATCGACGATACGCTGGCGCCGGTCGACCTCGATGGTCAGACGATCGCGGCGCATGTCGCGGGTGATGAAGTCACCGGGCCGCACGACGCGAACGGTGCGGGCGCGCGAGCGATTCTGCGCCTGGTCGATGGTACGGCGCGATGCACGCTCGCCGACGAAGCGGCGCAGGCCGCGATCGCTGCATTCCGCGCGCCGCGTCGGAGCCGGGCGATGGCGCGGCGGTGGTGCGGGCTGGACACCCGGGAACGGGATGATGATCTCGAGGCTTCCCCCGGCACGCGGCGGAATGCCGCCACCGGCACGCGGCGGCACGCCTCGGCTCAGGAAGCGTTCGCTCGCAAAGCCGCGCCGGCCCGCCCAGACGACATCGCACCAGCCGCCGCTGCAGCCGCGAACCTCGACGCGCCCGCCGCGCGGAATCGTCGCAATGACGCGGTACTGCGTGCCCGGCCCCGAGCGCATGTTGAGATCCACCGAGGCGGATGCGGAGCTGGCCATGGCCTGACCCGAACCCACGAGCAGGAAGAAAGCGGCGAGGAGGCCGAGCAGAGCCGGCATCCCCGTGCCGCGAATATCGGATGTGGACATCGCATCACCTTTCGAAAAAATATCGATCATGCCCGCATCTTGACGGGTGCGAGATGACCCGAAGATGAACGAACGCGTCAGGCCGGCATTGGTTCGTGCCCGCTCGGTGATTGAGCATCGGGCGAAAGCTTGCCAGACTGGGCTTTTCGACCCGCAGGCTCACCCTTCTCCCGAGCGGCACTCACCGAAGGCACGACCGATGCACAACGTCACCGTCGTCGATCACCCGCTGGTACGACACAAACTCACCCTGATGCGCGACAAGAACCTCCCCACTCGCGAGTTTCGCGCGCTCGCGAGCGAGGTGGGGATGCTGCTCGGCTACGAGGCCTTGCGTGATCTCCCCCTAGAGACCGTCGACATCGAGACGCCGTTGCAGAGCATGCAGGCACAGAAGCTCGCTGGCAAGAAGCCCGTCCTCGCCCCGGTCCTGCGCGCCGGAATCGGCTTCCTCGACGGTCTGCTCGCGCTTCTGCCCAGCGCCCGCGTGGCGCATATCGGGCTCTACCGCGATCCCGATACGCTCGAGCCGGTCGAATACTATTTCAAGGCACCCGGCGGGCTCGACCAGCGGCTCGTGCTCGTGCTCGATCCGATGCTCGCCACCGGCGGAACCGCGGTCGCGGCGATCACTTTGCTCAAGCGCAAGGGCGCGAAGAACCTGCGTTTCGTCTGCCTGCTCGCGGCCCCCGAAGGCATTGCACGTCTGCGCGAAGCGCATCCCGACGTGCCGATCTGGACGGCGGCGATCGACGAGAAGCTCGACGATCACGCCTATATCGTGCCGGGTCTGGGCGATGCCGGGGATCGCATCTTCGGAACGCGTTGAATGCGAGCGATCGCGTTGAGCGGGCCTTTACCATCACACGCGATCGCCCGGCTCCCGATGCCGGAGATTAACCCGTGCGGGCCTAGATTCTACGCTGGCCCGAACGGAGATCCGACCATGCGTCCCCTGATCTGGGCGAGCCTCGTCCTCGTGGGCGGGGTGGTCGCCGCGACGACGACCGTCGAACGCCTGTCGCAACACACTTCCCGCGACGCCGCGCCGCCGCGATCGGAACGGCTCGCGCTGGCCCATGACGGCATGACGGGCTCCCCCGGCTCCAGCACCGATCACGATATGCGCCATGATATGCGCCTTTTCGCTGACGGACGCGGCCATTTCCATGCCGATCCGCAGATCGACGGCTTCGCGGTTGCTATGCTCGTCGATACCGGGGCGAGCATCGTCGCCCTGCGCGAGAGCGATGCCCGCGCCGCCGGCCTGCTGATCGACCGGTCCCGCCCGCCCTATCGGCTGTCCACCGCCAACGGCATCGTCGAGGCCCATGGCGCGACGATCCGCGAATTCCGCCTCGGCCCGATCATTCTGCACGATGTGGAGGCGGTGGTGATGCCCGACGATCAGCTCGGCAAGAACCTGCTCGGCATGAGTGTGCTGAACCGGCTCCGAGGCTTCGAGGTGCGTGACGGGGCGCTCTGGTTGCGCGGCTGACGGGCGGCGCGTCAGCCGGCGGATTGCGGTACGAGATGCGGGAAATGCCGCAGGATGCTCGTCACCGGATTGGCCGCCGCCTGGCCGAGCCCGCAGATCGAGGCGTCGCGCATGACGCTCGCGAGATCATCGAGCAGCGGCGCTTCCCAACGCCCGTTCTCCAGCAATTGCACGATTTTCTGCGTTCCCGACCGGCAGGGCGTGCATTGGCCGCAGCTCTCGTGGCGAAAGAAACGCATGAGATTGAGCGCGACCGCGCGCAGATCGTCGTGATCGGAGAAGACCACGATCGCATGCGAGCCGACGAAGGCGCCGTGCTGGTCGAGCAGGCCGAAATCGAGAGGCTCGTCCGCGAGCCCCGCCGGCAGGAGCCCGCCGGAGGCGCCTCCGGGAAGCCAGGCGGCGAGCGCATGCCCCTCCTCCATGCCTCCGCAATGACCGGCGATCAGCTCGTTCAGGGTGATGCCCGCCGGGGCCTGCTTCACGCCCGGATCGCGCACGCGCCCCGAAACCGAGAACGAGCGAAACCCCTTCGCGCCACGCAGCCCCTGCCCGGCGAACCAGTCGGCCCCCTTCTCGATGATGTCGCGCAGCCAGTAGAGCGTCTCGACATTGTGATTGAGGGTGGGGCGTCCGAACAGGCCCTTCGTGGCGATGAAGGGCGGACGATGGCGCGGCAGGCCGCGTTTGCCCTCGATCGATTCGAGCATGGCGCTCTCCTCGCCGCAGATATAGGCCCCCGCACCGCGCCGCAGATCGATCGGCGCATGCGCATCGAGACCGGCTTCGCGCAGCGCCGCGATCTCCCGCTCCATGAGCGCGCGCAAGCCTGCATATTCGTCACGCAGATAGATCACCGTGCGTTCCGCTCCGACCGCCCAGGCCGCGATCAGCGCGCCTTCGATCATGCGATGGGGATCGCGCTCGAGGTGATGGCGGTCCTTGAAGGTGCCGGGCTCGCCCTCGTCGGCATTGACGGTGACGATGCGCGGCGCCGGAGCGGCACGCACGAATTCCCATTTGCGCCCGGCGGGGAAGCCGGCGCCGCCGAGCCCGCGCAGGCCGGCATCGGAGAGCGTCGCGATTACCTCCTCGGGCGTCCGCGCACCTGTGAGACAGGCTTCCAGGAGGGCATAGCCGCCCGCCGCGCGATAGGCCGCGAGATCGATGGCATGGGCGGGGACCGGTTCGTGGACGTCTCCCGCCGCGACCGCCGCCTGCACGCGCTCCACCGTCGCCGATTCCACGGCGCGCGTGCCGACATGCACAGCCGGCGCGCCGGCGCAGCGCCCGATACAGGGCACGCGCTGGATGCGGATCGCCTGCGGATCGCTCGTCGCCTCGAGGTCGCTCGCGAGCGCCTCCGCGCCGGCGATCATGCAGGCGACGCTGTCGCAGACGCGGATGGTCAGGGGCGCGGGCGGAGCCTCGCCCTCCTTCACGATGTCGAAATGATGATAGAAACTCGCCACCTCGAAGACTTCCGCCTGCGGAATCGCGAATTCCTCCGCGAGCGCGCGCAGATCGGCTGCTGCGAGGTGACCGGTCCCGTCCTGGAGGCGATGTAGCGCCTCGATCAGGAAATCACGCCGGCGCGGCATGTCGGCGAGGAGCCCACGCACCCGGGCGAGGGCGTCGTGATCGAGGGCACGCCCCTTCGGGCGCAATTTGGGGCGCAGTTTGGGGCGCGGTTCGGCACGCGAATCGGCGCGAGGCACGGAGGCATCGCTGCGCTCCCCCTCGGGCCGGCCATTCTCACCATCGCGCATCGACGTCTCCCGCATCACCTGTGCCGATTTGCGACGCCGTCGAGCGTCATCGGTCTTCATCCAATCGCCCCCCACGGGAAGCGCCGGGTCAGGATGACATGTCCGGACCCGGTGCGGGAAGGGTCGAGGCAATCAGCGGATCACGCCCGCCCGCAGACGACGCATCCGCGCCTTCAGCCGCCATCGGTGAAGACGATGCGCACCAGATCGGCGGTGTTGCGCGCCCCGAGCTTCTCCATGATGCGGGCGCGATGCACCTCGATCGTGCGCGGGCTGATCCCGAGCGTGCGTCCGGCTTCCTTGTTGGAGGCGCCGTGCGCGATCTGCGCGAGCACGTCCTTCTCGCGCGGGGTGAGGCTGTCGGCACCGGAGAAATTGAGCGCGAACTTGTCGTTGCCCTGCGCCGCGCGCTTGCGCGTCGCTTCCACCGCCTCGCGCACCGCCGCGATCACCTCGTCGGCATCGAAGGGCTTTTCCAGAAAGTCGTGTGCGCCGTTCTTGATCGCCGTCACAGCCATGGGAATGTCGCCCTGGCCGGAGATGACGAAGACGGGCGGGGCGTAGTTGTGGCCACCGAGCGCCTCGAGCACGTCGAGGCCGGAGCGCCCCGGCATGTGCACGTCGAGGATGACGCAGTCGAACTTCTGGCGTTTGGCTTCGGCCAGGAAACTGTCGCCGTCGGGATAGGTACGCACACGCCAGCCTTCGATCTCGAAGATCGTCATCAGCGAATCGCGCACGGGTGGATCATCGTCGACGACAGCGATGTCGAGCACTTCATCCGTCATGATATTCTCGGGCTCCCAAATTCTCGCACCGCGTC
>JBJHBI010000105.1:0-7799 GCA_050485405.1 Salinarimonadaceae bacterium
TGACGATGGCGATCGAGCATTTCATCCGATGGCTCTTGCGGCGCTTCGGCCTCGAACTCGGCTCGATGCGCAACGTGCTCTCGGCCACCGAGGAACTGCGCGGACAGGTGGATCTCCTCCACAAGGAGGGCGGCGTGGCCAAGACCGAGCGCGACATGCTCGGCGGGCTGCTCGATCTGCATGAATTGTCGGTGGCCGACGTCATGGTCCACCGCACCAAGATGCGCACCATCAATGCCGATCTCTCTGCCGGCGAGATCGTGCGCGAGGTGCTGGCCTCGCCCTATACACGCATGCCGCTCTGGCGCGACAAGCACGAGAACATCGTCGGCATCCTGCATGCCAAGGATCTCCTGCGCGCGCTCGATTCGGTGGGCGGCGATGCGGAGAAGCTGAAGATCGCGCAGATCGCCTACGAGCCCTGGTTCGTCCCCGACATGACGAGCCTGCGCGACCAGCTGCGCGCCTTCCTCTCGAAGAAATCGCACTTCGCCCTCGTCGTCGACGAATATGGCGAGGTGGAGGGGCTGGTGACGCTCGAGGACATCCTCGAGGAGATCGTCGGCGACATCAAGGACGAGCACGATCTCTCGGTTCAGGGCGTGCGCGCCCAGCCCGACGGCTCCGTGCACGTGGAGGGCTCGGTGCCGATCCGCGATCTCAACCGGGTGATGGACTGGAACCTGCCCGACGAGGAGGCGACGACCATTGCCGGGCTCGTCATCCACGAAGCCCAGCTCATCCCCGATGCCGGCCAGGCCTTCACCTTCCACGGTTTTCGCTTCGAGGTCCTGCGCAAGGCCCGCAACCGGATCACGTCGCTGCGCATCACGCCGCTCGCGGCGCTGGCGCCGAAGGAATAGGGGGCGGCGCGCCGATCACGCGGCGGGGGCCTCGTTTCCGACGCTTGCGGCGCTCTCCGGCGGCAGGTCGAAGGCCAGCATGGCGCGAGTGCCGGAATAGGCGGGGTCGAAGCGGATCTCGCTCTTGAGATTCGAGGCCATGGCCCGGACGATCCGGGTGCCGAGACCGCTGCCCTTGGGCGCGCCCGCCATGTCGAAGCCGACACCGTCATCCTCGACGATGAGCTGCATGCGCGCGGGCTCCTCGCGGCGCAGGAGCACGCGGATCTCGCCTGAGGCCTCACCCGGATACGCATATTTCGCGGCATTGGTGACGAGTTCGACCACGATCACCCCGAGCGAGATCGCCTGATCGGTGGGCGCGACGACGCTCTCGGCCTCGACGCGCACGGCGTTCTGCGTGCCCGAGGCGCGCATCGCCTGGTCGAGTTCGTCGATCAGGCCCGTGAGATAGGCGTCGAGCTCGACGCGGCGCACGTCCTTGGAGGTGTAGAGACGCCGGTGGATCTGGGCGATGGCGCTGATGCGCGTCTGGGTCTCGACCAGCGCGTCGCGGGCGGGCCCCTCGGGCACGATGCCCTTCTGCATGGTGACGAGCGAAGCGACGAGCTGCAGTGAATTCGCCACGCGGTGATTGACCTCGCGCAGGAGCATTTCCGCCCGGTCGCGCTGTTCGCGCACCTCCTGCTCCGCGCGCTCCTTGGCCTTGCGCACGCATTCCTGCTCGAGCGCCTGCTGGATCGATGCGCCGAGCAGATCGAAGAAGGCGCCGCCGACATCCTTGACGATGTAATCCGCCGCACCGCTCTTCAGCGCGGCCACGGCGATGCGGCCCTCATCCGCCCCGGTGACGTAGATCACGGGGGTCGGGGTCTGCATCGCGCGGATCTCTTCGAGAACCACGAGCCCTTCCTTGCCCGGCATGAAATGGTCGAGGGCGATGACGTCGAACTGTGCCTGCGTGAGCTGGGCGAGGCCTGCATCACCGCCCTCGGCATAGGTCACTTCCATGCCCTGGCGTGTGAGTGCGCGCTCGACCAGACGACCGAATGCCGGGTCGTCGTCGATATAGAGCACCCGAACCTTGTCGTCGGCGGCTCTCATGACGTCAGTTCTCCGGCACCTGCATGACCGACAGGAAGAGGCCGAGCTGGCGGATCGCCTGGGCGAATGTATCATATTCGACCGGCTTGGTGATGTAGACGTTGCAGCCCAGATCGTAGCAGCGCTGGATCTCGGTCTGGTCGTCGGTCGTGGTGAGCACGATCACCGGCGCGCGCCGCGTGGTCTCGTTCTTCTTGATCCGCGCGAGGATGTCGGTGCCGCTCATGTCGGGCAGGTTGAGATCGAGCAGCACGAGCAGCGGGCCCAGCCCACGGGTCGCAGGTGTCTCCAGATGCTTCAGCGCACTGGTTCCGTCGAGGAAGTGCTTGATTTCGTTGTTGACTCCGGCACGACGCACGTTCTTTTCGATCAGGCGTGCATGCCCTTCGTCGTCCTCGATCATGATGATGGTTACGGGTAGCGCGCTCATACGTCGTCCTGATGTTCGTCGGGTTTGAGAGTTTTGGGCAATGCCACGATGAATGTCGAGCCCTTGCCGGGTTCGGATGCGATATGGATCGAGCCGCCCAGGCGGCGCACGAGGGCGCGCACATGGGCAAGCCCGATGCCTTCGCCGGATTTGTCCTGTGTCCCGGCACGCCGGAACAGGTCGAAGACGCGTTGATGGTCGCGCGGATCGATGCCGCGACCATTATCCTCGACCTCGAAATGCAGCATGTGATCGGGTTCGGTGCGACCGCGCACGATGATGCGCCCCGGTCGCGCCGGGTCGAGATACTTTACCGCATTCTCGATGAGATTACCGAAGATCTGCTCCAGCGCGACCCGGTCGGATACCAGATCGGGCATGTCCTCGATCTCCAGCTCCGCGCCTTCCTCGTCGAGCTGGTGGGTGATGTTCTGCTCCAGCTGCGCGATCACCTCGCGCATCACGATGGGCTCGGGAGTGAGCACGCGCCGGCCCTCGCGCGAGAGCTTGAGGATGGCGGCGATCAGGCGATCCATGCGCTGGGTGGATGATCTGATGAAGTCGAGCGCCTCCGGAAGATCCGTCTCGATCGCCATGCGGGCATCGTCGGTGACGAGTTCGGGAGCCTGCTTGGCGACCCGGTCCATGAAGGCCTCGACCTCCTTGCGCACGGCGTCGAGTTCGGCGGTGAAGCCCATCACGTTGACCAGCGGCGCGCGCAGGTCGTGGCTGACGATATAGGCGAAGCGCTGGATTTCCTCGTTGGCCTCCGTCAGATCGGCGGTGCGGGCGGCGACCGCGTGTTCGAGATTGGCGATCAGCCCCGCGAGCTTGGCCCGGGCGCGTTCGAGCTGCGCGGTGCGCTTCTCGACGCGTTGTTCGAGCGTCTCGTTGATCTCTTCGAGGGCGGTGTTGGCTTCCTCGGCCACGGCGGTGGAGCGGGCCTGGCCGAATGTGGCGAGCCCCAGCAGCAGGGTGGCGAAGAAACCGGCGCCGAGCAGGTAGGGGTAGAGCGCGCGCGCGGAATCCACGCCGAAGGCAGGGGTCGTCTGGATCTGCAGGGTCCAGAAGTGATCGCCGATCTGGATCAGCCGCTCGGCGCGGTGGCTGACGTCGGGATCGCCGATATCCATCCGCGCATCGCGATAGAGCAGATCGCCTTCCTGCGTCGATTCCCCGTCGAACACCGCGAAGGTGATTTCCGGCGGGCGATCGCGCAGCTCGAACGAGCGGTCGAACAGATCACGCGCGCGAAACGGGCTGTAGACCCAGCCGATGAAGCGCTCGCGCCGCTCATCGATGGTATCGGGAATGGCGCCGCCGCGATAGACCGGGACGTAGATCAGAAAACCGGGCTGGAGATCGTCATCCTCGATTTCCTGGACGAGTTCGACGCGGGCCGAGGTCGCGCGCCGACCGCGATCGCGCGCGCGCTCCATCGCATCTCGGCGGATCGGCTCGGAAAACATGTCGAAGCCGATCGCAGCCACGTTCTTGGTGTCCGGCGGTTCGAGAAAGACGATCGCGGAATAGAATTCGCGTTCGCCTTCCGGCCAGATCTCGAAGCCGGGATCATAGAGACGCATGCGCGCCACCGTGCTCGGCAATTCTTCCGGGGTGATCGCGCGGGCGAAACCGATCCCCTGCACGCCCGGATAGAGCTCCTGGATGCGCAGGCGGTCGACGTAACGGCGGAATTCCGGAAGGCTCACCTCGCCGAGCGGGCGGCTCGCCATCAACGCCGTGGTCCCGCGCAACAGCGCGATGTAGTCCTCCATGCGCTGTGCGACGGCGGCGGCGCGTTGATCGACGAGCGCCGTGAAGCGCTCCTCGTCACGTTCGCGGGCGAGACGTTCGTACTGGCTACCGAGAAACAATGTGGCGACGAGGCCGGCGATCACCACGATCGCGGGAAAAATCAGTGCGCGCGGATTGCGCATCGTGACCTCAAAAATGCCGGGTCTCGTCTTCTTCTTCAATTCCTGGTCGCTTTCGATGTTCGGCGCGAACGGCCCGAGGACAGGCACAAAGCGCACCCAACGCGTTACGAACGCATTGCCGGACAGGAGGTTCCCGCACTTTCGAAAAAAAATTTGAACCGCGCGCAGAAATCCAAGTGCGCGGAGTGACTATCGCGAACCCAGCCCCGCGATCGCGCGGGCGATACCCTGCGCACGCGGCACCATGGTCTCGACCTCCATGTATTCCTCCGGCGAATGCGCCTTGCCGCCCACCGGCCCGGTGGCGCACAGGGTGGGGCAGCCCATGCTCGCGGTAAAGCCCGAATCGGCGCAGCCGCCGGTGAATTCGCCCTCGATCGTCTGGCCGTTCTCCGCCATGGCCTCTCGGTAGACGTCGAAGAGCGCCTTCGAACCCTCGTCCTGCACGAGGGGATGAAATTCGCCCTTGATCGCGAGCTCGGCATGCGTCCCCGCGACATCCGGCGCCGCCACGATCTCGGCGATGCACGCCATCGCGGCCTCGCGCTGATCGGGGGTAACGTAGCGCAGATCGATCTCGCATTCGGCCAGAGGTGCGACGGTGTTGACGGATTGCCCGCCCCGGATCAGCCCGACATTCACGGTCACGCCGGCCTCGATATCGGTGATGGCGTGCAAGGCGATGATCTTGTGTGCCAGCGCACCGATGGCGGAAGCGCCCTGTGCGAAGTTGCCGCCCGAATGCGCGGCCTTGCCGTGGATGGTCATCTGCATGAAGACGCCGCCCTTGCGCCCGGTCACCACGTTGCCCGAGGGGCGGCCGGGCTCCGAATTGAACACGGCGCGCGCCTCGCGGGCGGTTTCCTCGATGATCGGGCGGCAGGCGGGCGAGCCGATCTCCTCGTCGCTGGTGATCAGGCCGAGGAGCGGAGCCGGCGCGCCGCCGAACTTGTGATAGGCGGCGAGGACGAAGGCGTTGATCACGAGCCCCGCCTTCATGTCGCAGACGCCCGGCCCGTAGGCGCGGCCATTTTCGATACGGAAGGGGCGGCGGGCGACCTCGCCCTTGGGGAAGACCGTGTCGCGGTGGCCCATCAGCACGATCGGCTTGTTGGCACCGCCCGAGCCCGCCACATGCGCCTTGATCGCATCGCCATAGGTCTCGTTGGCGATCGTCGTCGTCTCGATCCCGTGTTCGGCGAAGAAGCGCTTGAAACGCTCGCCCACCGCATCGACGCCGGCCTTGTCGTAGGAGCCGGAATCGATGTTCACCACCTCCTCCAGCAGGGAGAGCATGGCCGGCTGCTGCTCGGCGAGCCAGGCGAGGACTTGATCGGCGGGTCTTGCGGCTGCGGACACGGGTCACCTCGGGCGGGAATGGATCGTCCCGTCAGGCTATGCCCGTGACGCAGGGATGCGAAAGCGGAAAATCCTCACGGGCGGTTCAACGGTCTCGCCCGCGCGCCTTCACAGGGAGGCCGCCGCCCGCGCCGCCTGGTCGTAATGGCCCGAGAGCGCACGCATCATCGCCGCGATTTCGGAGAGTTGTTCCTTGTCGAGGGTGGTGGTGCTGAGCGGGCCGATCAGGAGCTTGTCGCGGATCTCGCGATACTTCTTGCAGATATCGCGGCCCTTCTCGGTGATCTCGACGGTCTTCTCCTTGCCCGCGCGCCCGGAGGTGACGAGACCGGCGCCCTGCAGCTTCTTGACGCCGTAGCTGACGAGATGGGTCTCCTCGATCGACAGGACGAGGCAGATATCCGCGAGCCGTTTCGCGCGCCCCCGGTGATTGACCGTATGCAGGATCAGGACGTCGAGCGGCGACAGATCGGGCACGCCCGCAGCCGCGATACAGCGCATCATCCAGCGATGAAAGGCGTGGCTGGCCAGGATCAGGCCGAATTCGAACTCGGACAGGGCCGGCAGCGCCCCCTCCGCCAGATGGGCGGAGGAGACGATGGGACCGATGCCGGAGGGGTTCAGGCTTTTCGCGCTCATGGCGTCTCCGGACATGACGAACGGGCTTCGGGAACCGACGCGTCACCGTGTTTCGAGCATGGTACGCGGCAGCCAGAGTGCGATGTCGGGATACATCGCGAGCAGAAATGCTGCGAGACACATGATCAGGAAGAACGGTGCGGTGTAAAGTCCGAGCCTGAAGATGTCCTTCCCCGTGAGCGATTGCAGCACATAGAGATTGAAGCCGACCGGGGGCGTGATCTGCGCCATCTCCACCACGAGCACGATGTAGATGCCGAACCAGATCAGGTCGAATCCCGCCCCCACGACGAGGGGCATGATGATTGACGTGGTCAGCACCACCATGGAGATGCCGTCCAGGAAACAGCCCATGATGATGAAGAAGATCGTCAGCGCCAGAAGCAGCATGCCCTGCGAGAGCCCGAAGCTGCCGATCCATTCCGCGAGCACCCGCGGAATCCCGGTAAAGCCCATCGCCGTCGTCAGGAAAGCGGCTCCGGCGAGGATGAAGATGATCATGCAGCTCGTCTTGGTGGAGGAGACGAGCGCCTCGCGCATGGTGTTCCAGTTCAGCGTACCCGTCATCCAGGAAATCCCGAGCGCGAGGAACACGCCGACCACCGCCGCCTCCGTCGGCGAGGCGAGGCCCATATAGATGGAGCCGATCACGCCGACGATCAGGAAGATCACCGGCGCGAGCCGGCGCAGCGCCTTGATCCGCTCGATCAGCGGCATGGCCGGCTCGGGCGGGGGCATCTTGTCCTTGTTGAACAGGGCCCAGACGATGACGAAGGTCATGAACATCGCCGTCAGCATCAGCCCGGGAATCACGCCCGCGATGAACAGACGCGCCACGGAGAGCTCGGTTGCCGCGGCATAGACGATCAGGATGATCGAAGGCGGGATCATCAGGCCGATCGTGGCGGAGCCCGCGAGCGCGCCGATCGAGACCGTGTTGGAATAGCCGCGCTTGGCCAGCTCCGAGAGCGATATGCGCCCGATCGTGGCGCAAGTCGCTGCGGACGAGCCGGAGACGGCGGCGAATATCGTCGAACCGACGATATTCACGTGGATGAGGCGGCCCGGGAGCTTGGCCAGCCAGGGGGCGAGCCCGTCGAACATGTCCTGAGACAGACGGGTGCGGAAAAGAATGTCACCCATCAGGATGAACATCGGCAGCGCCGTCAGATCCCACGATTTCGCGCCCTGCCAGACGGATGTCGCGAGGATCGTGCCCGGCGGCAGGGTGAGTTGCAACACGATCGCGGCGAAGCCCATCGTGGCGAGCGCCACGGCGATCCAGACGCCGAGGCCGATCATCGCAAAGAGCAGGGCGATCAGTCCGAGGCTGAGCGGAAGCAGATCCATGGCTCAGTTCTCCTGCCCGAGATTGATCGCGTCCTCGGTCCCGGTGAAGCTCGGGCGCCCGGTGCGCAGGGTGATGATGAATTCGTCGAGGAAGGCGATCGCGAGCAGCACGGC
>JBJHBI010000106.1:0-7723 GCA_050485405.1 Salinarimonadaceae bacterium
TCCTTGTGGAGGAGATCCACCTGTCCGCGCAGTTCCTCGGTGGCCGAGAGCACGTTGCGCATCGAGCCGAGTTCGAGGCCGAAGCGCCGCAAGAGCCATCGGATGAAATGCTCGATCGCCATCGTCAACGGGCCGAACAGGCGCACGATCACCGAGATCGGCCGGGCCACACTGAGCGCGACCTTGTCGGGCGAGTTGATGGCGATGGTCTTGGGCAGGATCTCGGAGAAGACGATCACGAAAGCCGAGACCGCGAGCGTCGCGTAGATGATGCCGACCTCGCCGAACAGGGTCAGCAGCACGCCGGTGGTCATGGAGGCGGCGGCGGTGTTGACGACGTTGTTTCCGATCAGGATACCGCCGATCAGCCGTTCGCGGGCATCCAGCATACGGTTGACGATGCCCGCACGCTCGTCCCCGCTCTTCTCGAGAGCGAGCATCCGCGCCCGCGACGAGGCCGTCAGCGCCGTTTCGCTGCCAGAGAAGAAGCCGGAAACACCGAAGCAGACGAGCACGGCGACGAGGGATATCCAGACGGTCAGATCCATGTGATCAGGCTCCGCTCGGCCCGGCCGCTTCCTGCTCTAGGAAAGCGCGCACATCCTGCGCCGGCACGCCTTTGGCGATGAAGCTCTCGCCGATCCCGCGCGCGAGGATGAAGGTCAGGGCACCGCCGCTCACTTTTTTGTCCTGCGCCATGGCGCCGAGCAGATCGTCGACGCTGCCAGCCCCTCCGGGAATATCCGCGAGCCGCGTCGGCAGGCCGGCCTCGCGCAGATGCGCCTCGACACGCACCGCATCCTGCCCGTTGCACAAACCCATTGCATGGGAGAAGCGGAACGCCTGCGCCATACCCAAAGCCACCGCCTCGCCATGGATCAGGCGGCGCGAATCGTAGCCCGTGACGCGTTCCAGCGCATGGCCGAACGTGTGGCCGAGATTGAGCAGCGCCCGGTCGCCCGTCTCGCGCTCGTCGCGCGCCACGATCGCAGCCTTGGCGCGACAGGCGATCTCGACCGCGTGCTCGCGCTCGGGGCCGCCATTGTAGATGCCGGGCCAGTTGGCCGTGCACCAGTCGAAGAAGGCGCGGTCATCGATCAGGCCGTATTTCACCGTCTCCGCATAACCCGCGCGGATCTCGCGCAGCGGCAATGTGTCGAGAAGCGCCGTATCAGCCAGAACCAGGCTCGGCTGGTGGAAGGCGCCGATCAGGTTCTTGCCCTGCGGCGCGTTGATCCCCGTCTTGCCGCCCACCGAGGAATCGACCTGGGCGAGCAGGCTCGTCGGCACCTGCACGAAGCGCATGCCGCGTCTCACGATCGCGGCGGCGAAGCCCGCGAGATCGCCCACGACACCACCACCCAGCGCGATGACGAGATCGCCGCGTTCGATCCGTGCATCGAGGATTTCACCGCAGATCGTCTCGAGCGTATCGAAGGATTTCGAAGCCTCTCCCGGCGCGATGGTGATGGTCACGACCCGAAGGCCGGTCGCTTCCAGCGCGGTCGCGAGGCGCGCGGCGTGGAGCGGGGCCACATGGGCGTCGCTCACGATCGCGGCGGCGCGCGCACCGAACGAAGCGAGGCGCTCGCCCGCCTCATCGACGAGCCCGCGCCCGATGACGATATCGTAGGAACGCTCCGCGAGGGCGACCCGGACGATCCGCCGTGCGCCCTGCTCCGCCTGTTCGTCACCAGCCTGCATGCTTGTCCCCTCAGACATCGCTCGATCCCCGTTCCTTCTCGCGGCCCGCGGGCGCCGATCCGTCGGCCTCCTCCCCGGCTTCCGCCTGCGCCCGGACGTAAGCGTCGAGGGCCGCGACGATGGCCTCGACCACCGCTTCGTGCGGGCCTTCGCGCGACTCGACGACCACATCCGCCTCCGCATAGACCGGGTACCGCTCGTCGATCAGCCGCCGCATCACCGCTTCCGGATCGGCGTTCTGGAGGAGCGGGCGATTGGAGCGCTTGCGCACCCGGCGCATCAACGTGTCGAGATCGGCCCGCAGCCAGACCGATACGGCGTTGTCGCGGATGCTCGCGCGGGTCGCGGGATCCATATAGGCACCGCCGCCCGTGGCGAGCACCATCGTCTCTTCCTGGAGGAGCCGGTCGATCACGCGGCGCTCGCCATCGCGGAAATGCGCCTCGCCATAAGCTGCGAAGATGTCGGGGATCGACATTCCGGCTGCGGCCTCGATCTCGTTGTCGGCATCGCGAAACTTCATGCCGAGCCGTGCGGCGAGCCTGCGCCCGACGGTGCTCTTGCCCGCTCCCATCAAGCCGACGAGAACGATGGAGCAATCCGCGAGAGCCTGCTTGACCCGCCCTTCGGCATTGGCCGGGACCTGCTCGGCCCGATCGGATCGGCGATCGGAGGCGCGATCGGTTTCGGCTTTGCGGGCGCGCAATCTGCGCCTGATGGGGCGGGCTTCGCTCATGATCCGATGTCGATACCACCACCATGCGCGGCTGTCATCGCCTGCGACGCCCGATCACGCCTCAAACCGGGAATACGCAGGCGAGGCGACCGCCCGCCGCATGGATGGCGCCGGGATTTTGCCGTATTGCCATGAGACCGGGCGAAGGGCTAGAGCCTACGCTCACCCGTCGATATGCCGACGGCGCGGCGGTGTCTCACTGTGTCGTCGAACGCCCATCGAGGTTACCGAGGAAGATCATGTCCGAACGTGCACGCCGTATCGCCATCCCGCTGGTCGCCTTTCTCTTCGGCCTCGTCTCGCTCGGCGTGGTCGCGGTGCTGACGCTGACGCCGGGTGGTCGCGAGGTTGCGGCTTCCGATGTCGGCGGGCCGTTCACCCTGACCGATCACGACGGCAACCGGGTGACGCGCGACGATTTCCTCGGCGAGCCGCACCTGCTCTTCTTCGGCTTCACCCATTGCCCCGATGTCTGCCCGACGAAGCTGTTCGAGATCTCCGAGGTCCTGCGCGCCGCCTCCGACGAGGGACGCGAGATGCAGGCCCTGTTCATCACCGTGGATCCCCAGCGCGACACCCCCGAGGCGATGCGTCTCTACGTCCAGAGTTTCGATGACCGCATCGTGGGTCTCACCGGCACGGACGAGGAGATCGACGAAGTGGTTCGCACCTTCCGCGCATATAAGCGTCGCGTGCCCCTCGATGACGGCGACTACACCATGGATCATACGGCACTGGTCTATATCATGGATGCCCAGGGGCGCTTCGTGGCATCCCTCAATACCGCCCAGGACCCGCAGATGGCGGCGCGGGAACTGCTCGGGCGGATCTGAACACACGCGTCTCGCGGGTGGAAACGGCTTTCATCAAGCGCAAAGCCGCGGTCGACCAATTCTATACGTTTCGAGGAATCGCGAAAACCGGCATTCGGAACGCTATCAAAGCGGATCAATCGGTATAACCGCACGCAGAGATAGACGACACGCGGCACAACCGCATACAACCACGATGAGGCATTCCCAACCACCGGCAATTTTATTATACAAGGCCGGAAAAAGCGCCTAGATTGGTTGACCGAACGCCGCCATCCCCCACCCTGTTCATGGAACCCGCATGCGTGACGATGCCTTTTATTCGATACTGGAGCGGATCGAACAGGCGCGGTCACTGCCTGATCTCGAACAGGCGATCATGGGGCTGATCGACGTCTACGGCTTCGCCCATGCGGGCTATCACGCCCTGCGGCTGCCGAACGATCCGCGCGAGAATCCCGTCGTCATCCATTCCTATCCGCAGCAATGGATCACCCGCTATCGCTCGCAGCGTTATTTCGAGATCGACCCGGTCGTGCTGCAGGCCGCGCGCAGCATCCTGCCGGTGGATTGGGACCGTCTCGTCGTTCCGGAGGGATCACCGCAACTGCTGTTTCGCGAAGCCCGGGATTTCGGTATCGGTCGGCAGGGGCTGACGGTTCCCATCCGGGGATCGCGCGGCGATCTCGCCGTGTTCACCGTGGTCTCCGCCCTGCCCGAGCGCGAATGGCAGAGCCTCAAGCTCGCGCAGACCCGCGACATCCAGCTCATCGGCAATTACGTGCATCATCGCGTGCTCGCCCTGTGCTGCGACGAGGACGATGCGCCGATACAGCTCTCGAAGCGCGAGCGCGAATGCCTGCAATGGGCAGCCGCGGGGGCGACGATCGCGGGAACCGCCGAGCGCCTGCACGTCTCGGAACGCGCGGTACGCGGCTATCTCGATTCAGCACGCCACAAGCTGTCCAGCCTGACGAAGGCCCAGGCGGTCGCCCGCGCCATCGCGCTCGGGATCGTCGAGCACTGAAGCCGAACGAGCAAAATACGTATTAAAAGTTGCTTTATTAGAAAGATTCTCCTTCAAGGCAAAAGTGAGTCAGATTTCGCCCGCCCGATCGGCGGGAATATCACATATCCTTGATTGCTTTACGAAGCGACTACGTGGCATTGGTGACGAAAGGTCATTTTTGACGGATTGCGAAGCTTCGCCAAACACCGATTCTGGGTTCTGCCATCAAGGAAAGGACCCCGAAGATGATCACCCTGATCAACGGACACGAAGCTGATCGTCATGCCGATATCGTCGACGCAATGTTCCGTGGAAGGGCAACGATCTTCCGCGAGAAACTCGGCTGGGACGTCAATGTCGAGGACGGGCGCGAATGCGACCCCTACGACGCGCTCAATCCGCTCTACGTCATCGCCCTCGACGACGATACCGGCGACGTGGTCGGCTCGATCCGGCTGATGCCGACGACCGGCCCGACGCTCCAGCGCGACATCTTCTCCGACGCTTTCGACGACGATGTCGATCTCGTCAGCGCCACCATCTGGGAGGCGACCAGGTTCTGCGTACATCCCCGCGCCACCCGCCGGCTCACGCCGACGCGGCTCGACCGGGCGACCTGCGAAATCGCGATCGCCATGTGCGAGATCGGGCTGGATGCCGGCCTCACCCAGTATATCGGCATTTTCGAACCGCATATGCAGCGCATCTACCGACGCATCGGCTGGGCGCCGGAAGTGCTCGCACGTTCGACCGCCTTCGAGACCGGCCCCATCGCCGTCGGGCTCTGGGACGTCACCACCGAAGCGGTCGCCGAAATCCGTGAACGCGCAGGCATTCACGAGAACATCATCGTCGACGGTGCACGCACCCGTGCCCGTCTCCTGGCAAAAGCAGCTTGAAGAAAAGAAACGGGGCGCAGTCATGCACATCCAGTACGACGAAACCAGAGACAATCTCGACGATGTCGCCGAGCGGATCGGTGAACTCGCCAGCGTGGTACGCGAGGAGGGCGATCCCGTCCTCGCCCATCTGCTCGACAACGTCTATGCCGCGATCTACTACGTCGCGGCCAAACGGATCTCGAAAAACCACCAGAACATGCGCCACCGCCTGTCCTGACGCGCAGCGGTGCCATCGGAAAACCATATCGACACGGGGGCGCGATCCATGGATCGTCGCCCCCTGACCGTCGGATCACTCGTCGCGCGCGCCGATCGGAGCCGGCGTCAGCGCCGATGTCGCCGTATTGAGCGTGCGCGCGAGCCGTTCGATGCGCTCCGACGCGGCGACGATCGCGCCGGAGAGCCGCGCCTCGCTGTCATGGGCGCGGGCATCGCCGTTGGCGACCAGCGCCTTCAGTTCGGCGAGTTCGGCCTCGAGCCGCTCGGTCTTCTTGCGGGTCTCGCCGAGCTCGTCTGCGAGCGTCAGCGCGGCCATGACCTGCAGGCGCATGTCGCCGATCTCGCCGAAAGCTGCGCGCATGTCCTCGATCCGCCCGTCGAGGAGGCGGGCGAGGCCGTCGAGATGGGCCTCCTCGCCATCGGCGCAGGCCATGCGATAGCTCTTGCCGGCAATACTCACCGTGACTTGCGGCACGCTCGTCTCCCCCGTCCGTCCAGCATTCAGCGCAGACCCTGATCGCCCGGTTCGGGCTCCTGATGCGCAAGCACCTCTTCGATCGTGGCGATGGCCCGCGCCACGCGGCGCGAAACGTCCTGCGTCGCGGCCTCGACGCTGCCGAGCCGGTTGCTCGCACTGTCGAGTTCCACCGCGAGACGCGCGCGGTCATCCTGCATGATCTGCAATTCGGTTTCGAGATCGGCGCGCGCATGATCCACGGCGATACGCCGGTTCACCGCAGCTTCCAGCATGCCCAGCGCGCTGTCGAGCTTGCCGATCGCTTCCTCGAGCGAAACATTCATGACGCGACGCCCTCTACTCCCCGAGCCGGCGCCAGCCTAGTGATTGCGATGCGCGAGAGCAAGGTCGGGGTTGCGCGAGGCTCGACGTAGCGCCTGCGAGCGTCATTCCGGGCGCGGCATTTGCGGCCCCTGCTGATCGGGACGATAGGCATCCGCGGCGATTCCGGCGGCGGCCAGCACATTGTCCGCGCCGATCCGTGCATCGTCGAGCGCGGCGATCAGGCGGGCCGTATTGTCCTGCGGCGAACGGCTCTCGCCATCGAAGGTGATGGCATGGACGTCGACGGCGGCGACGAGGGGGCGCAGCGACAGAGCGAAGAAGACCTGCACGCCCTGATGCCGGAATTCCAGATCGATCACGACGTTGGGGATCTCACCCCATTTCAGCTCGATATCGGCGCGCGAACCGTAGACCAGCGTATCTTCCTTGAAAAACAGCTCACAGGACGACACGACGAGATCGGCGATATTGGCGTGCTGCTCGAAATAGATGAAGCGCGCCAGTATATCGAGATCGACGAGACGCAGCTCGGCGGCAACCGACTTTACGGCATCGCCGATGATTTTCTCGCGCTCGAGAAGGCCGGGAAGATTCTTGTCTTTCTTCATCGCAGCATATCCATGCCTTCAATGCCTCAGGACGAGCCTGATGCGGCGCCAGCGCCGGCCGGACTTTTCTTATTGTAGTAGAAAAGGTAAAGCAATTCAGCAACAACCTGATAAAATTCCGGCGGGATCGGATAGTCGAGCTCGACCTTGTCGTACATCGAGCGCACCAGCGGCTTGTCCTCGATCACGGGAATTTCATGGGCCTCGGCCACCTCCCTGATCTTGAGTGCGACGAGATCCTTGCCCTTGGCCACCACGACCGGCGCACCGCCCTCCTCCAGCACGTAGCGCAACGCGATGGCGTAATGAGTGGGGTTGGCGAGGACGATCGTGGCGCGCGGCACGTCGGCGATCATGCGCCGGCGCGAGCGGTCCCGGGCGACGGAGCGCATCTTCGCCTTGAGATGCGGATCGCCTTCCATCTGCTTGTGCTCGTCCTTCACCTCCTGGCGCGTCATGCGCAGCTCTTTGCGCCAATGTGCCCGGGAGAAGATCAGATCGACGATGACGAGCAGGATCGTGGCGACACACACCGCCGTCAGCAGCCGCACGGTCAGCGTCAGCAACAGTTCCGGAAGGGCGGAGGGGTCGGAATACATCGCGCTCACCACCCGGTGCGCGTCGAAGAACAGCAGCGCCGCGATGACGAAGCCGATGACCGCGAACTTGAAGATGGCCTTGGCGAATTCCATCCAACCCTGTGCCCCGAAGATGCGCCGGAAGCCGGTTTTCGGCGAGATCCGGTTGAGTTTCGGCTTGATCCGTTCACCTACGAGACGCGGCCGGTTCTGCAGGAACGAGGCGGAGAGCCCGCCCACGGCGAGGATCGCCACGAGCGGCAAGAGGAACCAGCCGCTCGCCATGGCGATGACGTGCATGAGGCTGGTCGCATCCGATCCATCGTGGAGCACGATCCCGGAAGGGTCGTCCA
>JBJHBI010000107.1:0-7617 GCA_050485405.1 Salinarimonadaceae bacterium
TGAAGGGTTTGGGCAGGTAGTCGTCGGCGCCGAGTTCCAGCCCGACGATACGGTCCGTCTCCTCGCCCTTGGCCGTCAGCATCAGGATCGGCACGTCGCTGCGGGCGCGGATCCGGCGGCAGGTCTCCAGCCCGTCGATCCCCGGCATCATCAGGTCGAGCACGATGATGTCGGGCTGCTCGCGCGCCATCATCTGCAGGCCGCTCTCGCCGTCGCCGGCGCGCGTGACGGTGAGCCCGGCCTCGGTGAGATAATCCGCGAGCATGGTCGAGAGCCGCGCATCGTCGTCGATGATCAGGACGCGTTCGGCCATGCCCGGTTACCCCCTTTCGCGCGCTATCCTGCGTCACCAGCGGCGACGATGGCGCGCCTCGGCGAGTTTGTCGATCAGCTTCTCGCGCTCTTCGACGCTCAGCTTCTCCGCCGCGTCGAGCAGGCCTGTGAGCATGCGCTGCGAGGCCTCGTCGATATTCTCGATGCGCGTGCGCCGCAATTCCTCCGCCGCCTCGCGATCGATCTCGGGCGCGGTCAGGATGCGGATGGCCTCCTCGCGGGTGTCGCGCATTTCGAGCATCAGCGGCAGGACCTCGTCGGCGGCGCCGCGCATGATCGCAGCGACCTCCTGGGCGGTTTCGCTGGTGGTCCCCGCTTCGGTGAGGGCGCGTCCGACCCGCCATTCGGCGAAATCGAGCCCCATACCGGCCATTCTGCCGCCCATCATGGAATGCATCCGCGATTCCTTGTGCCAGCCGGGCGAGGCGTTCTGCGAAATGGCCACGTTGATACCCGCGATCCCGGCAATGGCGACCCCGCCGATCAGGGCATAGCGAAACGCGCGCGACTTGCGGGGTTTTGCGGGGGGCTTGGCGGGATTCTCGGCGGGGTTGGTTTCGTTGTTCTCGGGCGTCGTCGTCATGATCTCTCTCCTCGTCGCGCATCGAGAAAGCGGGGGCGCTTCCTGCGGACCATGAGAGTGATAGCCCCGCTTCGTTGCGGGCCTTGCGGGGGATTGTAAAGTTGTGTTGCCGGGGATGGGCAAAGGAGGGAAAGTCTACCCTGTGGGCACAGAGGCGACGGGCGGATGACGCCGATGTCGCCGTCTGCGATGTCGCGGTCCGGCCTCGTCGCGAGGGCCGTTCGACGGATTGGGGGGGCGGTCATGGCGGGTGAAGGGGACGCTGCGAAATCGACGAGCACCAGATCGCGGCGCGCGAGAAAGGTGATGGGATGGGAGGCGTATCTCCTCCCCGGCGAGACGATCCTCTGGGAGGGGCGGCCCGCGACCGCGATATCCTGGCGCGGAGGAGAGATGGGAACGGTGCTCCTCGGCGGGTTCATCCTAGCCTTCATCGGCTTCTTCGTATGGGATACCTGGAATATCGATGACTGGTCGGATCGTGTCGAGGAAGGCGCCGTCACCGGGTTGATGATCTTTGCCGCGATCGGATTGCTGCTCGGCGCATCCGGTCCGTTTGCCATGCAGATGGTGCGCCGAGGCACCTGGTACACGCTGACCAACCGCCGGGCGATCATCGCTCATTGGCCGACTTTGCTCGGCGTGACGGTCTATCGCGGGCTTGACTGCTACGCCATTACCGAGGTCGGGGTGGTGCCATCGGACGTGAGGGGACTGAAGACCGCGCATTTCGCCCGACTGAGCGGACGTCACACATTCATTGCCGGGGAGGGCTGGCACAGGGCCGGCATCAGGGGCGGGCGCTCGTCCGGTTCGAACTATGCCCGCGATCAGCAGGTCGGCTTCGAGCGGATAGAGGATGCCGAATACGTCGCCGAGCTGTGCCGCAAGGTACAGGCGGATCCCGCGCATAGGGACTGGCTGAAGGCGATCTAGAGCAAGGGGAACGCGCAGATACCCGCGCTCCGCCAAGGCTGCACCCCGGCACCGGATCGGCATCAATCATCAAAAAACCGGAAATTGGTCGGAGCGGCAGGATTTGAACCTGCGACCCCCAGTCCCCCAGACTGGTGCGCTAACCGGGCTGCGCTACGCTCCGTGACCTTGCGGGTGCGGCTGATCTAACTGTCCTCAGGCGCGAGCGCAAGCCTTTTGTCGCGCCCTCGGCTGCGGAATTCCGTCACTCTTCTCCGGGTGCCCCGGAATGGTCGCGGCCACCGGTTTCGGCGCCGGTTTCATCGTCTGCCTTCTCGCCGCGACGGCGGCGGCGCGAGACCAGCGCGCGCATGGCGCCGCGCAGGGTGCGCACGTCCTGCTCGGTGAGATCGCGCCGCAGGAAGACGTCGCGGAGGTTGCGCATCATCGAAGGGCGCTTGTCGGGGGGGAAGAATTCGACCCGATCGAGCTCTACCTCCAGATAATCGAAGAACGAGGCGGCCATGGCACGCGGCGCGCGCGGCGAACGGATCTCGCCTTCGAAGGGAAGCGCGTCGCCATGGGCGGTGCGGAACCATTCATAGCCCGTCAGCAGCACGGCCTGGGCGATGTTGAGGGAGGCGAAGGCGGGGTTGACGGGGAAGGTCATGATCGCGTCGCACAGCGAAATCTCGTCATTGTCCAGCCCCGAGCGCTCGCGTCCGAAGAGCAGCGCGACGCGGCCACCGGATGCGAATTCACCGACCGCCTCGCGCATGCTTTCCTGCGGCGAGAGCACGCGTTTCATCTGCCCGCGCTCGCGCGCCGTCGTGGCGAAGGCGAGGGTGACGTCGTGCAGGGCGGCGGGGACGTCGTCATAGACCTTCGCGGCATCGACGATGTGCAGCGCTCCGGAGGAGGTGGCGCGCGCCTTCTCGCTCGGCCAGCCGTCGCGGGGGGCGACGAGGCGCAGCTCGGTGAGGCCGAAATTCGCCATCGCCCGCGCGGCCATGCCGATATTCTCTCCCAGTTGCGGCTCGACCAGCACCACGATCGGGCTCGGCCCCGATTCGAAACTGATGCTGCGATTCGTTCCCGACATGCCCGTCTTCTCCCGTCACGCCGGTCCCGTGCCCGCGCAGGCGTTGTTTAGACGAGCGAAACGGTTCTGCCTAGCGTGGCAAAGGCGCGATTTCCTGTGGAGAAGACGCGGCGTGGAAGGAGCGCTCTCGGCGGCATGACGCATCGGAAGAACGGTGTGTTTCAATATGTTATTGCTTTGATATTATGAGATATTTTTCAAATTGTTGGATAAATGTTCTTTTTCCTTGTCAATCGGAACATAATTGGTACATTTAATCGAGACACGCGTTGAGTTCGATGGCTCACCCATGCAATAAGGAATGCCCGTCATGGTTCAGTCCGCATTGAGACTGGTGGAAGGTTCTTCCATGGATAAAGATAAAACGAAGGCGCTCGACGCGGCGCTTTCCCAGATCGAACGTGCTTTCGGCAAGGGTTCGATCATGCGTATGGGCAAGGGTCAGGCCCCCGTAGAGATCGAGACGGTCTCGACCGGCTCGCTCGGGCTCGACATCGCTCTGGGTGTCGGCGGCCTGCCGCGTGGGCGCATCATCGAGATCTACGGCCCCGAATCTTCGGGCAAGACGACGCTCGCCCTGCACACTGTGGCAGAGGCGCAGAAGAAAGGCGGCGTCTGCGCCTTCGTGGATGCGGAGCACGCGCTCGATCCCATCTATGCTCGCAAGCTCGGCGTCCAGCTCGACGATCTTCTGATCTCGCAGCCCGATACCGGCGAGCAGGCGCTGGAGATCGCCGATACGCTGGTGCGCTCAGGCGCGGTCGACGTGCTCGTGATCGACTCGGTCGCGGCGTTGACGCCGCGCGCGGAGATCGAGGGCGACATGGGCGATGTGCAGCCCGGTCTGCAGGCGCGCCTGATGTCGCAGGCCCTGCGCAAGCTCACCGGCTCGATCAACCGGTCGAAGACCATGGTGATCTTCATCAACCAGATCCGTATGAAGATCGGCGTGATGTATGGCAGCCCGGAGACGACGACGGGCGGCAACGCGCTGAAATTCTACGCTTCCGTGCGCCTCGACATTCGCCGCATCGCGACGCTCAAGGATCGCGACGAGGCGATCGGCAACAACGTGCGCGTCAAGGTGGTGAAGAACAAGGTCGCCCCGCCCTTCAAGCAGGTCGAGTTCGACATCATGTATGGCGAGGGGATCTCCAAGGTCGGCGAGTTGATCGATCTCGGCGTCAAGGGCGGGATCGTCGACAAATCCGGCTCGTGGTTCTCCTATGACAGCCAGCGGCTCGGGCAGGGGCGTGAGAACGCCAAGACCTTCCTGAAGGAGAATCCGGAAGTCGCGACGAAGATCGAATCGACGATCCGCCAGAATTCCGGCGTGCTCGCCGAGCGCATTCTCGACGAGGCCATTCCCGGCGCCGAAGATCTGGACGAGGGCGAAGCGTAAGCGTCCGTCGCGCGCAGGCCGGATGACGGCCGCGCGCGACGCATCCGTCTGGTGCGGTTAGCCCGTTGAAGCGTCGTTTCGTCGGGTCGGTACTGGCTGGCGAGCCAAGTGCTGCGTTGTGTAGAGGCTTGGGGCGAAGGCGTCGTTTTATCGCGTCGCGTAACCATTCGATGGCGAGCACCGTCGGCGCATCCGCCCCCGCTCACCGCACTCGATCACGCTCACTGCACAGCCATCCCGCTCATTGCATGCCATCACGCGCACCGCGCTTCGTATCCCCTCAGCGCATCGCCTGCCTGACGCTCGCGATCAGCCCATCGATATGGGCCTTGTGCACCCAGCGGGCGACCATGACGAGGTCGTTGCTGCGGTCGATCCAGATGACGTTGTTGCCCGCGCCGAGCGCAAAAACGGAATCATGGGGCGCCGACGGGTAGAGCGCACCATCGGTATTGAGCCACCACATGAACCCGTAGACCGGGTGAACCGGGCAGGGCGTGAGCATCTCCGCGATCCAGGAACCGGGGATCAGCTCCTGCCCCTGCCAGCGTCCTTCGCGGGCGATCAGCAGGCCGAAACGGGCGAGCGCGGTCGTCGGGATCTGGAAGCCGCCGCCCCAATGGCTGCCGCCGGAAACCGATTCCATCTGCCGGCCGTCGATCTCGACGGTCGAATTGAAATAGCCGTGCCAGACCCAGTTCCGCGCGCCAATCGGCGTCATGATCGCGGCATCGAGCACTTCCGGCAGGGGCTGCCGGAAGACCTGCATCAGCGAGAGGCTGAGCCGGTTGACGCGCACATCGTTGTATTCCCAATGCTCGCCGGGGGCCCGCAAGGCGCGGTCGTCGCCCTTCGCGGCATTGTTGGCGCCGGGGCCGGCCTGCCGGTTGCGATCCACCGAATCGGGCTTGTCCCAGAGCGTGCCTTCCCATTCGCTGGTCTGCTGCAGGAGGTGGCGCCAGGTGATCGCCGCGTTCTGCGGGCTCTCAAACCCGTCATCGAGCGCGTATTCCGCAACCCGGTCGTCGAGCGAGCGGATCAGGCCGCGCGAGACGGCAAGGCCCGCAAGCACGCCGAGGAAGCTCTTGGCGACCGAGAAGGTCATGTCGGGGCGGTCGATATCGCCCCATTGCTGCACGATCCGCCCGCCCTTGAGCAGCATGCCGGCGGGCGGCCCGCGCTCCTTCACCGGCCCGATCACGGTGTTGTAGGGCGGTTTCTCGTCTATATAGGCCGTGCCGACATATTCCCCGTTGGGGTGATACATGCTGCGCGGCCATTCCGATTCATGCGCTTCGTGAAATGCCGGAACCTTTTCGAGGGCTGCGGGGTCGAAACCCGCTTCGAGCGCATCGATGCGCTCCCAAACGCCGTCAGGAGCCGGATGATAGAGCGACATGATCGTGAATTCCTCGCGCGAAACGCCTTCCAGAGGACGCCATCATCCCCGCCCGGCCTGCAAAGGCCAGAGCCGGCGATGCGCAGGGCGGTTGGCGGATTCACACATGCGGACGTGAACCCTGGGGGCGTGAGCCTAAAGCCGCTCACCGCGCAGCAGACGCGGACCCGCGTTGCTCAGGCCGGAAGCCTCGCGGATGAAATAGCGCTTCAAGGGCGGCAGACGCTCGACGAGCCCGAGCCCGAAATCGCGCAGCATCCGGATCGGCTCGAAATCGTTGGAGAACAGCCGGTTGAGCCCGTCCGTGACGGCGGCCATCGCCACCGTGTCGAAGCGCCGCGCGCGGCCATAGCCGGCAAGCACGTCGGCGCCGCCGGGATCCATTCCGAGCCGCGTCGCGTCGACGATGCATTCGGCCAGCGCAGCCACGTCCTTGAGGCCCAGATTGAGCCCCTGGCCGGCGATCGGATGGATGACATGGGCGGCATCACCGATCAGGGCGAGGCGGGTGGCGGTGAATTCACGGGCGATGCCGAAGGAGAGCGGGAAGGCGCGTAGAGGTGTCTCCAGCGCGATCTTGCCGAGTTCGAGGCCGAAACGGCGCTCGACTTCCCCGAGCACCTCGTCATGGTCGCGGGCGAGCAGGGTGGGCGCGAGATCGCGCCGCTCGGTCCAGACGATGGAGGAGCGGTGCCCGAGGCTGCCGCCGCGCGTCAGCGGCAGCAGGGCGAAGGGGCCGGATGGCAGGAAATGTTCGACGGCGCGCCCGCCATGGTCGCGCTCGTGGCCGATCGTCGCGACGATCCCGACCTGCGGATAGGACCAGCTCACCCAGCCGATCCCCGCCGCCTCGCGCAGGCGCGATTTCGCCCCGTCGGCGGCGACGCACAGGCTGACGGGCAGCCTCTCGCCATCCGCCAGCAGAGCCGTGCCGCCATCCGTATGGGCGCTGAAACGGCGTACTGCGACGCGGCGCAGATCGATCCCCGCCTCGCGACAGGCGGGCATGAGGGCGGCGAGCAGGGCGCGCGCGGGCACCATATGCGCGAAGGCCTCGCCCGGGGCGATCTCGCCGTCGAAATTGAGAAAGGCGGGACGGACGGGGTCGGCGAGATGGCTGTCGGTGATCGCCATGTCGCGCATGGGCTGGGCCTCGCCCGCGACCTGCGCCCAGATGCCGAGCGCCTCGAACATGCGCCGGCCCGCCGCCGCGATCGCATAGGCGCGTTCGTCATCGGCGCGCGCATCGGGCATGCCGGGGGCGGGGAGGGCAGGATCGCAGACGCTCACCTTCAATTGCTCGGGGCAGGCCCGCGCGAGGGCGAGGGCGAGGGTGAGCCCGGCTATGCCGCTGCCCGCGATCAGGATGTGCCGGGGCGCGGGCGCAGCGGATATCGCTTTCGCTGCTCCAGCTGCCGGTGACCTGCCCGACCCGAGCTTGCTCCGGTCCTTGTCTTGCCCCTTGCTTCGGCCCTTGTTTTCCACCATCCCGCTCACTCCACACGCGTCCCGCGCTTGACCTTAGCGCGAACGCGTTACCCTATGCCCGCGGCGATGCTGCGACGCAATCGCGTGCTTTGCACATCGTCCCGGGCGCATCGGCGACAGGTGTTCCCGGAATGCGCTCATCGGGAGCGCGCATCCGAAAGGTCCTCGCGAAAGGCTAATCGCATGTCCGGCCAGAACGATACCGAATCACGATCCGCAGCCAAATCCGAGGCGCTCGCCGATCTCGTGGCGATACTCGACCTCGAAAGGCTCGAGCGCAATCTGTTTCGCGGTCGCAGCCCCAGGACCGGCTGGCAGCGGGTCTTCGGCGGGCAGGTGATCGGCCAGGCGCTGGTCGCGGCCTGTCGCACGGTGGAGGGGCGCCGGCCGCATTC
>JBJHBI010000108.1:0-7453 GCA_050485405.1 Salinarimonadaceae bacterium
CGGAGGCGCTGGAAGCCACGCGCTACCATTCCCTCGTGATCGCCCGCGAGAGCTGCCCGGCGGAGATCGTGATCACCGCCGAGAGCGATGACGGGCTGATCATGGGCGTCGAGCACGCCACCCTGCCCGTCTACGGCGTGCAGTTCCACCCCGAGAGCATCATGACGCCCGATGGCGGCACGCTGATCGGGAATTTCTTCGACAAGGCGGCGCGCTGGCGCAACCGGGCCGGCGCCGACGCGACCTCCCCCGCCTGAACCCCGGCAGATGTGAGCATGGACAGTTTCAAACCCTATATCGCAAAGGTCGCCACCGGCGCGACGCTCTCGCAGGAAGAGGCCCGCGCGGCTTTCGACGCGCTGCTCTCCGGCGAGGTGACCCCATCCCAGGCCGGCGCCTTCCTGATGGCCTTGCGCGTGCGCGGCGAAGCGCTCGACGAGATCACCGGCGCGGCTGCGGCCATGCGCGCGCGCATGCTGCCGGTGAAGGCGCCTTCCGATGCGATCGACATCGTCGGCACGGGCGGTGATCATTCGGGCACCTACAACATCTCCACCCTCGCCGCCTTCATCACCGCCGCCTGCGGCGTGCCGGTCGCCAAGCACGGCAACCGCGCCGCCTCCTCGAAATCGGGCGCGGCGGATGTGCTGAGCGCGCTCGGCGTCACCATCGGGCGCGAGCCGCATACGCTGGAGCGTTGCCTCGAACAGGCCGGGCTCTGTTTCATGTTCGCGCAGACGCACCACGCCTCGATGCGCCATGTGGCGCCGTTTCGCGTCGAGCTCGGCACCCGCACGATCTTCAACCTGCTCGGCCCACTGACGAACCCGGCCGGCGTGCGGCGTCAACTGCTCGGCGTGTTCTCCGATGTCTGGATCGAGCCGCTCGCGCGCGTGCTGGGCCAGCTCGGCTCGCAGAAGGTCTGGGTCGTGCATGGTTCCGACGGGCTCGACGAGATTACCACCACGGGCGAGACCCATGTCGCGGCGATCGAGAACGGCACCTTCTCGCGCTTCACCATTCATCCCGAGAGCGTCGGCATCGCGCTCGCCGATCCGCGTGATCTCAAGGGCGCCGATCCCGAGCATAACGCACGCGCCATGCGCGCCGTGCTAGACGGCGAGAAATCCGCCTATCGCGACATCGCCGTCCTCAATGCCGGCGCCTCGCTCGTCGTGGCCGAGAAGGCGCGCGATCTGAAGGAGGGCGTCGCCATGGCCGTCGATGCGATCGATTCCGGCGCCGCGAAAGCCACCCTCGACAAGCTCGTCGCAGCCTCCGGAGCCTGACGCGATGGCTGATATTCTGGCACGGATCGAGGCCTACAAACGCGAGGAGATCGCCGCGGCGAAGGCGATCGTCCCGCAGGCCGAAATCGAGCGTTTCGCCGCCGCCGCCCCGCCGCCGCGCGGCTTTGCCGATGCGATCGAGGCGCATATCGCGCAGGGGCGCCCGGCGCTGATCGCGGAGATCAAGAAGGCGAGCCCGTCCAAAGGCCTGATCCGCGCGGATTTCGATCCGCCGGCACTCGCGCGCGCCTATGCCGAGGGCGGGGCGAGTTGCCTGTCGGTGCTCACCGACGAGCCGTCTTTCCAGGGCAAGCCGAAATATCTCGGCGAAGCGCGGGCTGCATCCGGCCTGCCGGCGCTCCGCAAGGATTTCATGTTCGAGCCATACCAGGTCTGGGAGGCGCGCGCCTGGGGCGCCGATTGCATCCTCGTGATCATGGCGAGCGTCACGGACGCGGAAGCGCTTGCGCTGATCGAGACTGCGGACAAACTCGGCATGGACAGCCTCGTCGAGGTGCATGACCGCGCCGAGCTCGACCGTGCCCTCACCCTTCCGGCAAAGCTCATCGGCATCAACAACCGCGATCTGCGCAGCTTCGCCGTCTCGCTGGAGACGAGCGAGACGCTCGCGCCGCTGATCCCGGATGACCGCATCATCGTGGGCGAGAGCGGCATCTTCACGCCCGACGACATCACCCGCCTGCGCCGCTCGCGCATCGACACGTTCCTCGTCGGCGAAAGCCTGATGCGGCAGGACGATGTCGCGGCGGCGACCCGCGCCCTGCTGTCGCTGGAGGACGGAGCCGTCGCATGAGCGATCTCACCCATCTCGACGCGACCGGCCAGGCCAATATGGTCGATGTCTCGGGCAAGGAAGTCACCTCCCGCGTCGCCATCGCCGAGGGGCGCATCGTGACGCGGCCGGAGACCATCGCCATCATCCGCGATGGTGATGCGAAAAAAGGCGATGTGCTGGGCGCCGCGCGGCTCGCGGGCATCATGGCGGCCAAGCGCACGCATGAACTGATCCCGCTTTGCCACCCGCTGATGATCACCAAGGCGAAGGTCGATTGCGTCGTCGATGAGGCACTTCCGGGCGTGCGCGTCACGGCGGAAGTGCGTGTCGGCGGGCAGACCGGCGTCGAGATGGAGGCGCTGACCGCCGTCTCGGTCGCCTGCCTGACGATCTACGACATGGTCAAGGCCGTCGACAAGGAGATGCAGATCGAGGGCGTGCGCCTGCTCGAAAAGGCGGGCGGGCGCTCGGGCCATTACAAGGCGAAGGGCTGACGGCGATGGCGCTGCTCCCCGTTGCCGACGCTCTGGCGCAGGTTCTGGCGAGCATCGACGGGCCGGTCCCAGAGGAAATGGTGCCGCTTGCCGCCTGTCACGGTCGCAGCCTCGCGCGCGACCTCTCCGCACGGCGCACGCAGCCCCCCTTCGCCGTCTCGGCCATGGACGGCTATGCCGTGCGCGCCGCCGATTGCACCACCATTCCCGCGACCCTCACCGTGATCGGCGAGAGTGCCGCCGGGCGCGGCTTTCGCGGTGATATCGGCTCCGGCGAGACGGTCCGGATCTTTACCGGCGCGCCCTTGCCTGCGAGCGCCGACGCCATCGTCATCCAGGAGGATACGCAGGCCCTCGACGATGCCCGCGTCGTGATCCGTGAGGCCCCCCCCGCCGGACACTACGTGCGCCCAGCCGGGCTCGATTTCGCTGAAGGCGAGGTGCTGCTCGCAGCCGGTCGCAGGCTCGATGCCGGCGATATCGCGCTCGCCGCCGCGATGAACCATGCGGCCCTGCCCGTACGCCGCAAGCCGCGCGTCGCCATCATCGCCACCGGCGACGAGCTGGTTCTGCCCGGCGAGGAGCCGGGGCCGGATCAGATCGTCGCTTCCAATATCTACGCGCTCGCAGCCATCATTGCCCGCGCCGGTGGCGAGGCGATCGATTGCGGCATCGCCCGCGACACGCGTGAGGATGTGCTGCGCGTCGTGGAAGCTGCGCGCGCGGCAAAACCCGATATGCTGATCACGCTGGGCGGCGCGTCCGTCGGCGCGCATGATCTGGTGCAGGAGGCCCTGCGCGGCATCGGGCTCGAACTCGGTTTCTGGCGCATCGCCATGCGCCCCGGCAAGCCGCTGATGCATGGACGGCTCGGCGATCTGCTCTTCCTCGGCCTGCCGGGCAATCCGGTCTCGGCCATGGTCTGCGCCATCCTCTTCCTCGCCCCCGCGATCCGCGCGCTCTCGGGCGACCCCGACGCGCCCCGGGGCCCGGTGCGCCACCCTGCCATTCTTGGCACGGATCTGAAGGCGAACGACAAGCGCGAGGATTACATGCGCGCGAAGCTCACGCCGCGCACGGGCGCCCTGCCCCTCGTCACCGCCTTCGACCGCCAGGACAGCTCGATGCTCGGCCATCTCGCCCGGGCCGACGCGCTCCTCATCCGCGCCCCGCACGCGCCGGCGGTAAAGGCCGGCGAGCCGGTGGAATACCTGCGGCTCGCGGATTTCTTCTGAGAATCACTGAAATCGCATGAGCGCATCATTCCGTCAGGTGGCTACCGGCTGATGGAATGATGCGCAGACCAATGACTTGAAGCGCCCGGCCGGACTGGCTCCTTGCGCATGCTTGCGCGGATGCAAGCGACAGACGCCAGCATTAAAGCCCATGCCACCGACGCGATTGCCACGAAGCGGAAGCAGGCTCAGGATCGTATTCCTATAGGAATTCAGTCACGCCACATTCCGGCGCGAGAACTCTCTCGCCCCTGAATCCGACGAGAACAAATTGTGGCAGAGCCTGTGTGGGCGATAAGAATTTCAAATCACCCGCCACATACGCCGCATGTCACGCGGGGAGCGTCGCGGCATCCGCTTCAGACCCGGAATGGAAAGCCGGCTTGGCGATGCGCCAGGGGCGGATATCTTCCGCGAGGATCGTCTCGGAAGGTCGCAGACGCCGCAGGGCGCCGTCGCCGGTCACTTCGCTGATCTCGAAGAAGCCGAGCACCTGCAAACGGGCGGCCATGCGCTTGGTCGCGCGGTCTGCGGCGCTGACCGGGATCGAGCCCGCGCTGTAGACGGCGTCCATCAGGCTCTTCTGATCGCGAAAGGCGCTCGCCCCGCCGCGCCCGCCGGGAAAGCGAACGATCGTGGCGGTTCGCTGTGCGAACAGGGAAGGACGACCGGTGGTGGGGGAGATGCCAGCTGCATCGGCCGGCGCGGCGCGGACATCGTCCCGACCGCCGAAATCTTGCGAGTCATTCATGCTGACGCTACTCACTACTCGTTACTGCACGCGAATCGATGTTCAGTCTGGGCGTGTTGCGTTAAGAGCAGGTGAACCGCCCTCCCCCGACCGGAGCCCTCCCTTGCAGCCTTCACGAGACATTGCCCGCCTGATCGAGATCATGGCCGCCCTGCGCGATCCCGAGACCGGTTGCGCCTGGGATATCCGGCAGGATTTCGCCAGCATCGCCCCCTATACGATCGAAGAAGCACACGAGGTCGCGGATGCGATCGCGCGCGGTGATCTCGCGGATCTGCGCGAGGAGCTCGGCGATCTGCTGCTGCAGGTGGTCTTCCATGCGCGGATGGCGCAGGAGCAGGGCGCGTTCGATTTCGGCGGTGTCGTCGAGGCGATCACGGAAAAGCTGATCCGCCGCCACCCGCATGTCTTTGGCGATGTCGACAGCCGTGACCCGGAAGCGATCAAGCGGATCTGGGAGACGATTAAGCAGGGCGAGAAGGCCGGGCGCCGGGCGCGGCGCGGTGAAGCCGAGCCGGGACTGCTCGACGACGTTCCCGGCAGCCTCCCCGCCTTGATGCATGCCGATGCGCTGACCCGGCGCACGGCGAAGGTCGGTTTCGACTGGCCCGATCCCGATCAGGTCATGGCGAAGGTCGAGGAGGAGCGCGCTGAGGTCGCGCAGGCGATGGAATCCGGCGACGAAGCCGCCATCGCGGAGGAGATCGGCGATCTGCTCTTCGCCGTCGCCAATCTCGCACGCCATCACGGCATCGATCCGGAAGCGGCCCTGCGGGCCACCAACGCGAAATTCGTCCGCCGCTTCGGCGCGATCGAAGCGACGTTGCGCGAAGCCGGGCGCAGCCTCGATTCGGCCGATCTCGCGGAGATGGAGGAAGCCTGGCAGGCGGCGAAGCGACGCGAGAAAGCCTGAGGCGCGGGTGGAATCTCAGCCCTTGGTGCGGCGCGCTTTCGGGAAGCGCTGCAACAGCCGCGGCTCCTTCTCGGGCGGAACCCGCACACGCATGGCGATGGCCTCGTCGCGATCATCGCGGCCCATCACCTCGGCGTTTTCATAGAGCCAGTTGAGGCTCTGGCCGTCGGCGGGATCGAGGAGAACGTGATATTGCGGGCGCCCCCGCGCGATCCGATCCTCGATCGTCTGGAGCAGCGCGTCGATCCCCTCCCCCGTGAGAGCCGAAACCAGCGCCGGACGAGCTTCCTCGGGGAGCCGCGCCGCGCGCGTCGCGAGGCGCTCGCGCTCCGGCACATCGAGCAGATCCGCCTTGTTCCAGACCTCGATGATGCGCGCGGTATCCGCCGGGTCGACATCGAGATCGCGCAGGACGCTCTGGACGTCGGCTGCCTGCGCCTCGGTCTCGCCATGCGAAACGTCGCGCACGTGCAGCAGGATATCGGCCTCGATCACGTCTTCAAGCGTCGCGCGGAAAGCGGCGACGAGCATGGTCGGCAGATCCGAAATGAAGCCCACCGTATCGGAGAGGATCGCCTTCTCGCCATGTGGCAGCGCGACGGCGCGCGAGGTCGGATCGAGCGTGGCGAAGAGCATGTCCTGCGCCATCACCTCGGCGCGGGTCATGCGGTTGAACAGGGTCGACTTGCCCGCATTGGTATAACCGACGAAGGCGACGATCGGATACGGCACGCGCCGACGGCTCGCGCGGTGCAGGCCGCGCGTGCGGGTGACGCCTTCGAGCTCCTTCTCGATCCGGGTCATGCGCTCCTGGATCTGCCGCCGGTCGGCCTCGATCTGCGTCTCGCCCGGCCCGCCGAGGAAGCCGTAGCCACCGCGCTGGCGCTCGAGGTGGGTCCATGAACGCACGAGCCGGCTCTTCTGATAAGCGAGATGCGCGAGCTCGACCTGGAGCGTGCCCTCGCGTGTACGCGCACGACGACCGAAGATCTCGAGGATGAGGCCGGTGCGGTCGATCACCTTGGCGCCGAAAGTGCGCTCCAGGTTGCGCTGCTGCACCGGCGTCAGCGCACAATCCATCACGACGAGGGTAATATCCTTCGCCGCGACGACGAGCTTCACTTCCTCGACCTTGCCCTTGCCGAGAAAGGTGGAGGGGCGCGGCGCGGGAAACGTGGTCAGATGGGTCTCGACCACGTCGAGATCGATCGCGGCGGCGAGACCGCAAGCCTCTTCGAGCCGCGCCTCGAACGGGCGCAGGTTCTCCTGGGCGGCATTGGGAGCGCCATCGGGGAGTGAACGCTGCTTGCGCGAGATATACGGACCCACGACGAGTGTGCGGGTACCCGCCGACACATCCGTATCGGGCTCCGGCGTGAAGCCCTCTCCGATCGGCGAATCAGACGTGGACACGAATCACGCCCTGTCGCCACCCTCGTCGGCCGGCTCGAAGAGCTGCACGGGCTGGCCCGGCATGATGGTCGAAATCGCGTGTTTGTAGACGAGCTGGGAATGCCCGTCCCGCCGCAGCAAAACACAGAAATTGTCGAACCAAGTCACGACGCCTTGCAGTTTCACGCCGTTCACGAGGAAGATCGTCAGTGGAACCTTGTTCTTGCGGACATGATTGAGAAACGTGTCCTGCAGATTTTGCGCGCGCTCGCCCGCCATGAGTTTGCCTCGCCATCCTGTCGCCGCCGGTCCTTGGTCGCCAGGATCCCAGTTATCGATCGACCATACGCGCATGGCCCTGAACCGGCATTGCCATTACATGGCGCAACCGGCCATTAAGCAAGTGCCTATTGCGGCATAATCGCATTTTTCACATGCAATCGCGCTGATTTCACCGGCGCATTGCTCACGCATTCACACCGAGCGATTTCAGCTTTCGGTGCAATGCCGAGCGTTCCATGCCGATGAACTCCGCCGTACGCGAAATATTTCCCGAAAATCGGGCGATTTGCGCCATCAGATA
>JBJHBI010000109.1:0-7218 GCA_050485405.1 Salinarimonadaceae bacterium
CATGACCGCGCTTCCCGAACTCTCCGCCGTCGAACTGCGTCGGCGGATCGGCAACAAGGACATCTCGCCCGTCGAGCTCATGGAGGCCTGCATCGCCCGGATCGAAGCGCTCGACCCGGCCGTCAACGCCATCGCCGCACGCGATTTCGCCCGCGCCCGCTCCGCCGCGAAGGAGGCCGAGGCCGCCGTTCTGCGCGGTGAGGAACTCGGCCCGCTGCACGGGCTGCCCGTGGGCGTCAAGGATCTGCAGGATACGGCGGGGCTTCTGACCACCCACGGCTCGCCGCTGCATCGTGATCACGTGCCCGAGGCGGATGCCGCCTCGGTCGCCCTGATCCGCAAGGCCGGGGGGATCGTCACGGCGAAGACCAACGTGCCGGAATTCGGCGCGGGCGCGAATTCGCGCAACCCCGTCTGGGGCGCGACCGGGAATCCGTTCGATCCCTCGCTCAATGCCGGCGGCTCGTCGGGCGGTTCGGCGGCGGCGCTCGCGACCGACATGCTGCCGATCTGCACCGGCTCCGATACGGGCGGTTCGCTGCGTATCCCCGCCGCGATCTGCGGCGTCGTCGGCTATCGCCCGTCACCGGGGCTCGTTCCAATGGATTCGCGCGGGCTGGGCTGGACGCCGATCTCCGTCGTCGGACCGATGGGCCGCGACGTGGCGGATACGCGTCTGCTGTTTGCGTCCCAGATCGGTTTCGACGATCGCGACCCGCTTTCCCGGGCGCTCGATCCGCAGGTGGTGAACGTCCATCGACCCGTCGATCCGGGGCGGCTGCGCGTCGCCTGGACCACGGATTTCGGTCAATGCCCGGTGGGGAGCGACATTGCCGGGACGATGCGCCGGCAGATGGGGCGCATGAGCCACCTCTTTGCGGCATGCGACGAGGTGAGCTTCGATTTCGGCAATGCCGATACGTGTTTCGACGTGATCCGCGCGCTCAATTTCGTGGCCAAGCACCGCAATGCCTACGACGCCGAGCCCGGCGCGCTGGGGCCGAACGTGCGGGCCAATTACGAGCTCGGCGCGGCCATGTCGCTCGCCGATGCGGCCTGGGGGCATGCCGAGCAGACGCGCATCTTCCGGCGCTTCCAGGAGATCTATCGCGATTACGACCTCGTCATGGCACCCACCACGCCGGTTTCGCCGTTCCCCTGGACGCAGCTCTATCTGGAGGAGCTCGAAGGGGTGCGGCTGCGCAACTACTATCACTGGCTGGCGCTGACCTATTTCATCACCCTCGTGACCAATCCCGCCATCGCACTTCCCTGCGGATGCGACGACGCGGGCATGCCTTTCGGGCTCCAGATCGTGGGGCGCTTCCAGGGGGATGTGGCGTTGCTCGACGCCGCGCAATCGCTCGAAGCGGCCTTTGCCGGCATCGAGGGGCTCGCCCGCCCGCGCCCCGACATCACGAAACTCTCGCAGCCGCGCCCGGACCTGAAATCCATCGTGACGGCACCGCCCGTCCTGATGGCGCAATGACAAAACAAGGAAAGAAACCATGAGCTTCGATCTCGTCCTCACCGGCGGCCGTGTGATCGACCCCTCCCAGGGGATCGACAAGGTCATGAACGTCGCCTTCGCCGATGGCCGCGTCGCGGCGATCGGAGACGCCGCCGATACCGGCAAGGCCGCGGATGTCCGCGACGTCACCGGCCATATCGTCTCGCCCGGCCTGATCGACCTGCATACGCACGTCTATTGGGGCGGCACCTCGCTGGGCATCGATGCCGAAGAGTTCTGCCGCACGAGCGGCGTGACCACCGCGATCGATACGGGCAGCGCCGGTCCCGGCAATTTCCTCGGTTTCCGCAAGCACGTCATCGAACCGAGCCAGGTGCGCATCCTCGCCTATCTCCACGTCTCCTATGCGGGCATCTACGCGTTCGGAAAGAACGTGATGGTCGGCGAGAGCGAGGAGATGCGGCTGATGGCCCCGATCGACGCGGCGGAAGTCGCCGATGCCAATCGCGACGTCGTGGTCGGGATCAAGGTGCGTGTCGGTCGCCATGCTTCCGGGACCTCGGGCATCGCGCCCCTGCATTTGGCTCTCCAGGTCGCCGATGCGGTGAACATGCCGCTCATGGCGCATATCGACCATCCCCCGCCCGATTACGAGGACGTGCTCGACTGCCTGCGCCCGGGCGACGTCCTCACCCATTGCTTCCGTCCCTTCCCCAATGCTCCGGTGGACGGGCGCGGCAAGATCAAGGGAGCGGTGCACCGCGCCCGCGAGCGTGGCGTCGTCTTCGATATCGGCCACGGGAAAGGCTCCTTCGCCTTCAAGACCGCCCGGCAGATGCTCGAACAGGGCTTCGAGCCGGACGTGATCTCCTCCGACGTGCACACCCTGTGCATCGAGGGACCCGCCTTCGACCAGGTCACGACCCTCTCCAAGTTCCTCTGCCTCGGCATGCCGCTCGACAGGGTGATCGCCGCCTCGACGGTGAATGCGGCCAAGGCGCTCCAGCGCGAGGAACTCGGCACGCTCAAGGTCGGCGCCGTCGGCGATGCCACGATCCTGTCCGTCCGCGAGGGCGCGTTCGATTACGTCGACGTCAAGGGCGAACACCTGACCGGTGACAAGCGCATCGTCTCCGACGGCGTCGTCCTCGCCGGCAAGTGGTGGCATCCCGACGCGGAGGGCGCCTTCCGCAAGTGAGGCGGCCCCGCCACGAAACCCGTCGAACCGACAAGAGTACCAGCACGTAAAGGGACTATCCGATGAAACGCGTCCTCCTCGCGCAGATCATGCACGAGACCAACACCTTTTCGATCCTGCCAACCGACGAGGACGCCTATCGCCGGCGCTACCTCGTCACGGGCGAGCGTATCCTGTCCGAGTTCAAGGGCACCAGCACCGAACTGGGCGGCTTCATCGACGCGGCGGAGGAATACGTCTGGGCGCCCGTTCCCGCAATCGCCGCCAACGCCACACCCTCGGGCAAGGTGACCGCGCAATGCTGGGCGATGCTGCAGGAGGCGGTCTTCACCGCGATCGACGCACATGGCCCGATCGACGGGATCTGTCTCGCCATGCACGGGGCGATGGTCACCGATACGGATGACGATGCGGAAGGGGCGCTGCTCGCGCGGCTGCGCGAAAAGCTCGGGCCCGCAATCCCGATCGCGCTCACCCTCGATCTCCACGCGAATGTCGGGGATGCGATGGCCGAGCACGCGGATTTCATCATCGCCTTCCACACCTACCCGCATATCGATCACTACGATCGCGGTCGCGAGGCGGCCCGGCTCGTGGAGGCGGCGATGCGCGGTGAGGTGAAATCCGTCTGCAAGGTCGCGCGCGCGCCCACCCTCGACGGCTGCGATCACGGGCGCACGCAATCTGGCCCGATGGTCGAACTCGAGCGCCGGGCCAGGGAATATGAAGGCGAAGCCGGCATTCACGTGGTGAGCGTCCAGGCCGGTTTCGGCTGGTCGGACGTGGCCTTCGCCGGCCCATCCGTCGTGGTGAGCCACGACCCGCAGATGGCGGCGCGCGCGGATGCGATCCTCGACGACATGATGGACTATATCTGGCGGACGCGCCGCGAGGCGAGCGTCAAGCACGTTCCTCTCGACGAAGCCGTTGCCGAGATGAAGCGCGGCGGCCCGGCGAACCGGCCCCTCGTCGTCTCCGACGCCACCGACAATCCCGGTGCCGGCGGTTATGCCGACACGACCAACCTGTTGCGCGCGATGATCGAGGCCGATATCGGCAATGCCGCCTTCTGCTCGATCCTCGACACCGCAGCCGTGGCGAAGGGGCGCGAAGCGGGGATCGGGGCCACGATCACCGTTGATCTGGGCGGACATACGGATCCGACATACGGGCCGCCGATCCGCGTGACCGGCATCGTGCGCCATCTCAGCGACGGCGATTTCGTCCATGCCGGACCGATGTGGAAGGGCGTGCCGATCTCGATGGGGCCGACCATGGTGCTCGGCATCGGCGGCATCGACGTGATCGTGTGCACGAACCGGATGCAGACCACGGATTTGCAGGCCTTCCTGAGCCAGGGCATCGATCCGCGCACGCGCGACGTCATCGTGGTGAAGAGCTCGCACCATTTCCGTGCGGCGTTCGAACCGATCTCGCGCAAGGTGATCGTGGTCGATTCCGGGTCCTTGTGCTCGCACGACATGACGCGCTTCTCCTTCACGAAGCTGCGCCGCCCGATCTGGCCGCTCGACGAGTTGCCGGACGACACGCCCGCGCGCACCTCCTGATCCCCGATGCGAAAGTGACCGCCGTGACCCGTCAGACGCCGCCGCCCACGCTCCCGCCCCTCCCGCTACCCGAACCCGGAACCCCGATCGCGGAGGTGGACACGCCCGCGCTGATCCTCGATCTCGATGCGTTCGACCGCAACATCGCGAAGATGGCGGATCTCGCGCGCGCGGCCGGGATCGGGCTTCGCCCGCATGCCAAGACGCATAAATGCCCGGCCATCGCGCTGCGCCAGATCGCGGCGGGCGCCGTCGGCCAGTGCGTCCAGAAGGTCGGGGAGGCGGAGGCACTCGTCGCCGGCGGGGTGAAGGATGTCTTGATCTCGAACGAGATCGTGGGCGAGAGCAAGCTGCGCCGTGTCGCCCGGCTCGCGCAATCCGCCGACATCGCCCTGTGTTTCGACGATGCCGGCCAGGTGGAGATCGCCGGGCGGATATTCGCCGAGGCCGGGGTGACCGTGGGCGGGCTCGTCGAGATCGAGGTCGGGATGGGCCGCTGCGGCGTTCTGCCCGGCGCGCCGGCGGTGGACCTCGCGCGCCGCATCGCGGGGACCGCCGGGCTGCGCTTCATGGGTCTGCAGGCCTATCACGGTCGGGCCCAGCATCTCCCGACCTACGATGCCCGTCGCGCCGCGATCGAGGGTGCGCGCAACGCGGTGCGCGAGACGCTCGACGCGCTGGAGCATGCGGGGCTCTCCTGCGAGATCGTCGGCGGTGGCGGGACGGGGACCTTCCAGTTCGAGGCGGCGAGCGGCGTCTACAACGAATTGCAGGTCGGCTCCTACATCTTCATGGATACCGATTACGCCCGGATCGAGGATGAGGGCGGGGGACGTTTCGGGCGTTTCGAACACGCGCTCTTCGTGCTCGCGAGCGTGATGAGCCATCCGGCCAAGGATCGCGCGATCGTCGATGCGGGGCTCAAATCCTATTCGATGGAGAAGGGGCCGCCCTGGATTCATGGGGTCCCCGGGATCGAGGCGGTCGGCGCATCCGACGAGCACGGCAATCTGCGTCTGGGACCGGATGCGCCCGCGCTCGCCCTCGGCGACAAGCTGCGGCTCATTCCCGGGCATTGCGACCCCACCGTCAACCTGCACGATCACATCATCGGCTACAGGGGTGACGTCGTGACGGAAATCCTTCCCGTCACCGCGCGTGGTGCGAGCCGCTAGGGCGTCATTCCGTCGGGGCGGCACCCTCCTGCGGCCCGCTCCGGTCAGCGCCGCAGCGAGACGTTCTCCGGCAGGAACAGCGCGAGCTGCGGCACGAAGATGATGAAGATCGTGAAGGCGAGCGTGATGAGGAAGAACGGCACCGTGGCATAGGCGATCCGGCTCAGCTTCTCGCCTGTGATCCCCTGGATGACGAACAGGTTGAACCCGACCGGCGGGGTGATCTGGGCGAGTTCGACGACGAGGATCAGGAAAACCCCGAACCAGATCGGATCGAAACCAGCAGCCACGACCAGCGGCAGGGTGATCGGCAGCGTCATCACGATGATCGACAGGCCCTCCAGCACACAGCCGAGCAGCACGTAGATCAGCAGGAGCAGCAGGATCAGCATCAGGGGCGACAGATCCATCCCCGCGACCGTCGTCGCGATGAAGCGGGGGATGCCGAGATAGCCCATAGCCACCGAGAGGAAGACGGCGCCGGCGATGATCAGGCCGATCATGCTGGTCGTGCGCACCGCCGCCATCAACGCATCCCACAGCGATGTGATACTGAAAGTGCGCTGGACGAGGCTGACCAGCACCGCACCGAGAACCCCGATCGCCGCGCCTTCGGTCGGGCTCGCGATGCCGCCATACATCGAGCCGAGCACGAAGAGTATCAGCAGAAAGACGGGCAGCAATTCGAGCAGGCCCCGCATTCGGTCGCCCCAGGTGAAGACCCGCGTCTCCACCGGCACCAGATCCGCGCGCAGCTTGCTCCAGATCCCGATATAGACCATGTAGCACAAGGCGAGCGCGATACCGGGGACGAGCCCGGCGAGGAAGAGCCTCAGGATCGACTGCTCGGCCAGAACCCCGTAGATGATCATGATCACGCTGGGCGGGATCAGGAAGCCGAGCGTACCCGCGCCGGCGAGCGAGCCCATCAGGAGGCGCTTGTCGTAGCCGCGGGCGAGGAGTTCGGTCAGGGTGATCCGGCCCACCGTCACCGTGGTCGCCGCCGAGGATCCCGAGACCGCGGCGAAGAGCGAGCAGCCGAGCACGTTCACATGGGCCATGCCTCCCGGCAGATTCGCCGTCCACGGCGTCAGCCCGGCGAAGAGTTTCTCGGCGAGGCGGGTCCTGAAAAGGATCTCCGCCATCAGGATGAACAACGGCAGCGCGAGCAGCTCCTTGCCCGTCGTCGAATTCCAGAAGCTCTGCGAGAGGATCCGGTCGACCGGCATGTCGCGGAAGATCGTCAGGGCGCCGATCCCGACGGCGAAGAGCGAGAAGCTGACCCAGACACCGAGGGCGAGGAAACCCGCAAGCAGCAGCAGGACGGTCGTGATAACCGGGGTCATTGCGACACCTCCTCACGACCGCTGCGCAGATCGACCTCGCCGAGGACGGTCAGGCGCACGAGCCGGGCGAGGAGCTGGACAAACAGCATCGCGATACCGGCGAGGGCGAGCGATTGCGGGATCCACAGGAGAACGCGCGACGGCTCGAAGGAGCGCGTGCCGCGCTGGAACATGTTCCAGACGAAATCGGCGAAGGCGGTCAGCAGGAAGCCGATGATAAGGATGCCGAGTATCGTCGCGAGAATGTCGATCAGCTGGGCGAAGCGCCGGGGCAGGGTCTCCAGCAGCAGCGCGACGCGCACATGGCCAGCCTCCCGCAGCGTATCCGCCGCCGCGAGGCTGATGACGGCGGCCATGGCGTAGGTCGCGAGCTCCCAGGTCACGCCGAGGCTGCGGTTGAAGACGAAACGGGTGAAGATCTCGCTCAGCATGAGGCAGGCGATGATCGCCATGAACACGG
>JBJHBI010000110.1:0-7074 GCA_050485405.1 Salinarimonadaceae bacterium
GCGCACGGTCTGACGAACCCGTCTTCCGCCCATCTGCTCGCGCGCCACACCCGCACGGGCAATCGCGGCCTGATCTTCTCGATCAAGCAGACCGGGGTGCCGCTCGGCGGGATCGCGGCCGGAATCGTCACCCCCGCCATCGCGGTGGCCTATGGCTGGCAGGTCGCGCTGATCGTGATCGCTCCCGTGGCACTGGTCGCGCTGATCGCCCTCGCTCCGCCGCGTGCCGCCTGGGATGCCGATCGCACACCCGGCGCCTCGCTCGGCATCGGTGCGCTGCGCGGCGCGGGCGAGGCGCTGCAATTGCCGGGATTGCGCTGGCTGTGCCTGTGCGCCTTCTGCTTCGGCGGCATTCAACTGTGCCTGATGGCCTTCGTCGTCACCTTCGCCGTGTTCGAACTCGGCAAGAGCCTCGTCGAGGCCGGTATGCTGCTCGCGGTGATCCAGGTTTCCGGGGTGATCGGGCGCGTCGGCTGGGGGCTGATCGCCGACCGGATCCAGAATAACGGCGCCGTCTTCGTCGCGATCGGCCTGATCAGCGCCGGTTCGGCGATCGGTTTCGCGCTGATCACGCCCGATACGCCGGGTTTCGTGATCTACGCGCTCGCCATCGCCTTCGGCGCCTCGGCGGTCGGCTGGAACGGGGTCTTCGTCTCGGAGATCGTGCGCGTATCGCCGCCGGGGCTGATCGGCGCGGCATCGGGGCTCGGCACCTTCGCCGCCTTCGCCGGCGTGCTGTTTGCGCCCCCCGCCTTCGTGCAGATTCACGCGCTGACGGATTCCTACAGCTTCACCTACGGCTTCCTCGTCATCCCCGCCCTGATCGGCGCGCTCGCGGCACTGGGCACCGCGCGACCGGAAGCGTTGTGGCGGTGAGGATGCATGCCGATGCGCGCTGTACGGGCTGACAGGCGCCGTCCCCTGCCCCATATTCGCCCATCTCCTCTGCAATCGCACGTCATCTGTCCGAGGAAGGCGTGAATCGGGAGCCGGGAATGCGCTGGATCTTGCGAACCGCACTCATTGCCCTCGCGGCCTATATCGGCCTCGTGACGATGCTGTTCACGACCCAGCGGTCGATGCAGTATCCGGCCTCCGCACGGGTGACGGATGTGCAGGAGGCGCAGCTTTCGGGATTCTCCGACATCGTGATCACCACCGATGACGGCGAGGAATTGCGGGCGTTCTGGAAACCGCCCGAGGAAGGGCGCGCGCTGGTGCTCTATTTCCACGGCAATGGCGGCAGCCTGTGGAACCGGCGGTTTCGCGCGCAGGCCCTCGCGCAGGACGGGCGCGGCGTGCTGATGGTGAGCTATCGTGGTTATTCGGGCTCGACGGGCTCCCCCACCGAAGCCGGCCTGCACGAGGATGCCCGCGCCGCCTACGCCTTCGCCCGCCAGCATGTCGAGCCCGAGCGCATCCTCGCCTACGGGGAATCGCTCGGCACCGGCGTCGTCATGCGGCTGGCCGCGGAGAACCCGCTCGGCGCGATCGTCCTCGATGCGCCATTCACTTCCACCGCCGATGTCGCCGCGCGGCTCTATCCGATCGTGCCCGTACGGCTCCTGATGCTCGACCAGTTCCGGTCGATTGATCTCGTGAACGACGTTTCGGCCCCCGCGCTGATCATGCATGGACGCCGGGATCAGGTCGTCCCCTTCGAGGACGGGCGCAGCCTCTATGAAGCCCTGCCCGGGCCGAAACGGTTTCTCGAATTCCCCGATAGCGGCCATATCAGCCTGTTCGAGGATGGCGGGCTGGAAGCAGTCCGGGCCCTGATGGAGGGGATCGAGAACGGCGACCCTGCCGCCAAGCTCGAAAGCATCAGCCTGTGACCGATATTCTCATCCGCCCCGCCACGCATGCGGACGCGCCCGCTCTCGTCACCTTGATCGACGCCCTCAATCGCCACGAGGCGGCGCTGACGGCTGACCGGCGCACCGATATCGAAGCCGCGCAGGAATGCCTCGCGAGCCTCGAGGCGCGCATCGAAAAGGCCGGGGGCGGCATCCTCGTGGCGGAGATCGCGGGCGAGGTCGCCGGCATGATCGGTTGGGTGATCGAAGAGGGCGAGCCCTATCTGCAGACGCATCTGCGGCGCTACGCGCTGATCACGGATCTCGTGGTGGCAAAGGCGCAGCGTGGCACGGGCGTGGGTGGTGCGCTGATCGGCAGCGTGGAGGATGCGGCACGCGCACGCGGTCTGCCCCGCCTCGCCATTTCCGTCCTCGCCGCCAACCGCGCCGCCATCGACGCCTATCGCCGTCGCGGCTTTGCCGACGACATGCAGATCATGATGAAAGCGCTCTGAGCGACCAGAGCATCATTGCGTCAGGTGAATAACGGCTGACGGAATCATGCGCGAACCAGTGACCTGGAGCGCGCGGCCCCTCACTTGAACCGCCAATCGGGCCGCATCTCGCGCACCATCACCATCTCGCCGATATTTTCCGAGGTCAGAAGGCCGACCAGATGCCCTGCGCGGTCGAGTACGAAGAGCGCCGGGGCACGCGTCTCCATCAGGCGCTTCATGCCGGCATCGAGGGGCGCATGCGCATCGATGGTGGGGACCTCGCGCAGCATCACGCTCTCGACCGGCTCGCGCGAACTGCCCTGTGCCAGCGCCGGGATCAGGATGTCGCGCGTCATCAGGCCATGCGGATAGCCGGCGTGATCGACGACGGGAAATTCCTTCTGCGAGGTGCGTACCAGCGCCTCCACCGCATCGGCGAGCGTCGCGCCCGGCGGCAGGGTCTCGATCACGGTGACCATGGCGTGCTCGACGCGGATGCCCTGCGCGACGTCTTTCACCGCCGTCTGCTCGACCTCCGCCGACGCCGCGAGATAGACGAAGACCGCGATGATGAGCAGGATCGGATTGTAGAACAGACCGATGATCGCGAAGCCGAACGCCGCCACCTGGCCGATCCGCGCGGCGATCCGCGTCGCCTTCGGCGCAGGCATGCGCATGGCGAGCAGCGCCCGCAGCACCCGCCCGCCATCCATCGGGAAGGCGGGAAGCATGTTGAACAGGACGAGGATGATGTTCACCGCCATCAGCCGCGCCGCGAGGCCGATCGCGGGATTCTCGATCTGCAGGATATCCTCGAAATCGATGGTGGCGCGCAGGATGAAGAACAGGATGATCGCGATCACCACGTTCACCGCCGGCCCGGCCAGGGCGACGATGAGTTCCTCGCGCGGCTTGTCGGGCACCCGCTCGAGATTGGCGATGCCCCCGATCGGCGAGAGTATCACCTCCGGCGTGCGGATGCCGTAGCGCCGCGCGGCGAAGATATGGCCGAATTCGTGGGCCAGCACGCAGGCGAAGATCAGGACGATGAAGACGACGAGATCGAGCGCCGCCTCGAATCCGGACATGGTCCATTGCATCCCCGCGAGCCAGACGAGGAAGAGGATGAAGGTGATGTGGATCTTCACCACCGTCCCCGCGATCACGCCGATCGGTATGGACCAGAACATTCGCTTGAACTCCGCGGGTTACGCCCGTTTCACCATCCGTTATGCGCAGATGGGGCGCTTGCGGCCATCCGCAAGGCTACGCAGACCCGTGCGCACGACATCGTGGCCCCTCACATACGCTTGCTGCGCGCACGGCTCGCCGCATGCACGATCACGACCACGATCACCGCGACGAGCCAGGTCGTCCCGTCGACCCGCTCGTGGTTGAGCGCGCTCGCGATAATCAGCGTCACGAAGATCTGCAGGAGCTGCACCTGGCTCACCCGCGACACGCCACCCATCGCGAGCCCGGCATTCCACGCGAAGAATGCGAGATACTGGCTGAGCAGCGTCACATAGGCAAAGCCCCACCAGCTCGATGCGGGCACGCTCGCCATGTCGAAGGGCCAGAGGAGGATCGCGGCGGGAAGAGCAATCGGCAACGCCATGACGAGTGCCCAGGAGATCACCTCCCATCCAGGCATTCCGCGCGCGAGCTGCCCCGAGAGCGCGTAACCGAGCGCGCCGCTGACGACCGTTCCCGCAAGCCAGAGCTCGCCGAGCCCGACGGCACCGACGCCGCCGCGCAAGGCGAACCCCGTCACGATCACCGCGCCGGCGATCGCCGCGATCCAGAAGGCGGGCGCGGGACGCTCGCCCGCGACCTTGATCGCGATCACGGCGGTAACGAGCGGCATGATGCCGAGCACGACACCCCCGTGCGAGGCTTCGACCCGGGTCATGGCGAGCGCCGAGAAAGCGGGGAACCCGGCGACGAGGCACACGGATATGAGCGCGAGAATGCGCAGGCTCCGCGCATCGGGAAGGCGTCGGCGGGTCGCGGTCAGCACCAGGGTCGCGAGGATGCCGGCGATGGCAGCGCGGCCCACGGTCACGAACCACGGGTCGAGCCCCGCCACGGCGAGCCGGGTGAAGGGCAGCGTCCCGCCGAAGATGACGACACCCAGCGCACCGAGCATAAGCCCGAGCCCGATCCGTTCGACACGCTCCACCACGCCCCTCCCGCTCCCGCTTTTGCGATCAGCAGAGCACGACCGCCGCGCCGCCGCCATAGGCCGCAATGGCGATGGGGAATGCGTCCTCATGCGCGCCACCGCCCATACCGCTCACGCGTTCGTGAGGCCGTGAAGCATTGCCGTGAGGCATTCGCGGGCCAGTTTGTCGCAGACCGACAGATTTCACATCGAGGATGACGACAATGACGACGGGACGTCTTCTGCTCGCGAGTTCGCTCGCGGCCCTGATCGCCGGCAGCGCCGCTGCACAGGATGTGACCTACGAGGTCGGCGGCGAGAGCTTCGAGGGCTATTTCGCCGCCGCCGACGAACCGCGCGGTCTCGTTCTGATCGTGCATGATTGGGACGGGCTCGACGATTACGAGCGCCGGCGGGCGGACATGGTCGCCGAACTCGGCTTCGACGCTTTCGCCGTGGACGTGTTCGGTGCGGGCAACCGCCCCGAGACGACCGAGGCGCGCGTCGCCGCCACGCGGGCCGTCCTCGGCGACGGCGAGCGCATGCAGGCGCTCATGCTCGGCGCCCTGGACGAAGCCCGCCGCCACAGCGAGGCATCGGACGTGCTCGTCATGGGCTATTGCTTCGGCGGCACCGTGACGCTCGCCATGGCCCGCAGCGGCGAGATGGCCGAGAGCGTCGGCTTCGCCAGCTTCCACGGCAACTTCCCCGATGGCCCCGCATGGCCCGAGGAGACGGCGCCGCTCCTGATCATGCATGGCGGCATCGACCGCAATCCGAGCATGAGCGACCTCGCGGCCTTCGTCGAGGAGGCGGAGGAAGCCGGCCTCACCTATGATGTCGAGATCTATGCCGGCGCTGACCACGCCTTCACCGTCTTCGACGGCGCCCGCTACCAGGAGCGCGCCGACATGCGCTCATGGGCGACCTTCGGGCGCTTCCTCGACGAGCGCTTCGGCAGCTGAAACCGACCCGGCGGCAAGCCGTTACGGCGGCTTGCCGATCGGGGCCGAAACCCGCCATATGGTCAGGCGCAACACCATGCGTCTGACGGCGGAGCAAACATGACGACTATCCGGCCTTTGCTCGCGGCACTCGCCTTCGCCGTACCGATCACGGTTTCGCCCGCAACAGCTGCGCCGGCCATCCCTCCCGAATCGGTCATCGACGCCGCTCTCGTCGTGGCGGAATGTGTTTTCGACCATGCCGAAATCGAAGCCGAAATCGCTCCCCTGGGCGGCCTCGACGATGGTCTGATACTCGTCGATATCCCCTGCTGGATGGCCGCCTATCAGGCCGGCAGCATCCTGATCGCCTTCGACCCCGATGCCTTCGATCCCGACGCCTCTGAGCGCGCCCGCCTGCTCCGCTTCCCGGTCCCCTCCGCCGACGGCTTCACCGACACCCCGAGCCTCACTTTCCCCGATTACGATCCCGAGACGAAGCGCATCACCAGCCTCCATCGCGGACGCGGCCTCGGCGATTGCGGCAGCGCGGGCCGCTGGCAATGGAGCGCGGGGTCCTTCGTGCTGGAAAGCTATTGGGAAAAGCCCGATTGCGACGGCGAACTGTTCGATCCGTTCGGAGAGCCGCAAGCGTGGCGGGTCTATCCGTAGTTAGCACAATCACATCGTCGATGGCGCAGACCATAGGCCGGCACTCACTAGCCTGATTGCGACTTGGTGCATCATTCCATCATGTTTGATACTGGTCCAGAAAACTAGCGCCCTGCCATCAGCTTTGCCTACAGTTCTTTGTAATCATCGCACGGCGCACTGCTTCCTGCTCGCCCTTCAATCGTGCAATTTCGGGGGCAATGTTGTCACCACTTAATGATGAAACTGGCAAGCCGATTAGTATGACACCAACGACATCATTACCGCGAGCCCTTTCCTGTTGTGCAGACGCTGTCGCCAGCGCCGCAGAAAGACGTTGGCTTTCCTCGCCGAGTTGGCTACACGACCATGACTGGTACGTTACCTCGCTGACATAGGCAGCTTGTATACTATCAGGGCTTTTCGCGCAGGCTCCAACAAGAAGAACCAAAGCAAAAATTGCAAACTTCAGATTACGCATGGCATTATCACCATCTTCAGTTTATATTCATTCGGACTTTGATTTCTAATTGCATCAAAGATCAGAGAATGCAACATTTTTCTCCCAAATAACATTTCTGAGAAATCTTACCGTACCCGGCGTTCACGCGAGACAACCACACTTCCCGTGTGTACCACGCGGGCGCGATCAAACCGTTACTCTGCCTGAAGACCTTGCGGATCAACACCTTATTTGAGTGTTGGTGCCCAGGAGAGGACTCGAACCTCCACGGCTTGCACCACTGGTACCTGAAACCAGCGCGTCTACCAATTCCGCCACCTGGGCTCGCCTGTCGGCGATGGCGCTTCATACGAGGGGCGGGGCGGCGCGTCAATGGGTATATCGGGGTTACGCCGCGAAATCGTACGCAACGGCGCAAGCGCCATCATCACCCGTCGCGCATGCGCGGAATCGTGCCCTTGTCGCCGCGTCCGGGATAGATCAGCGCGAAGACCGGGCCGGCGCTCACCATCACGAAGAAGATGCGGATGATGTGGTGGGCGGCCACGAAGGCGACCTC
>JBJHBI010000111.1:0-6922 GCA_050485405.1 Salinarimonadaceae bacterium
TCCTCGTCGGCGAGCGTCAGCTCCCAGACCGGCACATGCGGATCGGGGCCCGGAGGCAGGGCGGAGAGGCCGGTATCGGCCGATCTGGAAACCATCGTACTCGCTCGCTACTGCCCGCTGCCGCTCACTCCGCCGCGAGGCGCCGGGGACCGTCCGCAGGGAAAACGCAGGTGACCGTGGTTCCGGTTCCCGGTGTCGAATCGAGGCTGACATGGCCGCCGTGCAATTCGACGAAGGAACGCACGATCGACAGGCCGAGCCCGACGCCGCGATGCGTGGTGCCGCCGGTATGGCTCTCGAAGCGCTCGAACACCCGTGCGGCGACGTGATCGGGAATGCCGTGGCCCTGATCCGATACGCTGAAGATGATCTCGTCGTCGCGCCGCTGGGCCGCCACGCGGATGCGCCCGCCGGGCTGCGAGAAGCCGATCGCGTTCGAGAGCAGGTTGAAAAGAACCTGCCGGATGCGCTTGCCGTCGCCGGTGAAGCTGCCGATGGAATCGGCCACCGCGATGTCGAGATGCAGGTCGCTCTCGGCGATCCGGTCTTCGAGCCCGCGCACGGCGGCGTCGATCGTGTCGCGAATGTCGATATCGGCAGGGTCGAGCTCCAGCGAGCCGGTATCGATCGAGGCGAGGTCGAGGATGTCGTTGATGATCGCGAGCAGCGCCCCGGAGGAGCGCATGATGTGGCCGGCATATTCGCGCTGGCGATCATTGAGTGCGCCGACGGTTTCGTCGGAGAGCAGCTGCGTGAAGCCGATGATCGTGGTGAGCGGCGAGCGCAGTTCGTAGGAGACGTGATGCACGAATTCGTCGCGCAGCCGCGCGGCGCGCTCCAGCGCATCGTTCTTCTCGGTCAGCGCGCGTTCGACATTCACGCTCGCGGTGACGTCGATGAAGGTGAGCAGCATCGCGCCGTCGGGCAGGGGCTGGCCGGCGCAATCGAGGACGATTCCGTCCTTGCGCTCCATGCGCAGGGCAAAGCCCGTGCGCCCGTCGGAACCACCCGCCACCGCCGCGCGGATCTCCGCCCACGGTTCCTCCGCGGGGACGTTCTGGCGGCAATGATCGATGATCGCGTCGAGATGCGGATTGTCGCCGGTCAGGGCCTCGGGCAGGCGCCACAGGCGCGCGAATGCCTTGTTGGACAGGCGCAGCCGTCCGTCGGAGCCGAACACCGCGACCCCCTCGGCCAGCGTGTCGAGCGTCTCGCCCTGGACGCGCAGCAACTCGTTGAAGCGCGATTCGAGCTTGATATGGTCGCTGACGTCGTCGAACAGATAGGTCAGGCCGCCATTCGGATTGGGATTGGCGACGACGCGCAGGGTGCGCCCGTCGGGCAGATGCCACCAGGTCTCGCGCGGCTCGATGCTGCGATAGGCCGAGAGCACATCCGCCTTCCAACTGCGGAAATCCGCCTGCTCGGGCAATTTGCGCATGCCGCGCAGCCGGTCGAGGATGTCGTTATCGGCCGGCCCGCTTTCCAGAAACGGCTGATCAAGGCCCCAGAGCTGCCGGTAGGCGGTGTTGTGGAAGGTCAGGTGCTGGCCCGCATCGAAGATCGCCACGGCTGTGGGGAGCTGGTCGAGGGTGCGCACATGCGCTTCCATTGCCCGATGGAGATCCGCGCGCAGCTTCTCGACTTCGCTGACGTCGATGGCGACGCCCGCCGCGCCGCCCGGAGAGGGGGTTTCCGTAACGTCGAGCATGCGCCGCTTGCCGGTGACGATGGCGGCGGTGCGGGCGGCGAAGCGCTTGCCGGCCTCGCGCTGCTTGGCTGCCTGTGCGCGGGCGGCGGAATCGAGAAGTTCGAGCTTGCGCCCGCGTGCATCCTCGACGCTCTCGGCTTCGATCGCCGCGAGATAGGCGGCATTGGCCCAGGCGAGGCGCCCCTCGCCGTCGCGCAGCCAGACGGGCTGTTCGACGGAATCGAGCACGGTGCGCAGCCGGTCGAGTTCGCCCTGCATGCGGGCGAATTCGCGCTTCATCTTCATCAGCTCGGCGCGCTCGCCGGTGACGTCGCGCATGCGCAGGATCGCGCGCCCGCCCAGCGCCCGGCCTTCCGCATCGATGAAGCGCCCCGCATTGGTCTTCAGCGTCATGCGGAAGCCTTCGCCGCGCTCGCGCAGACGATGCAGCGCCGCGTCGATGCCGGAGGCGTCGGCGGCGCCGAGCCAGGAACCGAAAGCGAGAATGCGTCGCCCGCCGATCCCGGCACCGAGCGTCGTGGGATCGCCTTCGATGCGCGGCTCCGCGTCGCGGCTCTCCCAGCTGACGACGATCTGGCTCTCGGAACCGATCAGGATCTCCGCGCGATCATGCGCGCCGGCGAGTTCGGCGAGCTCGCCGCGCAGCGTGGCCTCGCGATTGCGCCAGTTGCGCAGCTCCATGCGATAAAAGAGGGCGGTGGTCAGGACGAAGATCGCGCTTCCGGCGACGAAGGCGAAGGAAACCGCCAGATGAGGCTCGCCGAGCGTGCCGAGAAAGCCGTTTCCGCGCGCCTGCGCCGTCGAGGCCAGGAAGGGAAGGACGACCGCCGTTCCGGCGAGTGCCGTCATGCTGCGCAGGGCGAGGCGGCGGGCCGATGCCGTGACACGTCTCGTCCGGTTGCGGATATTTACGCCCAGCGTCTCCGCACCTTGCCGTTCCACGCCCCGCCATCTCCTGATCATGATCGAGAATCACTCCGCTCGCCGCCGCGCGAATCCTCGCGACCGAGCGCGCGAATCCGAATCAGAGGGATACACTATTCCGCATCACGAGTTCGCCCGAAAGTGGGTTAACGGGTGTTTAACATGCTCGTACACAGGCGCCGCTGCCGCAAAGTCAGCTTGCTCGTGTCATCGCGGTCGGGGCAGGTTGCGATTGCGGGAGCGCGGCTGCACTGCTATGCGCATGCGCGTCATACTTAGCCCGCAATGCTGACCAGGCCGCCACGTGCTCAACCGCTTTCGCTCACTCGAAACCCGCAATGCCCGCCGTCTGGCGCGGATCGCGCGCTGGAACCGGCCGATCACGTCGACCGTCGAGCGTCTGCAGGCCTGGATCAACATGCTGTTCGTGGATCACGGCATTTTCCGGCTGGTCTATCTGAATCTGCACGAAGTCGCTCCCGGCTTCTACCGCTCGGCGCAACCCGTTCCGCATCAGCTCGAGCGCTTCGCGCGCAATGGCGGGCGTACCGTGGTGTATCTGCGCGGCGGGCGCGAACACGGTTCCTGGCAACTGGAGCAGGAGGTCTGCGAGCGGCTGGGTCTGAAGCTCGAGGAATTCGTGGTGCGCTCGCGCGGTGCCCCCGAGCGTGAAGAGATGCTCGGCGCGCGGGCGTTCTTCGCGCGGCTCGAGAAACCGGTGCTCGTACATTGCAAATCCGGCGCCGACCGGGCCGGGTTCACCGCCGCGCTCTACAAGCTGCTGGTCGAGAATGTCTCCGCCGACGAGGCGCTGAAGCAGCTCTCCTGGCGCTACGGCCATTTCCGTCATGCGCGCACGGGCGTGCTCGATGCGTTCTTCGAGCGCTATCGCGACGAGGGGGAGGCGCGGGGTATCCCGTTCGAGACCTGGGTCGCCGAGCATTACGATCCGCAGGCGCTGGAACGCGAATTCCGGGCCGGGCTCGTCTCCGAAATCATCGTCGACAAGATCATGCGCCGCGAGTGAGGTGCGGGTTCAGGCCTCGCTGTGTTGCAGGGCATGGAGCCTGGCATAGGCGCCGCCTTCCGCGATGAGCGCGTCGTGGCTGCCGCGCTGGACGATGCGCCCGCCTTCCATCACCACGATCAGATCGGCATCGCGTACGGTCGAGAGCCGGTGTGCGATGACGAGGGTCGTGCGTCCCCGCATCAGCCGCGCCAGCGCTTCCTGCACGAGTTTCTCGCTATGGGCGTCGAGCGCGGAGGTGGCTTCGTCGAGGAGCAGGATCGGTGCATCCTTGAGGAAGGCGCGGGCGAGGGAGACGCGTTGGCGCTCGCCGCCCGAAAGACGATTGCCGGCAGGGCCGACGCGGGTGTCGTAGCCTTCCGGCAGGGCCGCGATGAATTCGTGCGCAGCCGCATTGCGCGCAGCTGCGACGATCTCGTCCTCACCGGCTCCGGGGCGCCCGAAGGCGATATTGGCGCGTACCGTGTCGTCGAACAGCATCACCTCCTGGCTGACCACCGAGATCGCCCGGCGCAGGCTCACGAGGGAGACGTCGCGCACGTCTTGACCGTCGATCAGCACGCGGCCCTGCGTGACGTCGTAGAGGCGCGGTATCAGCGACATCAGCGTGGATTTGCCGGAGCCGGATCGACCCACCAGCGCCGTGGTCGTTCCGCCCGCGACGGTGAGGTCGATATCGCTCAGCGCGGGAACGGGGGTCTCGCCCTGGTCGCCATAGGTGAAGCCGGCCTGTTCGAGCCGCACCGTGCCCTCGCCGACGACGAGCGCGGGCGCGCCGGGCTTCTCGGCGATCTGGGGCTTGCGCCCGATCACGTCGTAATAGCGTATCAGCGCCGCGATCGCTTCCTGCACGATGGCGTTGAGATTGCCCAGCGCGCGTACCGGCTGTGCGGCGAGCAGGAGCGCGGTCACGAACCCGGTGAAATCGCCGATGGTCGTCTCGCCGCGCCCGATCCGCCAGCCGATCAGGGCGAGGACGCCCGCCACGGCGAAGCCGGCGCTGATCTCTAGCAGCGGATCGAGTCGCGCCCGCGCCCGCGCCGCCTGGACGCGCAGGGCCCGGATCTGCTCGAAGGCGTCGCGCGCGCGGCCCTTCAGATAATGCTCCATCGCATATGTCTTGGCGACCTTCACGCCGCCGAGGCTCTCGGAGACCATGCCCGCCATCGAGCCGATCTCCTCCTGGGTGGCCGTCGAGACGCGGCGCAGCTTCTTACCGATCCGCGCGATCGGAGGTGCCACGAAAGGCGCAACGAGGATCACGATGAGCGTCATCATCCAGTCGATCCAGAACATCGCCGCGACGAGGGCGAGCACCGTCACCGCCTCGCGCAGGAAGACCGTGACGAGCCGCGTCAGCGCTTCCTTGATGAAGGTGAAATCCGTGGTGAAGCGCTGCGTCAGCGTGGCCGGGCTGTCCTTCTGGAGCTGGGCAAGGTCGAGATCGATCAGATGGCCGTAGAGCGCGCTCTGCATGTCGGCCTCGACGCGGCAGACGACGACATTGGTCAGCACCACCTGTCCGTAGAGCGCGAAACCCTTGATCGAGGTCACCACGATCACCACGAGCGGACCCCAGTAGAGGAGGTCCATGTTGCGCATGTCGAGGGCGTCGAAGGCCTCGCGGATGAGCAGGGGATACAGGCTCGTCGCGATGCCGCCGATCACGATCAGCACCATGATCAGGGCGAGGCTGCGCTTGTGCTGCGCGACGCGCTCGCGCCACAGGCGCTTGAGCAGCGCCACGGTTTCGCTGTCGAGTTTCAGGGCCTTGCGCGCCATCCGGTCTCTCTCGCCGTTCTCGTCCTGCGCGCGCCGATTGCGCGCGTCGCGGGGCGGCTTTAGCACGCGACGGCGCGTATCGCACCTCCCGATCGCGATCGACGCGACGGCGCAGGCGGGACGGGGCGCTCGCGCTGGAAAACGGTGCGAGACGAGCAACGGGCAATTGGCGCGATTGAACGCCCGAGCGTGGCAGGACCCTTGATCCCCCGCTGGCCCCCGGATTATGGGTTTGAGGCAGCGGGTGTTCCGCCGCTACCAGGAAACCCCGACGATGACAGCACCTTCGACACTCGTGCCGCGCAATCCGTGGATCGTCCTCTTCTGTGCGGCGACGATCGTCACCATCGCCATGGGGATACGCCAGTCTTCCGGCCTGTTCCTGCGTCCGATCGAGCTCGATATCGGCATCGGCCGCGAGGCGTTCGGTCTCGCCATCGCGATCCAGAATCTGATCCTCGGCATGGCCCAGCCCGTCGTCGGCGCGCTGGCCGACCGATACGGCGCGGGCCGCATCGCGGCGCTCGGGGGGCTCCTCTATGTGATCGGCCTCGTGCTGGCCTCGATGATCGCGGGCGCGGTCGGGCTCAACATCACGCTCGGTTTCATGGTCGGCTTCGCCATGACCGGCGTGACCTTCGTCGTCGCCATCGGCGCGGCGGTGCGCGCCGTGCCGCCGGAGCGGCGGGGGCTCGCGACGGGGATCGTGACGGCTGGCGGCTCCTTCGGGCAATTCCTGCTGGTGCCGTTCTCGCAAGCCCTGATCGAGGGGTTCGGGTGGCGTGACGCGCTGCTGATCCAGGCCGGGCTCGCCGCCATGCTGATACCGCTCGCGATCGGCATTGCCGGGCGTCCCAAGGGTGCGGAAGCGACGAATATTCCGGTGCAGAGCTTCGGCGAGGCGCTCCGCGAAGCCTCCGGCCATTCGGGTTTCCTGCTTCTGACGGCGGGGTTCTTCGTCTGCGGCTTCCACGTCGCCTTCATCGGAACGCATCTGCCGGCGTTTCTCTCCGATCGCGGCCTCGATCCCGCCGTGGGTGCGCGTGCGCTCGCACTCGTCGGCCTGTTCAACATCTTCGGCTCCTACGTGTTCGGCATGCTCGCCGACAAGTGGCGCAAGAAGAAGGTGCTCGCGGGCATCTATTTCGGGCGCGCCGTCGTCATGGCGGTATTCCTGAGTGTGCCGTTCACGCCGCTATCGGCCACGCTGTTCGCCTGCGCCATCGGTTTTCTCTGGCTCGGAACCGTGCCCCTGACGAGCGGTCTCGTCGCCCAGATCTTCGGTGTGCGCTATATTTCGATGCTGTTCGGTATCGTTTTCCTGGCCCATCAGGTGGGATCATTCTTCGGTGCCTGGGGCGCGGGCTACGTCTTCGCCCTGACGGGGGCCTATGATATCGTCTGGCAGGCCTCGATCGGCATTGCCGTTCTCGCGGCTCTGATCAATCTTCCCATCAGGGACGAGCCGATCGCGCGGC
>JBJHBI010000112.1:0-6910 GCA_050485405.1 Salinarimonadaceae bacterium
AAGTCGGGCAGGCTGTCAGTGTCGCCGCGCCGACTTGTCCGAACCTTACGTAACGAAAGTCTCAGCTCTTCGCGCCGCCATGCGCCGCCGCGCGATGACGGATCGCCTCGATCAGCACCGCGATGGCACAGCCGATATCATCCGCAGTCGCCGATTCCGCCGGATTGTGGCTGATACCGCCGGCGCAGCGCACGAACAGCATCCCGACCGGGCAGAGCCGCGCCATGGCGACGGCGTCATGCCCCGCGCCGGAGGGGATCATCGGCGCCTCGCCGACCACCTTGCGCGCTGAATCTGCGAATGCTTCGCGCAATTCGGGCGCCATCGGCGTCGCCGGCGCGCGCATGAAGGGGCTCTGCGTGAAGCCGAGGCCGCGCCGTTGCGCGATCGCCGCACAGACCGTATCGATCTCGCCCAGCATGGCGGCGAGCATGGCGTCGCTCGGGGCGCGGGCATCGATCGAGAAGCGTACTTCGCCCGGGATGACGTTGACCGCGCCCGGCACCGCCGCGATGCGCCCGACCGTCGCCACGCCGCCTTCGTGACGCGCGCCGACCGCCTCGATCGCCGCAATCATCTCCGCCGCACCGGCGAGCGCATCGCGGCGCAGCCCCATGGGAACGGTTCCCGCATGGCCCGCCTCGCCGCTCACGACGCAATCCGCGCGATAGGCTGCGGCGATGGCGGTGACGATGCCGACAGACAGATCGGCGCGCTCCAGCACCGGCCCCTGTTCGATATGGATTTCGAGATAGCCGAGCGCCGTGGCCGCGTCGCGCCCGATTCCCGCGATACGATCCGGGGCGCCGCCGAAATCACGCAGCGCCTTCGCGAGCGATATCCCCTCGGCATCGGTGACCGCGAGCCAGGCCTGGTCATAGAAACCGGCGATCGCCTGCGTGCTGGAGAGGCTCGTGGGAAAACGCACGTTCTCCTCGTCGCCGAAGGCGAGGATCTCGATGGCGAAGGGCAGCACCTCGCCCGATCGTGCGAGCGTCTCGACGGCGATGATCGCGGCGATGACCCCGAGCGCCCCGTCGAAGCGCCCGGCATCGATCACCGTATCGATATGCGAACCGCAATAGAGAACGGGTCCCTCGGTGGGGCCGTGGCGCCCCACGACGTTGCCGGCGGCGTCGATATGTGCCGCGCAGCCCGCCTCCTCCATCCAGATGCGCACCTGTTCGGCGGCGCGCCGATGAGCGGGGGAGAGGTAGAGGCGCGTGAGATTGTCCGGCGCATCGCTGATCGCACCGAGCGCATCGAGCATCGCCATGGCGCGCGCGCCCAGAGCCGCGACATCGTGGTTGCTCATGACGCCGTGATCACTCATGCCACCCCCGCCAGCCTCGAGAACGAAAAAACCGCCGGCACGGGCCGACGGCTTTCTCGATTAGCATGGCGATCGGCGCCTGTCAGGCGCCATACCCGTCACGCGGCGCGCACATCCGCGATGAAGCCGCGCACGGCGTTCTCGACGGTGCGGGCCTGCGCGCCCAGCGTCGCGGAGGTCTCGGCCACTTCGCCGGCGGAGCGGCGGGTCTCGCCGATCGAGGTCGAGACGCTCTCGACCGTGGCCGAGAGGCGCGTCGTGCCTTCGGCGGCTTCCTGGGTATTGCGCGAGATCTCCTGCGTCGCGGCGCCCTGCTGCTCGATCGCGGCGGAGATCGAGACGGTATAGCTGCGCGCCTCTTCCATGGTCGCCGAGATCTGCTTCATGGCTTCGACAGCATCGGCGGTCGAGGTCTGGATCGCGGAGATCTGGCCGCTGATCTCCTCGGTTGCGCGGGCCGTCTGGGAGGCGAGGTTCTTCACCTCCTGGGCGACGACCGCGAAGCCCTTGCCGGCTTCACCGGCGCGCGCGGCCTCGATCGTGGCGTTGAGGGCGAGCAGGTTGGTCTGCTCCGCGATCGCCTGGATGAGACCGACGACTTCGCCGATCTTGCGCGCGGATTCGTCGAGGGTGGTGATGCGCTGGTCGGATTCGATGGCCAGATCGCTCGCCTTGCCCACGACATCCGCGGCCCGCGAGATCTGGCGTGCGATTTCGCTGATCGAGGAGGCGAGCTCCTCCGCGGCCGATGCGACGGTGCTGACGTTGTTCGATGCGGAGATCGACACCTCACCCGCCGAGCTCGCTTCCGAACCGGCATTGTCGGCGATGGCGGTGAGCGTGTTCGCCGCCTGGTCCATGCGCTGCGAGCTCTCCGCGACGATGCCGAGCGCCCCGGTGACGGTGTTCTCGAATTCGGCCACGAGGCGATCGATCACCTCCTGACGGCGGGCGCGGGCGGCGGCGTTGCGCTCGTCTTCGCTCGCGAGGCGCTCGCGCTCGATCAGGCTGGTGCGGAAGGAGCCGAAGGCGCGGCCCATGCGACCGATCTCGTCGGCGCGATCGGCCTCGCAGGCGACATTGGCTTCGAGATCACCCTCGGCGAGGCGCTCCAGCCCGTCGACGATCTCGTCGAGGGGGCGCACGATCGAGCGGCGCACCATCAGCACCACGAAGCCGAAGACCGCGACGGCGACGGCGCCGAAGGCGATCACCAGGATCATGGCCCATTGCGCCTGGCTCTCGGCGCGGGCCTGGATCGCGAGGGTGCGGTTGCGATAGCTATCGGTGAGTTCGGAAATCGACTGGTTGAGCGCCTGACGATTGGTGCGGTTGGCCGGATTGTCGCCGATCACGGCTGCGGCGACGTTGCCTTCGCGCCGACCGGCTTCGATCAGGGCGACACGGATGGCGCGCTGCTCGGCCCATTGCTCCTGGAAGCGGGCGATCAGGGCCTCGTCATCGGGGTGGATCGCAGTGCTCCATTCGGCCAGCATGGTATCGAATTCTTCGATGAAGCGCTCCATGCCCCGGCTGAACTGGTCCATCCGCTCGGGCGTCTCGGCCATGTAGACGCCGCGGCTATCCATGACGATCGCATAGAGCAGCGCATTGGCGCGTTCGACATTGGCCGTGCCGACGATCGAATCTTCGAGCAGGGCGATGTCGTTGCGTTGCTGATTGACGGTCCAGGCGACCGTCGCCGCGAGCAATATTACGACTGCCAGCATGGAACCGAGTGAGAGGAAGATTTTTCGTGAGAAAGAGGCAGAGCGCATCGTTTTATCCTGGTTCTGGGGAGCGGTATTATTCAAACCGAGAAAGATAAATAATACGTTTGTTTTTTTATTTCCCAAAAATAGACGTTAGTTTCCCGAGAAAACTCAAAATTGCATAGCTTGCCTGCCAAGAGAGCCGCGGAGTTTCACTGTCGGTTGTACCTGAAAATACTAATTTTCACTTTTTGATATGAGAAGAATATCGGAAGCATTTTTACAGCAGCCCAGGATTGCCGCAGCGGAGCGATTTGCCAATTCGTTATGCAATTGCTACATCCTTGCTCATCCAGCCAACAGATACGGAGAACGACATGGCGCGCGAAAGTGCCTTTCTCGACAATATCTATTCCGTCGACGGCGGCGAGGAAATGCGCCGTTACTATGATGACTGGGCCAAGAGCTATGATGCGGATCTCGTCGACAACGACTACCGCACCCCGGCCCGTTGCGCAGAGGCGCTCGGCCGCCATCTCGGCGACAAATCGGCCCCGCTGCTCGACTTCGCCTGCGGCACCGGAATGTCGGGCCTCGCCCTGAAGGAGGCCGGTTTCAGCCATATCGACGGGACCGATATCTCGCAGGGCATGCTCGACGTCGCGCGCGAGAAGAACGCCTATCGCGATCTCCGGGTCTGCGATCCGGACAACCCCTTCGACGACCGCGCGAAAGGCTATGCCGCGATCGTCGCGGTGGGCGCGATCGGTGCGGGTGCCGCCCCGGTCACGGCGCTCGACGGCGCTCTCGCCGCTCTCGATACGGGCGGCCTGCTCGTGGTCTCGCTCAACGATCACACGCTCGAGGATCCGGCCTTCGAGGGGAAGCTGCGCGATGCCGAGAAGGCGGGCAGCGTCACCATCCTGGAAGACGCCCACGGCCCGCATCTGCCCGCGATCGGGCTCGGCGCCACGGTCTATGTGGTGCGCCGTAACTGATCCGTCGCGCGCACGCGTCGCTGCTCAATACCGCCCCGTCATCCCGTCGATGGCGGGGCGGTATCGCATCCGCAATGGCATTCCGGCACGGCGCGCATTGCCGAACTTGCACGGTCCGCGACGGGGGAATACGGTTTTATCCAATGCCGAAATGCCGCAAACAGACGGTCGAGGCCTGAAGGATTTCCGGGAGGGAAACGCATGAAGACTTACGGACATTTCATCGGCGGCGCGCATGTCGCCGGGCAATCGGGGCGCTTCTCCGACGTCTACGAGCCCATGACCGGCGAAGTGCGCGCGCGTGTGGCGCTCGCCGGCACCGCCGAGATCCGCGCTGCGGTCGAGAACGCCAAAGCCGCGCAACCGGCCTGGGCCGCCGTCAACCCGCAGCGACGCGCGCGGGTGATGATGAAATTCATCGAACTCCTGCACCGCGATTACGACGAACTCGCCGAACTGCTCGCCCGCGAGCACGGCAAGACCGTCCCCGATGCCAAGGGCGACATCCAGCGCGGGCTCGAAGTCTGCGAATTCTCGCTCGGCGTGCCGCATCTGATGAAGGGCGAATATACCGAGGGGGCGGGCCCGGGCATCGACATCTATTCCATGCGCCAGCCGCTGGGCGTCGTGGCCGGGATCACCCCGTTCAACTTCCCCGCCATGATCCCGATGTGGAAGTTCGCCCCGGCCATCGCCTGCGGCAACGCCTTCATCCTCAAGCCCTCGGAGCGCGACCCGGGCGTGCCGATGCGGCTCGCCGAGCTGATGATCGAGGCGGGTCTGCCGGCGGGCATTCTCAACGTGGTCAACGGCGACAAGGAAGCCGTGGATGCCGTGCTCGACGATCCCGACATCAAGGCGGTGGGCTTCGTCGGCTCGACGCCGATCGCCGAATACGTCTATGCCCGCGCCACCGCCTCCGGCAAGCGCGCGCAATGCTTCGGCGGCGCGAAGAACCACATGATCATCATGCCCGATGCCGATCTCGACCAGACGGTCGACGCGCTGATCGGCGCCGGTTACGGCTCGGCAGGCGAGCGCTGCATGGCGGTTTCCGTGGCGGTGCCGGTGGGTGAAGAGACGGCGAACCGGCTGATGGAGAAGCTCATCCCGCGCGTCGAATCCCTCAAGATCGGCCCCTCGACCGATCCGAGCGCCGATTACGGCCCGGTCGTCACCAAGGCCCATCTCGACAAGATCAAGGATTACGTCGAGATCGGCATCGAGGAAGGCGCGACGCTCGCCGTCGACGGGCGCGGTTTCACCATGCAGGGCTACGAGAACGGCTTCTATATGGGCGGCTGCCTGTTCGACAACGTGACCAAGGACATGCGCATCTACAAGGAAGAGATCTTCGGCCCCGTGCTCTCAGTGGTGCGCGCCAAGAGCTTCCATGAAGGTCTCGCGCTGGCCAACGATCACGAATACGGCAACGGTGTCGCGATCTTCACCCGTGACGGCGACGCCGCCCGCGAATTCGCCGCGCAGGTCGATGTCGGCATGGTCGGTATCAACGTGCCGATCCCGGTGCCGATCGCGTATTACACCTTCGGCGGCTGGAAGCGCTCGGCCTTCGGCGATCTCAACCAGCACGGCCCCGACGCGATCCGCTTCTACACCAAGACCAAGACCGTCACCTCCCGCTGGCCGTCGGGCATCAAGGACGGCGCAGAGTTCGTCATTCCGACGATGCGGTGAGTGTTTGAAAGTGCAGGCGGGGGCGAGTGCGCTCCCGCCTGCGCGTGACGGCAACAGCGCGTCAGATTGCACGCAGCCCGTCGCCGTCCGGGCGCGGGCTATCTTCCTTATCGCGCTTGATGATACCTGCCAGACGATGCAGGAGCATATCAGGAGCGCGCGCCGTTTCGGCTTCCAGACGACGCACGCGAACGCGCTCGATATTGTTCAACATCATCAGCCCGAAGGACAGATTAGCCAAGATGCCATGAACTTCCTTTGCGAGTTCCGGATCCCTGCGCAACAGTTCTTCCATGGCGGTGCTGATCCCGTCTTCGGAAGGCGTATAGACGTCGCCATCGCCCGCTGCGACATGGTCGAGCATAAGATCAGCAAAGGCCTTGCCACGTGACTGGTCGGCATAGCCGGAAACGAGAAAGAGGATTATGCGACGCAGAGGTTCGGGCAGATCGGACTTGCGAAGAACGCGGTTTGCGGCGGCGAATGACCGCCTCAGATCTTCGCGCAGATCCCCGAGAAACGCGTAGCGAAGCTCGAGTTCGGTTTTGCTCCGCCAGAAGATCAGCATGAGCGCCATGAGAGCCGCGCCGACGGCGCCCGAGCAAATAATGATCAGCGTCAACAGATCCGAATGATCCGCGTAAGCTTCAAGAAACGCTTTCGTATCCAGATTCATGCGGCAAGTTCCCGCAACCACGCAAAGTCATAATAGTCAGAAATTTTTAAATTGCAATACTATAATTACTCAATTTATAGTAGTGTAACTTCGGAACTGTTCCCCCCTCACCCCAGCCCGATCATGCCCCGCAGCCCCGGCGAGAACTGGATCGCGATATAGGCGACGTAGAGCAGGCCCAGTACCGCGCCTTCCCGCCGCCCGATGCGCCAGCCGGTCATGGCGAAGATGACGAAGACGATGGCGGCGAGGGCGGCGATCCAGACGTCGAACAGGGCGATTTCGGCCGGCACCGCGAGCGGCATCACCAGGGCCGTGACGCCGAGAATGCCGAAGATGTTGAAGATGCAGCTGCCCACGATATTGCCGAAGGCGACATCCGCATGCCGGCGCCAGGCGGCGATCACGGCGGTGGCGAGTTCGGGCAGCGAGGTGCCGATCGCGACGATGGTCAGGCCGATCACCGCCTCCGACAAACCGAAGCCCCGCGCGA
>JBJHBI010000113.1:0-6909 GCA_050485405.1 Salinarimonadaceae bacterium
GAAGAGGAATACGAGGCTGCTCGCGAAGCTGGCATCATCGGCAACGACTGAGCCTGATCTCGGTTCGACCTGGTTGCTTCGGGGCGGGCAAAGGTGGCGGCGGCGCATCAAAAGTGCCGCTGTCTCGCGACGAGCGGGGTGCGAAACACGCCGCGAGACCGGGCCGTCCGGTCCGTCCGGTGCCCGGCCTCGAAGCAATACTAATTCTTAATTGCGTGTCTGGTACCATCCTTGCACTCGGCGTTTTCGCATTTTGTCGACGTCCCGGATCGGACGGTCTCGTGCCGTTCCGGAACAGGGTGCAGGAGTTTCGGGGCCATGTTTCATCTTCTCATGAGCGTGTGCGCGATCGCGATCGTCGCCGCCTTGCTGATCCGCTACGACGCTCCCGCCGCATTCACGGCGCTCTCGATCGGCCTCGCCGTGGTCGTCGCCATCATCTACAATCTGCTCACCGATGCCTGACGCGGGCATTGCGCGTTCGTCTTCTCCTGCGCCGGATGTGCAACTTTTTTGATGCATGGCGTTTCAACCGTGATATAGAGCCGCGAAACCGGAGAGCAGGGTGGCCGACGTCGCCTGCGCGGGCGTGGCGGAATTGGTAGACGCGCTGGATTTAGGTTCCAGTGACGCAAGTCGTGGGGGTTCAAATCCCTCCGCCCGCACCATCCTCGCCATGATTGCGCGGTATCTCCGGACTGCTCCTTCCGTCGGCGCGCCCGACATGTTAGGGGCTCGCCCCGGTGCAGGCTCCGCCCGCACCGGCTCACGAGGCAAGAAAACGGGTTTTTGAAGATGCAGGTGACGGAGACGCTGTCGCAGGGTTTGAAGCGGGAGTTCCAGGTGGTTCTGCCGGCCTCGGAGCTGGAGGAGCGGCTGACCAGCGAGCTCTCTTCCCTGAAGGATCGTGTGCGGATCAACGGGTTTCGCCCGGGCAAGGTCCCGGTGGCGCATCTGCGCCGGCTCTATGGCCGTTCGGTCATGGCCGACATGGTGCAGACGCTGGTGGGCGAAGCCGAGCGCAAGATCGTGGACGAGAACGCGCTGAAGCCGGCCGGCCAGCCGCGCTACGAGTTCCCCGAGGACAAGGACGAGATGGAGAAGGCGCTCGACGCCAAGGCCGATCTCACCTTCAAGGTCGCGCTCGAAGTGCTGCCGCAATTCGAACTCGCGGACATGTCCGACATCACGGTGCGCAAGCCCGTCGCGGAAGTCACCGACAAGGAAGTCGACGAGACGCTCCAGCGCATGGCCGCGCAGAACCGCACTTTCGACAGCGCCGAGGGGCGCAAGGCCGAGAGCGGTGACCGCGTGATCGTCGATTTCGTCGGCACCATGGACGGTGAGGCCTTCGAGGGCGGCACCGCGCAGGATATCTCGGTCGATCTCGGCTCGAACACCTTCATTCCGGGCTTCGAGGATCAACTCGTCGGCGTGAAGGCCGGTGACGAGAAGACGGTGAACGTCACCTTCCCGGTGAATTACGGCGCCGAACATCTCGCCGGCAAGGAGGCGAGCTTCGCCGTCACGGTGAAGGACGTCCAGGCCCCCGCCGAAGCGAAGATCGACGACGAACTCGCCAAGCAGTTCGGCATGGAATCCCTCGACAAGATGAAAGAGGCGATCCGCGAGGCCGTGAAGCGCGATCTCGACGCCCAGTCGCGCCGCAAGGTGAAGAAGGCTCTCCTCGACGCGCTCGACGAGAAATATGATTTCGACCTGCCGCCGAGCCTGGTCGAACAGGAATTCGGTGCCGTCTGGTCGCAGGTCATGGCCGATCTGCAGAACAACTCCAAGACCTTCGAGGATGACGGCACGACCGAGGAAGAGGCCAAGGCCGAGTATCGCAAGATCGCCGAGCGCCGCGTGCGCCTGGGCCTCGTCCTCGCCCAGATCGGCGAGAAGGGCGAAGTCAAGGTCACCGACGACGAGGTGACGCAGGGCCTGGTCGAGCGTGTTCGCCAGTTCCCGGGCCAGGAAAAGCAGGTCTGGGAATTCTACCAGAAGAACCCGCAGGCCCTCGCCGAGATCCGCGCCCCGATCTTCGAGGAGAAGGTCGTCGACCATATCCTCACCGAGGTGAAGGTCGAGGAAGAGAAGGTCGATCGCGACACGCTCTTCTCCGATGACGAGGACGAAGCCGCGTCCGAGGAGAAGCCGAAGGCCAAGGCCAAGGCCGCCAAGGGCAAGGCCAAATCCGACGACAAGGCGGAAGCCGGGTCCGACGACGAGGGCGCCACGAAGTCCAAGCCGGCTGCCAAGGCGAAGGCCAAGGCCGAACCGGCCGAGGGCGACGAGGCGGCTCCCGCCAAGAAGCCCCGCGCCAAGGCGAAGAAAGCCGAAGACAAGTCCGGGGACTGATCTCCTGACCTTCGGCGCCGCGATGCTCGGTTACGGTAATTTCAGTCTGGATTGCGGCCAGCCACGACCCTAGACTATGACTATCTCTGGCCGCGCCCTCATCAGGCGCGGCCTAATTTTCAGGAGCGGTGAAACGATGAGAGATCCGATCGAGGTCTATAACAGCACGCTGGTGCCGATGGTCGTGGAGCAATCCAGCCGTGGCGAGCGTTCCTTCGACATTTATTCGCGCCTTCTGCGCGAGCGCATCATCTTCCTGACCGGGCCGGTCGAGGATCACACGGCATCGCTCGTCGTGGCGCAGCTGCTCTTCCTCGAGGCGGAAAATCCGAAGAAGGAAATCTCCTTCTACATCAACTCGCCCGGCGGCGTGGTGACCTCGGGCCTGTCGATCTACGACACGATGCAGTTCATCCGCTGCCCGATCTCGACGCTCTGCGTCGGCCAGGCCGCCTCGATGGGCTCGCTCCTGCTCTGCGCCGGCGAGCCCGGCCAGCGTTTCGCCCTGCCGAATGCGCGGATCATGGTTCATCAGCCCTCCGGCGGCTTCCAGGGGCAGGCGACGGACATTCTCATCCATGCCCGTGAGATCGAGGCGCTCAAGCGCCGCCTCAACGAGATCTACGTGAAGCATACCGGCCGCGATCTCGCCGCCGTCGAGCAGGCGCTGGAGCGCGACAATTTCATGACGGCGGAAGCCGCCAAGGAATTCGGGCTGATCGACGACGTGATCAGCAAGCGCGCGGAAGCGGAGGGCTGAGGCCCGTCGATGCCCGCGTGGTCATCGCGGCCGCGCCGTCGGGTCGCTCCGTGCGACGACAGGTCCCTAAACATCGGGGAGAAATCGCTCCCCGGTGTGCTTGACCTATTGATCAAGGACGCGCAGCGTGATTGCATCGGATTCGGCGTTTGATGCACCACCACCTGTGGTTCTATGTTTCGAGCTACATTTTGTTAGTTCGGTGCTTATATGATGAGAATGCCGGTCGTCGATGCGAAGCGGCGCCGGAAACTGGAGAGATGGTATGAGCAAGGCTGGCGGAAACGATTCGAAGAGCACGCTTTACTGCTCGTTCTGCGGCAAGAGCCAGCACGAAGTGCGCAAGCTGATCGCGGGTCCCACCGTTTTCATCTGCGACGAATGCGTCGAACTGTGCATGGACATCATCCGCGAGGAATCGAAGACCTCGCTGGTCAAGTCCCGCGACGGTGTGCCGACGCCGAAGGAAATCCGCAACGTCCTCGACGATTACGTGATCGGGCAGGGGCATGCGAAGAAGGTTCTCTCCGTCGCGGTGCATAACCACTACAAGCGTCTCGCCCATGCCCAGAAGCATGCCGAGGTGGAGCTCGCGAAGTCGAACATCCTGCTGATCGGGCCGACCGGCTCGGGCAAGACGCTGCTCGCGCAGACCCTCGCGCGCATTCTCGACGTGCCCTTCACCATGGCCGATGCCACCACGCTGACGGAGGCGGGCTATGTGGGTGAGGATGTCGAGAACATCATCCTCAAGCTCCTCCAGGCTTCGGATTACAATGTCGAGCGCGCCCAGCGCGGCATCGTCTATATCGACGAGATCGACAAGATCTCGCGCAAGTCCGACAATCCCTCGATCACCCGCGACGTTTCGGGCGAGGGTGTGCAGCAGGCTCTCCTGAAGCTGATGGAGGGCACGGTGGCCTCGGTTCCGCCGCAGGGCGGGCGCAAGCATCCCCAGCAGGAATTCCTGCAGGTGGACACCACCAACATCCTCTTCATCTGCGGCGGCGCCTTCGCCGGTCTCGACAAGATCATTTCGAGCCGCGGCAAGGGCACCTCGATCGGATTCGGCGCGCAGGTCTCGGGTCCCGACGATCGCCGCATGGGCGAGATCTTCCGCGAGGTCGAGCCCGAGGATCTTCTGAAATTCGGCCTCATCCCGGAATTCGTCGGCCGCGTGCCCGTGCTCGCGACGCTCGAGGATCTCGACGAGGAAGCGCTCATCCAGATCCTCAGCGAGCCGAAGAACGCGCTCGTCAAGCAGTATCAGCGCCTGTTCGAGATGGAAGACGTGCAGCTCACCTTCCAGGAGGAGGCGCTGAGCCTGATCGCGCGCAAGGCCATCGAACGCAAGACCGGCGCGCGCGGTCTGCGCTCCATCCTCGAGGCCATCCTGCTCGACACCATGTACGATCTGCCGGGCATGGAATCGGTGGAGCAGGTGGTGATCAGCCCGGAAACCGTCGAGGGCAAGGCCGGGCCGCTGATCATCCATGCCGATCGCGGCAGCGAATCGTCGCAATCGGCGAGCGCGTGATCCGGGCGGGGCGGGTCGTGCCGGGGCTCCCGGCACGGTTCGTCATGCGCTTGAAATGTCCGGGGTCGGACGCCATTTTACGGTAATCCCGATCGCCATGCTTCATGCAAGGTGGCGGTCAGCAGGTTTCCCGTGAGGCGTACTCGCGGGAAGCCCGTCCAGCACGAAGACGCTTTCGTGGAAACGGCTGGACGTTCATGAGCCCAAAGGACGTCGTTTATGACACAGTCGAAAAACCGCACCCCGATCGAGCCCGGTACAGAGGGCGTCTACGCGGTTCTTCCCCTGCGCGACATCGTGGTGTTTCCCCACATGATCGTGCCGCTGTTCGTTGGTCGGGAAAAGTCGATCCGCGCGCTCGAAGAGGTGGTCAAGAACGATCAGCACATCGTTCTCGCCACCCAGATCAACGCGACGGAAGACGATCCCTCCGCTGACGGTATCTACAAGGTCGGCACCATTGCGAGCGTGCTGCAACTCCTCAAGCTCCCGGACGGCACCGTCAAGGTGCTCGTGGAAGGGGCGGGGCGTGCGCGCATCGACGAATACGTGCCTAATGAAGAATATTACGAAGCCCGCATCACGGTTCTGCCCAACGATATGGGGGACCGGATCGAGGCCGAGGCGCTCGCTCGCTCGGTGCTCAACGAGTTCGAAGGCTACGTCAAGCTCAACAAAAAGGTCTCCCCGGAGGTCGTCGCCGCCGTCTCGCAGATCGACGATCCGGCCAAGCTCGCGGACACCGTCGCCTCGCATCTCGCGGTGAAGGTCTCCGAGAAGCAGGAAATCCTCGAACTCCCCACCGTGGCGGAGCGCCTCGAGCGCGTTCTCGGCCAGATGGAGAGCGAGATTTCGGTGCTCCAGGTCGAGAAGCGCATCCGCACGCGCGTCAAGCGCCAGATGGAGAAGACGCAGCGCGAGTACTATCTGAACGAGCAGATGAAGGCCATTCAGAAGGAACTCGGCGACGAGGACGGGCGCGACGAGCTCGGCGAGCTCGAGGAGCGCATCAACAAGACGAAGCTCTCCAAGGAGGCGCGCGAAAAGGCGACCGCCGAGCTGAAGAAGCTGCGTCAGATGTCGCCGATGTCGGCCGAGGCCACCGTCGTGCGCAATTATCTCGACTGGATGCTCGGCATTCCCTGGGGCAAGCGCTCCAAGGTGAAGAAGGATCTCAACGCGGCGCAGGGCGTGCTCGATACCGATCATTTCGGTCTCGACAAGGTCAAGGAGCGCATCGTCGAGTATCTCGCCGTGCAGCAGCGCGCCAACAAGCTGACCGGTCCGATCCTGTGCCTCGTCGGCCCTCCGGGTGTCGGCAAGACCTCGCTCGGCAAGTCGATCGCGAAGGCGACCGGGCGTGAATTCGTGCGCATGTCGCTGGGCGGCGTGCGTGACGAGGCCGAGATACGCGGCCACCGGCGCACCTATATCGGCTCGCTGCCGGGCAAGATCATCCAGTCGATGCGCAAGGCCAAGACGATCAATCCGCTCATCCTGCTCGACGAGATCGACAAGATGGGCCAGGATTTCCGTGGCGATCCGTCCGCAGCCCTGCTCGAAGTGCTTGATCCGGAACAGAATTCCACCTTCGCCGATCACTATCTCGAGGTGGAATACGATCTGTCCAACGTGATGTTCGTCACCACGGCCAACACGCTCAACATCCCGGCGCCCCTGCTCGACCGTATGGAGACGATCCGCATCGCGGGTTACACCGAGGACGAGAAGCAGGAAATCGCGCGTCGCCACCTCATCCCGCAGGCCATCAAGAAGCATGGCCTCAAGGCCGAGGAATGGGCGATCGACGATGGCGGGCTGCTGCTCCTGATCCGCCGCTACACCCGCGAAGCGGGCGTGCGTAATCTCGAGCGCGAGCTGTCCAATCTCGTGCGCAAGGCGGTCAAGAAGATCCTCACCGAGAAGATCGACAAGGTCGTCGTCACCGAGTCCAACATGTCGGATTATCTCGGCGCGCCGAAATTCCGCTTCGGCGAAGTCGAGGCCGAGGACATGGTCGGCGTGGTCACCGGGCTCGCCTGGACCGAGGTCGGGGGCGAATTGCTCACGATCGAGGGCGTGATGATGCCCGGCAAGGGCAAGATGACTGTCACGGGCAATCTTCGCGACGTGATGAAGGAATCGATTTCCGCCGCCGCATCCTATGTGCGTTCGCGGGCGATCGATTTCGGCATCGAGCCGCCATCCTTCGACAAGCGCGACATCCACGTGCACGTTCCCGAGGGCGCCA
>JBJHBI010000114.1:0-6439 GCA_050485405.1 Salinarimonadaceae bacterium
CGCCGCTCAACGCGATCATCGACTTCTCCGAGATCCTGGCCTCCGACAGCATGAGCTATCTCGATGCCGAGCAGCGGCGCGATTATGCGCGTATCATCGGCGAATCGGGGCATCACCTGCTCGATGTCGTCAATGCCCTGCTCGACATCTCGAAGATCGAGAGCGGCAATTTCGACTTCAACCCCACGCGCTTCGACATGGCGGCGCTCGCGCGCAGCAGCGTCGAACTCATCCGCCTCAAGGCCGAGAGCCGCAACATCGCGCTCGACCTCGACATTCCGCAGGAACTGCCCGGGATCACGGCAGACCAGCGCGCCTGCCGCCAGATCCTGCTCAACCTGCTCTCCAACGCGGTGAAGTTCACGCCGGATGGCGGACGTGTCGGCCTCGGCCTTCGCGCCGATGCACGGCGCATGCGCATCACGATTTCCGACACGGGGATAGGTGTGGGCGCGCAGGATCTCGCCCAGCTGGGCAACCCGTTCTTCCAGGCCGGCGGGGGACGCGGCAGCGGCAATTACGACCGCACGCATGAGGGGACGGGCCTCGGCTTGTCGGTCGTGCGTGGTCTCGTCGGGCTGCATGACGGCAGCCTCTCCATCGAGAGCGGCGAGGATGCCGGCACGCTCGTCAGCGTCGAGATCCCCCTCGATTGCGGCGAAGAGGCCCGCGAGGAGGCCCGGGCGCCGATCCCGATCCACACCGCCGCGCGCCAACGTGCGCAACGCGATCCGGCTCGGGACGAGAGCGTAGAAGAAACAGGCCGAGCCCCGGACCAGACCGGTGGCCGCGACAGGGATACGGAGTACAAGCGCAGTGCGTGACGGTATGGCGGTGAGAACGGGACGGGGTGTGCGGAACACGCGCAACACGGGGAGGCGGCGCGCTCATCAGGGTGCGCAATGGCCGCGTCGGCTCGCGGCGCTGGCAGCGCGCAATCCGGGAGCCGTGCTGGGCGGCGTGATCTTCGCCGCCGCGCTGACGGCGGTCAGCGTCAACGCCCTCACCCTCCAGAACGCCCCCCATCCCGCCCCCCTGTTCAGCGGCGGCGCGGCACAGGAGCGCGCGAGCCTCCAGGCGCCCGCACCGGCGGCGTCGCCCGCGACGACACAGGGCACGAACGACGCGCCCCGGCAGGCCGCTTCCCCGCCCCCCTCCTCCGGCGACGCGAGCGCTTCCGCGGCGCGCGGCACGAATGTGCCCGTCGCACCCATCATTCCTCCGTCACGCGATGCGGGCGCACCGAGTTCCATCGACGACCTCCTCGCCGCACCGGTACCGCCGTCGCGCCCGGAGGCCTCCGAATCCGGCGCCACCTCGGGAGAGGCCCGCAGTTCCATCGCCGCCCTCCTCGCCGATGGTGACGGCCCCACCCGCACCGGCTCGACCGGCCCGACGGGATCGGATGCGGCCATCGCGAGCGCCCAGCGCGCCCTCGACAGCCTCGGCTACGGCCCCTTGACGGCGGACGGGCTCTACGGCCCCATGACCCGCGAAGCGATCGAACGATTCGAGAGCGATCAGGGCCTGACCGTGACGGGGCAGCTCGTTCCGGCGACGGCGCAGGCGCTCGCAAGCGAATCCGGCATCGCGATCGAGTAATCCGCCGGACGGCCGGCGTCGCGCGCGGGTCTGATCACGCGAGAGGAGCCACCGTTTGCGCCTGCGCTCTGATTTCTTCGTGACCGCCCTGATCCGGCGATGCGGCGTGGAGAACGTTGTCGCGGTGCTGCGCCGGCGCGGGGCGGCGGAGGCCGGCGCCGTCTTCGTCAAGATCGACCGCCTAGACGGCACCGCCGATCTCTACGGCCCGGCGCCGCAGAGCCTCGTCGACGACGAAAGCGGGGCAGAGCGCCTCTTTACCCGCCTGCTGGAGGCGGTGCCGAGCCCGGATGTCGAAGAGAAGATGCAGCGCGAGATCCGCTTCGACCCCGATCTCTGGCTCGTCGAGATCGAGGACCGCGCGGGCCGGGCCTTCATCGATATCGTCGCCTGAACCGGTCAGCCGCGCAGCAGGGCCGCCACCGCCTCGCCCGCCTTCACCGCGTCTTCCTCGGCGTGATAGATGCCGAAACCGACCCGCAGCCGGTCACCGCGTACATCCGTGATCACCTTGCCTGCGGCGAGGCGCTCGTGCAGGGCCTGGGCATCCGCGCGGCGGAAGGTGAGGAAATTGCCGCGCTGTTCCTGCGCGAGCGGCAGCAGCAGATCCGCCTCCCGCAACGCCGCCCCGCGCGATTCGAGCTCGGCCACGAAAGCGCGTTGCAGCGCGTGCGCATGGGTGTGGATCGCATCGACCCCGATGCCCAGCCCCTCGAGCCAGCGCATCACCGCATTGAAGCGATAGAGCGCGCTCGGATCGAAGGTCGCGCCCATGAAGCGGTAGCCGTCCTCGGCATAGCCGACCGGCCCGTCCTGGCAGGTCTCGAGTGCTGCGAAGGCGGCGTACCAGCCCGTCGCGCGCGGACGCGGGCCATGACCCGGCGGGCAATGCATGAAGGCCGCCCCCTCCCCGCTCATCACGTATTTGTAGCCGCCGCCGAGATAGAACACGCGCTCCGCCAGGCCCGAGATATCCGTCGGCACGGCCATGAAGCCGTGATAACCGTCGATCACGATGAAGCTTTCCGGCGAGGGCACCGAAGCCACGATCCGCGCCATTTCCTCCCCGGAGAGCGCGAAGCCGGAATTGAACAGCACCTGGCTGAAGAGCACGATATCGTGCCCGCCCTGCGCCGCGCGTTCGGCGAAACGCTGCGCGAAATCGGCGAAAGGCTCGGCGGCGATGCGCTCGACCGTGACGAGCCCGTCCTCCTCCAGCCGCCGGGCGAGCCGGGTGAAGGAGTGGAATTCGCCGTCGCTCGCGAGGATCCGCAGCTTCTTCTGCGCGGGAAAGCAGGAGATCAGCCGCAGCCAGAATTCGAAGGTGTTCTGCCCGAACACCACGCTCCCCGGATCGGGCAGCGACAGCACGCGCGCCACATGCGTCTGCGCCTCGCGCCAGACCGGGCCCATCACATGCCCCCATTTGCCGTCCGCGAGCCGCGCCGCATCGTCCCAGGCCTCGATCTGCGCGTCGCGCGCCACGTCCGGCCAGTAATGATGCGAATGCGCAGCGAGGTGGATGCGCCCCGGCTCGGCGGCGAGAAAACGGGAGAAATGGGCGCGCAGGTCGAGCATCGCGGCAGGCCTCGTCGATTTTCGCCGCGCGCACGTTCCGCTCACGGCTTCCGCATGATATTTTAAGCTTTAAATATCTCGTGACAACAGGCGGCTGGAGCAGTCCGCGAGGAGTATCGCAGATGAGCGGCGACGACGTGCATACCGATTTCTCGAAAGCCATGTCCTATGGCGATTATCTCGATCTCGACACGCTGCTCGCGGCCCAGAACCCCCTCTCGGACCAGCATGACGAGCCGCTCTTCATCGCCATCCATCAGGTGCAGGAATTGTGGATGAAGCTGTTCCTGCACGAGCTCGATTTCGCGATGGCGCGCATCCGCGAGGATGATCTGCGCCCTGCCTTCAAGGCACTCGCGCGCTGCGGGCGCATCCAGGAGCAGCTGGTGCGCGCCTGGGACGTGCTCTCCACCATGACGCCCGCCGATTACCTCGCCTTCCGCGACAAGCTCGGCCGCTCCTCCGGCTTCCAGTCGTTTCAGTATCGCATGATCGAATTCAAGCTCGGCGCCAAGAACGCGCTGATGCTGCGCCCGCACGCCCATCAACCCGCCCGTCACGACCCGCTGAAGGCGGCCTATGACGCGCCCTCGATTTATGACGAGGCGATGCGCCTGCTCGCCCGGCGCGGGCTGCCGATCCCCGCCCGTATCCTCGAGCGCGACGTGCGCGAGCCCCATGCCTTCGACGCCGAGACCGCCACGATCTGGGAGCGCGTCTATCGCGAATCGGAGACCTGGTTCGATCTCTACGAACTCGCCGAAGAGCTCGTCGACCTCGAAGACCTGATGCGCCAGTGGCGCTTCCGCCACCTCACCGTGGTCGAACGCATCATCGGCATGCGCCAGGGCACCGGCGGCTCCTCGGGCGTCGGCTACCTCAAAGGCGTCCTCGACCACGCGTTCTTCCCGGAATTATGGGGGCTGCGGACGCGGTTGTGATAAATCAACAAGCTTCAGTTCACTATCTTCGGTAGCGTTTTCATCAGTATTGTCCCGCATGCTCCGGGCATCTGGATTGGCCGGAGGGGTTGGCATGGGGGATCGGGGGGAGCGGGATTCGGTCTACCGGGCCGGGATTGCCGGGATCAGTTTTGAGGATCCCGAGGATTTTTATCGCATCGGGCGGATCTACGCGCTCGGCCAGGGGCGGCCGGCGAGCCTCGTCGACGGATATGTCTGGCTGCGCTACGCCGCGGCGCGCGGATCGCGGCGGGCTTCGCAGCTTTTGCGCGAGATCACCGCCGAGATGGACCATGCGGAGCTGTGTCGCGCACGGCGGGTATTGCGGCTGATCGACCCGGAGGCCGACCGCCACGATCCCGCCGCTACGCATGCGGCTAGCGAGGGCGAGAGCGACCGCAAGGGCGAGAGCGACCGCCGGATCGCCTGAGCGGAGCCCGCTCGTCTCTTCTCTGCCACTGCGCCCCGCCTCTCCGACCCTCAGGCCGCGACTGCAGGCTTCGTGATGGTGACGGGCTTCGTGATGGTGGCGGGTTTGACCGCCGGACCGCGCAGACGGCTGCGAATCTCCTCCGCCGCGCGCTCGCCTTCGCCCCATGCGCCGCCGATCGTGCCCCATTGCGTCGCCGAGCTGGCCTCGCCGGCGAAATGGATGCGCTCGCCCACGGGCTGGCGCAGGGCCGCGCGGGCGGCATGGGCGCCGACCGGGGCATACATCCAGGCGCAACCCGTCCACGGATCGCCCGCCCAGTCACTCGCGGCGAGCACGTCGCAACGCGCGAGGGCCTTCGCACCGAAACGTGCATCGAGGAATTCACGAACGAAGGCCGCCCGGTCGCGGGGATCGGGACAGGCGGCGACGGTCTGCGCCGCGAGATCGGCGTAATGCAGATGCGCACCGTCGATATTGGCCAGCATGCCGAGATTGTCGCGGGCATCTCCCTCGAAGGCCACGACGCGGTTGATCGCATCGTCGAAGGGGTGATCCGGCCAGGAGAGCACGACATGCTCGTAGAGCGCCGGGCGCATCGCATGGATCGCCTGGAGCATCTCGACCGGCAGATGCGGGGCGAAGCGGATCACCTCCCGCTGCAACAGCGGCAGCGGCGCCGTCACGAGAACGGCCCGGGCTTCGAGGGTGCCGCGCGGCGTCTCGACCCGCACACCGGCGCCGCTCCAGTCGATCCGCGTCACCGGCGTTTCGTAATGGATGGGGAGGCCGCGCGAGAGGCGCACGATCAGCGCGCCGTAGCCGCCCTCGACGAAGAGATCCGAATCGTCGTTCGCCGCGGCGAAATCCGCCGCATCGATCGTCTCGAGCCCGACGCCGCTGTCGAACGGGCCGTGCAGGAAGCGGATCGTATCGTCATAGGGCGAGGGCGCGTCGTTCAGGCGCGCGAAGATCGCATCGGCCGCCATGGCGGGGCTGTTGCCCGGATGGGCGATCATGGCGTCGTAGACGGTCTCCCAGCGGTTCATGAAGGCCGCGTAGCTCGCCGGGTCGGCGCGTTCGCCGTTACGCGTCACGAGGACCGGGTCCTGCGAGGCTTCGCTGAGGCGCAGGCCGAGACGGCGGGCGTGACGCACCAGCGCGTTGGCATCGGCGGCATGGAGCCAATGCGCGCCGATATCGAGGTTCTGACCGGCGAGCGGGATGGTCTGGGCGCGGCCGCCGGGGCGGTCGCGGGCCTCGAGGATCAGGGCATCGACGCCGTGGCGGCGCAGGGCGCGCGCGGCGGCGATCCCGGCGGCCCCGGCGCCGATGATGATCACATCGGCATCGCGGGGCTGCGGTTTTCGGCGTGTATGATACGGCGCGGCGCTGTTGGCGCGCACCGCGAGCGGCATCGTTTCGATGGCGGACGGCATGTTGGTTCTCGTCGATTGATTGTGCGGAACCCGATAAGGCGAGGCGGAGCGGCGTTTGCCGAGGGAAACTCGGCGAACAGGCGCGCCATGCGGGGCAAGCGACGGAGAACCGGTGCGGCAGGGTGATCGTGGAGTGCGATGGACACTGAACGAAATGATCTTGCGGCAACCGATTCGCGCGGGACATGCCCGGAGCACGACGCGGCCCGAGACGTTACGCAGGATGCACGATGGCGATGACGTCCGCATGACGGAGGCCGGCTCGTGCGGGCACCCTGCCCGGGCCGTTATCGGAAGAATTTACGCCGGGCGCGCTCAGCGTTTCGAAAACGGTGCTGCGCGCTGCGCGGCCCACGCGAATGCGGGGCGGATCACCTTGCGATCAAGTCTTGAATTCTGTTTCGAGTGCCCTGTCGAGGCAGGTTGTG
>JBJHBI010000115.1:0-6415 GCA_050485405.1 Salinarimonadaceae bacterium
AGCAGGCCGATTACATCGGTGTGCCGCAGAAGGGCCCCTACAAGCCCGACCATTACCGCTACTGAGCGGAGCGTCCGGGCCTCACGGGCCGGGGCTGTCAATCGTTCGGGAGAGGGCCGCTGCCGCCGCGGCCCTTGTCTTTTGGGCTCACGCCGCCGCTCCCGCCGCCTCCGGCGCGTCCAGCGTGCCGCGCAGGGTGACGCAGGCGACGAGGTCGCCGGTGACGTTGACGGCGGTGCGCGACATGTCGAGCAGGCGGTCGACGCCGAGGATGATCACCATCCCCTCGACCGGGATCCCGAATCCCGCCGCGACGCTCACGAGGATGGCGATGCTCACCCCCGGCGTTCCCGGCGCGCCGATCGAGGAGGCGACGAGCGTCCCCGTGATCAGGGCGATCTGCGGCAGCGAGAGTTCGATGCCCGCCATCTGCGCGAGGAAGATGATGGCGACGCTCTGATAGAGCGCGGTGCCGGCCATGTTCATGGTCGCACCGAGCGGCACTACGATATTCGCGATCGAGGAGGGCACCCCCATGATCCGCGCGGTGGTGATCGTCATCGGCATGATCGCCGAGGAGCTCGAGGTGGAAAAGGCCAGAAGCAGCGTCCCCGCCGCATCGCGCAGGAAGGCGATCGGCGAGACGCGCGCGAGCAGCATCACGATCAGCATGTAGAGCCCGAGCAGAATGGCGAGGCCGAGCAGCACCGTGCCCACATAAGCCGACATCCCGGCCACCGTCCCGAGCCCGATCCGCATCACGAGCTGCGCCATCAGGCCGAACACGGCGAAGGGTGCAAGGAACATCGCCCATTTCACGATCACCATGGCGATGGAGAGCAGCGCGTCGAGCAGGCGCACGAAGGGCGCGATCTTGTCGCGATCGACCTGGAGGCAGGCCAGCCCCACGAGCACGGCGAGAACGACGACGGCGAGCATGTCGCCCTGGGTGATCGCGGCGGCCGGATTGGTCGGCAGGATGCCGGCGATGATGTCGGGCGCGCGCGCCCCGTCGAAGGGCGAGGCGGAGGGTTCGGGCAGGGCATCGGCTTCGCTCGCGGCAAATCCCGTGAAGGCGCCGGCCATGCCGGCTCCGGGCTTGAACCATTGCGCGAGCGCGACGCCGATCCAGGCCGCGGCGACGGTGGTGACGATGATGAACCCGGCGAGCCGCGACCCCACCGCCCGCAGATCCGCCCCCGAGCCGGCATTGGTCAGCCCGCCCACGATCGAGGTGAAGATCAGCGGCACCAGCACCATGGCGATCAGGCCGAGAAATATCTGGCCCGGCAAGGCGAGCCAGCGGCCGACGGCGTCGGACATCTCCGGCGCAAGCCAGCCGACATCCGGCCCCAGTACGATCCCCGTCGCGAAGCCGAGCACCATCCCCGCGAGCACCTGCGCCCAGAGACGCGTGCGTATCCACGCGCGCAGGCGAAAGCGCTGGTGTTGCAGGTGAACGCGCGGTTCGGAGACGATATCGGCCATGGGGGAGACTTTTTCCGGGTTCTTCTTGCTCTGCGGACAACGCGATCTGCGTGCGTTGTTGCCGCTTTAGCAAGTCCCTGCCGCGATGGGCATAAGGGGACTTACGGGTATTCCGAAGCGGAATTCCTACAAACTGGACCATTGCAGGGTGACATCGCGGCGCGAGACGGCCATATCCACCTCAGTTCCCTCCGGAGCCGTCATGACCAGCGACCAACCCAACGACACACCGCCGCCCCCCGGGCAGGCCTCGCTCTATTCCACCTTCTTCCGGCTCTGGCCCTATCTCTGGCCCCATGGCCGCAAGGATCTGCAGAACCGCGTCTTCATCGCCTTCGGCCTGCTCGTTCTGGCCAAGGTCACGACGATGGTGGTGCCGTTCACCTATAAATGGGCGACGGATGCGCTCGTCGCGATCACCGAAACCTCCGACGCGACCTCGATTGCGCGCGAGGACGCGTTGCACTGGCTCTGGGGCGCGCCGCTCCTGCTCACCGCGCTCTACGGCGCGGCGCGCATCGCCATGGCTTTGTTCACGCAGGTGCGTGACGGGTTGTTCGCGAAGGTCGCCATGCATGCCGTGCGGCGGATCGCGTCGCAGCTCTTTGCCCATCTGCACGGCCTGTCGCTGAGCTTCCATCTGGAGCGTAAGACCGGCGGGCTGACGCGGGTGCTGGAGCGCGGTCGCAACGCGATCGAGGAACTCTCGCGGCTGATGATCCTCACGCTGATCCCCACCATTCTCGAACTCGCGCTGGTGCTCGGCATTCTGGCCTGGGAGTTCAACTGGTTCTACGCCTTCGTCGTGGCGGTGATGGTCGCGGCCTATCTCGCCTATACGTATTATGCGACGAAGTGGCGGATCGAGATCCGGCGGCGGATGAACGAGTCGGATACCGACGCCAACACCAAGGCGATCGATTCGCTTCTGAATTTCGAGACGGTGAAATATTTCGGCGCCGAATCCCGCGAGATCGAACGCTACGACGCGTCCATGGCCCGCTACGAGCGCGCCTCCACTCAGACTTATACCTCGCTCGCCGTACTCAATGGCGGGCAGGCGGTGATCTTCACCATCGGCATGGTCACGGTGATGATGATGGCCGCGCGCGACGTGATGGCGGGCAATGCCTCGATCGGGAGCTTCGTGCTGGTCAACGCCATGCTGATCCAGCTCTACATGCCGCTCAATTTCATGGGCATGGTCTATCGCCAGATCAAGCAGGCGGTGATCGATATCGACGACATGTTCAAGATCCTCTCCCGCAATCCCGAGATCAGCGACGCGCCCGATGCGAAGCCGCTCGCGATCGCGGATGCGGAGGTGCGTTTCGAGGATGTCCGCTTCGCCTATCGCGAGGACCGGCCCATCCTGCGCGGCATCAGTTTCAACGTGCCGGCGGGGAAGACGGTGGCGCTGGTGGGGCCTTCCGGGGCGGGCAAGTCGACGATCTCGCGGCTGCTGTTCCGTTTCTACGAACCGCAATCCGGGCGCATCCTGATCGACGGGCAGGATATCGCGCAGACGCAGCAGAAGAGCCTGCGCGCGGCGATCGGCATGGTGCCCCAGGATACGGTGCTGTTCAACGACACGATCGGCTACAATATCCGCTACGGGCGCTGGGATGCGCGCGACGAAGAGATCCGCGAGGCGGCGCGCCTAGCCCAGATCGACGATTTCATCGCGAGCCTGCCGGAAGGCTACGATACCCAGGTCGGCGAACGCGGGCTCAAGCTCTCGGGCGGCGAGAAGCAGCGTGTCGCGATCGCGCGCACCATCCTGAAGAGCCCGCCGATCCTGATCCTCGACGAGGCGACCTCGGCCCTCGACAGCTTCACCGAGAAGGAAATCCAGGACGCGCTCGACCGTGTCTCACGCGACCGCACCACGCTCGTCATCGCGCATCGCCTCTCCACGGTGGTGGGGGCCGACGAGATCATCGTGCTCGACAAGGGCGTGATCGTGGAGCGCGGCACGCATACGGATCTGCTCGAAGCCGGCGGCGTCTATGCCGCGATGTGGAACCGCCAGCGCGAGATCGACGAGGCGACCCGCACGCTTCTGCGCGCGCAGGAAGAGGAAGGCGCGGAGAGCTTCCGCACGCATGTCGGCGATTGAGGCCGGTGCGGGGAGGGCTGATCAGGCCGGTTTGCCCGGTGCTTCCCGCGAGAGTCCTTTGGCGGCGAGTTCGTCGAGATAGGTCTGCCAGCGCGTCTCCCGGTTCTCGCCGAGATCGCGCAGATAGTCCCAGCCATAGATGCCGGTGGAATGCATGTCGTCGAAGACGATCTTGGCGGCGTAATTACCGAGCGGCTCGATCTGCATGATCTGCACGTCGATCTTGCCGGGAACGGTCTTGCGCTGGTCCGGGCTGTGGCCCTGCACCTCCGCCGAGGGGCTCGCGACGCGCAGGTACTCCGCCGACAGGGCGAAGGCCGCGCCGTCGTCATAGGTCACGGTCAGTGTGCGGCGATCCTTCGAGACGCGCAGTTCCGTCGGCCAGGGGCGGGAATTGCCGGGCGTGGTATTGCTCGCGGTGTTTGCTTGCTCGGACATGTCGGTTCCGGTGGTTGTCGGTTTCGAATCCGGGGCGGTGTCACCCGTTGCGGATGCCGTGGCGCGTCCGCCCAGACGTTTGAGCCAGGATAGGGCCATGGCCTCGTGATCCTCCGGATTTCTTTTTCTGCCTCTCGCGCAAGATGGTCCCGATCCGCCCCGCTGCCAATGGGCCAGCGGCGAGAACTGCACCCCCTGCTGCGCCTCAGCGCCCCTGCGCAAGCCGCGCACGAAGGACGGAAAGCGCAGATTCGCACGCGTGCGGCGCAAAAACACGTCTTTCGTCTTATCACGAGACGCTTGACCGTCGATTTTTAGCGGTTCACACTCTGTTTTGACGATTTCTAAACCGGACGGATCAGACGGGTCGGTCGATCGTCCAAAAAAATGTCGATACCACGCCGCCGGCATCCGGTCGGTCCGGCGTTCCAGAGGAGGAAGAAACATATGGCCAGCGTCACGATGACGGTGAACGGGAAATCCGTGAGCGCCGATGTCGATCCGCGCACATTGCTCGCGCAATTCGTCCGCGAGCATCTGCGCCTCACCGGAACCCATGTCGGTTGCGATACCAGCCAGTGCGGCGCCTGCGTCGTGCATGTCGACGGCAAGGCGGTGAAAGCCTGCACCATGCTCGCCGTCCAGGCGGACGGGTGCGAGGTCGTCACCATCGAGGGGCTCGCGAACGGGGCCGAACTGCATCCCATGCAGGCCGCCTTCCGCGAACATCACGGGCTGCAATGCGGCTACTGCACGCCGGGCATGATCATGTCCGCCGTCGACATCGTGAACCGCCTCGGTTCCGACCTCGACGAGGCGACGATCCGCCACGAGCTCGAAGGCAATATCTGCCGCTGCACCGGCTACCACAACATCGTTCGCGCTGTCGAAGCCGGCGCCAAGGCGATGACGGGTGGCGGTACGCGTCAGGCCGCCGAATGAGGCGCCCGCGCGATGCCGGGACTACCCGCCGGGCGCATCACCACGCCCCGCCGCACGCATTCTTTGTCGATCTTCCCCTTGCCGCGCCGAGACTGCGCGGGATCGCTCTCATTTGATCATTTTTCGCCAAGCGCTCGCGCAAGAAGCGCTCCGAGGAGGAACACGTCATGACCGGTACCGGAATCGGCGCCCCAGTGCGCCGCAAGGAAGACCAGCGCTTCATCACCGGCAAGGGCCGCTATACCGACGATCTCACCCGCCCGGGACAGGCGCATGCCTATTTCGTCCGCTCGCCACATGCCCATGCCGAAATCGTCAAGATCGACAAGGCCTCGGCCGAATCCATGCCCGGCGTGCTCGCCGTGCTCACCGGCGATGATCTCGCCGCCGACAATATCGGCGGGCTGATCTGCGGCTGGATGATCCATTCCAAGGACGGCTCACCCATGAAGGCGGGCGCGCATCCCGCCCTCGCGCAGGGCAAGGTGCGCTATGTCGGCGACCATGTCGCCGTCGTCGTCGCCGAGACGCTCGCCCAGGCCCGCGACGCCGCCGAGGCGGTCGAGGTCGAATACAAGCCCCTGCCGGCCATCGCGGAGACCGCCAAGGCCCGGGAATCGAAGGTCGTCGTCCACGATGTCGCGCCCGACAACACCGTCTATGAATGGCATCTGGGCGACAAGGATGCGACGGAAGCGGCCTTCAAGAAGGCCAAGCACGTCACCACCCTCGACATCACCAACAACCGCCTCGTCCCCAACCCGATCGAGACCCGCGCCGCGATCGGTGAATACGATATGGGGACCGACAGCTACACGCTCTACACCACCAGCCAGAACCCGCATGTGGCCCGCCTCGTGCTGTCGGCCTTCATCGGCATCGCGCCGGAGAACAAGCTGCGGGTGATCGCGCCGGATGTGGGCGGCGGTTTCGGCTCGAAGATCTTCATCTATGCCGAGGAGACGGTCTGCGTCTGGGCCTCCAAGAAGGTCGGGCGCCCGGTGAAATGGAATTCCGACCGCACCGAGGCCTTCCTCTCCGACGCCCATGGCCGCGACCACGTCACCCGCGCCGAGCTCGCGCTCGACGACAACGGCAAGATCCTCGGTCTGCGAGTGCATACCATCGCCAATCTCGGCGCCTATCTCTCCACCTTCTCCTCATCGGTGCCGACCTATCTCTACGCGCCGCTGCTCTCGGGCCAGTACGACATCCCGGCGATCTATGCGGAGGTGGACGGCGTCTATACCAATACCGCGCCCGTCGATGCCTATCGCGGAGCGGGGCGCCCGGAGGCGACCTACGTCGTCGAGCGGCTGGTGGAAGTGGCTGCGCGCGAGCTCGGCATGGATCCGGCGAAGTTCCGCAAGAAGAACTACATCAAGCGCTTCCCGCACCAGACGCCGGTCATCATGAACTACGATGTCG
>JBJHBI010000116.1:0-6313 GCA_050485405.1 Salinarimonadaceae bacterium
GCCGTTGACGTCACGCCGTTTCGGGCGATCGCCCTGACGCTGGCCGCGCCCGCCGCGACGCCCGCCGCCGTGTTTGCTACCATTCTTGCCACCATTCTTGCCGCTGCGCGGGCGCGCGGGGGCATCGCTGCGCGGCGTGTCGGCCTGGGCGGAAGGGGAGCCGTGCGGGAGGGTCTCGTCGGACATGAGGGGTTCCTGTGCGGGAATTGTCGAGCTTGGCGGGGCAGGCGGATCAGTCGTTGCGCGAGCCGGGCGAGTCGGCATCGTCGCCGTCTTCGTCATGGGGAGGCGCGTCGAGATCGCGGCGAACCTCGTCGGTGCGCAGCAGCGCTTCGATGCGATCGGCCTCGTCGAAGGTCTCGTCGCGGCGAAAGCGCAATTCGGGGGCGTATTTCAGATTGACGCGACGCGCCACTTCGGCGCGCAGAAGCTTGCGATGGCGCTCGAGCGCGGCCAGAACCGGCTTTTCGTCCTGCCCGCCCATCGGCATCACATAGGCCGTGGCGAGCTTGAGATCCGGCGACATGCGCACTTCCGGCACGGTCACGATATGGTTGGCGAGCACGTCGTCGGCGATGTCGCCGCGCTGGAGCACTTCCGCGAGCGCGTGGCGGATGAGCTCGGCCACCCGCTGCTGACGCTGGGACGGGCCCCGCGATTCGAAACGCTTCGGCATGGCCGCCTCCGCTCCTGATCCTGGTTGCGTCCGGGCCGGTTCGCGCGCCGCCCGCAGGCGTTCTCGCGCGATACCGGGGACCGGTGATGATCCGGAAATGCGGCGGTTCGGACGCCGCATCCGGGTAACGATCGTCATACCGGCACGGAAAACGCGCCGGTATGTGCGCCTGCGCTTACAGCGAGCGCTTCACCTCTTCGACGGTGTAGCACTCGATCACGTCGCCCTTGCGCATGTCCTGGTAATTCTCGAAGGCCATACCGCATTCCTGGCCCGCGACCACCTCGCGCGCATCGTCCTTGAAGCGCTTGAGCTGGCTGAGCTTGCCTTCGTGGATCACCACGTTGTCGCGGATCAGGCGGACATGGGCGCCACGCTGGACATTGCCGTCGAGCACGCGGCAACCGGCCACTTTGCCGACCTTGGAGACGTTGAACACCTCGAGGATCTCGGCCTCGCCCAGGCGCGTCTCGCGGAGCGTCGGCGCGAGCATGCCCGACATCGCCGCTTTCACATCGTCCACGAGATCGTAGATGATGTTGTAGTAGCGGATCTCGGTGCCGTTACGCGCGGCGAGCTCGCGTGCTTCCTTGTAGGCGCGCACGTTGAAGCCGATGATGATGGCATCCGAGGCTTCCGCCAGGGTGACGTCCGATTCGGTGATGCCGCCGACACCCGCATGCAGGATCCGGGCACTGACTTCGTCGTTGCCGGCTTTCTCCAGCGCGCCGATGATCGCTTCGACCGAACCCTGCACGTCACCCTTGATGACGAGCGGGAATTCCTGCCGATCGGCGCCTTCCTTGAGGTCGCGCATCATGTCCGCGAGCGAGCGGCTGGTGCCGCCGATACGTGCGGCCAGGAGGTCGCGCTTGCGGCGGGCGCGGTATTCGGTGATCTCGCGAGCACGCGCCTCGTTCTCGACGACCGCGACGCGGTCACCGGCTTCGGGCGTGCCGTTGAAGCCGAGGATCTCGGCCGGCATGGAGGGGCCGGCTTCCTCGATCTTCTCGCCGATATCGCTGATCAGGGCGCGCACACGGCCCCATTCCGAACCGGCGACGACGATGTCGCCGGTCTTCAGCGTGCCGCGCTGCACGAGCACGGTGGCGACCGGGCCGCGACCGCGATCGAGCTTGGCCTCGATGACGGTACCCTCGGCCGGGCGATCCGGATTGGCCTTGAGATCGAGGATCTCGGCCTGGAGCTGCAGACCTTCGAGCAACGCGCCGAGACCGTCACGGGTCTTGGCGGAAACCTCGAATTCGAGCGTCTCGCCACCCATGGATTCGACCTGCACGTCGTGCTGGAGAAGCTCCGTGCGCACGCGCTGCGGATCGGCCTGGGGCTTGTCGATCTTGTTGATCGCCACCACGAGCGGCACGCCGGCCGCCTTGGCATGGCTGATCGCTTCGATCGTCTGCGGCATGACGCCGTCATCGGCGGCCACGACCAGCACCACGATATCGGTGACCTGCGCACCGCGCGCACGCATCGCCGTGAAGGCGGCGTGGCCGGGCGTATCGACGAAGGAGACCTTGCCGCCGCTCGGGCTCGACACCTGATAGGCGCCGATATGCTGGGTGATGCCGCCGGCCTCGCCGGAGACGACATTGGTCTTGCGGATCGCGTCGAGCAGCGAGGTCTTGCCGTGATCGACATGGCCCATGATGGTGACGACCGGCGGACGCGTGGAGAGCGTCTCCGGCGGATCCGCCTCTGCGAACAGGCCTTCCTCGACGTCGGATTCGGCCACGCGCTTGACGGTGTGACCCATTTCCTCGGCGACGAGCTGGGCGGTATCGGCATCGATCACGTCGGTGATCTTGTGCATCGCGCCCTGCTTCATCAGCAGGCGGATCACGTCGACGCCGCGCTCGGCCATGCGGTTGGCGAGTTCCTGGATAGTGATCGTCTCGGGAACGATCACCTCGCGGGAGATCTTCTCCTTCGGCTCGGAGGCGCCCTTGCCCGTCAGACGCTGCATGCGACGACGGAAGGAGGCGACCGAACGGGTGCGCTCCTCGTCGCCCGAAAGCGCCTTGGTGACGGTGAGGCGGCCACGACGACGATCGTCGCCGGCGCCCTTGGGGGTCTTCGGCGTGGCCGGAAGCTTCGGAGCGCCCTTGCGACCGCGCGGTGCATCATCTTCTTCGACGGTGCGGGCGCGTGCGGGAGCGGGCTTCGCGGCGGTGCGAGGTGCCGCCGCCTTGCCGGCCTCGTCTTCCTTGCCCGATTTCGCTTCCGCGGCCTTCTCGGCCGGCTTCTCGGGAGCGGGTTCGGGCTTGGCCAGATCGTCGAGGCTCGGCGGCTTGCGCATGTCGCGCACGGGCCGGGCTGCAGGTGCGGCCTCGGCGGATGCGGTCGGCTCTTCGACCGTGACCGTCGCTGCGGGAGGCTCGCTCGCGGGCTGTGCCGCGTCTGCGGCCGGCGCTTCGGCGGCTTGCGCCTCGCGACGCTTGCGCTCTTCTTCCTCGGTCTTGCGCGCGGCTTCGGCTTCCGCCTTGGCGCGTGCTTCCGCCTCGATGCGGGCACGTTCCTCGGCTTCGCGACGCTGGCGGTCCTCCTCCTCGCGACGCTTGGCGTCGGCGAGGGCCGCGGCACGCGCGTCGATCTCGCTCTCGCTCAAGGTGCGCAGGACGACGCCGCCGCCGCGACCGGGACGAGCCGGCTGGCGCGGGGCCGGTGCCTCGTTCTGTGCCGGTGCGGGCGCAGCCGCTCGCGGCGCCGCCGGCTTGGCGGCCTCCTTCGCGGGCTCCCGCGTCGTCTCGCCAGGGCCGACGCTACGCCGCTTCACCTTCTCGACCACGACCTGCTTGGTGCGGCCATGGGAGAAGCTCTGGCGAACAGTTCCTTGCTCGCCACGGCGCTTGAGGGTCAGCGTCTTGGGGGACGACACCTGAAGAGTCTTGTCGCCCGGGTTCTTCGTATCAGACATTCCGCTCACAATCCTGCGGGTTCGTTATCATCAGGGCTGAGCTCCTCCTCGCGAGGAGCGTCAGACATGGCGATGGATCCGCGAAACACGCATAGCCGCCGCCAGCGCTCGAGGAAGCCTCTGCTTCCAGCGCCCGCGACTAGGGCTGCATGTATCACACGAGACCGGCCCAAAGCCAAATCCAAATCGTCGCCGTTGAGAAAATCGATCACGGGGACCGTTTCCACACCGTCGCCGAGGCGCCGTCGCAGCGCCTGTGCGAGTTTGCGACGCCCGTCCGCTGCGGCTTCCGCCGCATGGATGAGCGCCACGACGTCACCGGATGCGATCGCGCCTTCCACCTTGTGGAAGCCCGTGACCACGCATCCGGCCTTGTTCGCCAGAGCGAGTGCCTGGCGCAAATCGGTACCGAGATCGGCTTCGATGCGATCGGCGAGATCCGCCGGCGCATTGACCGAAGTCTTGAAGGCGCGGGCGAAGGCCCGGCGCTTCAAGGCGGTCTCGACCGCGTCGCGCCGGGCGCTGACCCAGGCGCCGCGACCGGGAAGGCGCTCCTTGAGATCGGGAACGACGTCGCCCTGCGGGCTCACCGCGAAGCGGATGAGCTCGTCGGGTTCGCGCACCTCGCGGGTGGCGATACAGGTTCGACGTTGTTCACGACGCGGCACGCGCCACCCTCCTTCACCGCCTTCCGGCGGTCGTTGGTCGTCTCGACCGGAGGGGCCCGGAAGGGCCCGCTCACCGGTTCGTTTCCACGTTCTCACCGGAGCCGAAGACCGAATCGACACTCGCCTCGGCGACCGGCGTCGTATTCTCCTCGCCCTCACCGGCTTCGCCGGCATCCTCTTCGGCCGCTTCCTCTTCCGCGACCGGCGCCTCGATCCAGCCGGCACGGATGCGGGCATCCATGATCATGGCTTCCGCATCGGCGCGCGAGACGTCGAAACCGTCGAGGAAACCGGCATGGCGCACGGCTTCGGCGCCACGGCCTTCCGTATAGCCGACGAGATCGTCGGTCGCACATCCGGCGAAATCCTCGATCGTCTTGACGTCGTTCTCGCCGAGAGCGACCAGCATCGCGGTGGTGATGCCGTCGAGATCGCGCAATTCGTCGGCGACACCGAGTTCACGGCGCTTGGCGTCGTTCTCTTCCTCGATGCGCTCGAGATATTCGCGGGCGCGGGTCTGGATTTCCTGCGCGGTCTCCTCGTCGAAGCCCTCGATCCCGGCCACCTCGTCGAGCTCGACATAGGCGATTTCGTCGATCGAGCGGAAACCTTCCGAAGCGAGGAGCTGGCCGACGACCTCGTCGACGTCGAGCGCTTCCATGAAGAGTTCGGAGCGCTCGTTGAATTCCTTCTGCCGGCGCTCGGATTCCTCGGCCTCGGTCAGGATGTCGATATCCCAGCCGGTGAGCTGCGAGGCGAGGCGCACGTTCTGGCCGCGACGGCCGATTGCGAGGGAGAGCTGCTCGTCGGGGACGACCACCTCGATGCGCTCGCTATCCTCGTCGAGCACCACCTTGACGACTTCCGCCGGCTGCAGCGCGTTGACGATGAAGGTCGCCTCGTCTTCCGACCAGGGGATGATGTCGATCTTCTCGCCCTGCAATTCGCCGACCACCGCCTGCACGCGCGAGCCGCGCATGCCGACGCAGGCGCCGACCGGGTCGATCGAGGAATCGCGCGAGATCACGGCGATCTTTGCGCGCGAACCGGGATCGCGGGCGACCGCCTTGATGGAGACGACGCCGTCGTAGATCTCCGGCACTTCCTGGCCGAAGAGCTTGGCCATGAACTGGGGATGCGTGCGCGACAGGAAGATCTGCGGGCCGCGCGTCTCGCGACGCACGTCGTAGAGATAGGCGCGGATCCGGTCGCCGGGGCGGAAGGTCTCGCGCGGGATCAGATCGTCGCGGCGCACGATCGCCTCGGCCCGACCGAGATCGACGATGACGTTGCCGTATTCGACGCGCTTGACCTGGCCGTTGATGATCTCGCCGACGCGGTCCTTGAATTCCTCGAACTGACGGTCGCGCTCGGCATCGCGCACTTTCTGCACGATCACCTGCTTGGCCGATTGCGCCGAGATGCGCCCGAAATCGAAGGGCGGCAGGGTCTCGGCGATGTAGTCGCCGATCAGCGCGCCGGGATTGCGCTGGCGCGCATCGTCGAGCGAGATCTCGATCGCCGGATTGTCGACTTCCTCGACCACCTGAAGCAGCCGCGAAAGCGCGATCTCGCCGGTGCGCGGATTGATCTCGGCGCGGACCTCGGTCTCGCTGCCGTAGCGGGCGCGGGCGGCCTTCTGGATCGCGTCTTCCATCGCGGCGAGCACGATCTGGCGGTCGATCACCTTTTCGCGTGCGACCGCATCGGCGATCTGCAAGAGTTCAAGCCTGTTGGCGCTGATGGCCATCGAGGTCACTCCTTCGTGGACTTGCTGGCGTTGTCGTTATGGGGATGATCCGGACCCTCGTCCGCATCATCCACGTCGGAGCCGTCGTCGCCGTCGGCCTCGTATTCCTCGGTTTCGTCCGCGTCGTCGGCGGTCGGGGCGGTGCCCCGGCGCAGCGATTCGCGAATCAGTTCGTCCGTGAGGACGAGACGCGCTTCGCCGATATCGCCGATGGGAAGCCGCGCCACGGGATCGGTACCCTCGGGCGCGTCCGGCAGGCGAATCAGTGCGGTCGTGCCCTC
>JBJHBI010000117.1:0-6236 GCA_050485405.1 Salinarimonadaceae bacterium
CACCCGCGCGCCGCCGCAGGGTGTCGTGCACGAGCGAGGCGATCGCGGCACGGTCCTTCGAACCGGCAAAGCGATGCGACAATCCCCAATCGCGAATGGCCTGCGCGGCGGGACGGTGACGGCTGGCGAGATCCCCGAGGATCTCCATGGCGGCGGAAAGCCGGGCGGCGGGTGTCATGAATATACCTGTGTTGCAGTTCGTCAGGCACCGGCGGGCGCCGTCAGCACCCCATAAGCCAGAACCGCCCACATGGCCATCAGGATGAAGACGCCGAGGATGTAGGCCGGGCCGCGCAGTTTCACGTCGTTGGAGGTGACGTGGACCGCCGCATGGGCGAGGCGACTGATCACGAAGGCCCAGGCGAGGGCGACGAAGACCGGCCCCGCCGTCGCCGTCACCAGCGCGATCACGCTCGCGAGATAGAAATATTGCGGGATCTCGAGCTGGTTATGGAAGGATGCGGCCACCTGGCGTACCTTCTTCGGCCATTTCCCGTCGCCATAGACCACGTCGTCGACCTCGACCTCCTTGCGGAACACGGCGCCGTAGCGCTCGCGCCCCATCCAGAAGAGGAGGATGAAGGTCATGGCGACCTGGGCGAAGACGGGAGCGAGGAGGCTGGCATGCGACATGAGATCAAACTGGCGCCGCAGGGTGATTCTGGCAAGGCTGCGGACGATGCTCGTGCGCATTTGTTTCCGAAATCGAAAAAATCAAAGTCAATCTTTGAAATTGCGGACGGTAGGTGTCGCGCTATCCTCTTTCGCAATACAGCCGTGGACCTATCACGGCGCGAACATTCGGGAGATCGCCATGAGCGCGCAGACCAGCACCGAGAACCGGATTTCCTGCGAGGGCCTCGCCGTCGACGCGACGCTCCACGCCTTCATCGAGAAAGAAGCCCTTCCCGGCACCGGCGTCGCGCCGGACGCGTTCTGGGCCGGGCTCTCCGCCCTGATCCATGATTTCGGCCCGCGCAACCGCGCGCTTCTGGAGAAGCGCGCGGTGCTGCAGAAGCAGATCGACGACTGGCACCTCGCCCGGCGCGGCCAGAGCTTCGATCTGCCCGCCTACAAGTCCTTCCTCGCCGAGATCGGCTATCTGGTGCCCGAGGGTCCGGATTTCGAGGTCGAGACCGGCAATGTCGATCCGGAAATCGCCGATATTCCCGGCCCGCAGCTCGTCGTGCCGGTGATGAACGCGCGCTATGCGCTCAACGCCGCGAATGCCCGCTGGGGCTCGCTCTATGACGCGCTCTACGGCACCGATGCGATGGGCGACCTGCCGCAGGGCTCGGGCTATGATCCCGAGCGCGGCGCCCGCGTCATCGCCTGGGCGCGCAAATTCCTCGATGACCGTTTCCCCCTCGCCGGCGGCTCGCATGCGGATGTGAAGGAATACCGCATCGAGAACGGCACGCTCGGCGTCACCATGGCCGACGGCACGGTTGGCGGCCTGATGGATCCGGCGCAATTTGCCGGGCATGCCGGTGATGCGGGTGCACCGACGGGCGTGCTCCTGCGCCGCAACGGGCTGCATGTGGAGATCGTCATCGACCGCGATCACGCCATCGGCAAGACCGATGCGGCCGGGGTGGCCGATCTCGTCCTCGAAGCCGCCGTCTCGACGATCATGGATTGCGAGGATTCCATCGCCGCTGTCGATGCGCAGGACAAGGTCGCGGCCTATCGCAACTGGCTCGGCCTGATGAAGGGTGACCTCACCGAAGAAGTCTCGAAGGGCGGCAAGACCTTCACCCGTCGCCTCGCCCCTGATCGCAGCTACACCGCGCCGGACGGCTCGGCCATGACGCTGCATGGCCGTTCGCTGATGCTGGTGCGCAATGTCGGGCATCTGATGACCAACCCCGCCATCCTCGACCGGGACGGCAACGAGGCTCCCGAGGGCCTGCTCGACGCGATGATAACGGCGCTGATCGCCATCCATGATCTGAAGCGCGATCCCGCCCGGCCCGGCAATTCGCGCGCGGGTTCGGTCTATATCGTCAAGCCGAAGATGCACGGGCCGGAGGAAGTCGCCTTCACCGATGCCATCTTCAGCCATGTCGAGAGCGTGCTCGGATTGTCGCTCAACACGCTCAAGGTCGGCATCATGGACGAGGAGCGGCGCACCACGGTCAATCTGAAGGAATGCATCCGGGCCGCGAAGGCGCGCGTGTGCTTCATCAATACCGGCTTCCTCGACCGCACCGGCGACGAGATCCACACCTCCATGGAAGCCGGGCCGATGGTGCGCAAGGCGGATATGAAGGGTCAGGCCTGGATCAAGGCCTATGAGGACTGGAACGTCGATATCGGCCTCGCCTGCGGCCTGCGCGGGCGCGCCCAGATCGGCAAGGGTATGTGGGCCATGCCCGATCTGATGGCGGCGATGCTGGAGCAGAAGATCGGGCATCCCAAGGCCGGCGCGAATTGCGCCTGGGTGCCCTCCCCCACCGCCGCGACGCTGCACGCCACGCATTACCACCAGATCGACGTCAAGGCGCGTCAGGCCGAGCTCGCGAACCGCGAACGCGCGCGCCTCGACGACATCCTCACCATCCCGCTGGCCGATCGCCCCAACTGGTCCGACGAGGAGGTCCGCTCCGAGATCGAGAACAACGCGCAGGGCATCCTCGGCTATGTGGTGCGCTGGGTCGATCAGGGGGTCGGCTGCTCCAAGGTGCCCGATATCAACGATGTCGGCCTGATGGAGGACCGCGCCACCTGCCGCATCTCCTCGCAGCACCTCGCCAACTGGCTGCATCACGGCGTTGTCAGCCGCGATCAGGTGATGGAGGTGATGCAGCGCATGGCCAAGGTCGTCGATCAGCAGAATGCGAGTGACCCGGCCTACCAGCCTATGGCGCCGGGCTTCGACGGCCCCGCCTTCAAGGCGGCCTGCGATCTCGTTTTCGAAGGGCGTGTCCAGCCGTCCGGCTATACCGAGCCGGTCCTGCATGCGCGCCGGCTCGAGGCGAAGGCGGGCTGAGCGCCTCTCTGCGTCTTGAAAAGCGGCAAGGGCGGTTTCGCAATTGCCCATCGCCTCGCACCGTGCGGGCCGCTAGTCTCGATACAGATGACGCGGAACGCGTTCAGGGAGGATGGTCATGTCGAAGAATGCACTCGTCACCGGCGCCGGCACCGGCGTCGGCCGCGCCGCCGCACTCGCCCTCGCCCGTGACGGCTGGAACGTCACGCTGACGGGCCGGCGGCCCGAGCCGCTCGAAGCGGTTGCGAGGGAGGTGCGCGATCTCGGGCGCGAGGCGCTCGCCGTCTCCGCCGATGTCGGCGATCCCGCCTCCGTCGATGCGCTGTTCGAGGCGCATCAGGCGAAGTTCTCGCGGCTCGACCTGCTCTTCAACAATGCCGGCACCGGCGCCCCCGCAGTGCCGGTCGAGGACCTGCCCTTCGAGAAATGGAAGGCCGTGGTCGATGCCAATCTGACGGGCACCTTCCTGTGTGCGCAATGGGCTTTCCGGATCATGAAGGCGCAGCGCCCGCGCGGCGGGCGGATCATCAATAACGGCTCGATCTCGGCCTATGCTCCGCGCCCCAACTCGATCGCGTATACGGCGACGAAACACGCCGTCTCCGGCATCACGCGCACGCTCTCGATGGATGGCCGCAAATACGATATCGCCGTGGGCCAGCTCGATATCGGCAATGCCGAGACCGATCTCGCCAAGCGCATGGCCGACGGCGTGTTGCAGGCCGATGGCTCCACCAAGGCCGAGCCCCTGATGGACGTCACCCATGCCGGCAATGCGGTGGCGCATATGGCGAGCCTGCCGCTCGACGCGAATGTGCTGTTCATGACGGTGATGGCTACGAAAATGCCCTTCGTCGGGCGCGGCTGACGGCGTCTTGGTCGGGCGCGGCTGATCGCCATTGTCACCGGGAAGCCTTCAGCCGAGCCCGGCTTCATCCGGCTCGGCGATGCCGTAGAGCATCACGGCGGTGGAGATCGCGAGATTGAGGCTGTCGGCACGGCCCACCATGGGGATGCGCACCAGATGCGTGCAGGCGCCGGCGATCGCATCCGTGATCCCCGCCTGCTCGTTGCCCATGACGACAAGATACGGAGCGGGCGCATCCGTGCGCCGGTAATGCGTCGTCGCCGGCAACGCGGTGCCGATCACCGAGCCCGGCCAGCGCGCGCACAGAGCGAGGAAATCCGCTTCCGATCCGGCGAAGACCGGCACCGCGAAGATCGAGCCCATCGAGGCGCGCACCGCCTCCACCGAAGCCGGATCGCAGGTCTCGCCGATCAGCAGCACGCCCCCCGCCCCCACCGCATCGGCGGTGCGGATGACGGTGCCGAGATTGCCCGGATCGCGCACCCGGTCGAGCGCCACGAAGACGCGTGCCGTATCCGGATCGACCTCATCGAAGCCGCGCTCCACCCAACGGAACGCGGCGACGACGGATTGCGGATTGTCCTTGCGCGAGATCTTGGCCAGCACCGTATCATTGGTCTCGATGCAGGTCCCGCTCGCGGCGAGGCAGGCCTCGCGCAACCGCGTGACGACGGCGCGATCGCGCCCGTCGCGGTGATAGACGAGGATCTCCGGCGCCTGCCCGTTATCCAGCGCCTCGACGATGGTGCGTGCGCCTTCCGCCAGAAACAGCCCGGATTCGCGGCGCTCCTTGCGCTGATGCAGGGCACGCAGCTGCTTGACCAGCGGATTGGTCAGGCTGACGATCTCGCGTACGCCCCCGGTGGCCTCCGTCATCACGCGCCCCCGCCCGGCGGCACCCAGCGCGCATAGAGCGAGGTCGACATCCGCCGCCCGCCCGCCTGGTCCCGAACGACGAGTTCGCCCGAATCGATCTCCCCGCCGCGCCCGGCGAGATGGTCGCGCATCACCTCGTGCAGGGTGAGGAAGGAAAGCCGCACCGCGTAAGCCGTGAGGATCATGAAGCTCGGCTTGTCCGAGAGCAGCTTCGTGCAATCGGAGACGAGCCCGGGCAGCATCTCGAACAGATGCCAGACTTCGTTATTGGGCCCGCGCCCGTAGCGCGGCGGATCGAGAAGGATGGCGTCGTAGGTATTGCCGCGCCGCAATTCGCGCTGGACGAATTTCACCGCATCGTCGCAGATCCAGCGGATCGGCTTGTCTTCGAGGCCGGACACAGCCTGGTTCTCGCGCGTCCAGGCGATGGCTTTCTTGGAGGCGTCGACATGGGTGACCTTGGCACCGGCGCGCGCGCAGATCAGGCTGGCGACGCCCGTATAGCCGAACAGGTTGAGCACCGAGAGCGGGCGCTGATCGGCGGCGATGCGCTGATCCATCCAGCGCCAATGCTCGATCTGCTCGGGAAAGATGCCGACATGGCGAAACGAGGTGGCGCGCAGGCGGATATCGAGATCCATCACCTTCATCGACCAGTCGCCGAGCCGGCCCTTGCGGTATTGCCAGGCGCCCTGCTCGGCGTCTTCCTTGGCCTCGAAGGCGGCGTCCGCCTGTTTCCACTGGCCGGGATCGCTCTTCTCCCAGATCGCCTGCGGCTCGGGACGGTCGAGCACGACGCTGCCGAAGCGCTCGAGCTTGCGGCCCGCGCCGGTATCGAGGAGGCGGTAATCCTCCCAGCCGTCGGTGATCAGGAGTTCGGCGCGGTCTCCGCGCGGGATTTCGTTGGGCATGGTCTGCATGATCCGTCGATAACCGGGCCGGGCCGGCTTGGCCAGTCTCTTTTGCCGATCGGCCTTTGGTGAAAGCCACGCGGCGCGCGCTCTTTGCCAGCCCGCGCGCGGGGGCTAGGCTCTTGCCCCATAACGAAAGGGAGGCCCGCTCATGATCCACGTCATCGCCGTCATCACGGCAAAGCCCGGCAAGCGCGAGGAGATCCTCGCAGCGTTCCGCGCCAACATGCCCGCCGTCCATGCCGAACAGGGCTGCATCGAATACCAGCCGGTCATCGACGCGTCCGGCTTCTCCTTCCAGACGGAGATCGGCCCGGACACCTTCATGGTGATCGAGAAATGGGAAAGCGGCGACGCGCTGAAGGCCCATGCCGCAGCGCCCCATATGGCCGCCTATGCCGCCAAGGTGAAGGATCTGATCGCCGACCGCCGCGTCCACGTGCTGGAAACGGCGTAAACGCGGCGCCTCAGCCGATCAGCCGCGCCGCCGTGCGCTCCTGCAATTCCGACAATGTCAGCCCCGGCACCATTTCGCGCACGGCGAAACCGTCGGGGGTGACGTCGAGCACGGCGAGATCGGTATAGATCC
>JBJHBI010000118.1:0-5953 GCA_050485405.1 Salinarimonadaceae bacterium
CATAGGGCTTGCCTGCCGCGACGGTCGCCTCGAACGGGTAGAGATTGACCACGAGCAGGTCGATCGCCTCGATCCCGTGGGCGAACATCGCCGCCTGATGCTCGGGATTGGCGCGCATGCCGAGCAGGCCGCCATGCACCTTGGGATGCAGGGTCTTGACGCGCCCGTCCATCATCTCGGGAAAGCCGGTGACCTCGGAGACCTCCAGCACCGGCAATCCGGCATCGGCGAGAATACGATGCGTCCCCCCGGTCGAGACCAGCGTGATGCCGCGCGCATGCAGCTTTTCGGCGAAGGCGACGATGCCGGTCTTGTCGGAAACGGAAAGCAGGGCGCGGGCAATGCGCTTGGTATCGGTGGGCATGATCTCGATCCGGAAAAATGCTGGCGAAAGCGCAGGCGCGCGGGATGCGGGGCGGTTAGCACGAATGGGCGCATGAAGGAACCGGCTTGTGCGCGCACCTTCCCCATCGCTCGCGCGGCGACGGCCGGCGTGAACCCGGCGCCCCGCCGCGCGTTGTCGGTTCATACGATATTGTCGAAGGAACGAGGGCGGGGGCGAGCATGACCGGCAAAGGGGACGACACGACGCGGCTTCAACGGGTGATCGACGACATTGCCGCGCGCATGGCGGATGCCGAGGAGCGCGGCGCGGTGCGGGCCGGCGACGACGACAGCCGCCTTGGCTGCTTCGGCATTGCGGTGCAGACCGCCGACGGCACCCTGGTTCGCGCAGGCGATCACGCCGAGCGATTCCCGATCCAGAGCATTTCGAAGGTCTTCGCCCTCACCATCGCCCTCGAACATGCCGGTGAGGAATTATGGCGGCGCGTCGGGCGCGAGCCCTCGGGTGACCCATATAATTCCATCATCGATCTGGAGCGCCACGAGGGCATGCCGCGCAACCCCTTCATCAATGCGGGGGCGCTCGTCGTCGCCGATGTGATCCTCGCCCACGAAGGTGACGATGCCGAGGTGCCGGAGCCGGTGCGGGCGCGCATCGCGCAATCGCTCGGCATCGCGGATCGCAAAGCATGGCCGGATCTCGACCCGGAAGTACTGGCTTCGATCGAGACGGGGCACGTCAACCGCGCGCTCGCCCATCTGACCCGCTCCTACGACAATCTCGAACATGCGATCGACCGGGTGATGGCGGTCTACGTGCATCAATGCGCGGTCCGGCTGAACTGCGCGGAACTCGCCCGGGCGGGCTCCTATCTGATGCTCGAACGGGTGGGCGACGAGAAGGGTTCGGCGCGCGACGTACGGCTCGCACGCCGGATCAACGCCCTCATGCTCACCTGTGGGCAATATGACGGTGCGGGCGAATTCGCCTATCGCGTCGGCCTGCCGGCCAAAAGCGGCGTCTCGGGCGGCATTCTCGCGATCGTTCCCAACCGCGCGAGCATCGCCGTCTGGTCGCCCGGGCTCGACCGGTCCGGCAATTCGCTTCTGGGCACCGATGCGCTGGCCTGCCTCGCCGAGGAGATGGACTGGTCGGTCTTCGGCGCGAGCGGTCTGCCCGACGAGAAACTGTGAGCGCGCGCGCTCAATCGCGATCCGGCGTGATCATCGAGGGTGTCGCATCGGCAGCGCCGAGAACAGCGCGGGCGCGGGCCGAATCGTCGTCCATCTGCGCGATCAGCGCCTCGATGCTCTCGAACCGCGCCTCCGGGCGCAGGAAGGCGACGAATTCGACATCCGCCTGGGCATCATAGAGATCGCCGGAGAAATCGAAGAGAAAGGTCTCGAGCAAAGGCGCACCGTTGTCGAAGGTCGGGCGGCGGCCGAAGCTCGCGACACCGTCATGCAACGCCCCCTTCACCGCCATGCGCACCGCATAGATACCGTGGCGCAGGGCGCAGGCCTCGTGCAGGGCCATGTTGGCGGTGGGATAGCCGAGATCGCGCCCGCGTTTCTCCCCGTGGCGGATCGGCGCGCTCACGAACCAGCGATAGCCGAGCAGCGCGTTGGCGCCCGCGATATCGCCTTCGGTGAGCGCGGTGCGGATCGCGCTCGAGGAAATCGCCCCGCCGGTCTCCTCGACGACGGGAACGATTGTGCAGGCGATATCGTGCTGCTCGCAGAAGGCACGCAGCGTATCGGGATTGCCTTCGCGCCCCTTGCCGAAGTGAAAATCATGGCCGACGACGACGCCCGAGGCGCCGATCTGGTCGACGATGAAGCGTTGCAGGAAATCCTGCGCGCGCGTTCCGGCGAGCGCTGCGTCGAAACGGCGGATGATCACCCCGTCGAGACCGAGCCGGTGCAGGACGCGGACCCGCTCGCGCTGCGGCGTGATGCGGAAGAACGGGGTATCGGGGGCGAAGAACGCACGCGGATGCGGGCTGAAGGTGAGTATCGCCGCCGGCACGCCGCGCGAACGCGCCATGTCCCGCGCCTGTGCGATCAGCTGCTGGTGGCCGCGATGCACCCCGTCGAAATTGCCGATCGCGATGACGGCGCCGCGTAATTCGCGCGCCACCACCTCGTCCGCACCCGTCAGTATGAAGCCGCCCATGCGCTCCCTCTCGCCGTCTTCACGTGCCGCATCACGGTCTGTCGCGGAACGTCGGAAGAGGCAAGTGCGACGGATCGCGCGCGCGGTCAAGCCGCGAGGCGTCAAGCAGGGACGGTCGTTCGGGTCGTAGCGTGCCGGACGCACAACCTTTCGCAGTGCAGCACAACCGGCGTGGTTAAGCTTTTGCCAACCCAAATCCACTTCCGCAGTTGCGGTTAACTGCTTTTCAAGGGAGCACGGCTATTGGTTGTCGTGGCGGGAGGGCTTCTCGAAGGCCTCCGATACCGATCACGCAGACTCATTGGGACCGCCGCAGACCCCTGCGGCGCAGGAGCAAACTGGAGCTTGGGACATGGGCCTCGACCTCAAGATGCCGATCCTCGTCGTCGACGACTATCAGACGATGGTGCGCATCATTCGCAATCTTTTGAAGCAGCTCGGTTTCGAGGATGTCGACGATGCCAATGACGGCACCGCGGCCCTCGCCAAGCTCAAGGAGAAGAAGTACGGCCTCGTCATTTCCGACTGGAACATGGAGCCGATGACGGGCTACGAACTTCTGCGGCACGTGCGCTCGGACGAAAACCTGCGCGTCACGCCCTTCATCATGGTGACGGCGGAATCGAAGACCGAGAACGTCATCGCCGCCAAGAAGGCCGGTGTGAACAACTACATCGTCAAACCCTTCAACGCACAGACGCTGAAATCGAAGATCGAGGCCGTCTGCGGCGCGTGACCCGATTGCGGGGGCGCGGAGACGCGAACGGCGAATTCCCTTGCGGGAGCGCCGTCGCTTTCCGTACCCCGCCGACGGTCCGCAAGCAGAACAGGCGAGGCGCGCGCCCGTGCGGCTCGCATACAGGCCGTTCATCGACAGGGATGGGGAAAGGGGCAGGACATGGCAAGAGCCGCGACGAGTGCCGCCATACGCAAGACCTCGGCCGAGGCGCGCCCGCGCCGCCGCAAGCAGGAGACCGGAGAGGCCGAGCCGCAGGTCGATATCCGGATGATCGCGCAGGAACTGACCCGCGTGGCCGACTACATTTCGCGGCTCAAGCACGAAATCGGCGCGCTGCGCGCCAACGAACTTTATCGCAACCGCCTGCCCGGGGCGCATGACGAACTGGGCAATGTGGTCCATGCGACAGCATCGGCGACGAATTCCATCATGGAGGCCGCCGAGGAGATCCTCGGTTACGACGATCCCGATCTCGAAACCTACCGCGCCCGCGTTCAGGGCCGCGTGATGGATATTTTCGAGGCCTGTTCGTTCCAGGACATTACCGGCCAGCGCATCAGCAAGGTCGTCGAGCATCTCGCCGCCGTCGAGAAGCGTCTGTCGCATTTCGCGAGCGCCGTGAATGCCCGCGACGCGGACATTCCTCCCGATGCCGAAGATGCCCGCCGCCAGACCCGCAAGGAAGTCTTCCTGCTCAACGGTCCGAGCGCGGACGGCGTGAGCCAGAACGACATCGACGCCCTGTTCGACTGACCGGATCATCCGGGCGGGACGGCTGCGGGGCATCGCCGCACACGGGTGCTTCGCGACCCGCCCCTTGTCAGGCGCGTCCGAACCTGCAAACAAGCGCAACGGCGCCACCGCTCCCGGGCGGTGGCTTTTCCGTTCGTCCGATCGCAGCGAGCCCGACCATGTCAAGCCCCAATGACGATGCCGCCCCCGTCGATCTCGCCGCCCTGCGCGCGGAGATCGACCGGCTCGACCGCGAGATGCACGAGCGGCTGATGCAGCGCAGCGCCATCATCGAGCGGCTGATTTCGGTGAAGAAAACCACGCAATCGGGCTCGGCCTTCCGCCCGGGGCGCGAGGCCGCGATGATGAAGGCCCTGGCCGAGCGTCATGGCGGATTGCTGCCGCTCGACACGGTCGAATCGATCTGGCGCGTGATCATCGGCACCTTCACCTATGTCCAGGCGCCCTACACGGTTCATGCCGACATTTCCGCCGGCGACGGCCCGATGCGCGATTCCGCGCGATTCCATTTCGGCTTCACCGTGCCCTACCATCCCCATCCCGATGCGCGGGCGGTGATCGCCGCCGTGGCCGGCGGGCGCGGGGATCTCGGGATCTTTCGTCTCGACCAGGGCGCGTCGGCGGGGGATTGGTGGAACGATCTCATCGGCCCGGACCGCCCCAAGGTGATCGCCCGCCTGCCCTTCATCGAGCGCGCCGATCACCCGGCCGGGACGCCGATCTTCGTGATCTCCAAGCCTCTGGCCGATGCGGCGGTGCGCGACGTGGTGCTCTATGCCGCGCGCTTCGAGCGCTGGCGCTCGGAGGCTGCCCGCGCGATCGCGGGCGCCGGCGGCGAGATCATCTGCACCACCGGGGTCGCGGGTCAGCTGTCGATGCTGTTTTCCGTGCCCGGCGATCTCGATGCGCAGGCGCTGACGGATATGTTGACACGGGCCGAGGCTGCACCCGCGGAAATTGCCGAGATCGGTTCACACGCGGCGCGGTATCGCAGCGATACGGCCTGAAACGATATGGCTCGAAACGGGCGCGACGGCGCGTTTCTCAGAATTCGACGCCCTTTTGCGCCTTGATACCCTGCTTGAAGGGATGCTTCACCGTCTGAACCTCGCTGACGAGATCGGCGATCTCGATCAGTTCGGGTCGGGCGTTGCGCCCGGTGAGCACGACATGGGTCATCGGCGGCTTCTCGTCGCGCAGGAAGGCGACGACATCGTCGAGGGGGATGTAGTCGTAGCGCAGGGCGATGTTGATCTCGTCCAGCAGCACCATGGTGATGGTGGGATCGCGGATCAGTTCCTTCGCCTTCTCCCAGGCCGCCATCGCCGCCGCGACGTCGCGGGCGCGATCCTGCGTCTCCCAGGTGAAGCCCTCGCCCATCGTATGGACCTGGCAGAGGTCGGCGAAGCGCGCCTTGAGCACGTTGCGCTCGCCGCTTTCCCAATTGCCCTTGATGAACTGTACGACGGCGCAGGGCATGCCGTGGCCGACACAGCGCATGATCATGCCGAAACCGGAGCTCGATTTACCCTTGCCGGGTCCGGTATGGACGATGATCAGGCCCTTTTCGCCCGTCTTCGTCTCCATCATCCGGTCGCGCGCCGCCTTGATCTTCGCCATCTTGGCGTTATGGCGGGCGTTCTTCTCGGCGTCGGTCTCGCTCAACGATCGGCTCCCGAAGCGGCGCGGATTGAAATATCGCGGGCCGGGGCGCCCGTCATTGGTGGCGGCCCCGGCACGCGATCACGTTGTAGCGCGTTCAGGCGTTCTCGGTCGGGGCGGGGTTACCGCCGGCCTGCTGCGCCTGCTGCGTTTCCGCGGCGCGCTGGCGATAGAGCGCCACGAAATCGATCGGATCGATGTAGAGCGGCGGGAAGCCGCCGTTGCGCACGGCATCCGCGACGATCTGGCGCGCGAAGGGGAAGAGCAGGCGCGGGCAC
>JBJHBI010000119.1:0-5915 GCA_050485405.1 Salinarimonadaceae bacterium
GGCCTCGGCATGGCGGTCGGGCGTGATCTCGACGGGCGCAAGAACAACGTCGTCGCCGTGATCGGGGACGGCGCCATGTCGGCGGGCATGGCCTATGAGGCGATGAACAATGCCGGCGCCATGCATTCGCGTCTGATCGTCATCCTCAACGACAACGACATGTCGATCGCGCCGCCCGTCGGCGCCATGTCGGCCTATCTCGCGCGGCTCGTCTCCGGGCGCACCTATCGCTCGATTCGCGAGACGGCGAAGCAGCTCACCCGCAGCCTGCCGAAATTCATCAGCGAGAAGGCGGCGAAGGCCGAGGAATATGCGCGCGGTTTCTGGACCGGCGGCACCATGTTCGAGGAACTCGGCTTCTATTATGTCGGGCCGATCGACGGGCATAATCTCGATCACCTCCTGCCGGTGCTCAAGAACGTGCGCGACATGGATACCGGCCCGATCCTCGTCCATGTGGTGACGCAGAAGGGCAAGGGATACGCCCCGGCGGAGGCTTCCGCCGACAAGTATCACGGCGTGGTCAAGTTCGACGTCGTCACCGGCACCCAGTCGAAGCCCAAGGCGAATGCGCCGGCCTTCACCAAGGTCTTCGGCGAGAGCCTGATCCGGGAAGCGCAGGGCGACGACAAGCTCGTGGCGATCACCGCTGCGATGCCGTCGGGCACCGGGATCGACATGTTCGCGAAAGCCTTTCCCGAGCGCACCTACGATGTCGGCATCGCCGAGCAGCATGCGGTGACCTTCGCCGCCGGCCTCGCGACGGAGGGTTACAAGCCGTTCTGCGCGATCTATTCCACCTTCCTCCAGCGCGCCTATGACCAGATCGTGCATGATGTCGCGATCCAGAACCTGCCGGTGCGCTTCGCCCTCGACCGGGCCGGGCTCGTGGGTGCGGACGGGCCGACCCATGCGGGCTCCTTCGACATCGCCTATCTCGGCTGCCTGCCCAACATGACCATCATGGCCGCCGCCGACGAGGCGGAGCTCGTGCATATGGTCGCCACCGCCGTGGCCCATGATTCGGGTCCCATCGCCTTCCGCTATCCCCGCGGCGAGGGTGTCGGCGTCGACATGCCCGAGAAAGGCGTTCCGCTCGAAATCGGCAAGGGTCGGATCGTCAAGGAGGGCAGCCGCGTCGCCATCCTGTCGCTCGGCACGCGCCTGAAGGAGGCGCTCGGCGCGGCGGAGGATCTCGATGCGCGCGGGCTCTCCACCACCGTCGCCGATGCCCGCTTCGCCAAGCCCCTCGACGAGGAGATGATCCTGCGTCTCGCCCGCGAGCACGAAGTGCTGATCACCGTCGAGGAAGGCTCGATCGGCGGTTTCGGATCCTTCGTCCTGCATTGCCTCGCCGAGAACGGCGCCCTCGAGAACGGCCTCAAGGTCCGCAGCCTCGTCCTGCCCGACACCTTCATCGACCAGGACAAGCCCGACACCATGTATGCGCAGGCCGGCCTCGACGCCGCCGCGATCGTCGCGAAGGTCTTTGCCGCGCTGGGCCGGGATGCGGATGGCCGGGAAACCGGCAATCGCGCGCGGATCGGCTGAGGAGCGCAGGCCATGGCCGTTTCCATCGAGAGTACTGCTGATTCCGACATGCTCTACAGCGTCGAGGACGGCATCGCCCGGGTGGTGTTCAACCGCCCGCAGGCGATGAACGCCTTCACCTATGCGATGTACGACCGGCTGGTGGAAATCTGCGAGGCGGTGAACGCCGATCCTTCCATCCGCGTGATGCTGCTCTCGGGCGCTGGCGGCAAGGCCTTCGCCGCCGGGACCGATATCGCCCAGTTCCGCGACATGTCCGGTCGCGACGCCGCGCTCGCCTATGAGGAGCATGTCGACCGGGTTTTCACCACGCTCGAGACCTGCCGGGTGCCCACCATCGCCGCGATCACCGGCGCGGTTACGGGCGGGGGTGCCGCGATCGCATCCTGCTGCGATATCCGCATCTCGAGCGCCGATATGCGCTTCGGCTTCCCCATCGCCCGCACGCTCGGCAATTGCCTCTCGGTGCGCACCATCGCGCGCGTCGTGGCGCTGATCGGCGAGGCTCGGACCAAGCAGATCATCTATTCCTCCGAATTGATGGATGCCGATCAGGCGCTCGCCGCCGGTTTCGTCACCGAGATCCTGCCCGATCATGCAGCGCTCGGGGAGCGCGCCGAGGCGCTCGCGGCGCGTATCGCGCAAAACGCGCCTCTGACGCTTTCGGCTACCAAGGAAGCGCTGGCGCGGCTGCGGCTCGGGCCGGCCGTGCCGGGCGCGGATGACGATCTGATCCTGCGCTGTTATCTCAGCGATGATTTTCGCGAGGGCATGGAAGCCTTCCTCGCCAAGCGCAAGCCGCGTTTCGAGGGAAAGTGACGCGCTGATCCGCTCATTGCGCGGTGCGGTCGGCAGATGCGCGCCCGGAAGCGACGAAGACGTTGCTCGCCGAGATGATATGCGCATGCATCACGGCTTCGGCCCAATCCGCATCACGCGATTCGATCGCCGATATCAGATCGAAATGGTCGTAATTGCTGCGCTGCGTGTCGCGTGCGCCGAAGGTCGCATAGGCCTGGACCAGGAGGCCGACATGCATGAGATTCGCGGTTGTCCGGTAGAGATGATGGTTGCCACTCAGTTCCATGACCAGCAGGTGGAATTCGCGGTTGCGCTCCGAGCGGCGCGTGCCGCCCTCGCCGGTGACGCTCTCTTCCGCGATCGCCGTTGCGATATCGCTCAGGCGCCTGATTGCGCCTTTGTCGGCATTGCGGGCCGCGAGCCGCGCACCCATGGCTTCGAGCCTCGCGCGCACCTCGTAGATCTGGCGCGCCTCCTGAGGGCTCCAGGCCTTGACCACGGCGCCGACATGCGTGGTGATGTCGATGAAGCCCTCGCTCGCGAGCCTCTGCAAGGCGGCGCGGACCGGCGTCCGGCTGACCGAGAGGCGGTCGGCGAGCATCTCCTCGGTGATCCGGGAGCCCACCGGGAAGGCGCCCGTTATGATGGCCGAGCGGATCTCGACATAGACCCGTTCCATCGCCGTGAGGCGCGCGCTGCCATTCTTCCGTTCCAATCTCGCCTCCGGATACACAATCTTAATTGTGTAATACGCGGCGCCGGTATAGCGGAAGTTTCATGCGATGGGAAAGCCCTCGGCTCACCCGCGCAGCAAAGCCTCGATCGCGGTGACGACGTTGGGATGCTCGGGAGGCGTGGTCGTGGCGAAGACGGCGGCGATCTCACCGTCGGGGGCGATGAGATATTTGTGGAAGTTCCAGCGCGGGGTCTCGCCTGGACGCATCTCCCGCGCCCAGCGATAGAAGGGGTGTGCATCGGCACCGGTGACGCGGCTGATCGCGGTGAGGGTGAAGGTGACCCCGAACTGTGCCTCGCAGAATGCGGCGACCTCCTCGTTCGAAGCCAGTTCCTGGCGAAAATCGTTCGAGGGCACACCGATCACGACGAGCCCGGCATCGCCGTAGCGCGAATAGAGGTTCTGCAGCCCCTCATATTGCCCGGTAAAGCCGCAGCGTGAGGCGGTATTCACCACGAGGATCGGACGTCCTCGATAGCGCCCGAGATCGAGCCTGTCGCCGTCGATGGTCTCGAACGAGAAGCTGTGCGCATTGCGCCGCGACATCCCCGTCTCGGCGATAGCTGGAAGAGCGGCGCCCGAAACGGCGGCGCAACCTGCGAGAAGTCCCAGATGCAGAAACGTCCTGCGCTTGATCGGCTTATGCGCGCCCCCGGTCACCTTCATGATCGACGCTCCCCCGCTGATGCGATGTCACGTCGATGATATGGCGCGGATGCAAGCGCCTTCCAGTGGCTAACTTGCCAGCTCCCGACTCAGCCAGTGACTGACTTGCGATCAGCTCGGGCTATGTCGCCATTTGGCCGAGGGTCACATGGAAGAGCGCCACCAGCACGATGCAGGCGAGCGTCCATCCCAGAGCCCGGCGCGCAGCGTGGAGCCGCTCGTCACGTCCGAGCCGTGATTGCGTGTCCTCGTCCCAACCGAATGCGGACCCCGCGCAATCGGCGAGATTGCGCAACGTCGCGACGCGAGCCCGGCTCGCATGGAGTGAGGGCGCGCGCCCGAACGGATCGTGGCTTTGTTCACGGTCTTGCGCCATGGGCTCGACTCCGCTGGCCCCCACCGTCGGATGGCGAGGGCATCTGCCCGTCGAAGCTAGGCCGTTCAGCGTTAACGTTCCGTTTCCGGCGCCGGCGGCGATTGCGCCCGGTCCCGATCGGTCCCATATGGCGAGGAGCGACGGCAATCGCTTGCGGACCGGGCGTCGGCGCTGGAAATCGGGTCGCATCCCGTGTATGGAAACGCCCGGGGGCCGCGCCGGATCGGCAAAACCACATGACGAGGAGCCCATGCTCAACAGCCTCGACATTGCGAAGGAACCGTCGCAGACGCGCGTCGTCGTGGCGATGTCGGGCGGCGTCGATTCCTCCGTCGTCGCCGCGATGATGCAGCGCGAGGGCTACGACGTCATCGGCATCACCCTCCAGCTCTATGATCACGGCGCCGCAGTGCATCGCAAGGGCGCATGCTGTGCCGGCCAGGACATTCACGACGCCCGTCGCGTGGCGGAGATGCTCGGCATCCCGCATTACGTGCTCGATTACGAATCGCGCTTTCGCGAGGCGGTGATCGACAATTTCGCCGACAGTTACCTTGCCGGCGAGACGCCGATCCCGTGCGTCGAATGCAACCGTTCGATCAAGTTCAAGGATCTGCTCGCCACCGCGCGGGAACTCGGCGCGGACGTGCTCGCCACCGGCCATTACGTCGCGAGCCGCGCGCTGCCCGATGGCGGGCGCGCCATGTATCGCGCCCTCGACCCGTCGCGCGACCAGAGCTATTTCCTCTATGCGACAACCCCGGAGCAGCTCTCCCTGCTGCGCTTTCCGCTGGCCGAGCAGGAAAAGAGCGAGACGCGTGCGCTCGCCCGGGAGCTCGGGCTCGTCGTGGCCGAGAAGGCCGACAGCCAGGATATCTGCTTCGTCCCCAACGGCAATTACGCCGACGTCATCGCCAAGCTGAAGCCGCATGCGGCGGAGCCGGGCGACATCGTGCATCTCGACGGGCGCGTGCTCGGGCGCCATGACGGGATCATCCATTACACGGTCGGCCAGCGTCGCGGGCTCGGCATCGCCGTGGGCGAGCCACTCTTCGTCGTCGCGCTCGATGCCGATCGTGGCCGCGTCATCGTCGGCCCGCGCGAGGCGCTCGCCACCCGCAAGATCATCCTGCGCGATCTCAACTGGCTGGGCGATACGCCGCTCGAGGCGATCGGCGAGGCGGGGATCGAGATTTCCGCTCGCGTGCGGTCGACGCGGGCGCCCGGTCCGGCGATCCTGCGCCTGAAGGAGGGCGTGGCTGAGGTCGAGCTGCTCGTCGCCGAGGACGGGGTCTCTCCCGGCCAGGCCTGTGTATTCTACGAAAGCGACGATCCGCGCGCGCGGGTCCTCGGCGGCGGCACCATCGCCACCCGTGTCGGCGCCCCGCGCCTTGACGAGATCGGTACCCGCCTGCCCCAGAATGCCGGCGCGGCCTGAGCCGGTCGAAGCCAGAAGAATGGAACAGCAATAATGGCCGTCGCCTACGACCTCGAAGGACAGAAGCGCGCCTACAAGCGCTGGGCGCCCTATTACGACCGGGTCTATCACAAGCTTCTCGCCGATGCGCATTCGAAGACGGCGCAGGCTGCCGCGAAGGCGGGTCCGGACATTCTCGAGATCGGCGTCGGCACGGGGCTGGTGCTGCCCTGGTACCCCGAGGGTTCGCGCGTCATCGGGGTCGATCTCTCCTTCGACATGCTGGAGCGCGCGCGCGACAAGATGCTCTCGGGCGCCGCACCGCAGACACGCCTCGTCGCCGCGATGGATGCCTGCCGTCTCGGCTT
>JBJHBI010000120.1:0-5824 GCA_050485405.1 Salinarimonadaceae bacterium
GATCCGGCGCTCCTGATGGAACAGAGCGACGAGATCAAGCGCCGTTTCGCTGATCTGTTCGGCGGCTGATCAAGGGGATGTCGGTCGCGCAGGTGGATAATCCGGGCGCGCTCCGGCGCCGTTTTCCTCGCATCGGGGCCGAGACGCTGATCCTCTCAGCGCTCGGCCTCTATGTCGTCATCCTGTGTATCTGGCCGCTCGCCCGCCTGCTCGCCACCGTATTTGCCGACGGGGCGGGGGAGGGCATCGCCTTCCTGATCGAGGTCTGGTCGAGCCGGGCGGCACAGCGTGCGACCTGGAACACACTCGAAGCGAGTTTTCTCGCCACCATCGTCTCGGTGCTGCTCGGCGCCGCCATGGCGCTGATCGTGGCCCTGACGGATCTGCGCTACAAGGCGCTTCTCGTATTCCTGCTTCTCCTGCCGCTCCTGATCCCGCCGCAGATCTCGGCGCTCGCCTGGCTCGCGATGATCGGCCCGCAGAGCCCGCTCTGGCTGATCCCCGGGCTGGAGGCCATGCGGCCGGCGCGCAATCCGCTCCTGGGGCGCGACGGGATCGTGCTGGTGATGGGGCTCGAACATGCGCCCATGGTCTTTCTCGCCGTGCGTGCGGCCCTGCGGTCCCTGCCCGCCGATCTGATCGATGCGGCTCGGGCGGCGGGTTCGCGCCCGATGGGGGCGCTCGCGCGGGTCATCCTGCCGCTGATGCTGCCCGCGATCACCGCCGGCGCGGCGCTCGCCTTCGTCTCTGCGATCGGGAATTTCGGCGTGCCGGCCCTGCTCGGTATTCCGGGGCGCTATCCGATGCTCTCCACGCTGATCTATCAGCGCTTGTCCGGGTTCGGCCCCGGTGCGCTGTCCGAAGTCGCAGCCCTCGCACTCATCCTCGCCGGCATGGCCGTGATCGGGATCGCGGCGCAGACCCTGATCCTGCGCCGCCACGCCGCCGCCATGGACCGGGTGGGCGCCATGCATGGCGGATTTACGCTCGGGCGCTGGTTCTGGCCGGTGAGCATCGCCGTCTGGGCGCTGATGCTCCTGATTGCGGTGATGCCACTGATCGCGCTCGCCGCTTCCGCGCTCGTGCCCTCGGTCGGCATGCGTCTCACCTGGGAAACGCTGACCTTCGACAATCTGATCTATGTGGTGACCGGCCTCGGCAGCGCGCAGCGCGCCTTCGTCAACAGCCTTTTCCTGGCCGGTGCGGCGGCGGCGATCACGGTCTGTGTCTGCGCCCCGCTCGCCTGGCTGATGGTCGCGCGGCGTTCGCGCCTGGCGCAATGGTTGAACGTCGCGGCGGATGCGCCCTATGTCCTGCCGGGTATCGTCCTTTCGATCGCGGTGATCATCGTGCTGCTGCCTCCTCTGCCGGTCCTCGGTATCAGCCTCTACAACACCATCTGGATCCTGCTCTTCGCCTATCTCGCGCGCTTCCTCGCGCTCGCCCTGCGCCCGGTCGTCGCCGCGATGGCCCAGATCGACAGGGCGGGCGAGGAGGCGGCGCAGATGGCGGGGGCGCGGCCCTTCCACCGCCTGCGCACGATCATTCTGCCGCTGCTCGCTCCGGCGCTCGGAGCGGGGGCGATCCTCGTCTTCCTCGGAGCGTTCTCCGAACTGACCGTCTCGGCTTTGCTCTGGTCGCGTGGCTCGGAGACGGTGGGCGTCGTGATATTCAGCCTTTATGACGAGGGCAATTCGCCGGCTGCGGCTGCGGTATCGGTCTGGGTGCTCGTCATCATCCTCGGGCTCGCCCTCGCTGTCACGGCTTTGGGGCGGCGCCTGCCGGAAGGAGTTCTGCCATGGCGTATGTGAGCCTGCGCAACGTCACCCGCATCGCCGGCGGGCGGCCCATCGTTGACGCTGTCTCGCTCGATATCCCCGATGGCAGCTGCCATGCGCTGCTCGGACCGTCGGGATGCGGCAAGACCACGCTGCTGCGGCTGCTCGCCGGGTTCGAGACGCTGGATCATGGCGAAATCCGCTTCGACGACGACGTGGTCGCGCGCCCCGGGCGCCAGCTCGATCCGGAGGATCGGCGCGTCGGGATGGTGTTCCAATCCTATGCCCTGTGGCCGCATCTCGATGTCGCGGGCAATGTCGATTACGCCCTGCGGGTGCGCAAGGTCACGCGCGACGAACGTCGGCGGCGGGTCGAGGAGGCGCTCGAAATCGTGGGCCTGCCGGGCTTCGCCGCACGCAAGGTGCAGAGCCTGTCCGGCGGGCAGCGACAGCGCGTGGCGCTCGCGCGCTGCCTCGCCATGCGCCCGCGTCTCGTCCTGCTCGACGAGCCGCTCGCCAATCTCGATGCGCATCTGCGCGAAACCATGATCGACGCTTTCCGCGCCTTCCACGAAGCGAGCGGCGCGACGATGATCTACGTCACCCATGATCAGGCGGAGGCGATGGCACTGGCCGACAGCATCGCGGTGATGGATCAGGGCCGGTTGAGGCAGGTCGATACGCCGGTTCGGCTCTACGATGCCCCCGTCGACGCCATGGTCGCGCGCTTCATCGGGCAGGGGCAGCTCGTGCCGGTCGAGGTCATCGCGCCGCCTGTCGCCGGGCGCGCGCGGGTGCGGCTCAACGGCTACGAGACCGTTCTGCGCTGCGATGGCGCAGCCGGCCTCGGTGCCGCGACGGCCTGCCTGCGCCCGGATACGATCGCCATTGCCGAGCACGGTGCGGCGGGTATTGCCGCGACGATCGCGGATGTGCGTTTCGAGGGCGCCTCGCGGCTCGTGCGGATCACGCCGGAGAGCGCGCCGCAGACGCAGCTCGTCCTGCGCGCACGTGGGCCGGTCCCGGCTCCGGGGAGTTCCGTGCAGATCACGGTGGCGGATGGTTGGATCCTGCCGCAGGATGCGCAGGCCGCGACCGGGACGCTCCCCATGGAGCGGGCACAGGCCGCGGAGTGATGCGCTTCACAGCCGCCGCAGAGCGACTTCCTCGATGCGGTGGCTCTCGCCCTTGCGCAGGATCAGGCTCGCGCGCTGGCGCGTCGGCAGGACGTTCTCGCGCAGGTTGGCGAGGTTGATGCGGTTCCACAACCCGTCTGCGATGTTGACCGCATCCGCCTCGGCGAGCTCGGCATATTTGTGGAAGTAGGATTTCGGATCGCGGAACGCCGTATGGCGCAGCCGCAGGAAGCGATCGACATACCACCGGTGCAGATCCGCCTCGTCGGCATCGAGATAGATCGAGAAGTCGAAGAAATCCGAGACGAAGGGAACGGCCTTGCCGTCGCGCGGCATGCGCGCGGGCTGAAGCACGTTGAGGCCCTCGACGATGAGGATGTCGGGCCGATCGATCACGACTTCCTCGCCGGGCACCACGTCATAGACGAGATGCGAATAGATCGGCGCCTTCACCGCTGCCTGACCGGCCTTGATGGCGTTGAGAAAACGCAGGAGCTTGCCGGTATCGTAGCTCTCCGGGAAGCCCTTGCGCTCCATAAGGCCCTGGCGCTGCAGCTCGGCATTGGGGAGGAGGAAGCCGTCCGTCGTCAGAAGATCGACCTTCGGCGTGTTCGGCCAGCGCGCCAGAAGCGCCTTGAGCACGCGCGCCGTCGTCGATTTGCCGACGGCGACGGAGCCCGCGACGCCGATGATATAGGGCGATTTGCGCTCGTTCTCGGCCATCAGGAAGCGCTGCGTGGCGCGAAACAGCCCCTGCGTCGCCGCAACGTAAAGCGACAGCAGACGCGAGAGCGGCAGATAGATCGCGATGACCTCTTCCAGCGAGATCGGGTCGTTCAGCGATTGCAGCTGCATGACCTCGTCGCCCGACAGCGTCATCGGCTGGTCGGCGCGCAGACCCGCCCATTCTTCCCGCGAGAAGGTGCGGTAGGGCGAAATCGCGGCGTCGTCACTGCGTTCGCCGATTTCTCGGGCGAGTTTGACGTTCATGTCGGTGTTCCCGTTCACGCGGATGACCCGCGCGCGGCCTTCTCGGCGAGGCCCGATTGCGCAGTGCGCCGCTCCAGCTCCGCCATGACCGCATCGAGCGGTACGCGGCGCGCAGCGAGCAGCGCGAGCAGATGATAGATGACATCGGCGCTTTCGGCGACCAGCGCGTCGGAATCGTCCTCGATCGCGGCGATCACCGCTTCGACCGCTTCCTCGCCGAATTTCTTGGCCGCGCGGGCCGGATCGGCGGCGAGCCGGGCGGTGTAGGATTCGTCGGGCGAAGCATCTGCGCGCGCAGCGATGATCGCGGCGAGATCGGCGAGGGTGAAACCGCTCACGTTCAAGAACCTCCTCAGACGTCCAGCCGCACGGGCAGGCCGGCATCGGCCATGGCGCGCTTGGCCTCGCCGATCGTGTATTCGCCGAAATGGAAGATCGATGCGGCAAGGACGGCATTCGCGCCGCCGTCGCGCACGCCCTCGACGAGGTGATCGAGCGTGCCGACACCGCCCGAGGCGACGACGGGAACGGAGACCGCGTCGCAGATCGTGCGCATCAGTTCGAGATCATAGCCCGATTTGGTGCCGTCGCGATCCATCGAGGTGACGAGAAGCTCACCGGCGCCGAGCGCTGCGACCTCGCGGGCATAAGTGATCGCGTCGATCCCGGTCGGATTGCGTCCGCCATGGGTGAAGATCTCCCAGCGCGGCTTCTCGCCAGGTCGGGAGACGCGCTTGGCGTCGATGGCGACGACGATGCATTGCACGCCGAACTTCTCCGCCGCACGGCGCACGAAATCGCGATCCTTCACCGCGGCCGTCATGATCGAGACCTTGTCGGCGCCCGCGAGCAGGAGCGCGCGGATATCCTCGACCGTGCGCACGCCGCCCCCCACCGTGAGCGGCATGAAGCAGGCTTCCGCCGTGCGGCTCACCACATCGAGCAGGATGCCGCGATCCTCGTGGCTCGCAGTGATGTCGAGGAAGCACAATTCGTCCGCCCCGGCGGCGTCGTAGGCCATCGCGCATTCCACCGGATCGCCGGCATCGCGCAGATCGACGAACTGGACACCCTTGACCACGCGACCGTCCTTGACGTCGAGGCAGGGTATGAGGCGCGTCTTCAGCATGGCCGCAACAATCCTTTTCGCAATGCGGTAATCCGGCATCATCCTTGCGCAACTTCCCGAGGGTGCGTCAAGGATCAAATCGCCAGACGGGATTGGGATTGCGGCGGAATCGGCCGAGCGAGAGGCGACTTGCCGGGCGATGGACTGCCCGGCAAGGCCTCGTCACATAAAGCGCGGAAAGCTCAGCGCCCCGTCTGGATACGCGTCCAGGCGCGGTTGATCAGGCGCTGCGTGCGCTCGTCATAGGCCGTGGTGATGAGCAGGCGGCCCATGGTCTCGTCATCGGGATAGATGCCGGGATCTGCGAGGATCTCCTCGTCGATCATCGGCTTGGCCGTCAGCACGCCGGACGCATAGGCGACGTAGTTGACGTTCGCCGCCGCGATGTCGGGACGCAGCATGAAGTCGATGAAGGCATGGGCGTTTTCGGGATTGGGGGCATCCGCCGGGATGGCGAAGGAATCGAACCACATCACCGCGCCCTCGCGCGGCACGAAATAGGCGATCTCGATCCCCGAGCCCGCTTCCTCGGCCCGGTCGCGCGCCTGGAGGATGTCGCCGGAATAGCCCACCGCCACGCAGATATCGCCGTTGGCGATGGCGTTGATGTATTCCGAGGCGTGGAACCGGCGCACGTTCTGGCTCATCTGGGAGAGCAACTCCGCCGCCTGCTCGATCTCGCCGGGATCGCGGGAATCATGGGGCAGGCCCAGATAATTCAGCGCGCTGGGGAACATGTCGTCGGGCGCGTCGACGATATAGATGCCGCAATCGGAAAGCTGCGCGGCGAT
>JBJHBI010000121.1:0-5456 GCA_050485405.1 Salinarimonadaceae bacterium
GGAATGCTCGCGGCGAACAGGCCGAGCGTGTCGAGCGCCCAGGAATAGCATTTGACGCCCACCGTCGGCAGCATCCGGAACGAGGGCTTGATCGCCGCCGTCCCGCAATAGGAGGCCGGCCGGATCACCGACCCGCCGGTCTGGGTACCGATGGCGAGCGGCAGCATGCCCGCACCGACCGCCGCTGCGGATCCGGAGGAGGAACCACCGGGCGTATGGGCCGGATTGTGCGGATTGAGCGTCTCGGTCGGATCGAGGAAGGCGAAGGCCGTCGTCGTCGTCTTGGCGAGCGGCGTGCCGCCGACACGGCGCAGCATCGCGACCACGGACGCATCGGCGCGCGCGACGTTGTCACGATAGATCGGCGAGCCCATCCCGGTAGGCATGCCGGCGACGTCGATGATGTCCTTGACGCCGACGGCGATCCCGCGCAAAGGCCCCTCCGCGGCCGCAGCCGCGTGAGTATCGATATGTGTGAAGGCGCGGACGGAGTACTCGCGCGCCTCGATCAGATCGAGGCAATGGGAGAGCGCAGATTGCGGGCTGATATGCCCGGCATCGATGCGGCGCAGAAGATCGAGGAGAGACAGCATGAGACCTTGTCGAAGAGTTTGACGAAAATTGTAACTGGCACACCGTGCCACGTTTCCGTCATAATGCGAACCGGGAAACTGACCTAGCGACAATGGGCAAGGGTTTGAAGGACATCACGATCGACACCGACCAGAACGCGGGCAAGGATCAGAACGCGGGCAAGGATCAGGGGGCTGGCAAGCGCGGTTACCATCACGGCAATCTGCGCGCGGCCCTGATCGCGGCGACCCGCGAATTGCTGGCCGCGCATGGTCCACAAGGCTTCACGCTCGCCGACGCGGCCCGCAAGGCCGGCGTCAGCGCCGCCGCCCCCTATCGTCATTTCGCCGATCGCGACGCGCTGATGTTCGCCGTCGCGCATGAAGGTTTCGTCCTGTTTCGCAAGCGTATCTTCGCCGCGACGGAAGGCCAGTGCGATCCGAAGAAGGCGCTTGCGGCGATGGGACGCGCCTATCTCGCCTTCGCGCGGGACGAGCCGGGCTATTTCGCCGCGATGTTCGCCTTCCGCCACGGCGACGATGCCCCTCCCGACGAGGAGCACGACGCGGCATTCCAGCTCCTCATCGCCACGATCGCGTCGATCCTCGCCGAGCGCAGATTGTCCGAGGACGCCGCCTGCCCCCTCGCCTTCCAGGCGTGGAGCCTGTCGCACGGCGTCGCGACGCTCGAAACCACCGGCCATCTCGACGACGCGGTGATGAGCGCCGAGGATATTCTCGTCGACGGCATGATGGCGCTTCTCACGGCTGCGGGGTGCCCCGCCGACTGATCGGCGGGTTTCGAGAACCGGGGCCGGAAACGGCTTAGGTTGACCAATCCTTTACCGAATGCGCGGCATTCTACCCGTATGCGTCGCGTATCTGTAGCCTTCGGAGTCCTCGCCGGCGTCAGTATCATACTGACGGGGTGCTCTCTTATGCCCGGCGAGCAGCGCGAAGCATGGCGCATGCAGGCCGAGCGGGCCTGCCTCGCGCGCGGGGACGTCACCCCCTCCGCCTATGCCTCGCGGCTCTCCCCGATCAGCGGCCCCGGCTCCTGCGGAATCACCCGCCCGTTCCGCGTCACGGCCCTCGACGAGGGGCGGGTCGAGCTCAGCAACCCCGCCACGCTCGGCTGCCCGGTCATCGCCGAGACCGAGCGCTGGCTCCGCGAGATCGTCCAGCCTGCGGCGATGCTCTATTTCGGCTCACGCGTGAAACGCATGCGCTCGGGCGATTATTCCTGCCGCACCCGCAACAGCCGCCCCGGCGCGCGGATGTCCGAACACGCCTTCGGCAACGCCGTCGACGTGATGTCCTTCACCTTCGAGGACGGGCGCAGCGTCACGGTCCTGAACGGGTGGCGCGGGGATGATGCCGAACGCGGCTTCCTGCGCGAAGTCTTCGTCGGCGCCTGCCGCTACTTCACCACGGTGCTCGGTCCGGGATCTGACGCCTTCCATTACGACCATTTCCATCTCGATCTCGCCCGTCACGGTCGCAACGGCGATGTGCATGTCTGCCGCCCGCAGATCGAATTCGAAGCCCGGATCGACCCGGATGCGGCACCGATCATGAGCATCTGGCCGCGCAAGGGTGCAGATAATCTGGGCGCAGATAATCCGGGTGCCGATAATCCGGGCATCGAACCGGTTCGCGGCGGCACGCAGGACAGGCCCGCCGAATTGCCGCGCGCGCCGCAGGAATGGACCCGCCCCGCGCCGCAACCCGATCCCTTCCCGGTCGCCCCGGCCCTCGAACAGCGCAGATCGCCGTCATTCGGCCCGATCTACTGAGCGCTTCGGTCGCGCGCACGCTTGACCACCACCTCCGACTGGCAGAATGTGCGCCTGACCGTGCGGCGTGAGTCTTGCCCTTGGGTAAGATCCAGGCCCCGGCGAGATATCGGTTGGGGGACGACATGGCTGGGGCGAAACATGCGTAATACCGGGTTCATCGCGATGCGCCGCCGCGCCCGCATTCTCTGGACGGGCGTCACGCGCGCAGCCTGCCTCGCCGCGCTCGCCCTCGCCGCCGGCCTCGCCATCCCGGACACGGCGAGCGCCGATCGCTGGCAACAGCCGCGCGCCGAGGAGCGCGAGAGGCGCTGGACCGGCGATATCCCCGCCTGCGACGATGGTCGCGTCCTCTCGCGCATCACCGCGCGGTTCGATTCCCGGGAATCGCGCTTCTGGAATTCCGGCATCCGCCTGGCCGAGATCACCGCACCGCGCCAGGTCGCCCTGCGCCCATGGGGCGACAGCTACATTCCGCGGCGCTTCTGCAGCGCGCAGGTGACGCTGGCGAGCGAGAGCGGCATGCGCCGCAGCCGGGTCGACTACATCATCATCGAGGGGCGCGGTTTCCTCGGGCAATGGGGCGTCGAATGGTGCGTCGCCGATCTCGTGCGTCACCAGCACGGCGGAGCGAATTGCCGCGCCTTCCGGCCCTGATCCTTCGGCATGAACTACCGCCACGCCTATCACGCGGGAAACTTCGCCGATGTGCTCAAACATGTCGTGCTCACGCGTATCCTCGCCTATCTCGCGCTCAAGGACAAACCCTTCCGCGTCATCGACACCCATGCCGGCATCGGCCTCTATGATCTCGATGCGGACGAGGCGTCGCGAACCGGTGAATGGATCGACGGGATCGGGCGCCTCGCCGAGCCGCTGCCCGCGCGCAGCGAGCCGCTCATCGCACCCTATCGCCGCGTTCTCTCCGAGATCCGCGCGCGCTACGGTGCCGGCACCTATCCCGGCTCACCGGCGATCATACGCGAGATGCTGCGCCCGCAGGACCGAGGTATACTGGTCGAACTCCATCCGGCGGATCACGCGGTTCTGGCGCAGCGCTATCATCAGGTGAGCAATCTCAAGGCGCTCAATCTCGACGGCTGGCAGGCGCTCAGTGCAATGATACCGCCGAAGGAGAAGCGCGGCCTCGTGCTGATCGATCCGCCCTACGAAAAACCCGGCGAACTCGAGCGGCTCGCGCGCGAACTCGCCTCTGCGGTGGGCAAGTGGCCCTCCGGCATCTATGCCGGCTGGTATCCGATCAAGCGCCAGCGCGAGGTCGACGATGCCCTCGCGCCGCTCGCCTCCCTCCCTCGCCCGGTCCTGCGCCTCGAAATGCGGATCCTGACCGAGCTCCCGCAGCCGCGCCTGATCGGCAACGGCCTCGTGATCGTGAACCCGCCCTTCACCCTGAAAGACGAGATGCGCGCGCTCATGCCGGATCTCGCCACACGGCTCGAACAGGAGCCGGGTGCCGGGCGCGCGCGCATCGAACGGCTCGGCGCACCCGCCTGAATGCGAGGCCGAGCGGGCAGATTCCCAGAAATCGCCTCTTTCCGCACCGCTGAGCGTCACATTCCACCCCTTCAACAGCGCTCACGCGCGCTCACCGACACGGCAGATGGCCGGGATGCGCGCCACGAGGGCCGGGCAACGGCCATGGAGCGGGAACCGTATCGGGGTTCGGGAGGCAAGAAGTGGACATGCGATGCGCATGGCAAGAATCGCGCTGTCGGCACTCCTCGCCGCAGCGACTTTGTACATCGCTCATGATGCACGGGCAGATGCCGGCGGCGAACCGGAACCGAACATGGAAGTTTCATCGGCGGCCACCAGCGGCGGCGTGGGCGCCCGGTTCGGGCGAAACCGAAGCCTGTCCGGCTTTCGTCAGCACGTGAACGAGGGTGCGATCATCGTACGCGCGAGCACGCCGACCGAGTGCCTTCCGGACAATCTGAAGGGCGTTCTGGCTCAGGTCGCCGAAGAATTCGGCGCCGTCTCGGTGCAATCCACCCATCGCAGCCCGAACCGCAATCGCCGGGCCGGCGGCGCACCGCAATCACTTCATCTCGATTGCCGCGCGATCGACTTCCGCGTCGACGCGAACGGGCGCGAGGTCATGGCATGGCTGCGCGAGCACCCCTATGTCGGTGGATTGAAGATGTATCGCAACGGCATCATCCACATCGACAACGGCGCGCGCCGCACCTGGTGAGCCGGATCAGACGGGATCGACCGGGAAGCGAAGCCGGAAGGTCGCGCCGTGACGCCGTTCATAGGTCATGCGCGCACCGAGCTGGACCGAGAGCGACTTGATCAGCCGCAGCCCGAAGCCGCGCCCGTCGATCTCGGGATTCTCGCCCACGCCGTCATCGTCGACGCAGAGCTCGATCTCGTCGCCCTCGCGCCGCAGGATGATGCTGATACGGCTGTCCTCGTCCGGGAACGAATGGCTCGCCGCATTGCTGACCACCTCGCTGAGGATCAGCGCGAACGGCATGGCGCGATCGAGGGCTATGGTCACGGGCTCGAGCTGGAGATCGAATTCGAGCGGCTCCTCGCGCCCGCGCCGCACGCCCTCGACGAGGCGATGCGCATAGGCCGCGAGATTGACGCTGGCGAAATCGCCGTGGCTGTAGATCAGATCGTGGACGAGCGCCATCGCCTGCACCCGCCGGATGGTCTCGTCCGGCGAGGTATGCACCCGTTCCTGCATGCGGATCAGCGAGGAGATGATCTGCATGTTGTTCTTCACACGGTGGTGCACTTCCTTGAGAAGCTGGTTCTTCTCGGCGATCGCGGCTGACAGGGCATGCGTGCGCAGCTCGACGGTATCTTCGAGTTCGCGGTGATTGCGCCAGGCGAAGAGGGCGAGCACCAGAAGCGCCGCCGCAGCCGGGATGAAGAAGCCGCCATAGGATCCGAGCCGACCGAGCCAGATCCGCATCATGTCCGACCGGCTGAGGCCATAGGCGAGAAAAACCGGGTACTCGCCCACCCGTGCATACCCATAAAGCCGCTGCTCGCCGTCGACGGGGCTGCGATGCTCGATCACGCCGGTCGGCTCCTCGGCGGCTGCCGCGCGGAA
>JBJHBI010000122.1:0-5363 GCA_050485405.1 Salinarimonadaceae bacterium
CTCCGCCGAACCGAGGGGGAAGAGAACCTCGGACTGGAAGACGAAACGGTCTCCGACGATGCGGATATCGTCGCGATCACCCAGAATCTGGCGCAGGCGACCGAAGAAATCCGAACGGAAACGGGCCAGTTCCTGCACACGCTGGGCGAGCGCCACGTTCAGCCGGCTGCCCAGATCCGCGATCCGCGCCTGACTTTCGCGATCGCGCGCCTCGCTGGCTTCGAGTGCCGCTTCGAGGGCGCCGATCTGCCGGCGCAGGGCCGAGATCTGCTGGTTGAGAATGTCGATCTGGTTGAGCGCGCGGGAGGTCGCCTCCTGCTCGCCGACGAGGGCGGAAGCCAGTTCCTCGGCCCGCTCCGAGACGCCGTCACCGGCATCGAGCATGGCTTGCAGGCGTGATTGTTCCGCCTCCGATGCGGCGAGCGTGCTCTCCAGCGAGCCGAGCGAATCCTCGAGTTCACGCCGGGTGGATCGCTCCAGGGCGAGCAGGTCGGTGAGTTCGGCGATCTGCCGGTTGAGCCGGTCGAGCACGGTATCGCGCCCGGAAATCTCCTGGGTGAGGAAGAATTGCCCGAGCACGAAGATCGACAGCAGAAAGACGATGACGAGCAGAAGCGTCGACAGGGCGTCGACATAGCCCGGCCAGTAGTTCAGGCCGCGATCGCGTCTCGAACGGGGCGCTAGCGCCATGGATCAGGCCTTCTCCTGCTGCGAAATGCGCTCGAGCACCGCCTTCAATTCCTTCTCGCGCGCGGCCTGCGCCTCGACCCAGTCGCGGATCATCTGCTGCTCGGAGCGCATGTGCTGAACCAGCCCCTGGATGCCCTCGGCGAGATTGGCCATGGCCTGCGTCGCCTGCCGTCCGCCGCCGCCCTCGTTGATCGTCGTGGTCAGCTTGTCGAGGGCGCGTGCGAGTTCGGCACCACCGACGCCAGATGCCACCGGCATGCCGCGCGGCGCATCCTTGGCGGGTTCCTCGACCGCATGGGCGGTGAGGTAATCCTCGAGTTCGGTGTAGAACCGGCTCTGCGCCTGGCCCGCCTGGAGATCGAGGAAGCCGACGACGAGGGAGGAGCCGAGGCCGAAGAGCGAGGAGGAGAACGCGATGCCGATGCCGATCAGCGGCGAGGCGAGCGAGTTCTTCAATTCGTCGAACAGCACTGCCGCATCGCCCCCGGTGGGCAGGCCAGCGATGTTGCGCCCGACCGCACCTACCGTCTCGATCAGACCCCAGAAGGTGCCCAGCAGGCCGAGCAGGATCAGGAGCCCGGCGAGATAGCGCACGATCTCGCGGCTCTCGTCGAGGCGCGAGCCGATCGTGTCGAGCAGGGTGCGCATGGTGCCGGCATCGATGGTGATCTCGCCGTTGCCGCTGCGGCGGTTGATGGTCTGGGCGATCGGTGCGAGCAGAACCGGCTCGCGGCCCTGATAGGCGCCGTCGCGCAGATCGAGCGAATTCACCCAGCGCACTTCGCGAAACAGCCGCGCGACCTGCCTGATCGCCAGAATGATGCCGACCAGCAGCACGCCCACGATCAGCCCGTTCAGTCCGGGATTGCTCAGGAACGCGTTCCAGATCGGACGATACAGGATGAAGGCCAGAAAACCTGCAAGGATCAGAAAAACCGCCATGCGGATCAGATAGATCCGCGGCGCGCTCAAGGGTTTGGGCGTCTCGACCGCCATATTTCCAACCGCCGTGTTTCTCGACCGGATGACCCGGCCATCACCGCCCCCGAGGCGGCCTCCCGTGCTCGATGGCATGCCCGCGCGCCTGTGCTGCGATGCAGCTATCGCAGGCTCATTCGCATTTAGCACAGGCGAGCCCGCATTGACCATGGTCTGGCGCGGCCTCGCATTCGAATGCGTATTCTCCGTCGGCCGATGCCGAGGAGTGGCGAGGTCCAGGCTCGATTTGCCCGCAAACGGCTTTGCCCGATCGGCACGCCCGCCCCGTGTTGCCATCGGGGCGCCGACACCTTAAGCCCGTTCATGGCGCCCTACGCGCCGGCACGCGATGATGGAGCGCAATGAACGATCCCCGTCAGCCCGATCATTCCGGCGATTCCGAGGCGGTGGCCCCGGGCGCATCGTCGCGCCTGCGCCGTATCGTCGAGACGCCGGTGGGCTGGTTGTTCGGGCAGGCCTATCTGCTGCTCGTGCTCACCACCCTGATGTGGGGTGGCAATGCGGTGGCGAGCCGGCTCGCCGTGGGCGAGATCTCCCCGATGGCGCTGACCTGCCTGCGCTGGACGGTGGTGATCGCGATCTCGGTGGCGATCGCACGCAAGGAGCTGGTGCGCGAATGGCCGCTCCTGCGCGAGAAGCTGCCCATGATCATCGCCATGGGCGCCTTCGGCTTTACCGGGTTCAACGCGCTGTTCTATCTCGGCGCGCACTATACGACCGCCGTCAATCTCACCATCATCCAGGGCGCGATCCCGATCCTCGTCCTGCTGGGCGCGCTCGCCGTATTCGGCACCCGGATCACCGGTTTGCAGGTGGCGGGCACCGTCGTGACCCTGACCGGGGTGGCGCTGGTGGCGACGCGCGGCGAACTCGCCACGCTCCTGCAACTCGCCTTCAACCCGGGCGATCTGCTGATGCTCTCGGCCTGCGTGCTCTATGCGGGCTATACGCTGGCCCTGCGCAACCGGCCCAAGGTCTCCGGGCTCGCCTTCTTCGCCATCCTGTCGATCATCGCCTTCATCACTTCGATCCCGCTGCTCGGCGTCGAGATCGCGATGGGGCAGGTGCAATGGCCGACGATGAACGGCTGGCTGATCATCCTCTATGTCTCGCTCTTCCCCTCGCTGATCGCGCAGCTCTGCTTCATGCGCGCGGTGGAGCTGATCGGACCGGGGCGCTCCGGGCTGTTCGTCAATCTCGTCCCGATCTTCGGTGCCGGCCTCGCCGTCATGATCCTCGCCGAACCCTTCCAGCTCTACCACGCCGCCGCCCTCGCCTTCGTCCTCGGCGGCATCGCGCTGGCGGAGCGTCGGAGGGGGCAGTAGGGGGGAGTACCGGCTTGCTGTGATGCGATGTGAGGACTAAACCCCTCACATCACCACTTCGATCAGGAACGGCCCTTCATGGGCGAGCCCCTCGCGGAAGGCGGCAGTGAATTCGGCGACGGTTTCGACGCGGCGCGCCGTGACGCCCATGCCCTCGGCGACGCTCACCCAGTCGATGGCGGGATGGTCGAGGGAGAGCATGTCGCGGGCCTTGGGGCCGGGATTCTCCGCGCCGACATTGGCGAGCTCGCCGTTGAGGATCGCGTAGGAGCGGTTCGACCAGATGCAGGTGAGGATGTCGAGCTTCTCGCGCGCCTGCGTCCACAGCCCCTGCACCGTATACATGCCCGAGCCGTCGGCCTGCAGCGCGATCACCTGCCGGTCCGGGCAGGCGATGGCGGCGCCGGTGGCGAGCGGGATGCCGAGGCCGATCGCGCCGCCGGTCAGTTGCAGCCAGTCATGCGGCGGCGCGCCGGCGGTGGCGGGGAAGAAATTGCGGCCCGTCGTCACCGATTCGTCGGTGATGATGGCGTTTTCCGGGATCAGCGCGCCCAGCACCTGCGCGATCGAGGCAGGATCGAGGGGGCCGTCGGCGGGAAGCTCCCCGCGATGCGCCGGGGTGAGATCGGGGGTAGCATCGCCCGCGACCTTCTCCGCTAGCCGCGCCAGCGCATCCGCCTGATCCTGGGCGATATCGGCCAGCAGATGGATCTCGCAGCCTTCCGGCGCGAGCCGCGACGGCTTGCCCGGATAGCCGAAGAATCCGACCGGGTCCTTCGATCCCACCAGCACGATGTGCTTGAAATCCTTCAGCTTCTCAACGGCCTGATCGACCGGGTAGGGGATCCGGTCCACCGCGACGCGCCCGGCTCCGCGCTCCATGCGCGCATTCGAGGTCTGCGCCATGACGCTCTGGCCGGTGCCGCGCGCGATCCGCGAGGCGTCTTCGAGAGGCTTTGCCCGCACCGCCTTGTCGCCGAGCAGAAGCAGCGTCTTCTCGCCGGAGGTGAGGATCGCGGCGATGGCGTCGATCACCGCCTCGTCGACCTTCTCACGCTCCGGAATGGCGGGCACCGCCGCGACCGGTCCGCCCTCGCTCCAGGCGGTATCGGCGGGCAGGATCAGCGTGGCGATCTGGCCCGGCGCTGTCTGTGCGGCGGCGATCGCCTCGGCCCCGTCTGCGGCGACGTCCCTGGCGGAGCGCGAGGTCTTCATCCAGGGCGAATATTGCCGCGCCAGCATCTCGATATCGGCGGTAAGCGGTGCATCGTGCTCAAGATGATAGGTGGCGTGCTCGCCCACCACGTTGATCATGGGCGAGCGTGCCCGCGAGGCGTTGTGGACATTGGCGAGCCCGTTGGCGAGGCCGGGGCCGAGATGCAAAAGCGTCGCGGCGGGTTTCTCCGCCATGCGGGCATAGCCGTCTGCGGCGCCTGTCACCACGCCCTCGAACAGGCAGAGCACGCAGCGAATGCCGTCCACCCTGTCGAGGGCGGCGACGAAATGCATCTCGGACGTGCCGGGATTGGCGAAACAGACTTCCACATCGCCCGCAACCAGCGTGCGCACCAGACTCTCGGCACCGTTCATGGATGAATTCCCCTTTCAGATCGGGCAGGAGAGTGCCACGGGCGCATGCACGCGCACAATCGGATCGGGGCTCGCGAAGCGACAAGCCCGCCTTGGCCTTTTGCGCGGAAGGGGGATGCGTATGTTGCGCAGGAAGCGGGAGCCGGCCCGGAAACGACGATGCCGGCGCGAGGCCGGCATCGTACGCATTATGAAATCCGAGGCGCGAAGCGCTCAGAAGAAGGCCTGCAGGCCGGTCTGGGCGCGACCGAGGATCAGCGCATGGACGTCGTGCGTGCCCTCGTAGGTGTTCACCGTCTCCAGGTTCTGGGCATGGCGCATGACCATGTATTCCTCCTGGATGCCGTTGCCGCCGTGCATGTCGCGGGCCATGCGGGCGATATCGAGCGCCTTGCCGCAATTGTTGCGCTTGACGAGCGAGATCATCTCCGGCGCCGCGCGGCCCTCGTCCATCAGACGGCCGACGCGCAGGGAGCCCTGGAGGCCAAGCGTGATCTCGGTCTGCATGTCGGCGAGCTTCTTCTGCACGAGCTGGGTCTGCGCGAGCGGGCGACCGAACTGCTTGCGGTCGAGGGTATATTGACGCCCCCGGTGCCAGCAATCTTCCGCCGCACCCATCACGCCCCAGGAAATGCCGTAGCGGGCGCGGTTGAGGCAGCCGAAGGGGCCCTTCAGGCCCGAGACGTTGGGCAGGAGCGCGTCTTCGCCGACCTCGACGCCGTCCATCACGATCTCGCCGGTGATCGAGGCGCGCAGGCT
>JBJHBI010000123.1:0-5250 GCA_050485405.1 Salinarimonadaceae bacterium
GTCGTGGCGAGCGCGACAGCCGGCCCGCGCCGGCCCATCAGCATGGCGGCGAGGGCGCCGAAGAGCGGCGCGGTCAGGATCAGGGCGAGGGCGAGCGCCGGTGACGTCACGGGCGGCCCTCGCCGTTTTCATCGTGCTCGGGAAGCGCGTCCTCGGGCAGCGAATCACGCCGCGCGAGGCGGGCATGGGCGACGATCAGGGCGAGCGCCAGAGCCGTGGCCGAGAGCGCCACCACGATCCCGGTGATGATCATCGCCTGCGGCACCGGATCCGACCCCGCGAGCGGATCGCGATAGGCGCTGGCACCAAAGAGCAGGAATATCCCGGAGCCGATCACGTTGAAGGCCAGCACCCGGCGGATCAGCCGGCGATGCACAACGAATCCGTAGAGCCCGAGCCCGATCAGGGCCGCACCGCACAGGCCGTAGAGCAGGGAAGGGGAGAGCTCGATCACGGCTGCTCCTCCCGCTGCGGCTGGTTCGCCTCCGGTGGACCGAAGACCAGCATGGCCAGCGTCGCGGCGATGGAGAGCGTCAGCACCGCCTCGATGGCGAGGATCAGCCAGCCCGCATGTGCCTGCGGCAGCACGAGGAAGGTACCGGCGAGAATGCCGGCTACCGCGATGGCGAGAAAGACCACGGGGCCGATCACGAGCGCTGCACGCAAGGCGCGGTCGGCGACGTGTGGGGTCTGCATCAGTCCGGCCATGATGGTCACGATCCACACAGCCGCGAGCACGGTTCCGCCCTGGAAGGCCCCGCCGGGCTGCTTGCTCCCCGCCCAGACGAGATAGATACCCACGAGCAGACCGATCGGCGGCAGGACGCGCCCGAACTGGGCCAGCACTCCGCCCGGTCGCGTCACGTGGCGCAGGCCCGCGCGCCCGCCCCAGGCTTCGTCGCGGGCGAGCGCCCAGACGCCGATCAGCGCCGCGATCAGCACGATGCTCTCCAGAAGCGTGTCCCAGCCCCGGAAATTCAGGAGCACCGCCGTGACCGGATTCTCCGCTCCGGCGATTGCGAGATTATCCGCGACGCGCTGTTGCAGCCCCTGCGGCTCGGGCAGGGTGAGGAAGGCATGGGCGATGCCGGCGGTGATCATGGCCGCAGCAATGGCGGTGACGATGGTCGTCGCTGTGAGGGTGGTTTCCGCGTTGGTCTCATCCGCGTCGATCTTGCGCGCGACCCGTGCCAGCGCCGCGAGCAGCAGCACCCCGGTCAGCCCGGCCCCGATCGCGGCTTCCGCGAGCGCCACGTCGATGGCGCCGAGCCGCAGCCAGGCCATGGCGATGAGGATGCCGTAGACGATATAGAAAACCACCGCCATGAAGGCCGCGCGCCCCAGCACCGCCGCGCCGGCAGCAGCGAGGATGACGAGGCATAAAGTCAGATCGAAGAGCGAGGCGGTCATGACCCGCGCCCCTCCCGCGTCTCGCCGTTTTCACCCTCGGAGGGAGGATCCTCGCCGAGATGTTCCGGTGCCGCGACGCGGGCGACGAGCTGCGCCGTCGCGCCGGCGGCCAAGATTGCGAGCGCCCAGATCAGCACGAGCTTGAACAATTCGGCGGGTCCCGGAACCTGCACCGCGAGGCCCAGCGCAATCAGGCCGAGGCCGAGATTGTCGGCCTTGGTCAGCGCATGCAGACGGCTATGCGTATCGGGGAAACGGATCAGCCCGAGCGTCCCCGCCGTGAAGAAGATCAGCCCCGCCGCCGTCATCGCGATGGTGAAGAGATCGCTCATCGGGAGGCCTCGTCGTTGCGGGCTTCGTCTTCCGGATCCCCCTCACCCTCGCCGCGCGTGCTCTTGACGAAGGCGATGGCCGCGAGTGCGGCGAGCAGGGCGAGGATGAGGGCGACGTCGAGCATGGCCCAGTCATCGGCGATGGCGGCGAGCAGCAGGATCACGCCGACGCCGCCGGTGCCGACGAGTTGCGCCGCCATCATCCGGTCGGCCTGATCGGGCCCGCGCCAGACGCGCCACAGCGCCCCGGCGATTGTGAGGAGAAGGCCTGTCGCGACGAGGAAATACCAGGTACTCACTCCGCCTCCCGCTTCGGATCCGATTCCTTGCGCAGGGCGCGCGCGAAGCACGCCTCCTCGCGGGCGACGTCGCCGGTGATGTCCTGCCCGCTATCGAGCACGTGGATGAGGAGACGGTCGCCCTTCGAGCCGGCGACGAGAGTGCCCGGCATCAGGCTGAACTCACCGCCCAGCGCCACTTTGCCGCCATCGGGCAGGCGCGTGCGCATGATCTTCCAGCCCGGTCTGAGCGGCAGGCGCGGATCGAAGACCCGGCGCGCCACGTCGAACCCGCCGAGCAGCGAGCGCCACAGAAATCCCGGAATCATGATCGCGAGCGGCCATAGCGCGACGCCTGCGCGCGGAGGCATCAGCGCGAGGCTCAACCCCGTCGCCGCCGCGACCGCGACAATGCCGATGGCGATCCCGCCCGGATCGGCCCCGGTCAGCACCAGCCATACGCTTGCGAGAAACGCCGTGCGTTTTGCGATGATCAGCCCCCGTTCCGGCTTCACGCGACCCCCTTCATGCCTGCATTGCGCATGTCGTCCGTTTCCAAGCGTAGCCGATGCAAAACCCCGTGCAAGCCGGGAGGGTTCCGTATCGGGTGCCGCGCCGCGTTCGAATCGGGGTCGATATGGCGCCGGATGCGTAATCCACCGCGATTGACCTTCCCATGATGGGAGGGTTTATCTCTGCCGGCTGATGATGAATGCGCGATCATCGCGCCGCACAGCCGGGAGCCGACATGGATATCGCGACACGCGAGGATGCACCTGCGACATCGGGACAGGACAAAGCCGAAGCGCATCTGCGACTGCCTGTTTCCGGCATGTCCTGCGGCTCCTGTGTGCGCCGGGTCGAGGCGGGGCTGGAGCGGCTCGACGGGGCCGGCGAAATCGCCGTCAATCTCGCCGGCGAGCATGTGGATATCGCCTATGATCCCGCGCGCCTGAGCCCGAAGGATCTCGTCGCCGCGGTGGCGGAGGCAGGATATGCGGTGCCGTTGCGTGAGGTTGATCTCACGCTGGAACGCATGACCTGCGGCTCCTGCGTCGCGCGGGCGGAGAAGGCGCTCCTCGCTACGCCCGGGGTGATCACCGCCTCCGTCAATCTCGCCACCGAGCGCGCGCGAATCACCGTTGCGGACGAGGCGGTCGTCGACGAGGCGATCCGCGCCGTCACCAGTGCGGGTTACCCGGCCGCGCGCTTCGAAGAGGCGGCGCCCGGCGCGCCGGTCACGCCCGCCTATCCCGACGACAGCCGCGAGAAGCTGCATGTCGCCATCGGCATCGCGCTCTCGGCGCCGCTCGTCGTGCCGATGCTGGGCATGCCGTTCGGCTATCACTGGATGCCGCAGGGCTGGATCCAGCTTTTGCTCGCCACGCCCGTGCAATTCTGGCTCGGCGCGCGCTTTTACGTTTCCGGCTGGAAGGCGCTCAAGGCGCGCACCGGCAATATGGAACTGCTCGTCGCCATGGGTACGAGCGCGGGTTACTTCCTCTCGCTCTACATGCTGATCGGCTACTGGCTCTCGCCGCATGCGGGCATGCATCACGAGCCGGAATATTATTTCGAGGCGGCGGCGGTGATCATCACCATGGTGCTGCTCGGAAAATACCTGGAGGCGCGCGCCAAGCGCCGCACGGCGGATGCGATCCGCGCGCTCGCCGCGCTTCGCCCCGACACCGCCCGCCTGAGTCGCGACGGCGTCGAGACCATCGTGCCGATCGCGCAGGTGCGCATCGCCGATATCGTCGTCGTGCGCCCCGGCGAACGCATCCCGGTCGACGGGCGCATCGTCTCGGGCGAGAGCGAGATCGACGAATCCATGGTCACCGGCGAAAGCCTGCCCGTGCATCGCGGGGAGGCTGCGAAAGTGATCGGCGGTTCGGTGAACGGGTCGGGCCGGCTGATCGTCGAGACCATTGCGATCGGGCAAGACAGCACCCTGTCGCGGATCATGAAGCTGGTCGAGGGCGCGCAGGCCTCCAAGGCGCCGATCCAGAAACTCGTCGACCAGGTCGCGGCGATCTTCGTGCCGGTCGTGGTGGTGATCGCGGCGATCACCCTCGCCGTGTGGTTCGCGCTCACGGGCAATGCCGAACTCGCCATCGTCACCGCGGTGACCGTGCTCGTCATCGCCTGTCCCTGCGCGCTCGGCCTCGCAACGCCCACCGCCATCATGGCCGGAACCGGGGCTGCGGCGCGCAACGGGATCCTGATCAAGGATGCCGAGATCCTGGAGCGCGCCCGCGCGATCAAGGCCGTCGCCTTCGACAAGACCGGCACGCTGACGATCGGCAAACCCGCTCTGTCGCGTTTCACGCCGGTCGGTGGCGCGCCGGAGGATTCGAATGACCAACTCCTCGCCGCAGCCGCCGCCCTGCAGGAGGGCAGCGAGCATCCGCTGGCCGGCGCCGTCGTCGCGGCGGCCCAGGAGAAGGCGCTCGCCCTGCCGCAGGTGCAGGCGGTTAAGGCCGTACCCGGACGCGGCATCGAGGGCGAGATCGCGGGTGGTGCGCGCTACGCCATCGGCAGCGCCCGGCAGATGGGCGATCACGGCATCGCCCTCGACGATCTCGCCGGTGCCGCGCGGGACGAAGCCGCGCTCGGGCGCTCGATCTCCTTCATGGCGCGCATCGACGGCACGCCCCATCTCGTCGCATGGATGAGCTTTGCTGATCAGCCGCGCGAGAGCGCCCGCGCAGCGGTCGCCAAGCTGCATGCGATCGGCATCATGAGCATCATGGTGACGGGCGACAACGAGGCCGCTGCGCGCGCCATCGCCCGCGAAATCGGCATCGATGCCGTGCGCGCCGAAGTGGCGCCGGAAGACAAGGCGCGGATCGTGGGCGAATTGCGCGCAAGCCACGGCACCATCGCCATGGTCGGCGACGGGATCAACGACGCGCCGGCCCTCGCGGCGGCGGATCTCGGTATCGCCATGGGGTCGGGCACCGACGTCGCCATGGAGGCGGCGGGGATCACGCTGATGCGCTCCTATCCCCTGGCGGTCGCCGATGCGATCGACGTGGCGCGGCGCACCCGCTCCAAGATCAAGCAGAACCTGTTCTGGGCCTTCATCTACAATACGCTCGGTATCCCGCTCGCCGCGTTCGGCCTGCTCAATCCGATCATCGCCGGTGCGGCCATGGCCTTCTCGAGCGTCAGCGTCGTGACGAACGCGCTGCTGCTGCGGCGCTGGAAACCCTCGGGAGGACGCTGAT
>JBJHBI010000124.1:0-5178 GCA_050485405.1 Salinarimonadaceae bacterium
CTTGGGTCCGGCATTGCGCAGGACGAGCACGTCGTCGGCGCGCACGTCGAGATCGGGATCGTCGATGCGGTTGGTCATGTCCTCCACCGAATCGAACACCACCGCGCGCCCGGTATGACGCAGGAGCTCGGGCGAGGCCGCCGATTGCTTGATGATGGCGCCGTCGGGGGCGAGATTGCCGCGCAGGACCGCCGTCGCGCCACCACTCTTCAAGGGGTTCGTGCGGGTGCGGATGATGCCCTGGCCGGGGACGTCCTCGGCCCGGTCGATCACCTCGCCCAGGCTCACGCCGTCGACAGTGGGTGTATCGAGCATCAGATGGTCGCGCAATTCGCGAAGGAGCGCGGGCATACCGCCGGCCCAGTGGAAATGCTCCATGTAATGCGCGCCGGAGGGCTTGAGATCGATCAGGACGGGGACTTCGCGCCCCAGCCGGTCCAGCTCCTCGAGATCGAAATCGAAACCGAGCCGCCCGGCGATCGCGGCGAGATGCACGACGCCGTTGGTCGAGCCGCCGATCGCCTGCAACACCACCATTGCATTGTGGAACGCGGCTTTATTGAGGACCTGCGTCGGACGCGTGCCGGCTTTCGCGAGCGCCACGGCCTGCCGGCCGCTGGCTTCCGCCGAGCGGATCCGGTCGGCATGGGTCGCGGGGATGGTGCCGGTACCCGAAAGCGCGATCCCCATCGCCTCGACGAGGCAGCCCATCGTGCTCGCGGTGCCCATCACCATGCAGGTGCCCTGGGTCGGCGCGAGCCGCTCGCTCACGGCCTCGATTTCCGCCTCGTCGATCTCGCCGGCGCGATGCTGCGCCCAGAGGCGGCGGCAATCGGTGCAGGCGCCGAGCACCTCGCCCTTGTGATGGCCGACGAGCATCGGCCCGGTGATCAGCTGGATCGCGGGAATATCCGCGCTCGCCGCCGCCATGAGCTGGGCCGGGACGGTCTTGTCGCAGCCGCCGATCATCACCACCGCATCCATCGGCTGGGCGCGCACCATCTCCTCGGTTTCCATGGCCATGAGATTGCGCAGGAACATGGAGGTGGGATTGGAAAAGCTCTCGTGGATCGAGATGGTGGGAAATTCCATCGGCAACCCGCCAGCCAGCATAACGCCGCGCTTCACCGCCTCGATCAGGCGCGGCACGTTGCCGTGGCACGGGTTGAAATCGGAAAACGTGTTGGTGATCCCGATGATGGGCCGATCGAGCGCATCGTCGGAAAAGCCCGCCGCCTTGATGAAGGCCTTGCGCAGAAAGAGCGAGAACCCGGCATCACCGTAGCTCGTCAACCCCTTGCGCAGCCCGGATGCCGGTGCGTTTTTCTTTTCGTCGCTCATGATGGCCTCCCCTGAGGATCGCCCGCGGGCATCGGACCCGGGGCATATCCGGCCTAGCAGCTTCCACGCCCCGGAGGAACGGCGCAGCGGCGGGTGCGGACGCAAACCGGCCTGTGCAGGCTGCGCGCGCGGCGCATGCTCACAGCCGCGTCTTGCGGCGCGTATCGCCGAGCGCGCAGAAATCCGGATTGCCGAAATCGCGGCTCACCCCGTCGATCTGGCGCGCATAGCGCAAAGGGCGACCGGCGAGATCGACGACGCAGCCTCCCGCCGCGCGCAGGATCGCGTCACCCGCCGCAGTGTCCCATTGCATGGTCGGGCCGTGGCGCAGATAGAGATCGGCGCTTCCCTGCGCGATCCGGCACAGCTTCAGCGAGGAGCCGAGCTCCTGGACGGAATCGGGCGCGAAACGCGTGAGCAGATCGCGGGTGCGCACATCGCAATGCGAGCGGCTGACCAGCGCGACGCCCCCCGTCTCCTCGCAGGAGCGGGCCTGGATGGGATGGATGTCGTGGATGACGGGATCGCCATCGGCGCTCGCAGCTTCGTCGAGATCGACGCGCCCGGCGAAGGCACCGTGCGCCTGATCGGCGAAGACGATCTCGCCGTTCGCGGGCGCGTAAATCACACCCATGACCGGGGCGCCGTCGACGATCAGGGCGATATTGACGGTGAACTCGCCGTTGCGAGCGATGAACTCGCGCGTCCCGTCCAGCGGATCGACCAGAAAGAACCGCTCGCCGACCTCGGGAACGCGCCCGGCGGAGACGGCTTCCTCGGCCACGAGGGGAATCTCGGGGGCGATCTCGGCGAGCCCCTGGGCGATCAATTGCTCGGCCTCGACATCGGCGCGCGTGACGGGCGAATCGTCCGGCTTCGCCACGACGTCGATCGGGCCGGAATAGACCTGCATCACGGCCCGCCCTGCCTTCACGGCAACGCGAACCAGATCGCGTATGTCGCACCCGCCACCTGCTGCGGCCATGATCGTCCCGTCGTCACCTTTCCCGCGCATGCAGCGCCGATCCGCTCAGCCTAAGCCGGGCGGACCGACGATGTCGAGGGCGCGAAATCACCATGACGCCTGCCGCAGCGCGCACGAGGACGCGCGTTCAGCTCACGGCGTGCTGGAGGGCGGCGCGGGTCATGTTGTCGGGGCCGAGTTCGCTCTCGTCCTTCATGTCGAGCATCTCGGCCAACCGGGTCCTCGCCCGGTTGACCCGGCTCTTGATCGTGCCCACCGCGCATTCGCAGATCTCGGCGGCTTCCTCGTAGGAGAAGCCCGATGCGCCGACCAGCAGCAGCGCCTCGCGCTGATCGTCGGGAAGCTGGGCGAGCGCCGTGCGGAAATCCTCGAAATCGAGATGCGCACCCTGTTCCGGGCGGCTCACGAGATTGGCCGCATAGCTGCCATCCGGATCCTCGACTTCGCGCTTGCGCTTGCGGAATTCCGAGTGGAACAGGTTGCGCAGGATCGTGAAGAGCCAGGCATTGAGATTGGTGCCGCGCTGGAAGCGATGGATATTGGCCAACGCACGCATCAGCGTATCCTGCACGAGATCGTCGGCGCGATCCACCTTCCCGCACAACGAGATGGCGAAGGCGCGCAGGGAGGGAACCGCGGCGAGCAGTTCGTCACGCAACTCGGGTTCGATGCTCATCGCCCATCCTCCCGATCCGGTTTGGTCTTCCTTGCCGGATCATCGAGTTGGTCGAGGAGCGAGCGGAAGCGGTCGGGGACCGGTTGATCCATCAGCTCGGCATACATCGAACGCAATTGATCGCCGATGCGCGTCTGCGTCGGACGGTCGAGCCGGGGATGGTGCGCGCCGTCGAGACCGACGGCGGCTCCGGGATCCGCGCCGCCGGATGCTTGCGCCTTCGCATCCATCCGCTCGGCCTCTCCGGCCTCGGCGGATGCGCGGACATCCTTCTCGCGATCATTCATTAGGTCTTGCCCCCGATTGTCCGGCGCCGGTCTACGCGTCTCACGGGCGCTCTCCTGTGTTGTTTCCGGAGACCCGTCGGAAGTCACCCTGTCGGCGACGGCTGACAACGCCCGTGGCTCCATTCGTCTGTTCATCGGCCAATGCCTCGTCGTCTGTAGAGCGGCTACCAGTTCGATGAACGAGCCGCATGATGCATTTCCTTCGCAGCTTCAATGCCGGAACGCGCGAGAAGTTCCGTCGCCACCGGCCACAAATGCGAAAAATATCGACGGGACCGGGAACCTGTGGGAGCATCGGGCGTTTTCACGACGCAGGTGCGTGCTTTCGGAGCACGGTGCGTGGCCGTCGCCACCCCGTTCACATGTCCGCGAGAAAGACCGCAGGACAACGCGCATGCTTGCATCGAGAGGCCCGGACGCGTCTTTCGGATGTATCGTCCGGATGACAAAACGAAGGAAAAAACCGAATGTCGACTGCCGAGCTCGTCGCCCCGCAACTGCCCTATCTTCGACGCTATGCACGCGCGCTGACGGGGTCCCAGGCCGCCGGGGACGCCTATGTCGCCGCGACGCTCGAGGCACTGATCAACGACCCCTCCCCGCTGACCGAAGCGGGTTCGCCGCGCCTCGCGCTGTTTCGGGTCTTCACCGTGATCTGGAATTCGCTCGCCGTGAACGAGCGCCGCGAGGCGATCGAACGCGACCTGCCCGCCGAAGCGCGTCTGGGCGAGATCACGCCGCTGCCGCGACAGGCCTTCCTGCTATCCTGCCTCGAAGGTTTCGCGGAGGAGGAAGTCGCCGAGATCCTCGGCCGGGACGTCCTCGCCGTGCGCGAACTCGTCGATGATGCCGGGCGCGAACTCGCCGCCGACATCGCGACGCAGATCATGATCATCGAGGACGAGCCGCTGATCGCGATGGATCTGGAGGGTCTCGTCGAGAGCCTCGGCCACGAGGTAACGGGCATCGCGCGCACGCGCACCGAGGCGATCGCCCTCGCCGGCGAGAAGCGCCCCGGCCTGATCCTGGCCGATATCCAGCTCGCCGACGGATCATCGGGTCTCGACGCCGTGAACGACCTGCTGGAGACCTTCCAGGTGCCGGTGATCTTCATCACCGCCTATCCGGAGCGTTTCCTCACGGGTGAGCGTCCGGAGCCCGCCTTCCTGATCGCGAAGCCCTTCCAGCCGGCGAACGTCTCGGCGGTGATCAGCCAGGCCCTGTTCTTCCAACAGACGTCCCATCGCCGCACGGCGACTGCGGGTAGCTGAACCGGGATTTCGATCCGACCATACGCGGCGCGGCGGGACAACCGCCGCGTCAGGCCGCGTCGCGGGCCATGCGGGCATCGTGCTGGATGCGCTGGACCATGGCGCGCACGCCGTTCGAACGCTGCGGCGTCAGGTGTTCCGAAAGGCCGAGCGAGTCGAAAATCTCCGCCGCATCGGTCTTCAGGATGTCATCCGCAGCGCGACCGGAGTAGAGCGCGATCAGCAGCGCCACGAGGCCGCGCACGATATGTGCGTCGCTGTCCCCGCGCAGCTTCAGGACCGGCGCGCCGTCTGACTGCTCGACGCGTGTTTCCAGCCAGACCTGGCTCGCGCAGCCCTGCACCTTGTTGGCGTCGTTATGCGCCTCCTCGGGAAGCTGCGGCATCAGCTTTCCGAGCTCGATGATGTAGCGATAGCGCTCCTCCCAATCGTCGATGAATTCGAAATTGGCGAGGATTTCGTCGAATGTGGGCATCATGCGTCTATGATGGCTCTCGCCGTCGCTCGCGCAAGGGGTGCGACGCCCTCACGCACAGATAATCCGCAATTTTCACCCGTCAGGCGATGGCGTCGAGCCTTCCTCACTCGCGCGTCGGCGGAGCCTCCAGTCCCATACCG
>JBJHBI010000125.1:0-4960 GCA_050485405.1 Salinarimonadaceae bacterium
ACGGCCCATCACCTCGGCGAGCAGGTCAATGCGGCGCTCGCCCGCGCCGTCTCGGCGCTGCCGGGCGTACACCGGGATTCGACGGCTGCCCAGACGCGCGTCGCCTCGGAGATCCTGCGCGCCTACATCCTTCACGACACGCTGCGCTCCGCCGTGTCTCGCGGCACCGCCGAGATGGCGGGATTGCGGGTGCCCGGTCCCGATGGCCGCCATCTGGCGGCAGGGGCGGTGGTCGGTTTCGACGATGCGCCGCGTGGGAGCGGCGTGAACGCCTGCGAAGCCGCGCGGATCTGTCGGCACGTTCCGATCTTCGCCGCGGACGGGGTGTTTCTACTCGATCTCGCTGCGCCGCCGGATGCGACGCCGTCCTTCCTCGAATCCGCCGCGTCGTCGCTCGCCGTCGGCATTCCCCTCACGCTCGGCCTCACGCTCGTGAGCTTCTTCGTCGGCGGAAGGCGCGCTCAGACGGAAGACGTTTTGCGCGAGCGGGCGGTCGCGCTGCAGACGAGCGAGGCGCGCTTCCGGGCGCTTCTTTCCAGTATCGACGACGTCGTTCTCGTGCTCGATCGCGATGGGCGTTTCAGTGAGGTCTTCGTCCCCCCCGCCCAACGCGGCGTCTTCGCGCCCGACAAGCTGCTCGGTCGCAGGCTCGCGGATGCGCCCCTGCCTGCGGGCCTGCCAGCCCTGATCGGCGAGAGCATCGCCCGGGTGCAGGAAACCGGAACCGCGACGACGATCGACTTCCCCGTCGCGCCCGATGGCGAAGAACTCTGGTTCGATCTGCGGCTCTCGCCCCTGCGCGATGCGAATGGCGCGATGCAGGGGGTGATCGGCGTCGCGCGCGATACGACGCTGGCGCGGCGCGCACGTATCCGCCTCGAGCAGCGCGAAGCTTTCCTGCGTCTGCTCACCGCGTTGTCGACCCAGTTCGTCAATACGCGCGATGCGGATTGGGACAGCCTCGTCACGCTCGCATTGCAACGCATCGGACGTTTCTGTCAGGCCGATCGCAGCTACCTATTCGTCTTCGACGCGGCCAACCAGACCATGAGCAACAGCCATGAATGGGCCGCCCAGGGCGTCGCACCACAGATCGACATCCTGCAGGACATTCCGGTACCGGGCGTCTCCAACGCCTTCCGGCATCTCGCCAACCACGAGACCGTGATCATAAACGACGTGTCGAGCCTGCCCGCGACCTGGGAGGAGGAGCGGCGCATGTTCGAGGAGCAGGACATTCGCTCCGTGATCATGGTTCCGGTCGTCGAGGAGGAGGCGCTGATCGGTTTCGTCGGCTTCGACGCCGTCATGGCGCCGCGCGAATGGAGCGCGCTGGAGAGCCACTTGCTGCGCGTCTTTGCCGATATTCTCGCGAGTGCCATGGCGCGCCGGCGGGCGGATGCGGCGTTGCGCGCGAGCGAGACGCGCTATCGCGAGGTCGTCAACCGCGTCCGCGAGGTGATCTTCCGCACCGACATGCAGGGCCGGCTCGTCTTCCTCAACGATGCTTTCGAGACGCTGCTCGGCATCACCATCAACGAGGCGCTCGGCAAGAATCTCGAGCGTTTCATGCAGCCGCAGGACAGCCTCGCTTTCCGCAAGCGCATCTCCCGGCTGTTCGAGGGCGGTGTCGGTGAATTGCGGCTCGAGGCGCATTGCGCCCACCGCATCGGCGAGGCGCGACGCGTCGAGATCTATTGCGAGGCTGAATACGACGTGCAGGGCGAGATGACCGGCGTCTTCGGCACCATGGTCGACATCACCGAGCGTCATGCAGCCCTCGAAGAGGTGGAGCGGCTGGCCTTCTTCGATGCGTTGACGAACCTGCCCAACCGCCCGCAACTCATGCACCGGCTCGGCGAAGCCTTGGCCGAGACCGCGGCTTCCGGTCGTCATGCGGCCCTTCTCTTCCTCGATCTCGACAACTTCAAGACCCTCAACGACACGTTCGGCCACGACAAGGGCGACCGGCTCCTCGTGGAGGTCGCCGAACGGCTGCGCAGCCGGGTCGGTGAGAGCGATCTCGTGGCGCGGCTCGGTGGCGACGAGTTCGTCGTTATTCTGCGCAACCTCTCACCCGACCTGCGCGAGGCGCGGATCCAGGCCGAGCAGGTGGCGGAGCGCCTGCGCAGCGGGCTCAACAACGCCTATGATCTCGCCGGGCAGAACCACTACGTCTCGCCCAGCATCGGCATCCGCGTCTTCGGTTCCGAGGCCGGCAACGTGGAGACGCTTTTGCGCCACGCCGATCTCGCCATGTACGAAGCCAAGGCCAGCGGACGCGACAATATCCGCTTCTTCACGCAGGAGATGGAGCAATCCGTGATGCGCCGCGCGGGTCTCGAAGCGGATCTGCGCATCGCGCTGCAGGAAGAGGAGTTCTTCCTGCATCTCCAGCCGCAGGTCGATCGCATCGGCGCGATCACCGGGGCCGAGGCGCTTGTGCGCTGGCGCCACCCCGTGCGCGGGTTCGTCTCACCGGCGGATTTCATTCCGGTCTCCGAAGAAACCGGCCTGATCGTCCCGATCGGACGTCAGGTCGTGGACATGGCCTGCGCCCATCTCGCGCACATCCAGGCCGAGACGGGCGAGACCGGTTTCACCATGGCGATCAATATCAGCGCCCGGCAGTTTCGCGAGCCCGATTTCGCGGCGATGATGGAATATGCCGTGAAACGCCACGGCGTCGCACCCGGCTGCATCAAGCTCGAACTGACCGAGAGCCTCTTCCTGGAGGACATGGATTTCGCGATCGCGCGCATGGAAGCCCTGCGCGAGGCCGGTTTCCGCTTCTCGCTTGATGATTTCGGCACCGGCTATTCCTCGCTCACCTATCTGAAGCGCCTGCCCTTCGACGAGATCAAGGTCGATCAGGCCTTCGTCGCCGATATCCTCGAGAGCGAGCGTGCGGGGACGATCGTCGAAACCATCATCCGCATGGGCAGGGCGCTCGATCTCGCGGTGATCGCGGAGGGCGTCGAGACGGCGGGGCAGCTCACGCGTCTGATCGAGGGTGGCTGCGAGGCCTATCAGGGCTGGTTCTTCGGAAGACCGGTAGCGCTCGACGATTTCCTCGAAACCCTGCGCGAGCGTCGCGCGTTCCTCGAAACCGCCGGCACGGCCTGAGCGGGCGGCATCTGCCGAGGCGGTATGCGCGCCATGCCCGCGCCGCCGCGTTTGACTCCGTGCCGGGGGGCGCCCCATATCCGGGGAAGCTTCAAGGAGAGGACGGTCATGGAATATCTGCACACGATGATCCGCGTCGGCGATGTCGACAAGGCGCTCGATTTCTTCTGCAACAAGCTCGGCATGACGGAAGTCCGCCGCGTCGAGAACGAGAAGGGCCGCTTCACGCTGATCTTCCTCGCCGCCGAGAAGGATATCGAGCGCGCCCAGGAGACCCGCGCGCCGCTGCTCGAACTCACCCATAACTGGGACGAGAGCGCTTATGACGGTGGCCGCAATTTCGGGCATCTCGCCTATCGCGTCGACGATATCTACGCGACCTGCCAGAAGCTGATGGACCAGGGCGTGACCATCAACCGTCCGCCCCGCGACGGCTACATGGCCTTCATCAAATCGCCCGACGGCATCTCGATCGAACTCCTCCAGCGCGGCGAACCGCTGCCCTCGCAGGAACCCTGGGCGTCGATGGAGAATACCGGCAGCTGGTGAGGGGCGGGCAAGGCGCCGTCGATGGCGGTCGCGCGCTTCATCACTGGCAAGCTCGATTCTGATACGGTCCTCACCCCTAACCCCTCTCCGCGGCGGGAGAGGGGAGTCCGGGTGCGGCCTTCATGAAAGGTAAGCTCTTCCTGCCATGAGCGGCATCCGGAAATGCCGAGCGGGCAGGGCTTCATGAAGGCGAACTCGTATTCCACGTGCAGCATGGACGCGTCGCGCGCAGCGTGAGCGCGCGTGCATCGTCGTCAGACATGGGAGAGGGCAGGGGGGCGGCGGACGCAAAGATGTAACATGGCGCGTCGGCGCCGGGCAGACGAGACGAGTGCGCGCCGTCACCCATGGCGACGGCGCGCGGGATCGAGGGGATCCTCAGATCTCGATGGTCGCGGCTTCGCGGCCCTTCTGACCTTCGACCACGCCCATGCGGACCTGCTGGCCTTCGATCAGATCGGGAAGGTTGGCGCGCATCAGCACCGAGCGGTGGATGAAGACGTCCTTGCCGCCATCCTCGGCCATGATGAAGCCGAAACCCTTGGTAGGATTATACCACTTCACAGTGCCGGAGAGTTCCGTCGCCGGGCCGGTATGGCGGGGGCCGCCGAAACCCTGCTGGCGGGGCGCGGGACGGCGCGGGGCACCGCCGAAACCGCCGCCGGGAGCGCCGCCGAAGCCCTGACGCTGCGGGCGTTCTTCCGCAGTGCTGGTATCGGCGCTGAGCACTTCCGTGACCTGCGGACCCTTCTGGCCTTGCGCGGTGCGCACTTCGAGTTTGGTACCCGGCAGGAATTCGTCAAAACCCGCCGCCTGGACGGCGCGGATATGAAGAAAGGCGTCGCCCGAGCCGTCACCCAGCTCGACGAAACCGAAACCCTTTTCCGGATTGAACCACTTCACGACCGCGTCCATCTCGACGCCGCCGACAGGACGGGACATCGACGGTTGACCGCCGAAGGAGCCACGTTCCGCGCGCGGCTCGAAATAGTCAGGCTGGTCCTGACCAAAATCATTATCGAAGCCTTTACGGCTCGTCTCGCGGAAATCTCGACCTCGACCCATGTATTCTCTCGCTCTGGAGCTGCTTCAAAACGGGGTCGCGTTCACCGACACACCTTCCGGGCCCGACCGTTTCCGGGCGTGCACACGACAGTCTGAAAACCGACAACCTGATCTTATTGGACGAACTCCAAAGCGACGGCGATGTCATTCATCAACGCTTGTGACCGCTGACCCAGTGCCGGTGACATACCGGCCCGCCACCATTGCAGAAACTCCGTTC
>JBJHBI010000126.1:0-4887 GCA_050485405.1 Salinarimonadaceae bacterium
CCTGCAGGCCGACGTCCTGGAGGGCTTCCTTCACCTCGTCGAGCTTGAACGGTTTGATGATCGCTTCGATCTTTCGCATGAGAAGCCGCCTTTTGCCGCGCGGTTGTCGTTCTTAGAACACCACGGTAATACCATCTTAACGGCACCCCTGCCACGGCTCCGACAGGGAACCCGGTGCGGAGATGCCTATTTGCGCGGCGATGTTTGCATAAAATATATGCATCCGCCACTTCTTCGGACGATGCCCGCCATTTGTTTGTGCCGTCCGCGATCTCGGGGGTGCGATTGCGCATTGCCGGAAGGCGCGGGATGGGTGATGCCTTTGGGGCAAGGAGATTTCCGATGGACGCTCATCGCATTCTCGACGTGGCGCAGATGCGCGAGGCCGACCGGCTCACGATCGCCTCCGGTACCCCCGGTATCGAACTGATGGAGCGCGCCGGGGCGGGCGTGGCGCAGGTCGCGCGCGCGATGCTGCCCGAGGCGGGCCGGATCCTGATCCTGTGCGGGCCGGGCAATAATGGAGGCGACGGTTTCGTCGCCGCGCGTCTCCTCGCCGAGGACGGCTATGCGGTGACGCTTGCTCTGCTCGGATCCCGGGAGAAACTCTCCGGCGATGCGGGGGAGGCGGCTTCACGCTATGCGGGCCCTGCGCTCGCGCTCGGCGATGTCGTCATCGAAGGAGCCGGGCTCGTCATCGACGCCCTTTTCGGCACCGGGCTGACGCGCGATCTCGAAGGCGATGTCGCGGCATGTGTCGCGCGCGTAGCGGCGAGCGGCGTGCCGGTCCTCGCCGTCGATATTTCGTCAGGCATCGATGGCGATACCGGCGCGATTCGCGGCACGGCGTTGCCAGCCACCCGCACCGTGACTTTCGCCGCGCGCAAGCCCGGCCATATGCTGCTGCCGGGACGGGATCTGTGCGGGGCGGTGAGCGTCGTCGATATCGGCATCGGCGAAGCCGTCACGGCGGGATTTGCGCCCGTGCTGCACGCGATCGAGCCGGATCTGTGGCGCGCGGCGCTGCCGAAGCTCGAATCCGACACTCATAAATACAAACGCGGCCATGCGCTGGTGCTCTCCGGCGAGATGCATCGCACGGGCGCGGCGCGTCTTGCGGCCCGCGCGGCTCTGCGGGCGGGCGCCGGCGCCGTGACGCTCGCCTCGCCGCGCAATGCGCTCGCCGTCAATGCCGCCCATCTCACGGCGATCATGCTCACCCCCTGCGACACGCCCGACGAGCTCGGTGCGCTGCTCGAGGATCCGCGCATCTCCGCGATCGCACTCGGCCCCGGTTACGGGGTGGGCGAGGCCACCCGCGCCATGGTGAAGGCTGCGGCGCGCGCGGGGCGCGGCCTCGTTCTCGATGCCGATGCGCTGACCTCCTTCGCCGGCGAGGCCTTCACGCTGGGCATGATCGCCACCGCCGCCCGCGCCTGCGTGCTGACGCCCCACGAGGGCGAGATGCGCAAGCTCTTCGAATCGGCCGAAGGCGTGCTCGATGCGCCGAGCCGCTGGCAGGCGGCTCTGCGTGCGGCGGAGATCACCCGCGCGGTCATGGTGTGGAAGGGCGGGGATACCATCGTCGCTTCCCCCGACGGGCGCGCCGCGATCCTCGCGGAGACGACCCCCCATCTCGCGACAGCCGGCTCGGGCGACGTGCTCACCGGCATCGTCACGGGGCTGATCGCGCAGAACATGCCGGCCTTCGAGGCCGCCTGCGCCGCCACCTGGCTCCACGCCCGGGCGGGAATCGCCTGCGGGCCGGGGCTGATCGCGGAAGATCTGAGCGAGGCGCTGCCGGGGGTGTTGGGGGAAATCGGCTGAAAACGAATGCGGCACCGGACACATGGTGCCCGATGCCGCAGGAGGCGCCGCACGCGAGACCTTTGCGCGGCGCTTCGTTCATGGGCGTGCCCGATCAGTCCATCGCATGGAACACGGTGACGTCGCGCAGGACGACGTCGAGGCCGTCGATCTCCATGCTCTCGGTGACCATGCCGGTGGCGAGATCGACCTGGTGGAACATGCCGCCCGCGACGAGCCAGGCGGTGTTCTCGCCGTCTTCGCTGGTGGCGATGTCGAAGGCGATCGGGTCTTCGAGCATGGCGCCCGTCTCGCCGATCGTGATGTTGTCGCCGTCATTGGGCGCGACCTGCTGCAGCAGGGTGGATTGCGCCGTATCGATGTTGAGCATCATGGTGGATTCCGGCTCGCCGAACGAGTTCGAATAGGCCGTGCCGCCGACCATCGGCGTGCCTTCGGTCTCGTCGGTGAAGGTCAGATCGCCATCCACCATCACTTCGCCGGTGGAGAAGTTGATGCGGTGATTGGTCGTGCCCGACATGAAGCGCAACGCATCCGCGGCGGGGTTCACGTCGACGATCACGGGCGCGCCGTCCTCGATGACCATGGGCATGTCCATGGTCGCGACTTCCGACCACATCCCGGTTTCAGGGTCGATATCGACGATGACGAAGCCGTCCGTCACGGCAATCACTTCACCGGTCGCGGGGCGGTAGTCGATTCCGAGGATGCGACCGTCGTAATCGGCATCCTGCATGCCCGTCACTTGCGCCGTATCGAGGTCGATCATGACGAGGGTCCGGTCGCCGGCGAGGCCGACGGCCATCGAGGCGTGGGCGGTGGTCGCGACCAGAGTGGCCATCAGGGTGGGGGCAACGAGTTTCCACATGGTTGTCTCCGTTTCGTTACGTTTCGATGGTTGACGGGGAGAGCCACGAGTCGCGCGGTCGGAAAGTTGCACGGGGGTGTGAAGTTTTTTTCCCGGGGTGGCGGGAGCCGCCGTTATTGCAATGTCGGGGCATGTCTGTAGGCTGCGACCATCATGGCGACGCCCGACATCACAAAGCTGATCGTGAGAACCGCACTGCGCGATCGGCAGGCCTTCGACATGCTCTACCGCCATACCAGCCGCAAGCTCTACGGTGTGTGCAGGCGCGTGCTGAAGGACGAGGCGGAGGCCGAGGACGCGCTCCAGGAAGTCTATATCCGGATCTGGAACAAGGCCGATCGTTTCGCCGCCTCCGATCTCAGTCCGATTTCCTGGCTCGTCGCCATCGCGCGCAATCTGTGCATCGACCGTCTGCGCGCGCGCAAACCCGTCGTCGCCGATGACGAGGCCGTGGCGCAGGTCGTCGATACGGCGCCCGATCCCGAGCAGCACGCACAGGCGAGCAGCATGCGCGGACGCATGACGGAATGCCTCGGTGAACTCGAAACGGACCATGCGGGTGCCGTCAAGGCGGCCTATCTCGAAGGGGAGAGCTACAACGATCTCGCGGAGCGCTTTGCGGTACCGCTCAACACCATGCGAAGCTGGCTACGGCGCAGCTTGCTCAAACTGAGGGAATGCCTCGCACGATGACGGCGCAAGACCAGAACGGACCGGAACGCGACGGCGACGACATGCTCGCCGCCGAATACGTTCTGGGTGTTCTGCCGGCACCGGAACGGCAGCAGGTCGCGCATCGGATCGAGCGTGACGCCGCCTTCGCGCGCCTCGTCGAGAAATGGGAAGAGACCCTCGCGCCGCTCGCCGATGACTATGCCGAAGCCGAGCCGCCCGCCTATCTCAAAGAGCGCATCGATGCGCGGCTGTTCGGCGAAGCGCGCGAATCCGGGCGCGCTCCTGCCGCCGGCGGCGCGGGAATACGCCTGCTCGATCGCCTCTGGGTGTGGCGGGGGCTCGCTGCGGCGTCGCTCGCCGTCGCGGTCTTCTTCGGCGCCATGCTATTCACCCAGCCCGAGCCCGAAGCGCCGCCGCCGCGCCTCCTCGCGACGCTCGGCCACGAGGAAACCGACGTCACGGTCTTCGCGATCTACGACGCGGCGACCGGGCAGGTCGTCCTCGCGGAAGTCGCAGGCGAGCGACCCGCCGATACGACGTTCGAACTGTGGGTGATCGAAGGCGAGCGTGCGCCGGTCTCGCTCGGCCTGATCGACGTCGACACCGATATCCGCATCGATCTGGCGGAAGAGGTCGGCGCGCTCATGCAGGCGGGCTCCGTTCTCGCGGTGAGCATCGAGCCGTCCGGCGGTTCGCCGACCGGCCAGCCGACCGGCCCGGTTGTCGCCCTGGGCGAGCTGCGCGGTCTCTAGAGCGCCTTTCGGCCCGACGGAGTCTCAGGCCGGGCGCTCCGGGTTTTTCTCTGACGCATCCTCCCGAGCGCGCGCCTCGCGCCATACGCCCCACCGGATCTGCCGCGGAGATGGTGAGCGCGACCGTATTATCTTATATTCGAAAGTATAAGATTGCGTGTCTCGGCGTTCTGAAAAGTGTCTTTTTGGTGGAAGCGTTGCGGTTCCATCTCAGGACTTTTGCGTGTAGCGGATAGATTGAGTAAATCAAAAATGCGTGCGGAAGATGAACGGTATTCATTGCTCGATAAAAAATTATTCATGCAAAAACGCTTTCTAAATAAGGTTTTCAAACTTGACCATTGAGATGAATACCGAATTTCTTGCAGGGGTCGTCGGAACGCCGTGCGGGCCAGAGGGTTGTGTCTGCGAAGCCGAAACGGGCTTTCACGTAAGTTGAAAAGGAGACGACCATGAAAAAGCATCTCGCTATCGCTGCCAGTGCCTTTGCTCTCGCGACCTTCCCCGCCATGGCCGAAACCAACGGTGATGCCGATCACGATTTCCCGCTGACGCAGGCCGAATTCATGATGGAATATCCGGAAGTGACCCAGGACGAGTTCCTGCTGATCGACACCAATGCCGACGGTGAAGTCAGCGAAGAGGAATACGAGGCTGCTCGCGAAGCTGGCATCATCGGCAACGACTGAGCCTGATCTCGGTTCGACCTGGTTGCTTCGGGGCGGGCAAAGGTGGCGGCGGCGCATCAAAAGTGCCGCTGTCTCG
>JBJHBI010000127.1:0-4783 GCA_050485405.1 Salinarimonadaceae bacterium
AAAGCGAGATCAGCCCGCCACCGCCCAGCCCCTGCAGCACCCGCGCGGCGACGAGCATCTCGGTGGAAACCGCGAAGGCGCATAGCGCGCTGCCCGTCATCGCGACGACGAGCGAGACGATGAGCAGTTTGCGTCGACCGAACGCATCCCCGAGCCGCCCGTAGACCGGTGCCGCGGTCGCCGTCGCGATCAGATAGGCGACGACGATCCACGCGATACGCTCGACATTGCCGAGATCGGCCGCGATCGCAGGCAATGCCGTGGCGACGATGGTCTGGTCGAGAATGCCGAGAAACATCGGCAGCATGATCGACGGGAACAGGGCGAGGAACGACGATTTCGCGCTTGCGGGTGCGGCGGGCGGCTCGGCTCTCGGGGGTGGCGACGCGGACAAGGCGGCTTTCCGGTATTGGCGTTGAAGCGCTCGACCTGACGGAGTCAGGCCGAGCGTTCCAGGTCATAATTCGGCGCATCATTCTGATCCGTCAGCCGGTATCCACCTGACGGAACGATGCTCTGATGCGAGCGAGCATACGCGGATCGGCGGCGCAGGCGAGCATGGGGGTTGCAAGCGCGCTTTGCGTTTTTACCCCAGCCGCCTCAGACGACGTTACCGACGAGCCGGTGCGGCGCGGGATTGGGCCGATCGTCGATACCCTCGTCGTCTGCGATACAGCGATCACGCCCGCCGCGCTTTGCCCCGTAGAGCCGCCGATCGGCCCTGATCAGCAACGAATCGAGATCCTCGCCGTCGGATTCGAGCCCGACCAGTCCGGCCGAGAACGTCACCCCGATGGCGCCGACGCGCGTGATCATCGGATTGCCGTTGAGGCGTCTCAGTTCGGCGAGCAGTTCGACCGCCTCCGGCTTGCCCTGGCCCGGCATGGCGAGCAGGAACTCCTCGCCGCCGATCCGGAAAGCGGTACCGGTCTCGCCCGCGACGACGCGCAGCCGTTCGGCGAAGGCCTTGAGCAGATCGTCGCCGGCGAGATGGCCGTGTTCGTCGTTCACCGCCTTGAAGTGATCGATATCGATCAGAGCGAGGGCGAATTCGGTACCGTTATTGCGCACATCGGCGGCGGCGGCCTCGAAATAGGCATCGAGATGGCGGCGGTTATAGAGTTGGGTGAGCGGGTCGCGCTGCGCCTGGAGTTCGAGCTGCCGGTGCAGGTCCGTGATCGTCGCGAGGCGCGACTGACTGGTCTCCAGCGCCGCACGCATCGCCTCCGCCGCCTGCTCGCGCCGGGTGACGTCACGCAGATAGAGCATGCGCCCGAGCCGGACCTTGTCGCGGCCATCACCGGGTGCGACGTCGACGACGCGGACCTCGAACCAGCGCTGCGGGGCGCCGATCGCGATCAGGCGGTCATCGGATCCGGAGCCCACCTCCTGGAGATGGCGGGCGAGTTCGGGGCCGCAACCGGGCCAATCTTCGAGCGGGACGCCCTCACGCAGCTGATCGAGGCCGGTGAGCTCGATCGCAGCCGGGTTGGCCTGCACGATGCGACCGGAATCGTCGATCACGATCACCGGATCGGGCAGCCGCGCGATCAGCAGGCGGTTGGCGACGGGCAGGAGATCGAACAATCCCTTTCCCGCGATCAGCCAGGTGAATATCCCGAGCGTCACGGCGAAGCTGAACGGCGTGGGGTCGAATCCGTAGACCGTCACGCCGAAGAGAATATAGGCGAGGTTCGCGCCCATATTGATCAGCGTGAAGGCGAGAAATCCCAGATAATGCCGGCGCGTCGCCCCCTGCGCCGTCGTGATCGCCCGGATGATCGACCACAAGCCGAACGCGAGAAAGACGTAGAGATAGACCGCGAACGTCCAGAAGACCGGGCCGTGATCATAGACGAGCGGCGCATAGGGCGAATCGTTCGCCGGGGCCGTACCCGGCCCGTAGAGCAGCTGGTGATGCCCGTTGGTGAAGGCGACGATGCCGGCGAGGACGGGCAGGATCAGCAGCATCGCGAGCCGGCCGGGGCTGAGCCGCTCGGTCGACGAATTGGCGTATTGCCACAGGAACGCCGCCCAGAAGGTCGGCACGACGACGATGCCCGGCCATGCCGCTTCCGCGAAGAATTGTTTGCAAGCCCCTGTGGGTGCAGCAACTTCCAGCATCGCGGCGAGCAGCCACCAGCCCATTCCCAGATGAGCGACGACGAAGGCGTCACGGCCCGGAAAATCGTGCTGACGGGTCACCCAGAGCGAGAGCATGAGCACGCCCAGGCAAATCCCGCCCAGAAGCGCGGCCTGCGGACTCAAAAGCCAATACGCGTCGCCACAGGTACCCAAACTCACCTCGCATCGTCGACGCGCCAGAGCATCACTCCATCAGGTCGGAACGCGCGCTAATGTTCGAACCCGATAGTCCCAATGAGCGATATATTACAATGATTAATCCTGCGTCTTCAGAAGAATCCGTCCCGCGCGCAGAAATCTGTTGGGATCGACGGGCTCGTCGTCGATCCGCGTCTCGTAGTGAAGATGCGGCCCGGTGGACCGGCCCGTCGACCCGGCGCGACCGATGTGATCGCCGGTGGCGACGATCTGCCCGCGCTCCACGGCGATCGACGTGAGATGGGCGTAGCGCGTCGTCACGCCGTTGCCGTGGTCGATCTCGACGAGATTGCCGTAGCCGCCCGAGCGTCCGGCGGTGACGACCCGGCCCGAGCCGGCGGCACGGATCGGCGTCCCGCGCGGGGTGCGAAAATCGATACCCGCATGCAGCGCCGGGCGTCCGGTAAAGGGATCGCGGCGCACGCCGAAGCCGCTGCTGACCGCGAATTGCCGCGAGGCCGGTCGCGCCAGAGGCAATTGCTCGCTCGCCCGCTGGAGCCGCTCGCGTTCGCCGAGGTTCTCCTGGAGCATCCAGACCATCGCCTCGAACGGCCCGCCTTCGGGATCGACGCCGATGGGCAGATACGGGCCGCCGATCCCGGTCTCCTCGCCATCCGGCCCGGACGTGTCGAGAGCATCGGGATCGAGCCCGGTCTGTACGATGACGTCGCGCAGTTTGCGCGTGGCGTCGGTGACGCTCTGATTGACGGCGTCGAGCCGCATGAACTGGTCGGCCTCGACCTTCGCGAGCGACACCTCGACCGCGCGCAGGCGCTCCGCGAGATTGGCGGCGACCGCGGTGTCGCGCGCGGTGCCCGACCTGACTGTTCCGTCGGCATCCGGGGAAGCGGAGGGCGAGGTCTGGGGTGACAGGCGGGATTCACGCAGGCGCAGCGAGAAGGCGTCGTCCTCGGGCGCGGGCGGGAGCGTGTCGGGCGCGGTTGCGGGGATCGCATCGACGGGCGGCTGCGGGGCGGGATCCGTCGCCCGTTGAAACCCGGATGCGAGCGGCGCCGGACGCGGGCGCTGCGACAGGATCGGCGAGGGACGGCGCACCGGATGGCGCGAGAGCGAGCCGGTCTCGCGCACGTCGTCGACATCCCCGGCGAAAGCGGCGAGCGGGGTGGCGCCGAACCCGTCTTCGGTTTCGTGATCGGGCAGATCGAGGCCGGCGACGTCGATATGCGTGCCGAGATTGAACAGCATAGCCTGACGCGTCTCGAGCTCGACCTGGCGCCCGACGAGCGCCGCGACCCGGTCCTCGAGACTGTCCTGTTCGAGCAGCTTCTGGCTGGTGATGCGATCGAGCCGCGAGCGCAGGACGGCGATGCTCTCTTCGTAGCCGGCCTTCAGCCGCGCCTCGCGCCGCAGCAATTCCGCCGCCACGTCGTCACTCGAGACCACATACCAGGTGACCGCACTCGCCCAGGCGGTGACGAGCGCGAAACTGAGCGCGGCCACCGCGAGGGTCAGGGGACGGAGCGTCAGGACGGACCGGGGCGCCTGTTCCGGTTCCGGCAGTGCGACCCGCTCCGGAAAAGCAGCCCGACGCACCGAATGCGCTGTCGAATCATACATCACGTCAACCCGCTTCGTTGTGACGTGATTTAGGCTCCGTTAGGGTTAAGAATCGACGAACGAAGCGCCGAAATCGGCGCCTTGCCCGTGAATTCGCCCGTGAATTTGCCCGCTAATCAGAGCGCCTCGACCGCCGCGAGAACCTCCTCGGCATGGCCGGGAACCTTCACCTTCGGCCAGATCCGCGCGATCTTGCCCTCGCGGTCGATCAGGAAGGTGGTGCGCTCGACGCCCATGTATTTGCGCCCGTACATGCTCTTCTCGACCCAGACGCCGTAGGCTTCGAGCGTGCCTTTTTCCTCGTCCGCGACGAGGGGGAAGCCGAGCTCGTATTTCTCCTTGAACTTCTCGTGCTTCTTCAGCGGATCGGGGGACATGCCGAGGATCACCGCGTCGCGGGCGGCGAAGGCGTCCCTCAGGCCGTTGAAGGCCTGCGCCTCCTTGGTGCAGCCGCTGGTATCGTCCTTGGGATAGAAATAGAGGACCACGATCCGCCCGCGCAGCGAGGAGAGCGTGAGGCTGCCCTCTTCCGTAGCGGGAAGTGTGAAATCGGGGGCGGCATCGCCGACATTGAGCGCCATAACGCCTTCCTTTCGTCCTATTGCTGTCACTTGATCAGGCCTGCAGATCAGGATCGCCGGCGGGTTCGCCGCAATCCCCGGGAATACGCCGCAAGCCGTCGCAAGGATCATCGGTAGGCGCTAATGTGGACGTAGCGCAAGCGATTCGCGTGGACTTCCCCGTTCGGGTGAACATGACGTGCGGGGGATGGAAAGGGTGTCGAAGAACGGTTTGGGCGAAGAGGATGATCTCAGAGCGCTGGAGCCGTCAACGCTGCGCCGTCCCGGTCGCACGTCGCGCG
>JBJHBI010000128.1:0-4720 GCA_050485405.1 Salinarimonadaceae bacterium
GTTCCGTCGGTCATCACCACCTTGATGAAGTGATAATCCGGATGCGCCGTCGCTTCCTTGCGTGCCATAGCTTTAACCTCATGCTGCCGATCCGGCGGATTTTTCTGGCCGCCGGGGGCCCGTGGCGATATGTCGAGCCTGTCGAGAAGATCGCGGCGCTATAACCCAGTCGGGACGGCAATTCAAGCACAGCCTGCGCGAATGGCACATATGAGGGAACCGGGTATCCAGACGATGTCGCAATCTCCGCAAAGTCCAGATCGGAATCAGTCGAAAGATTCGCCTCGACAGGAATCGCCTCGGCAGGATTCGCGCTCGCGCGCCAATCTGGCCGCCCTGCGCCCGCTCCTCACCTTCGCCCTGCGCTACAAGACCCGTATCGCCGCTGCGATGGGCGCGTTGCTGCTCGCCTCGATGGCGACGCTCGCGGTGCCGCTCGCGGTGCGCCGGGTGATCGATTTCGGCTTCGGACAGGACCGCGCCGAGCTGGTCTCGGCCTATTTCGGCATGCTGATTCTCGTCGTCGCCGTACTCGCGATCGGCAGCGCGCTGCGGTATTATTTCGTCATCACGCTCGGTGAGCGGGTCGTCGCCGATGTGCGCGCCGCCGTGTTCGAACGGCTGACGACCCTCGATCCGGCGTTCTTCGACGCCTCGCGTACCGGTGAGATCACCTCGCGTCTCACCGCCGACACCACCCAGATCAAGAGCGCGTTCGGTGCGAGCATCTCCATCGCGCTGCGCAACGTCGTGCTCCTGATCGGCGCCGTCACGCTGATGATCTGGACGAGCCCGACGCTCTCGGCACTCGTCGTCATCGCGCTCCCCTTCATCGTGCTGCCGCTGGTCTTTTCCGGGCGCAAGGTGCGCCGACGCTCGCGCATCGCGCAGGATCGCCTCGCCGACGCCTCGGCCTATGCCGCGGAGGCGGTCGGCGCGGTGCGCACGATGCAGGCTTTCGGGATGGAGCGCGAGACCGCCCGGCGCTTCGCCCGCGCCGCGGAGGACGCTTTCGACGCGGCCCGCACCTCGACGCGCGCACGCGCCTTCCTGACGGGCACGATCATCTTTCTCGTTTCGGCGAGCGTCGTGATGATCCTGTGGTACGGCGCACAGGGCGTGATGCGCGGCGAGATGAGCGGCGGGGAACTCAGCCAGTTCGTGCTCTATGCCGTCTTCGCGGCGAGCGCCATGGGCCAGCTCTCCGAGGTCTATGGCGAACTCGCCCAGGCGGCCGGTTCCGCCGAGCGGCTCGGCGAGATTCTCGAAACGCTGCCCAAGGTCACCACGCCCGACAATCCCCAGCCGATGCCGGAGCCGCCGATCGGTTCGCTCGCGCTCGCGGGCGTGCGTTTCGCCTATCCGACCCGCAGCGACGTCTCCGCCCTCGAGGGTATCGATTTCGCCCTCGAGCCCGGCGAGCGCGTCGCCCTCGTCGGCCCCTCCGGCTCGGGCAAGAGCACGGTGCTGCAGCTGCTCTTGCGTTTCTATGATCCGCAAGCGGGCCGCATCCTCGTCGACGGGGTGGCGATCGACAAGGTCGATCCGCTCGCCCTGCGCCGGCGCATCGCGCTGGTGCCCCAGGAGCCGACGATCTTCGGTGCGAGCGTGCGCGAGAACATCCGCTACGGCCAGCCGGATGCCGGCGACGACGCCGTGCGCCGGGCCGCCGAACAGGCCAGCGCGCACGGTTTCATCATGGAGATGCCGCAGGGCTACGATACGATGATCGGCGAGCGCGGCGTGACGCTCTCGGGTGGCCAGCGCCAGCGCATCGCCATCGCGCGCGCCATCCTGAAGGACGCGCCGATCCTGCTCCTCGATGAGGCGACGAGCGCGCTCGATGCCGAGAGCGAGCACGCTGTGCAGGAAGCGCTCGATCATCTGATGCAGGGGCGCACCACGCTCGTCATCGCCCACCGCCTCGCCACGGTGCGCTCGGCTGATCGCATCCTCGTGATGGATGGCGGGCGTATCGTCGAGAGCGGGGATCACGACACGCTGATCAAGCGCGGCGGCCTCTATGCCCGTCTCGCGCGCCTGCAATTCGCCGATAGCGGCGCGGGTCGGGCCGAGGCGGCGCAGTAAATTCCTCGGCGCGCAAGCCCCACACGCAGCCGGCGCGCACGAGCGCAAACCGGATTGCCGGGTTGCGGGCTCAACTTCACGCGCCTGCGATGCTACATGCGTGCCACGGGTTCAATGCCGCACAGGCGGCCAGAATAACGGAGACGCACAATGGATCTCGGCATCAAGGGCAAGCGCGCCCTCGTCCTCTCATCGAGCCGCGGCCTCGGCAAGGCCTCGGCGGAATCGCTCGCGGCGGAAGGCGCGGAGGTCTTCATGACCGCCCGTTCCGCCGACAAGCTCGAAGAAACCGTCAAGGCGATCAACGCGAAGGGCGGCAAGGCGCATGCATTCGCCGCCGATCTCACCAACGACGCCGACAAGATCTTCGAGGCCGCCGTCGCCGCCATGGGCGGTGTCGACATCCTCATCGCCAATACCGGTGGCCCGCCCGCGCGCGTCGCGGCGGAGGTCGAGCCCGAGGACTGGACGCCCCAGTTCGAAGCCATGGTCAAGCCGGTCTTCCGCCTCGCCCAGCTCGCCCTGCCCGGCATGCGCGAACGCGGCTGGGGCCGGATCGTCACCATCGCCTCCTCCGGCGTGATCCAGCCGATCCCCAATCTCGCCATGTCGAACGCCCTGCGCTCGGCGATCGTCGGCTGGTCGAAGACGCTGGCCTCGGAAGTCGCCAAGGACGGGATCACCGTCAATCTGGTGCTGCCCGGGCGCATCGAGACCGATCGCACCAAGGAACTCGACCAGGCCAATGCCAAGCGCAGCGGCAAGACGCCCGAGGAAGTCGCCGCCGCGAGCCGCGCTTCGATCCCCGCCGACCGCTACGGCTCGACGGAGGAATTCGGCGACGTGGTCTGCTTCATGGCGTCCGACCGCGCGAGCTACATGACCGGCGGCCTGATCCGCGTCGATGGCGGCGCCATCCGCAGCGTCTGATATCGCCCGACGAGAACGCATCGCGCGCCGGAGACGGTGCGCGGTGCCTCGTCGCATCATCCCGTCAGGTGGATACCGGCTGGCGGATGGAATGATGCGCCGATCAATGATTTGAAGCGCCGATCTGCCCCGCAGATCGGCGTTTTAGTCAACCCGCCGCGCGAAATACGCCCGCACCAGCCGCACCCGCATCATTTCGCAGAGCATGCCCGCCACCAGCCCCCAGAACGGGTCGATGGCGAGGACCACGAGCCCGGTCACCGCGATGACCGGCCAGCAGGAGGGGCGCGAATCGAAGACGCGGCGGGTGAAGATCAGCGCGCCAGCGGTGACCAGCAGCAAAGCGCCGAGCCCGGCGAGCGGGATCGCCGCAAGCAGCGCGTAACCCACATCGCCCGGCGCCAGCGCGATCGCCGCGAGCACGGCGGCGAGGATGACGAGCGCGCCGCCCGACCGCGCGCCGAAACGGTGATGCGCGGCGAGCCCGCCGGCGCCGTGGCACATCGGCAGAGCACCGAAGGGCGTCAGCGCGAGATTGGCGAAACCCGTGGTCAGGCACAGCCGGCGCGGGGTCACATGGGCGGCCCGTTCGCGGAAATGATCGCCGGCGATCAGCGCGGTGAGCAGGATCGCGTTGGTGAAGGTCAGGGCGAGTTGCGGCAAGACGAGATTGGCCACCGCCTCGTGCCACGCATGCGGATCAGGCCATGACGGAAGCGCGAAACCCGCATCGCCGGAGACGGTGATGCCCGGCACGCCCAATACCATCCCGAGGCCGATCATCACGGCGAGCGCGACGGGCACGACGGGGATCTGCGTGTATCGCAGGCCGATCGCGAGGATGGCGAGCGTGGCGAGCGCGATCGCGACCCCGTCCGTCATCAGTCCGAAGGCGACGACGGCGAGCGCCATCCCGAGCCCCAGCTGCAGCCCCGCGAGGACCGATTGCGGCACGAGCCGCACCACCTTCGCGATCCAGCCGCTCGCGCCGAGGCCGAGCAGCACGATCCCGATCATGATGCCGGACAAAGCCACCGCTTCCGGCGCGATCTGCGTGGTGAGCATCACCGCCGCGACCGCTTTCATCGGCTGGACGGGCACGGGCAGGCGATAGATCAGCGCGCTCGCGACGAGGAAGACGGCGAAACCGAGGAAGACCGGGGTCGGCGCGAGCCCCGCAACCGCGATCGCACCGAGCGTCAGCGGCAACAGCGTACCGAGATCACCGAAGGCGCCGCTCCATTCGCCCGGGCCGAATCCGAAAGGGCGCCCCGGCGGGGGCATCGGCTCTGGGGAATGCGGGCTGCCCTTCGTTTCGCTCACGTATCGTCCGCCATGGAGGTGCTCGTCGGGGCGCGCTGATCGGGAAAGGCCCCGATGGCGCGCGATGAACGGTAATGTAGCATTTTCCGCGATACTGCACAGCCTCGAAACCGCATCGCCGTTTCCGGGTTGTCCCGATATGCGCCTCGCGCGAGCGATGATGGCGCGGAAGGCCGGCGGTGAATCGGGACGGTGTAGCCTGAAGGAGTGAATGCGTTGCTGGAGATCAACGAAACCTATGCGAGCGACATTGTGCGGCTGCGCCTGTCGGGCATCGTCACATCCTACGAGGTCGAGCAGGCGATCCCGCAGCTGGAGCGGCTGTTCTCGGAGCGCAAACCGCTGAAGCTCCTCGTGGAACTGCTCGGGCTCGAGCGCG
>JBJHBI010000129.1:0-4581 GCA_050485405.1 Salinarimonadaceae bacterium
GCGTTCCCTTCCGGGTCATCACCAGGGCCGCCTTGCCGGTGAAGGCGGCATAGAGCACGCCGCCCGAGCCGCCCGTGCGATCCATCGGTTCGAGACCGAGCTCGCCGATCGCATGCCGGGTGATGGTGGTCTTGCCCGTTCCTGCGTAGCCGAACAGGCGGAATACCTGCTGATCGCGCGTGCGGCGCCGAAACCAGTCCTCGATCGCGGCGATTGCCGCCGCCTGCTGCTGAGACGGGATGAAGCTCATCGCTCGCCCTCCCAGCACCGCCCCGCATAGGCGCACATGCGGCAGAGATAGAAGTCCTGGGCTGCGGCGATCCGCGGTGGGAGCTCGCCGGCTGCCGCGGCGCGCAGGATATCGACGGCCTTGTCGGACAGCGCCTGCGCGCAGGGCGGATCGAACCCGACCACCTCGTGGTGGAGCGCCTCGGTGTCCTTGTTGAGCGCCGTGACGAGGGCGGTCTCCAGCTCCAGATAGCCCATGTAGAGCTGGACCTGCGCGAAGTAGACCGGCTTGGAGGCGCGTAAGCCACGCTTGACCAGGTCGTTCCAGGATTTGGCGTTGAGCGCCTTGTGCTCCCAGAGCACGGGCCAGCGCAGACCGACATCGGGGCCGGCGACGATCACGCCGTCGATGTGGCCACGCAGCTTGCCGCCCGCCGCCTCGAACCCGAATTGTCCGCCGTCGGCGCGCTCGGTGCGAAGGTCGAAGCCCGCGCCGCGCAGCCAGCGGATGGAGAGCGTCTCGAACTGGTGGCCGGCATCGAAGATGCGCAGGATCGCGCCATCGAAATCCCGTCCCTCATCCTTGGGCGTATGGGTCACCTCGTAGACGAGCCTGCGCGCGCAGGGTTCGCCGATCCGGCTGCCGCCAAGATAATCGCGCGGCTGCTGCCGCCGATTGCGTGCGACGAGCGCCGCATCGATCAGCACATTGACGCGATCGGACACGCTGATCGCGTGGCCGATGCGGCCATAGATGAAGCCGGAGCCGTGGTTGAGATCGATTCCCATGCGCCACCTCAAAAGGGAATCGGATCATCGAGCGGGTCGCGGGCGGCTGCCTGGCGCTGCATCGACTCCTGGAACCCGTCGACGCAGGCCTCGATGATGCGATCGATCTCTTCCGGCTTCCGGTCGTAGAACGGCGCCATCAGGTCGAGCTCGGTGAGCGTCTCGGCGAGAAACCGGCGCGCCTCCTTGATCGCTCGGGTCTCCATGTCGGTCTTGTCGATCATCCCGTTGTTCCTGTTGGCGAGCGCCGCGCCGACATCGAGGCAGCGCATCGAGCAGAAGCGGTGGTAAGGAAAGCGGTCCCAGCGCAGCTGGTGGACGTAGCCGAAGCCCCGCGCCTCGCGTCCGCAGACGGCGCAGACGCCTACCCGAGCAAGAGCCGGGTCAGGTCCTCTGCGTCGTCCGGCTGATCCTTGATCCGGTGCGATACCAGGACGATGAACCGCGCGATCGCGTTCGCAGCCATGGCTTCCAGATCGGCTAGCGTGAGAGCGGCGATGGGTTGATGAAGCCTTCCGCGTCCTTCGAGCCATTGTCCCATCGCCTTCGCTGCCTCGCGCGTGACGTGCGCCTGCCACTCATCGGCCGTCATGACGGTCAGCTGTTGAGCCAAGCCGGACCACTCGGGGCTGGCGGTGCTGCAGGTGCGGCTGTCATGGCCGTTGCCGGGGCCGTGCCCGGCTGTGCCGGCCGGCTCCAGACCGGGGCAGCGTTCGCGGGCGGTGATGCGGCGGGCTGCCCCCAGGCCGGGGCTGCGGGCGATGCGGATGACGCGGCCTTCGGCCGTGCGCGGGTGCTGGGGCTCGGCGCCAGGACCTCGCCGTCCATCACCTTCCGCCATTCCGGCTCGCTCGGCAGAACCACGCGGTCGAGCTTGTTGCTGTCGCCGTAGCGCGGGTCGTCGCTGGGCTCGACCTTGATCTTGGCGACAAAGGTGATGCCGCTGAGATCGGCCAGACCGCGCAGGATTCGCTTCGACTTCGCCGCCTCGCTCATGTCCTGCGGATCGAGCCCAAGCGCGCTGTCGATCATCGCGCGGAAGCTGCCCTTGGAGATCTTCCAGCCGATCGAGACGCCCTGCTCATCGACCTTGCCGCCGGAGACGGTGAACATCTGCCAGAATTTGCGCCGGACGTGCGGACCCTCCGCGACGGTGAACTCGGCATCCACCATCAGCACGTCGCTGCCGGGCGCGTTCGAGGCCTTGAGCAGCCCCCGGTCGATCTCGCTCTGGCCGTCGGTCCCACCCGGCCGGATGGTCATAGTGACCTTGGCGAAGGTGCCGTCGGGGATCAGTTCGCCGCTCTTCTGCGGCTCGGCGTCATTCATGTCGAAGCTCATGGCTCGTCATCCTTTCCGGGTTACGTTGATCTTGGAGAGCAGCGCGCCGAGGTCGGGCGCCTCGGTGACATTGAGACGGCCGCTGCGATCCTTCGCCGGCAGGGCGAAGGGATTGCCGGCGCGGCATACGAGGCGGCGTTCTTCGCCGCGCTCGGGCTCATGCCGCCAGCTGTCCCCGTCGCGCGCGAACAGGCTCATGGTGATGACCTGATCGACGATGCCGGGGAGCTCGCGGCCGGCCTTGCCGCCTTCCATCTGCGGCTGCCAGGTCGTGCGGTTGAACTCGTCGGTGACGCGTTCGAGGATGCCGACGAAGATCACGGTCTTGGCCTGAGCGTGCTGCAGGTGTTTGAGCAGGCCGATGACCTCGCGGGCGAGCAGCCCGTAGGCGCCGCGGGTGTCCGGTTTGCCGGTCTTGTCGGAAAAGGCCTCCGGCCGGGTCTTTGCCCAGGCCATGGCCTGACGCGTGAGATCGGTGATCGAGTCGACGAAGATGATGCGCTTGCCCGCAATCATCTGAACGAGATCGGGATAGCTCTGCACGAGGTGCTGGTAGTGCGCCTCCGAGAAGAAGCCACTTGGATCGGCGGATGGATTGACCCCGCCGACGAGACAGCCGATGTCGAGGGCGTCGGCGAAGGTGCGCACCGGAATGCTGTCGCCGGGCCAGTCCTGGACCGACTTCATGCCCGCCTCGAGGTCGATGCAGAGCGTCTCGGCCGGCGGCAGCGATTTCAGCAAGGACGTCTTGCCGACGCCGCTCGGACCGAAGATCGCCATGGTGGTCTTGGCGCCGGCCGCGGACAGCCGTTCGTCGGCGCTGACGATGCGCAGCGCCATCAGCGGCCTCCCGTGTTGCGCGACGCGACATCGAGCGCGCACTCACTCCCGTGCGCGCCGGCCTGCCGGGCGAGACCATAGAGTTTGCGCAAGGCGTGCAGGCGGTCGCCGACGGCGCTGAACTCGGCTTCGACACCCAGCAAGGCGAAGGCGATATCGTCGAGCGTGGCGTCCTCGATCGGCTTGACGACCTGTTCGCGGCGGATCTCGCCGAGCACCGGGATGACGATGGTGTCGGGCAGCGCTTCGAGCGCGTAGTGGCGCTTGCGGATCTCGGTCAGGGCAGCAGAGCTGGTCATCGGGCATCCTCGGACTTGATGGTGAGACGGAAGGTGGGTTTGGCGGTCCGCACCGTGCGGGCGGCGGCGAAGGCCTCGCGGATCGCGGTGGGCCAGGCGGTGTATTTGCGTTCGGGGACCTTGAAGCCGATGTCGACGTAGTCGGCCGGGTTCTCCCCGCCCGCACGGATCCGCTCGACGAGTGCGGCGAGCAGCGATTGGTCCCAGTCGACCTTCTTCGGGAGATCGGCAGCCACCACGACGGCGCCGTCCTCGAAACGAACGAGGCCGGTGTCCTTGCCTTCGGCCCGGCGCACCATCGCTGCCGCGTCGGCATAGCGACGCGCGATCGCGCCTTCGAGCCACTCCTTGAGCCGCTTGGCGGCATCCAGGGCAGCGTCGGCGTCCTCCTGGAGCAGCGCCAGATGCTCCGCCGGAAGCTTGGCGATCTCGCCGACCGGCATGGTGCGGATGTCGTCGAGGCTGGGGCGGTTGTTGCGATCAGATGCCATCACGCCACCTCCGCCAGCAGGAGGGTGGACAGCGATACCGAGGCCTGTTTCGGCTTCGGGCGGGCGATGGCGAGATAGCTGTAATCGTCCGACCGGTGGCGACGCTGCACGAGATGGATCAATCCGCGCTCAGCCGCCCACCAGGCGCGGCGCGCGACGCGGGCGAGTTCCGCCCGCTCCCGCTCGGCAAGCCGCGTGCCCTGCGGCATGGTGTCGAGCGCGAGGAAACCACGGTGATATTCGAGGATGTCGCCGGGTGCTGCCTGACCGACCCAGCCGCAGAGATCGATCTCGGTGAGCGGCTTCCGGACAGCGGGGAATCTGGATGCAATGACGTTCATGATGGGCTCCTACTCACGCGCTCGCCGAACCGTCTCACGCGGCCCGGACGCCGATCGCCGTCAGGGCAAGGCGGATGTCCTTGACGCGGCGGTAGAGGCTGCTGCGGGCGCCATGGCCGCTCGCCGCAAGGCGATCGACGGTGGTCCGGGAGAGGGCTGCACAGAGAGCGCCGTCGGCGGGTTCGAGCGAGCCAAGACCGCGCTCGACATCGAGACGCTCCTCGGCGGTGGCGAACGCATCGACCGGCTGGC
>JBJHBI010000130.1:0-4534 GCA_050485405.1 Salinarimonadaceae bacterium
TTCATAAGGCATTCTCCTGATCGAGCGCCGAACCGGCGACGGTGCGGGTGAGAAGGGCGGCGCGGCCCGGCTCCATTTCGTTGAGGATTGCGCTGGCCTGACGCGGGTTGAGCTTCGCGATCACGGCGCTGGCGGTCTGGTTGTCCATGGCGGCGAGTTGCGCCGCTGCGGCATCGGGGCGCATCCGGGCATAGATTTCGATGACGCCCTCTTCGGCCCTGCGCAGGAATTCCTCCCGGCGGGCGAGATACTCTTCGTAGGCGGCCCGTTCGCGCGCCAGATCCTCGATACGCGCTTCGATACGCTCCTCGATCTCGAGAAGCGCCTGGGCCTGCCAGGCCGCGCGGGCCTCGCTGGCGGAATCATGGATCGCCTTGCAGTAGCGCAGCTGATCCGAATCCTGCTCCGCTGCGCGGTCTTCCGCGAATACGGGGGAGGCGATCAGACCGAGTGCGAGGCATGCGATGCCCGCGAAGCCACGGCGCAGCCTGTTGCCGCAATACCGCTTTCGTCTGATCCCTGCTGTTGCCGCCTTGACCATCGTTCGTGCCGCACCCTATCCATTACCTGTGGAACGGTGTAAGCCTTCAAGCTTGCATCAGGCTGGAGCCGGGATGCGGCTCGGATCGAAGTGGCTTTTCGGGGGGAAGGCCCGGGGTATCGTTTCAGCGGTCGAATAAGGACCGTTCATCAGACGCGTATGCACCGGCGCCGCTTTGCGGCGCACCCGTTTCGAATGCGTCGACGCGCCGGAAGTGCCGGATTTCAGGCTGTGGGGGCCTCAATATCTGTTTCGCCGCAAATCGGCGGGAGCGTACGGGGAGTTCAGGGGCATGGCTGAGACGCGTGGGGACATCATCCCCCTGAACGTGCTCGTCGTAGACGACGATTTATTGATCCAGATGGCCCTTGCCGACATGGTCGGCGAACTCGGTCATGTGGCCAAGGCCGTGACCTCCGCGCAGGAGGCGCTCGATCGCATTCTCGCGGGAGAGGCTGTCGATCTCGTGATTACCGACCATGCGATGCCGGGCATGACCGGTCTCGAACTCGCTCGCAAGTTGCGCGCCGAGAAGCCCGACCTGCCGGTGCTGCTCGCGACGGGGTTCGAGGATCTTCCCGGCAACGAGCCTCACGAGGACTGGCCGCGCCTGCGTAAACCCTTCCATCGCGACGAACTCGATATGCTGATGACCCAGCTTCTGAGCGGGTCGCGCGCGCCCATGACCTGAAAAACCGCCGGAGGAGGTCGTCTCCCGGCGGTTTTGCGAAGGTGGAATTCATTCCGGCGAAAGATCAGTCCCGGCGACGCTCGAGAATGGTCGGTTCGGCCATGTCGGCGGTGCCGAGCCTGCTGGTACGCCGCGGCGGAGCGGTCTGCCCGCTCGGCGCCGGCTCGATCCTCGGGGCTGCCTCGAGGGCAAGCTGATCCGTCCGGTATTGCGGCTCCCGGTAATCGCGCGTGACATCATCCCGGCGCAGGGCGACGTCGTAATCGTGGCTCACGGGCGGCGGTACGCTGTGCGTGCGGACGCTGCTGCGCGGCGGAAAGCCACCGTGACGCGGCGGCGTGGCGTAGTGCCAGTCATTTCCGCGCGCGCTGCGATGGGCCGGCTCGCGGTAATCGCGATAGCCGCGCACGCCGCGTGCATCGTGAAAGCGGGGTGCATCGAAATCGCGCTCATGCGAGATGAACGGGAAGATGCCGCCGCGACGCGGTGCGACCGGGCGCCCGAATTCGAGGTAGCGCCCCGATACCCAGCCCGTCGCGCCGCGATGGGTCACGTGGCACCAGGTGCTTCCCTGCGTGCATGAGTGAAGCTGGACCGGGCTGCCGCGGCGCACGACCACGATGACGGGATATTGCGTCGACGGGCCGGTCCGCATGTTCAGATCGGCGACGGTGAAGGCACTCTGTGCGAGCGCCGGCGCGGCCGGCAGCGCCAGAAGGAACAGCGCGCCGAGCGCGAGAAGCGTCGTGCAACTGCGCACGAGCCGCGGCAACCCTTCGGCGCCGCGTCGTATCAGGGCTGATGTCGTCTTCATCGGTTGACCTCGCCTCGCATCGCCTCCGGTGCTCGATGGCCCGGAGCGTCAATCCGCACGGATCAAAGGCGCGGTCACGGAGAAGTTCCCGCTATCCGCGCGCCCGATCCCTCCCCCGACGAACGGCACGAACCGTTTGGCCATTCGTCGCTTCATCGAATGGTCGCGCTCCGGCAAGCAAACGTCAAGGGTTGGTCGCCACAATGGTGCGGATGACTGACGTTGCGACCACCCGCGACAACTCGCCGATCCGCACGGATCGCCGGCGCCTGCTGACGGCGGGGCTCGCCGTACCAGTCGGGCTGGCCGTCGTCGGCGCGAGCGCGGGCGAGGCGCATGCGCGTGGCTCGGTGCGCGATGCCCGAGAATTCGGGCTCCAGCCGGATATCGAAACCGATCAGGCGCCGCTGCTCGAAGCGGCTCTGCGCGAAGCGGCGCGGGCAGGGGGCGGCGTGCATCTTTCCGCTGGCCGCTACGCGATTGCACAGGCGCAGCTGCCGGATGGTGCCGTGTTGACCGGCGAGGCGGGCGCCGTCCTCGTGCAGGCGACCGGCGCGCCGGTCCTGCAGGGGCGGGACATCGCGCGCGTCACGCTCTCCGGCTTCTCGATCGAGGGTGGAGCGGATTTCGACGCGCCGCTGCTGCGCCTCGAACAGGTGGAGGATTGCACGCTCGCCCGGATCGGCATCGATGGCGCGACCGGGACGGGCTTCGATCTGCGGGGTTGTGGGGGGCATATCTCGCATTGTCGGGTGAATGGCGCGCGCACGGCGATCTTCGCCAATGATTCCAATGGTCTGTCGATCAGCGATAACGTGATCCGTGACTGCTCCGACAACGGCATCCTCGTCTGGCGTTCGGCGAAGGGCGACGACGGCACGCGCGTTCACGGCAACCGGATCGAGCGGATCGGCGCGGCCAGCGGCGGCTCCGGCGAATACGGCAACGGCGTCAACGTCTTCCGCGCGGGCGGCGTGATCGTGTCCGACAACGTGATCCGCGATTGCGCGTTTTCGGCCGTGCGCAACAATGCCGGCGACGGGGTGCAGATCATCGGCAACAATTGCGCGGGATTCGGCGAAGTCGGCCTGTTCACCGAATTCGCTTTCGAGGGCTGCGTCATCGCCAACAACATCGTCGAGCGAGCCGCGAACGGGATCGTCTCGACCAATCTGAACGATACCGGGCGGCTCGCCGTGATTTCCGGCAATATCGTGCGCGGCTGTTTCCGGCGCCCGGACCCGCTGACCGGCGAGATCCTCTACGGCATGGGCATCTACGCCGAAGCCGATGCCTCGATCACCGGCAATGTAGTGGAGGATACCGAAGCCGCCGCGATCGGGCTCGGCTACGGACCCTATCTGCGCGATGTCGGTGTCGCCAACAACGTGCTGCGCGATTGCGGCTACGGTCTGGCGGTTTCGGTCGCGGAGGGCGTGGGCCGGGTCATGATCACGGGCAACCTGATCAGCGGAGCCCGTGATGCCGCGATCATCGGGCTGCGCTGGACGGAGCCCGCGACGGGTGACCTCCTGAATGGCAGCGAAACGGTGCCGCCCCACATCATCCTGGCCGGCAATCACGCGCATTGAACACGACCCATGGCGGCGTGCCTCCACCGGGACGGGGGCACCGTCGCCGCCGGGCGTACGTCCTTGCCGGCATGAGCCTTGCATTCTCACGCTGCAATGCAACATATGCTGCATCGCGAAGGAAACTGTGATGAAGATGCGGGCAATATCCGACGAAACCGGCGACGACCGGGCGCAGGAGCGCCACCGGCTCTATGAAGACGCGATCGCGCTGGTGATCGGGACGCTGCTCGTCGCGCTCGGGATCACGTTTTACGCGCAGGCGGGGATCCTGACGAGCGGGCTCGCAGGCCTGTCGCTTCTGATCGATTATGCAAGCGGTTACGGCTTTCCGTTGATCTTCTTTGCGATCAACGTGCCCTTCTTTCTGCTCGCCCTGCGCCGCCTCGGCTTTGCGGCGACCGTGCGGACCATCCTCGCCATCGGGCTCGTATCGATCTTTGCGCGTTATACGCCGGAATGGGTGCGCGTCGATGCGATCGAGCCGCTCTACGCCGCGATCCTCGGCGGGGCGGTGATCGGTGTCGGACTGCTCGTGCTGTTTCGCCACCGCACGGGGCTCGGCGGCGTCAATCTCGTGGCGATCGACCTGCAGGAACGGCTCGGTCTGCGCGCGGGCTATACCCAGCTCGGGGTCGATCTCGCCATCCTCGCAGCCGCTGCCTTCCTGCTTCCCCTCGACAAGCTCGCGCTGTCGGTGCTCGGTGCGATCGTCCTCAACATGATCCTCGCGCTCAACCACCGCCCGGAGCGTTATCGCGGGCGGAGCTGATCGCGGCGAAGACGCGGTCCGGCGTCGCCGGCAGATCGAGATGCGTGATGCCGTATGCCCGGTAAAGGGCATCGACGACCGCGTTCATCACCGCAGGCGTCCCCCCGATCGTCCCGGCCTCGCC
>JBJHBI010000131.1:0-4446 GCA_050485405.1 Salinarimonadaceae bacterium
CTGCTCGGCATGCGCGCCAATCCCGAGCATCAGGCGGCGATGTTCGCCCACGGGATCGAGGCGATCGACCTGCTCGTGGTCAATCTCTACCCGTTCGAGGCGACCGTCGCGGCAGGCAAGCCCTATGATGATTGCGTCGAGAACATCGATATCGGCGGCCCGGCCATGATCCGGGCGGCGGCCAAGAACCATCAGGATGTCACGGTCGTCGTCGATGCCGGCGATTACGATGCGGTGCTCGCCGATCTCGACACTCATGACGGCCAGACCACGCTGACCCTGCGCCGGCGCCTCGCGCAGAAGGCCTATGCCCGCACCGCCGCCTATGACGCGGCGATCTCGAACTGGCTCGCCGGCGCGCTCTCCGTCGATGCGCCGGATTACCGGGCCGTGGGCGGCGCGCTCGCCCAGGAAATGCGCTACGGCGAGAACCCGCATCAGAGGGCGGCATTCTATACCGACGGCTCGCACCGTCCCGGCGTCGCCACCGCGCGCCAGATCCAGGGCAAGCAATTGTCCTTCAACAACATCAACGACACCGATGCCGCTTTCGAATGCGTGGGCGAGTTCGATCCATCCGCGAGCGCCGCCATCGTCATCGTCAAGCACGCCAATCCCTGCGGCGTGGCACAGGGCGAGACCCTGCTCGCGGCCTATGAGAAGGCGCTCGCCTGCGATCCCGTCTCGGCCTTCGGCGGCATCGTCGCGATGAACCGCCCGCTCGATGCGCAGGCTGCGGCAAAGATCGTCGAGATCTTCACCGAGGTGATCATCGCCCCCGATGCCGACGAGGAGGCCATGGCCATCATCGCGGCGAAGAAGAACCTGCGGCTGCTGCTCACCGGCGGCCTGCCCGACCCGCGCGCGCCGGGGCTCGCCCTGCGCAGCGTCGCCGGCGGGCTGCTCGTGCAGGGGCGTGACGCGGCGGTGGTCGACGACATGGAACTGAAGGTCGTGACGAAGCGCGCGCCGGATGAGCGTGAGATGGCGGATCTGCGTTTCGCCTTCCGCGTCGCCAAGCACGTCAAGTCGAACGCCATCGTCTATGCCCGCGACGGCGCCACGGTCGGGATCGGTGCCGGTCAGATGAGCCGGGTCGATTCCTCGCGCATCGCCGCCTGGAAGGCCGGCGAAGCGGCGCGGGCACAGGGGCTCGCCGAGAGCCTCGCCAAGGGCTCGGTCGTGGCTTCCGACGCGTTCTTCCCCTTCGCCGACGGGCTTCTCGCCGCAGCCGAGGCAGGTGCCACCGCCGTGATCCAGCCCGGCGGCTCCATGCGTGACGCGGAGGTCATCGCGGCTGCCGACGAGGCGGGCCTCGCCATGGTCTTCACCGGCCACCGGCATTTCCGGCATTGATCGATGGCCCGGCGATGATCAGCATCCACGGCTATGCCATCGTCTGCCGGCGCGACCGCATCGCGGATGCGAACGGCGCCTTCCCGCAAGCTCTGATGAACGAGGCGGACTGGGCGTATTTCCAGGCCGAGCTCGACCGGGCGGATCTTTGCGTTCTGGGCAGTGCCAGCCACCGCGCTACGCCCAACCGCGCCAATCGCCGGCGCCTCGTCATGTCGCGCAGTGCGAATGGCCTCGAAAAGCGCGCGGATGCCTGGTGGTGGTCGCCGCTGGATGTGCCCTTCGACCAGGTCTGCGCGAAGCTCCTGCCCGAGGGCGGGCGCATCGGCGTACCGGGCGGGCAGGTCGCCTTCGATTACTTCCTGAGCGAGAGCCCGCCGGAACTGCGCCTCGACACGTTTCACCTGTCGCGCGCGAATGACGTCGCGATTCCCGACGGACGGGGCCTGCTGCGTGGTGTCGAGGCGGGGCGCGAGGCCGATGCGCTGCTGCGCGAACACGGCCTCGTCCCCAGCGATACCCGCGTGATCGACCCGCAGGCCCGGGTCGATCTCACGATCTATAGCCGCGCCTGATCGGCGTATTGGCGCTCAGGTCTGCGCGTCGGCGGCTTCGAGCTCGTCGATCAGACGCGCGATCATGCCGAGCCCGATCTGCCAGAAGGCGGGATCGCGGGCATCGAGCCCGAACGGGGCGAGCAATTCGCCATAGGGCTTCGAGCCGCCCGCCGAGAGCAGGGCGAAATAACGATCCACGAAGCCGTCCGAGGAATTCTCGTAGACGCCGTAGAGCGAATTCACCAGGCAATCGCCGAACGCGTAGGCGTAGACGTAGAACGGCGAATGGATGAAGTGGGGGATGTAGGTCCACCAGGTCTCGTAGCCTTCCGAGAGCCTGATCGCCGGACCGAGCGATTCCTCCTGCACCGACATCCACAATTCGCAGAGCTGCTCGGCCGTGAGTTCGCCCTTCCGGCGCTCCAGATGCACCTTGCGCTCGAAGGAGTAGAACGCGATCTGGCGCACCACCGTGTTGAGCATGTCCTCGACCTTCTGCGCGAGCATCGCCTTGCGCTGGACCGGGTCGGTGGTGCGGGCGAGGAGGCGGCGGAAGGTGAGCATCTCGCCGAACACGCTCGCGGTTTCGGCGAGCGTCAGGGGCGTGGGCGCCATCAGGGCACCGTTGGGTGCGGCCATGACCTGATGCACGCCGTGGCCGAGCTCGTGGGCGAGCGTCATCACGTCGCGCGGCTTGCCCTGATAATTCAGCAGCACATAGGGATGCGCGGAGGGAACCGTGGGGTGGGCGAAGGCGCCCGGCGCCTTGCCGGGGCGGGTCGGTGCGTCGATCCAGCGCTCATCGAAGAAACGCTGCGCGATCTCGGCCATGCGCGGCGAGAATTCGCCATAGGCCGAGAGCACCATCTCGCGGGCCTCGTTCCAGGCGATCACCGGCTGCGGTACCTTCGGCAGCGGCGCATTGCGATCCCAGAAATCGAGCTTGTCCTTGCCGAACCAGCGCGCCTTCATCGCATAATAGCGGTGCGACAAGCGCGGATAGGCCTCGCGCACGGCGGTGACGAGGGCATCCACCGTCTCACGCTCGACGCGGTTGGCGAGGTGGCGGGAATCGGCCACGTCTTCGAAGCCGCGCCAGCGGTCGGAGATCTCCTTGTCCTTGGCGAGCGTGTTGGTGATCAGCGCGAAGCTGCGCAGATTCTCGCGGAACGTTGCGGAAAGCGCCTGCGCGGCTTCCTTGCGGACCGTTTCGTCGCTATCGAGCATCCGGTTGAGCGTCGGCTCGATCGGCAGGCTCTCGCCCCCGACATCGAAACGCAGGGACGAGATCGTCTCGTCGAACAACCGGTTCCAGGCACCGCGCCCGGTGACGGATTTCTCATGGAAGAGCTGCTCGATCCGGTCGTCGAGCTGATAGGGCTTGTCGCGGCGCAGATCCTCGATCCAGGGGCGGTAATGCGACAGGGGCGCCTGTTCGACCAGACCGTCCACGAGGCCGTCTTCCAGCCGGTTCATTTCCAGCGCGAAGAACAGCAGATCGCTCGAGGCGGTGGTCAGGCGCTCCTGCGTGTCGCCGTAGAATTTGGCGCGGGCGGGGTCGGTGGTATCGCCGGAATAGACGAGCCCGGCATAGGACATCAGCCGCCCGAGCAGATCCTCGATCGCCTCGTATTCGGCGATCACGTCGTGCAGCGCCTGCGGGGCGTTCTCGCCGCGCGCGATCCCGTCGAGCTTGCCGCGCCATTTCTCCTGGAAGGCGGCGCAATCCTTCGCCGCTTTCTCCATATCGCCGGTGAAGGCGGGGGAATCCATGGCGGGATAGAGATCGCCGAGATTCCATTCCGGCAATTCGCCGAGATCGCGCCCGGCCTGTTTCACAGTCGCTTCGGCGGGGGCGTGGAGCCGCGCCGGCAGGCGGGCATCGGCGGCGAGGACGGGGCGAAGCGGCGGATGACTCATCGTGGCGGGGTCCCTTATGAACGCGTTCAATCGTATCTATTGCGCATATCGTCGTCGAGGCACACGCCTTCAATAGCCGCAGGGCATGATCATCGACAGGGTTTCTCCGCCACAACGGGAAAAGGGCGCCTCCCTTGCGAGAGACGCCCTTCATATCGGAACTGCGATCAACGACGGCGGCGCGGATGCGCCGCGCATGTCACTTGATCTTGGTTTCCTTGAACTCCACGTGCTTCTTGGCGACGGGGTCGTACTTCTTCTTCGACAGCTTGTCGGTCATCGTGCGGGTGTTCTTCTTGGTGACGTAGAAGAAGCCCGTATCTGCCGTCGAAACCAGCTTGATCTTGATCGTTGCAGCCTTGGCCATGATCCATCCTCTTGATGAAGCGTGCGGCCCGTGCCGCAAAACGCAAAGGGCCGGGTTTTCGCCCGGCCGAATTCGGAGGCTCTCTTGCCTCATCCCGGCCCGCGCGTCAAGGCTTGCGAACCGTTTTTGCGCCGGTGGCGGCGGGAGCGTCAGCCCCTCACTTCGCTGCGATCACCGCGATCTCGACGGTGAATTTCGGCGCGGCGAGCTTGGCTTCGACCGTGGCCCGCGCCGGCGCGCAGCCGG
>JBJHBI010000132.1:0-4337 GCA_050485405.1 Salinarimonadaceae bacterium
CCTGCATGATGCCCGCCACCCACATCGAGGTGATGTAGAGCACGATGCCCAGCGTCGAGATCCAGAAGTGCCAGTTGACCAGCCGGAGCGAATACAGCCCCTCGCGCTTCCACAGCCAGGGAACCAGACAGTAAATCGCGCCGAAGGAGATGTAGGCCACCCAGCCGAGCGCACCCGAATGCACGTGGCCGACGGTCCAGTCGGTATAGTGCGAGAGCGAGTTGACGACCTTGATCGACATCATCGGCCCCTCGAAGGTCGACATGCCGTAGAAGGCCACCGAGACGACCATCATGCGCAGCACGGGGTCCGTCCGCAGCTTGTCCCAGGCGCCCGAGAGCGTCATCAGGCCGTTGATCATGCCACCCCAGGAGGGCATCCACAGCATGATCGAGAAGACCATGCCCAGCGTCTGCGCCCAGTCGGGCAGGGCGGTGTAGTGCAGGTGGTGCGGACCCGCCCAGATATAGAGGAAGATCAGCGCCCAGAAGTGGATGATCGAGAGCCGGTAGGAATAGACCGGCCGCTCCGCGCGCTTGGGCACGAAATAGTACATGATCGCGAGGAAGCCGGCGGTCAGGAAGAAGCCGACCGCGTTATGGCCGTACCACCACTGCACCATCGCATCCTGCACGCCCGACCATACGATGTAGGACTTGTAGGAGAAGATCGAGAGCGGGATGGCGGCGTTGTTGCCCAGATGCAGGACCGCGATCGTTATGATGAAGGCCAGGAAGAACCAGTTCGCCACGTAGATATGCGGCTCCTTGCGCTTCCACAGCGTGGCGAGGAAGACGAAGAGATACGTGACCCAGACCACCGTCAGGAACAGATCGGCATACCATTCCGGCTCGGCATATTCCTTCGACTGGGTGATGCCGAGCAGATAGCCCGTGCCGGCGATCAGGATGAAGAAGTTGTAGCCGAGCACCACGAACCAGGGGGAGATATCGCCGGCGAGCCGTGCGCGCGAGGTGCGCTGCACGACGTAGAACGAGGTCGCGATAAGCACGTTGCCGCCGAAGGCGAAGATCACCGCGGAGGTGTGCAGCGGGCGCATGCGCCCGAAATTCGTCCAGGGCAGATCGAAGTTCAGGGCCGGATAGGCGAGCTGGAAGGCGATGATCACACCAACGAGAAAGCCCGCGATCCCCCAGAACATCGCCGCGACGACGGCGAACTTCACGGGGTCCATATTGTAATTGGGCTTGCCGTCGATCTCCTGCGGAGGGAGCTCCGCCGGGCGATCGTAGTAACGGTTGATGATCGCGAAGACGGAAGCGATGCTCGCCGCCGCAAAAAGATAGGCATGGAAGGCATATTCCGCTTCCCACGCATTCGCCGCCACGATGATGGAAAACAGCGCCAAGGCCGCCATAGCGACCGCCGTGCCCCCTTCACCGATGGTCATGCGCTTGCCGGATCCGACCGGTGACGCGCCGATTGAGGCCATCTTCAATCCCCTGAACTGTTTGCCGATGATTGGCTCCGCCCGACGAGATTCGGGCGTTCGCGGCAGTTTCAGCAGGGATGGCCTCCGCCCGCCTTGATCTTTGTCAACAATGTGGCGCGGCATGTGGCTGTGTGGCGGGTATGGCGCAGGCACGCGGAGGGCGCTTCAGGCGACGTCAGGCATCATGAAATTGCGTCATGTCGACATCTCGGTTTAGTGCACCAAACAATTTATAAATGTAGAGAAGTTCGCGTTCCTTAATTCATGAGGCTTGGGAGAATAACGATTTCAGATTGATATGTGCGTTATCCGGAGCCCGAATTCAGATTATTCACCAATAAATAAACCTTTATTCTGGATTGTATTTTTCCTATCTGAGCGCCTTCGCACAAACGATCTGAAGGCCATTCGTTTTCGTCGCGGTGATCGCTCCAAGGTAGTATCCCGCGCTGTAGCTTATGATCAGCAATTTGCGCGAACCTGCCGGCCTCCTCCTCTTCGCCCGTCCTCCCCCGCGATCGCTCCACCCTGCCCAAACCCGCACACGCGCCGTTGGCCACCTGCCCGTGGACCGGCCCGTCATGCGGCGCCACAATGCCGCGCAGAAAAACGGAGGATGCCCAAATGCGACTGATCGACAAGACTGCCATCGTCACCGGCGCCGCGCGCGGCTTCGGCTTCGGGATCGCCGAGCTCTTCGCGCGCGAGGGGGCGCGGGTCGCGCTGCTCGATCTCGACGAACAGGGCGCGATCGCCGCTGCGGGACAGATCGGCGGGAATGCGGTGGCCCTGCGTTGCGACGTCGCTGATCTCGCCGACGTCAAGCGCGCCGTCGACGCCGTTATGGAGAGCTTCGGGCGGATCGACATCGTCGTGAACAATGCCGGCACCAGCCACCGCAACAAGCCGCTGCTGGACGTCACGGAAGAGGAGTTCGACCGGGTCTTCGCCGTCAACGTCAAATCGATCTACAACATGACCCATGCGGTCGTACCGCTGATGCGCGCCGAGGGCGGCGGCAACATTCTGAATATCGGCTCGACCGCCGGCATCCGACCGCGTCCCGGCCTGACCTGGTACAACGCCTCGAAAGGTGCGGTGAACCTGCTCTCGAAATCCATGGCCGTCGAACTCGCGCCGGACCGCATCCGCGTCAACGCGCTCGCACCCGTCGCCGGCGAGACGCCGCTGCTCGCGACCTTCATGGGTGAGGATACGCCGGAGAAGCGCGCCGCCTTCATCGCGACGGTGCCGCTCGGCAGGCTCTCGACCCCGCGCGACATCGCCAATGCGGCGTTGTTCCTTTGCTCGGACGAGGCGGAGATGGTTACCGGCGCCGTGCTGGAGGTCGATGGCGGGCGCTGTATCTGAGGCTCAGGACCCGGCCTCGATCTGTGGAAGCTGCGTGCAGCGCGCCGAGAGCGCGCGCGCGACCGCCGCCTCCGCGAGGCCGGGCAGGGGGGCGAGAACGCGGAAGGCGACGAAGCCTTGCGTTTCGGGCGCCGTGACCCGCAGGGCATCGTCGAGCGGGTCCGGCGCACGCTCGGACGCGTCCTCATCGTCCGAGGCCGCCGCTCGCCGCGCCTCGTCCTCGAAAAGCTGTTCGGCGGTCATGACGAGTACGTCCATCACCTCGCCGTCGATCGCCCGGTCGGTGAGGGTGAAATAGGCCCCGGTTCCGCGGCTGTGAAACGAGGCGGACTGGAAATGCGCGCCGGTCGCGAAGGTCACGCGCACCGGCCCCTCGCTCAGATCATAGGCGCAGGCGGAGATCGCCGTCGCCGGATCGTGATGGGTCAGCCAGCCGCGCGTTTGCGGGCCGGCCACGATGACGGGCTCACCGGTCTCCAGCGTCGGCTGCAATCGCGAGAGCGCATCCTGCTGCGAAACGAAGGGCAGGATGAGGATCGCCCCAACATGCGCGATCGCTGCGAGCACCAGCGCACAGAGCGTCGCGAAGAGAAAACGCCCGATCACGCTCATGCCGGACATTCCAGACGTGCGATATCGGGCAGCATGTCGGCGGTGAAGCGCGTCAGCGTACCGCTCGCCGGCGTATCGTAAAGGCGCAACGCGATGCCGAACCCGTCGCCGCCGGGAGCGCGCATCCAGTTCCCCGGCTGCGGCTGCGGGCTGATGACGACGCGCATGGCGCCGTCCTCCGGCCGGGTGATCCGCGCTGAGGTGAGGGCGATGCGTTCGTTCTGCCAGCCGCCCGGGAGGCGTCCGTCCGCATCGTGCAGCGTCAGCGTCCAGAACCGCGCCGATGGTGTCGTCCCGGTGATGGTGTAGACGCAATCGCTGCGCAGCGGACGCCCGAGCGAATCGATGGTCGCCCTGAAGGTCAGCCCCTCGCCGGCGGCGAGGGGAATGTCGGCGCTGCGGGCGAGGATCGCGCGGGCATAGGGGTCGATCTCGCGGGTCCCGATCTGCGGATGCACCTGCCAGGGGCCGGCCTGCTGCACGCCGAAGGCGAATTCGCTCTCGACGACACGATAGGCGCTGTAGAGGCCGAGCGCCGCCCCGCCCGCCACCGCATAGGCGACGAGCAGGATCGTGTAGACGGAAGAGGTGAATGCGCGGATGCCCCGGCTCATCGATCCGGCCCATGGGATAGAGGTATCAAAGCGTTAACCCGATGCCGGAGCCTGTTCAAGGCGTCGCGAGCAAAGACACGGCGTGGCGCGCAAAGACACGGCGCGGCCCGTCTGCGCAGGGGAGGCGTCTTGCCAAGGGCGGGGCGGGGAGGTACCCGGGTAGGAAGCGTGGCGAGAACGGAGCGGATTCCCGATGAACATCCTGTCGATCCAGTCGCATGTGGCCTACGGGCATGTCGGCAACGCTTCCGCCGTCTTCCCGATGCAGCGCCTCGGCTGCGAGGTCT
>JBJHBI010000133.1:0-4245 GCA_050485405.1 Salinarimonadaceae bacterium
CCGCCTGCTCGATCTCGCCGGGATCGCGGGAATCATGGGGCAGGCCCAGATAATTCAGCGCGCTGGGGAACATGTCGTCGGGCGCGTCGACGATATAGATGCCGCAATCGGAAAGCTGCGCGGCGATCTCCGGATCGAAGACGAGCGACCAGGTATCGAGCGGCGCATCCTCGCCGAGGCGCTCGCGCACCATGTCGACATTCACGCCGATCCCGGTCGTGCCCCACATGTAGATCACCGAATGCGCATTGCCGGGATCGTAGATCGCGGTGCGCTCGGCGATCTCCGGCCAGACATTCTCGAGATTGGGAAGCAGGTCCGTGTCGAGCTCGGCCAGGACGCCGGCCTGGATCAGGCGCTCGATATAGGGGCCCGTGGGCACCACGATATCGTAGCCGGAGCGTCCGGCGAGCAGGCGGGTCTCGACGATCTCGTTGGTATCATAAGTGTCGTAGACGACGCGGATGCCGGTTTCTTCGGTGAAGGCCTCGAGCGTCGCGGGATCGATGTAATCCGACCAGTTATAGACGTTCACGACCGCATCCTGCGCCCGCGCATCATCGCCCGCGCTTATCGCGAGGGTCAGGGGCAGGGCGAGGGCCGTGCAGACGGCTGTTGTGGTGAGAAAGGTGCGCAGCATCGCGGGCCAACTCCGGTGCTCGTATGGGGAACGGGGTGGGGTGCCCTCCAGACGACGGGCGGGCGCAGGGTAGAAACTCAACCCCGCGCCCGCAAGCACCATATGTGGTCGGTCCGGCGTAAAACCGCCTCAGCGGCAGACGCGGCGCTCCTCGGTCACCCAGACGCGACCGTTCCAGAAGCGCTCCGAGCGCACCGTGCAGTTGCTCGCCCCGCGACGGTTGTCGTGCCAGCGGCGATCGTGCCGGCTGCTGTCACGCCAGTTCGAACGGTGATCGTAGCGCGGCGGAGGCGCGGCGTGACGATGGGGCACGACCGGGCGATGGGTGTGCGGGGTCACCGGGACACCGCGATGCGGCTCGTGATAGCGCACGATCGGCGGTTGGGCGGTACCGAAGGTGATCGAGAAGTCGAGGGCCTTCGCGCTGCTTGCACCGAAGGTGAGCGCCGAGAAAGCGATGGCGATGGCGGCGAAGCCGAGCGTGAACTTGCGCATTGTCCTGTCTCCCGTGGCGCGGCACGCCGTCGGCGTTGCCGTAACTGATGACATATTCGTAATGCGCGACGACTGAACCGGTTCGGCACGGCGCGTTCATCTCCGGTTCATCTGCGCGGCCCCGCCGGCGAAGCCCGTCGCAGCATGCGGGGTGCTTGTCGAAAGGGCTCGGGGCCACTACTTCGAAGACACGTGTAGTTCGAAGACATGTGCCATATCGGTGCGTGCGGGGCAGGGGCCATCGCCAGAGGAGCAGAACTTGTCGAGTTTGACGGATCGTATCGCCGCTGTCCTTCCCAAGGCCATCGTCGGGCGCAAGCCCACCGTTCCCGTGATCCGGCTCAACGGCGCGATCGGCGTCTCGGTCGGCTTTCGCCCGGGCCTTTCGCTCGCGGGAGTGGCACCACTGCTCGAGCGCGCCTTCAGCTATCCGCGGGCGACGGCGGTGGCGATCGCGATCAATTCGCCCGGCGGCTCCCCGGTCCAGTCGCAGCTGATCCATAATCGCATTCGCGCGCTGGCCGACGAAAAGAAGCTCCCGGTCTTCGCCTTCTGCGAGGATGCCGCCGCGTCGGGTGGCTATCTGATCGCCTGCGCCGCCGACGAGATCTTCGCCGATGCCTCCTCGATCGTCGGTTCCATCGGCGTGGTCTCCTCCGGCTTCGGCTTCCACGCGCTGATCAACCGCTACGGGATCGAGCGGCGGCTCTATACGACGGGTGAAGCAAAGGCGATCCTCGATCCGTTCCAGCCGGAAAAGCCGGAAGACGTCGCCCGCCTGCGGCTGTTGCAGGAGCGCGTCTTCGATGCGTTCAAGCAGCTCGTGCGCGATCGTCGTGGCGCGAAGCTGCCGCAGGACCAGGATCACGAGCTGTTTTCCGGTGCCTTCTGGGCGGGCGAGGACGCCAAGGCGCTCGGCCTCGTCGACGAGATCGGCGATATGCGCGGCGTCCTGCGCGCGCGCTTCGGCGACAAGGTGCGCCTGCGCCCGATCCAGACGCAGCGTCCCGGCCTGCTCTCGCAATTCATGCGCTCACCCCCCGGCGCCGGTGAGATGCGCAGCCTGATCGACCCCCGCGAAGCGCTCGCGACGCTCGAAGAACGCGCGTTGTGGGCGCGGTTGGGGCTGTAGGCGAGATTGCGCCATCGTGTCGATGTCGCGGCCATGGAGATGCATTTCCTGCGACGAGAGATCGCGCCGGGCAAAGAATGCGACGAGCGGCGCGATATTCGCTTGACTTTCGATGCGGCAATTCGAACGCTGTCTGCCCAGGAATTGAGCGGAGGCGACATTGCCGGCCAAGAAGCCCGGATCGATCTTTTTCTTTGCCCCATTCGTATCCTCGACGATGCATATCGAGCCGGACTGGATTGATTACAACGGCCATCTCAACCTGGCCTATTATCATGTCCTGTTCGATCGCAGCCTCGACGAAGCGTTCGGGATGGTGGGGCTCGGGCCGGATTACGTCGAGGAGCACGGCGCCTCCTATTTCATCGCCGAGACCCATGTGCTCTACGCCCGCGAGTTGCATCACGAGCATCCGGTGCGGGTGACCCTGCAATTGCTCGATTGCGACGAGAAGCGCATACATCTCTATCTCGAACTGCGCCACGCGACGGAAGGCTGGCTCTCGGCCACCTGCGAGATGCTCGGGCTCCATGTCGACATGAAGAGGCGCAAGGTCACGCCGTTTCCGCAGGACATTCGCCGCAACCTCGAAATCATGCGTGCCGCCCATGCCGGCCTCCCGCGCCCCGCCAATGCGGGACGGCGCATCTCGCTCCAGCGCGAGGGTGGCGGTCGCTCGCTCGTCGAGGATACGGCCGAGGAACAGCCGCAGCGCACGCGCCACTGATCCCGGCGGCGCTCGTCAGACCATGCGCCGCGGGATCGTCCAGGACAGGGCGCTGCCGATCATCGAGAAGATGAAGATCGTCAGGAAAACGCTGCGAAAACCCGTCGCGACCGCCTCGCGGATACGCGCTTCGGTGAGCGCGTCGATCCCCGCGAGCGCGGTCTCGCTGCCCTGGAGCACGGCTTCGAGCGGCCCGCTCACCTCCACCCCCGTCGCCGCCACGGCGGCAAACAGCACCGCCCCGACGATCGCCGTCCCGAGCGCCGCGCCGAAGGAGCGCGACACGGCGACCGATGCGGCGGCGGCGCCCAGCATGCGCTTGCCCGCTTCCGACTGAACCGTCACCTGCACGACGCCCATCACCGTGCCGAGAAAGATCGAGAGCAGGCCGAGGAACCAGGCGAATTGCAGCATGCTCATCGCCTGGGCGAAAAACGCGAGAAAGAGCAGCATCGCGCCCACCACCATCAGCCCCAGCGAGGGGAAGATCGCGGTGCGCCCGGTCCGGCTGACCACCTGGCCGACGGCGAAACCGCCGAAACCGACACCGGCCGTCATCGGGATCATCATCAGCCCGATCTCCGCCGAAGACGCCCCGTACACGGCGCGAAGGTAGATCGGCACGAAGGCGATCAGCGAGACGAACAGCGCCCCGTGCGACATGGCGAGGGCATCGGCGCGCCAGATCGAAGGGTTCTGCAGAAGCGTGATCGGCAGAAGCGGCTGCGCGACGCGTTTCTCGCGGAAATAGAGCAGGATCGCCGCCGCCACGGCGAGACCGGCCAGCGCGAGGGCGATGCCGAATTCCTCGAGATTTCGCCCCCGGAGCGCCTCGACGAGGATCAGCGTGCTCCATACGAAGGTGGCGAAGAGGACGAGCCCCATCCAGTCGAAACGGAACGGCTCCTTCTCCGCCGTTCCCGGCGGCAACCGCAGAAGCAGCACGATGGCGAGCAGGCAGAAGGGAATGTTGAAAAAGAAGATCGACCGCCAGCCGAAGAACTCGGTCAGCAATCCCCCGATCACCGGCCCGACCGTACTCGCGATGACCGCGACGGCGGCGATGTAGCCCTGATACTGCGCCCGCTCGCGCGGCGGTACGGTCTGGCCGATCAGAGCCTGCGAAAGCGAGATCAGCCCGCCACCGCCCAGCCCCTGCAGCACCCGCGCGGCGACGAGCATCTCGGTGGAAACCGCGAAGGCGCATAGCGCGCTGCCCGTCATCGCGACGACGAGCGAGACGATGAGCAG
>JBJHBI010000134.1:0-4022 GCA_050485405.1 Salinarimonadaceae bacterium
GCAGCTCTTCGACGATCTTCATCGCGGTGATCTCGTCATGGCGGTGCAGGGGGATGCTGACGCTGACGCTGCCGACGGGCACGCCGTTCCGGTCGCGGATGGCGCAGCCGAAGCAGCGGATCTCACCCTCGTTCTCCTCGTCGTCGATGGCGTATCCGCGTGCGGCTATGCGATCGAGCTCGGCGAGAAGATCGGCGGCATTGGTGATGGTGTTGGGGGTGCGTGGACGGAAGTCGATGGCGTTCACCGTCTCGCGCCGCAGATCGGGCGGCAGCGCTGCGAGATAGGCCTTGCCCACGGAAGTCGAATAGAGCTCCACGCGGGTGCCGATCCGCGAGGTCATGCGCACCGTGCGCGGGCTCTCCAGCTTGTCGATATAGACCATGCCGAGGCCGCTGGGCACCGCGAGATGCACGGTTTCGCCGGAAAAACGGCGCAGACGCTCGATTTCGTCGCGCGCCGCCGAGCGCAGATCCGAGCTCTCCCAGCTCTTCGAAGCGAAGGCGATGAGCCGGTGGCCGAGCTGGAGCATGCCTCCGGAACGCTCTTCCCTGACGAGCCCCTCGGCGATCAGCGCCGCCACGATGCGATAGAGCGTGCCGCGCGGATAGGGCATCGTCTTCGTGAGGCGTGCCATGTCGATCCGCCCGGGGTCATCGGCGATGGCCTGGAGCACGCGCATGTATTTCGAGAAGGCGGCGGCGCCCTGGACACTCGCGGGTCGGGTCCCGCCGGTCGCGTCGAGCCCGGTTTCGGAACTGGTGTCGGATGCGGGTCCGGCTTCGTTTCGTGGCGATGTCACAAGTGCCCCTCGGTTGCCTCTTGACGTAAGGCAAATGCAATTCGATACTCTCGCGAAATAAAACGTGGGCACATGACCACATAGTGGACGGCAAGTCAAGCCGTCCCGAAGACACGGCGTCTCAGCCGCATGATGTCCGCTTTGGGAGGAGCGATATCAGTGGATAACGATACCCGGAATCCGTCTCGCGACGACAAATGGACGCCCTACCGCAAGCCGCAGCCGCGGGAGGCGCAGCCCGAACTCGTCGTTCCCGATGCCCTGCCGACAGATGAGCGCATCTGGGTGCCGGTCGAGGAAAATGTCTGGTTTCGCCCGCTTCTGATGTGTGTCTCTAGCGGCTACTGGATGAACCTGCTCAGGGTGCGCAAGGCGGGCGTGCTCTCGCGCCACCGCCATCCGTTGCCGGTCCACGGCTACGTCCTGCGCGGGGAGTGGCGCTACCTCGAACACGATTGGGTCGCCCGCGAAGGGAGCTACGTCTACGAGACGCCCGGCGAGACCCATACGCTCGTGGTCGACGAGCATGTCGAAGAAATGATCACGATGTTCCAGGTCAACGGTGCGATGATCTATGTCGATCCGGATGGCGCGACACTGGGATATGATGACGTGTTCACGCGAATCGATAAATGTCGTGCGCATTATGCCAATAATGGTTTGGGCATAGACTACATCGATCAGTTCATAAGATAGCGTAGTCTCAATATAGCTGTCGTAAATAGAAGCTTCTATAGTGGATTCTTCTGGAGGAAGATCTATGAAGAAGTCGTGTGACCGTTTTCTGCTGCCGGTTGTAACACGGGTCCGCCGACATGGCTGAACGCGTGGCATTCTCCCCCGTGCCCTATCCGCGCCTCCGCCGGGCCGTGAAGTTCATGCTGCCGCTGCTCGGCCTCGTGGCGATCTGGCAACTCGTCGTCGTCGTCTTCGACGTCAATCCGCGCATCTTCCCCGATGTCCCGACGGTTCTGCGCGCCGGATGGGGCACGATCGTCGATGGATCGCTGTTCAGTCACGTCACGGCGAGCCTGTGGCGCGTGGCGGTCGGGACGGTGCTCGCCATTCTGCTCGCGGTGCCCCTCGGCATTCTGATGGGCGTCAGCCGTGGCGTGTCGAGCTTCCTGTCGCCGTTGTTCCGCTTCTTCTCGGTGCTCGCGGGTATCGCCTGGATACCGATCGCGACGCTCTGGTTCGGGTATGGATTCGGTGCGATTACTTTCGTGATCTTCAACGCCGTCTTCTTCGTCGTGGCCTACAACACCCTGCTCGGTGTTTCGACGATCCCGATGCCGATCCGCCATGCCGCCGCCTCGCTGGGGACCAGCCGCTGGCAATTGCTCAAGGAAGTGCTGGTGCCCGGCGCCCTGCCGAACATCGTCACGGGCGTCCGCACGGGGATGGGCTTCGCCTGGCGCGGTCTCATCGCCGCCGAGATGATCGCCACCAATACCGGACTCGGCTACATGCTCTTCCTCGCCCGCGACTTCTATCGCACCGAAGTGATCGTCTTCGCCATGATCATCATCGGGATCATCTGGCTCGTTCTCGACCGCCTGCTGCTCGCTCCCCTCGAGCGCGCGACCGTCGAACGCTGGGGCATGGTGCAACGCTCATGACATACGCTCAATCGCTCTGGGGGATGTATGTGCGCTGGACGGCGGCCTGGCCGGCGCTGAGCGCCTTCGCGCCCTTCGTGCCGCTGATCGCCCTGTGGGGTTTCGTCGTCTGGCTCGAACTGTTTCCGCGCGTCTTCCTGCCCGGCCCCTTCGAGGTGCTGCAGACGAGCTGGTCGTTGCTCTACAAGGGCATCCTGCCGGCCTATCTCGCCGACAGCCTGGTGCGGCTCGCCGTCGGCGCCGCCGCGGGGATGGCGCTCGCGATCCCGCTCGGGATCTTCATCGGTCTCAACCAGCGCGCGCACGACGCGACCTGGCCGGTGCTGCTCTTCTTTCAGGCCATCGGCGACATCGCCTGGCTGCCGATCCTGCTCGTCTGGTTCGGTTTCGGGCTCACGACCATGACCTTCGTCATCGTCTATACGGTGATGTTCCCGGTCATCCTGAACACCGTACTCGGTATTCGTTCTGCGCGGCCCGATCTCGAACGCGCGGCGCAGAGTCTGGGGGCATCGCGCTTCAGGATCCTCTTCGAGGTGACGCTGCCCGGCGCCCTGCCCAACATCATCACCGGGCTGCGCAACGGCCTCGGCTACGGCTGGCGCGCGCTGATCGCGGCGGAGATCATCGTCGGGACGAGCGGCATCGGGTTTCTCATGTTCGATGCGCGCCGCGCCGGCTCAGTCGACGAGATCGTCGTCGGCATGATCGTGCTCGGCATCCTCTGGTACATCGTTGACAGCTGGATCCTCGCGCCCATCGAGCGCGCGACGGGTGAACGCTGGGGGCTCGTGACGAAATGAAGAATCTGTCCCTCGAAAACCTCTCCAAGACCTATTTCGACCCCTATGCCGGGACGACGGTCACCGCCGTGCAGGACGTCTCCCTGAACGTGGATGCGGGCGATTTCGTCGCCGTGGTCGGCCCCTCCGGCTGCGGCAAGACGACGATCCTCAACATGATCGCCGGTTTCGTGCCGATCACCGGGGGGCGGGTGCTCGTCGGCGGCAAGGAAGTGAAGGGGCCGGGCCCCGATCGCGGGGTGGTCTTCCAGTCCTTCGCCCTGTTTCCGTGGAAGACGGTCGCGGAGAACGTCACGTTCGGTCCCAAGATGCGCGGCGTCGGCAAGGCCGAGCGGGCGAAGATCGCGCAGGAATATCTCGCGCTCGCGGGTCTGTCGCATGCAGCCGACCGTTATCCCAACGAATTGTCGGGCGGCATGCAGCAACGCGTCGGCGTCGTGCGCGCGCTCGCCAACGATCCGGACGTTCTCCTGATGGACGAGCCCTTCGCGAGCGTCGATGCGCAGACGCGCATGACGCTCCAGGAAGAGCTCACCCGGATCTGGGAAGAGCGGCGCCCGACCGTGATCTTCATCACGCACGATGTTGCGGAAGCCGTGTTTCTGGCCAACCGCGTGGTCGTGCTCTCCAAAGGCAATGTGCTCGAGGAGGTCGATATCGACCTGCCGCGCCCGCGCTCCTGGGACCGGCTCGTCGAGGACGATGATTTCAAGGCGCTTTCGAACAAGGTGCTCCAACTGGTACGCTCGGCATGAAGAACATGCTCCTGTCAGCCTTGCGCACGACGAAAGGGAAGGT
>JBJHBI010000135.1:0-3940 GCA_050485405.1 Salinarimonadaceae bacterium
TCGGCCCGCCGACGGCGCCGAACAGCACCGCATCGGCGGCCTCGGCGTTCTTCATCGCGGCTTCGCTGATCGCGGCGCCATGCGCGTCATAGGCCGCGCCGCCGACGAGATCGCGCTCGGTCTCGAAGGAGGCGATACCGGAGCGGGTGAACCAGGCGACGAGTTTCTCGACTTCGGCAGCCACTTCCGGGCCGATCCCGTCGCCGGGGAGAAGGAGGAGCTTGTGGGTCGCCATATGTGCCTCGTCTGTCGTCGTGAACGGAATTGCTGCCTGCTTTTGACGAAAACCATTGCACAGGGCAAGCACGATATCGGGGGCAGATATGCCAACGGATATGTCGAGGAGACGCGCTCTACTCGACGCAGGCCGCGATCGGCCCCGAGCGCACCGCCCGATGGGCGAGTTGGTCGGCGAGCCTCGCGTGACCCGCCGAGGGTGCGGCGGGGTTGCGCCTCTGCGGGGCGGGCAAGGCGGTTGCGAGCAAGGCTGCCTGCTGGCGGGTGAGATCGGCGGCCGAGCGGTTGAAATAATGCTGCGCGGCGGCTTCCGCGCCGAACACGCCTTCGTCCCATTCCGCGATGTTGAGATAGATCTCGAGCATACGCGGCTTTGACCAGATGAAATCGAGCCAGATCGCGATCGGAAACTCCAGCGCCTTGCGGATATAGGAGCGCTGCGGCCAGAGATAGACGTTCTTGGCCGTCTGCATGGAGATGGTGGAGGCCCCGCGCGCGCCGCCGCTCTCGATCACATGCCGCAATTCGCGCCAGTCGACCCCCATATGCCGGCAGAACTGCCCATCCTCCGAGGCGATCACCATCAGCCGCAATTCCGGGCTGATCGCCTGGAGCGGCACGATCTCGCGTGCGACCGGCTGGAGGGTGAGCCAGCGGGCGAGCATGATGGTCGAGGGCGGGGTGACGACCATGTAGAGCAGGCTCGATCCGACGAAGAGCGCGGCGATGAGAGCAGTGAGGGCGAAGACGCGCCGGGCGATGCGGCGCACGAGGCCCGGCCCGGATTTGCTCGCACGGCCTTTCGTCCTGCGCCCGCCCCGCGCCGGGGACGCGCCCTCCGTGGAAGCAGCCGCACCCGCGCCGCGCCCGTTTCGCCACCAGCCGATCACTCGCCACCTCCCGCCACACGCGGCAAGAACACGATGAAAGCGGGGCGATGGCGGATATAGCCCGCCTGCCGTCCGGCCTCGTCGCCGCTGCCGGCGAAGTAATCGCCGCGCGCGACCCCGGTAATGGCCGAACCCGTATCCTGCGCGATCATCAACCGCGCGAGCGGCCCTTCGCGGTTCTCCGCATCGGGAAGCGTGCCCGAGAGCCAGATCGGCAGGCCGTAGGGCCAGATCGTGCGGTCGATGGCGAGCGAGCGATGCGCCGTGAGCGGAATGCCGGCCCCGCCGATCGGGCCCGATCGCGGATCCTTCGCTGGATATTCGGTAAAGAAGATATAGGAGCGGTTCTCGCGCATCAGGGCGTCGGCGGCCTGCGCATTGGCCGGGTCTTCCAGCCAGCCGAGCAACCGCGCGAGGCTCATCTCCTCGAGCGGGATCACCGCGCGCTCCACGAGCAGGCGCCCGATGGCGGTGAACGGATGGCCGTTGCGCCCGGCATAGCCCACCCGCATCACCGACCCGTCATCGAGGCGGATGCGCGCGGAACCCTGCACGTGGATGATGAAGGCCTGCGCGGCATGGCGCAGATGTACGATGGGCGGGGCGAGATCGTCGATCGCGCCGTCCATGATCGCCGCGCGATCGGGATAGGGCACGTGACTGCCATCGGGCAGGCGTCGGGCGGCGGCGAGGCTCTCGTCGATCTCGGGAAGCGGGTTGTCCGCGTTGCGCGTCACGAGATCGGGCGGGCGGGCGCGCAAGGGGGCCGGGAAATCGGGATGCGCCTGCCGCGCGCCGTCATATTCCGGCTCGTAATAGCCCGTCAGGAAGGGGCGGGCGTCGCGTGGCACCACGCGATGGGGGGCGAAATGCGTCTCGAAGAATTCCCGTGCCGACCCCTGCCAGTCCGGGGCAATCTTGCAGATTGCGGCGAGATCGGCGGAAAGCGCGATGCCGGGGCGCGCCGTGACGGTCTGTCCGGGCGCTTCGCGATCGGGGCCCGCGCATGAGCGCAGGAAGGTCGCGAAGGCCGCGTCGTGGTCGTCGTCGTCCCAGCCGGGAACCGCGGAGAAGGTGAGGGGGACGAGATCGGCGCGATCACGGGCCGCGGCATCGGCGGAAGGCAGGGCTGCGGTACCGGCGAGGAAAACCGCAGCCATGGTGATCGCTCCCGTCCGCAGCCGGCGAAGCGCGCCGGAAAAGCTCATTGGCCGGCTTCGGTCGCCACCAGATGCCAGGTCGGATCGTTGGAGCCGAGCGTGCGCGCGAAGGTCCAGACATCGGTGACGTCGACCACCGCATCGGGGCTTCCGTCGACGACGTTGCCTTCGCCGTCGCGGGTCACGGTGATGAGTTCGGAAACGATCTTCACGGTGACCTGTGCGACGCGGTTCTTCACCTCGGCTTCGACGATCTCCGCCTTGTCGATGGCGACGAAAGTGGTCTCTGCGGTCTCGCCGCGCTCCTCGCGCTCGCTGATCGCCTGCTCGAAACCCTCGTAGACATCCTTGGCGAGCAGCCCCTTGAGCGTATCGCGATCACCGGTGGCGAAGGCGGAGACGATCATCTCGTAGGCCATCTTGGAGCCTTCGAGGAAACCGCGCGGATCGAAATCGGGCTCTTGGCGCACGATATCGTCGAGACCGTCGGCGACGCTGCTGCCGGGCTGGGCGATGCCCTTCCAGCGATCGACGGCGGCCAGGCGCTGCTCGGCCTGATCGGCGCCGGGCAGGCGCACGACGTTGTCTTCCGATTGCTGCTCGGCCCGGTTCGATTGAGGCGCGCCGCGGCGGAACGGTTCCTGAGGGGGTTGCTCGTGGCCGGTCTTCTGGCCGAGCACGGAGCGCAACCGCCAGATGACGAAGACCGCCAGTGCGAGAAAGATGAGCGTCGTGATGTCGAAAGACTCTTGCATCGTCGATCCGGCCTGGTTTCCGGGGTCAATCACGCCCCACCCGTTACATCCCGGGTGGAACCACATTCAGCCATGAACGTCAACGCCCTGAGCGTCGCGACGGCGCACGGCACCCCCTATATGGGAACGCTTCGCCCGGACATCCACCATTGCCGACCACAATAGCGAGGAAATCCGACAGTGGTGGCGTTTTTTTGACGCGGGCAACCGGGTCCACCACGGGTGGCGGCCCGGGCGAATCATGCCGGAGAGGCCGCGATGCGCTTGTTTGGGCGCCTGAAGCGTGTTAGCCGCCTGTTCGAGCGCGATTGCGATCCCTCCATACGCCGCCCGCGAGCGCATGGGCCGAGGGTCGCGCGCATCGTCATCACCGAGCGCCGCGCGCGGCGCGCATCCGTTTCGACAGAGGTTGACCGACATGGCCGATACCCCGAACACCAATGGCGCCGATCCGGCCGCCGGCGGCGCCCAGGCGCAGCAGAACACCGCGCCTTCGCTGAACGCGCTCGCGCAATTCACGCGCGATTTCTCCTTCGAGAACCCGAATGCGCCGCAATCGCTCGCCCCGCAGCAGCAGCAGCCGCAGATCTCGATCCAGGTCAACGTCAACGCCAAGAAGCTCGGCGAGACGGATTACGAGGTCGAACTGAAGCTCGAAGGCAGCGCCAAGACGGACGCCACCACGCTCTTCGCCTTCGATCTGACCTTCTGCGGCATCTTCCGCGTGAAGAACATCCCGCAGGATCAGGTCCATCCGGTCATCATGATCGAGTGCCCGCGCCTGCTCTTCCCCTTCGCGCGCCAGATCGTCGCGGATGCCGTGCGCAACGGCGGCTTCCCGCCGCTCTACATCGATCCGATCGATTTCGTGGCGCTCTATCGCCAGCGCGCCGCGGAA
>JBJHBI010000136.1:0-3483 GCA_050485405.1 Salinarimonadaceae bacterium
GTTGGCATCCCACCAGATCTCGTTCTCGGTCTGCGCGTCGCGCACGATGAACTTGTCCTTGGGCGAACGGCCCGTATGCACGCCCGTCTCCGCCACGAGGGCCCCGCCGGCGGCGAGCCCGGCCTCGCCGCGCTTCAGGGATTCCTCGTAGAGCGCCGGTGCCTCGAAATTCCAGTGAACGCGCGCGAGATTGCGCAGGCCGATCGATTCGGCACCGTTCGCGCGGTTGAATACGCCGACATTCTCCACGAGGCTATCCTCCCAATTGGCTCCACCCGCATCCCGTCATCGGGAGGGGCGTCCGGAGTCCGTTGCAGGCCCGCCGGCAATCGCGCCGCCGTCCCGTTCGACAATCTTCGCAGCACCCTGACGCTACGGCAATGACAAAGCCGACGACGCGCCGACCGCACCCGATCCCGCATGCTGCACCCGTCATGGTCAGCCGACCACGAACGCGCCTTTCAATAAATGCGCAGATTGTGACGTCAACCGGCAACCGGCGGATTCAACCCGGATAAGGGGTTATGCGCAGGTCTCGTCGCGCGCGCGCCATTGCACTGAAAACCGCATACGTCACCCACCCTCCCCACGCGCCTTCTTCACCAAATCCACCAGCACCGCGCGCAGGGCGTCGGGGGTGGTGACGGGGGTCGGGAAGGGGATGCGGGTGCATCGGTCGCCGCAGGCGAGGTCGATGCCTTCCGGGTCGAGGCCGGTGGTGCGCCAGGCGCCGGCAGGCATCGACGTGCCGCCGCCAGCCGCGCCCGCATTCGCACCCGCACCCGCGAGGCGGGTCGCATAGAGTGCGAGGGCGTCGGCGTGATCCGCGTTCATATGCGCCACCGCGCCGTCATGGGCGGCGAGGAGGGCCTCGGTGCCGGTGAGATCGAGGACGAGATCCTCGCGGGTCAGCGTGGCGGCGCGGGCGAAGCCGCCATTGAGGTGGCCGGCTTCCGGCTCCATGCGAAACCAGGCGAAATCGGTGAAATCCGCGTAGAGCTTCGCCTTGGGATGGCGGGCGAGGAAGCGGCTGCGGGCGCGCGCCCCGGCGCCCGCCTCGTCGATGCGATGCACCTCCCCGACCAGCGACAGGCGCGGATGCGCGAGCGGATCGCCCTTGCCCTGTGCGGCGAGCAGGAGCGAGGCGCGCGGATCGCGCTCCAGATTGGTGCGGTGGGAAGCGAGTTGCGAGAGCAGGAAGAGCGGCGCGCCGTCGATATCGGTCGCGACGCTCACGAGCGTGGCCAGGGGATGCGCCGCGCGGGCGGCGTCGCAGGTCGCGAGCGCGCCGGCGCGGATCGTGCGCAGGAGATGGCGGGCGAGCCCGCGCGCGTCGAAATCCGCCTCGCCGGCACCAGGCGGCACCCTTGCGCTCCCGGCGCTCTCCGTCTCCTCGCCTTGCGTCTCTTCACCTCGCATGCCCTCGCCTTCCATGCCCTCGCCTTGCATACCAACGCCCCCCTCACCATCTGCAAACGAGTGAAATTTGCCCGAAAATGCGTCTGCGTGCTTAATGGCCATAATTTGGGCCGATTGCACTGGCGTTGCCGGGAGAGCCGAATTGTCGCGCCCCACGGCGTATTCGTGAAACCGAGGACCATCTGATGCCCACCATCGCCCTTGTGGATGACGATCGCAACATCCTGACATCCGTGTCGATCGCGCTCGAATCGGAAGGGTACCGCATCCAGACCTACACGGACGGCGCCTCGGCGCTGGACGGTCTGCGACAGTCGCCGCCCGATCTCGCCATCTTCGACATCAAGATGCCGCGCATGGACGGGATGGAACTCCTGCGCCGGCTGCGTCAGAAATCGGATCTGCCGGTGATCTTCCTCACCTCGAAGGACGAGGAGATCGACGAATTGTTCGGCCTGAAGATGGGTGCCGACGACTTCATCCGCAAACCCTTCTCGCAGCGCCTGCTCGTCGAGCGCGTCAAGGCGGTCCTGCGCCGCTTCGCACCGCGCGAGGCGGGGCCGGCGCGCGAGGCCGATGCCAAGGCGATCGAGCGCGGCCAGCTGGTGATGGATCCAGAGCGCCATACCTGCACCTGGCGCGGCGAGCCCGTGACGCTGACCGTGACGGAATTCCTCATCCTGCAGGCGCTCGCGCAGCGCCCGGGCGTGGTGAAGTCGCGCAACGCGCTGATGGATGCCGCCTATGACGACCAGGTCTATGTGGATGACCGCACCATCGACAGCCACATCAAGCGGCTGCGCAAGAAATTCAAGGTGGTCGATACCAATTTCGACATGATCGAGACGCTCTACGGTGTGGGCTACAGGTTCCGCGAAACCTGATCCGCCCGCCACCGTCTGTGAGAGGAAGAGCCCGTGGACGCGCGCCGCGCCAATGCCGACGATCCGGAATTCATCCGGCGCGCTGCGCAGGACGCATCCGCGACACCGGGTGACCCGCGCGTCGCGGAGAATGCCGGTCTCCCGGCGGGTACGCCACGTTCGGGACGACGCATGCGCGCGCGGCTGGCCCACGGGCGCGGCATCCTGCGCGAGATCGCCCAGCGTGCCTCCTCCAGCCTCACCCGGCGCATCATCGTGCTCAATCTCGGCGGGCTGGTGGCGCTGCTCGTGGGCTTTCTCTATCTCAACCAGTTCCGCGAGGGGCTGATCGAGGCGCGGGTGCAGAGCCTGATGACGCAGGGCGAGATCATCGCCGGCGCCATCGCCGCCTCCGCGACGGTCGAGATCGATACGATCAAGATCGACCCGGACGCCCTTTTGCAGATGCAGCTCGGCGAGACCTCGGGGCTCGCCGAGGACATGTTCTCGCCGCTGGAATTCTCGATCAATCCCGAACGGGTGGCTCCGCTCCTGCGCCGGCTGATCACGCCGACGGGAACGCGGGCACGGGTCTATGACCGCGATTCCATGCTGATCCTCGATTCACGGGCGCTGTATACGCGCGGCGACGTGCTACGCGTGGAATTGCCGCCGCTCGACAAGCCCGAAACCGCCTTCCTCCAGCGGGCATGGAACTGGGCGCGCAGCCTCTTCGTCACCGAGCGCCCGCCCCTGATCGAGACGATCGGCCCGACCAGCGGGCGCGTCTTTCCCGAGGTGCAGCAGGCTCTGGGCGGGCAGGCGGCGAACGTGGTGCGGATCAATCCGGCCGGCGAGACCATCGTCTCGGTGGCGGTGCCGATCCAGCGCCAGCGGACCGTGCGCGGAGCGCTCCTCCTCTCCACGCAGGGCGGCGACATCGACGGCATCATCGCGTCGGAACGCTTCGCGCTCCTGCAGGTCTTCCTCGTGGCGGCCTCCGTCATGGTGGTTCTCTCCTTCCTGCTGGCCAATGCGATCGCGGGGCCGGTGCGGCGCCTCGCAGAGGCGGCCGAGCGGGTCCGGCGCGGGATCAAGTCGCGTCAGGAGATCCCCGATTTCAGCTATCGCGCGGACGAGATCGGCCACCTTTCCGGCGCCCTGCGCGACATGACGCAGGCTCTCTACAAACGCATCGACG
>JBJHBI010000137.1:0-3403 GCA_050485405.1 Salinarimonadaceae bacterium
CGGGTCACGCCATCGGCGGGGGGAGGGCCGTCGGCCGCCGCACCCGCGGTCGCGCCGGCACCGTTCTGCGCCCCGGGCGAGGCGGAGCCTCCGGGCAGCGCCGTGCAGGCGGCGAGGGCCGATACGACGAAGGCGACCGTAGTCAGGCGTCCGAACTGGGCCAACATGTTCACTCCCGCTTCCTCATGCCGCGTCAGCTGCGGCTTCCGACCGGATAACCGATCCCGGCGTATTGATAAACGCCGCATTGATAACCGCCCTCAGTCCAGGCTGTCGAATCCATCCGCGAAACCATCGAGCGAAACCGGTATGCCGATCCCTTCCTCGGGGGTCTGGAAGACGATGAAGGTGGCTTCCTCGCCGGTGCGCAACTGTTCGACGAGCGTGTCGTCCATCACCACTTCCGCGACACAGCCCGTCGCGAGGCAGCGCACGAAACCGGCGCGGCCCACATCCTCGTCGTCGATCAGCAGGCCGAGGCCGGCCGGCAGGAGCACGCCGAGAGGGGCGACCACCCGCAGGAGCATGCTCTCGCGATCCGCCGTCGGCAGCACGATGACGAGCAGCGTCACGTTCGGGCGATCCTCCGCGGCGACGTTCTGCACGATGGCGCATTGTTCCTCGGATGCGCCGGCGGGCACCTCACAGCGCTTCTGCCAGTCGTCGAAGACGTCACGAACCGCACCCTGCGCCGCCGCCCGGTCCGCCCCGAGAACGAGCGTGGCCGTCATGGCGAGAAGCGACAGGGCGAAGAGAGCACGCCGAAGGGCGGCGGGTTTCGAGGCTTTGAATTGAGGGAACATCACGACTCCGATGGACGCAGACTTTCGATGCGGGCTCCCGGCCACGGCAAAACGAGGGCGCGCGGGCGATTCGGCGGCGACGTCGCCGGACCGTGGCAGGGGATCACGCGGTATCGACGCCTTGTCAAGGCGAAGCCCGCGCGCACATGCGGCGGATCGTCTCTCGGCACCGGTGCCGGAGCATCGGTTCGCGACGGGTCCCGCGCCGGCGGGCGATCTCGCATCCACAATTTCAATTCCGCCCCCGAGCCCGGCCTCGCTGCCGATTTCCTGCGCATTTTGTCGCATATTGTCCCTACCGCCAAGTATTTTGGAAACCGTGCGAAAAATCCGGATTTCGCGTGGCCGCATGCGTATTGCGACGATCCCGGCTGCGGGAAGGCTGGGCTTGCCGGGACACGTATTCCTGCTCCCTCCGCTCGTGTGCCCTGCGCGCCGGCATCCGCGATGCGTGTCCGGGACGGGTATCGATGACTGCGCCCGCGACGCAACAGGCCCCGGGCGCTTCGTCACGTGCGACCACGATGCCGTTGCACTCGTGGCGACATTGTGGTTTTGACTTGTGTCAATGTGGAAGTCGTGGCTGAAAGGGGTCGCTTTTCGGGCGAAGCCTTGATAAGCCCGCCGGAATCGTTCCGGGATCGCGGGACGGGCGGAATGGTCGCGATGGCGCTGGGGGTGCCGTCCACCGAGCGAAGAATCGAAATGGAGCTTCGAGAGAACGATGCCAATGGAACAGACCGGATCCCGGGAGACGCGCGTGCGCAGTAAGGTGTCGCGCCTCGTGACGGGCGCAGTGGCCGGACTGGCCGCCACGGCTGCGGCCGCGCCGGCTGCGGCCGACGTGCTCAACGTGCCGCAGCCCTGGCAGATGGGCATGATGCCGCCTCACAGCGAGATGGCCCAGAACATGGTCAGCTTCCACAATGGCCTGTTGTGGGTGATCACCCTGATCACGATCTTCGTGGGCGTGCTGCTGCTGATCTGCATCTTCCGCTTCAACGAGAAGAAGAACCCCACCCCCTCGCGCACCTCGCACAACACCATGCTCGAGGTCGCCTGGACGCTGATCCCGATCCTGATTCTCGTCGGTATCGCCATCCCCTCGTTCCGCCTGCTGCGCGAGCAGGTGATCATTCCCGAGCCCGACATCGTGGTGAAGGTGACGGGGCATTCTTGGTACTGGGAATACGAATATCCCGAGGATCAGGGCGGCTTCTCCTTCATTTCGACCATGCTCGACCGTGACGAGGCGGAGGCGATCGGCCAGCCCTATCTGCTCGCCGTCGACAATGAAATGGTCGTCCCCGTCGGTGCCAACGTCGCCGTTCAGGTGACGGCGCAGGGTGTGCTCCACGCTTTCGCGCTGCCGTCCTTCGGCGTGAAGATGGACGCGGTCCCCGGGCGTCTCAACGAAACCTGGTTCCGTGCCGAGCGCGAGGGCATCTATTTCGGCCAGTGCTCCGAGCTCTGCGGATCCGGGCACGCCTTCATGCCGATCGCCGTGCGCGTGGTCAGCGAAGAGGCCTATGCCGAGTGGCTGGACGAGGCGCGCGCCATGTTCGCCTCCGTCGATGGCGAGCGGCAGGTCGCTTCGTCGGATTGATAATCGAGCGGGCGCCGGTGCGGCGCCCGGCCGGAGACGCGCTGCGGCGATCCGCATGCGCGTCGTTCGGTCGCCGGGGCGGTCTGGCATGACCGCCATAGAATGAGAAACGTCGCAGCGATTCATCGCTGAAGAGGCTGCAAGAGGGCTATTCATCATGGCAAGTGTCGCCACCAACGCGCCGGGCCACGCGGACGATCATCCCACGGGATGGCGTCGCTGGATCTACTCGACGAACCACAAGGACATCGGCACGATGTACCTGATCTTCGCCTTCGTGGCGGGGGTCGTGGGCGGGCTGCTGTCGATCCTGATCCGCATGGAGCTGCAGAGCCCCGGCACCAACATCTTCATCAATCCGCAGATGTACAACGTGGTCGTCACCGGCCACGGGCTGATCATGGTGTTCTTCCTGGTCATGCCGGCCCTGATCGGCGGGTTCGGGAACTGGTTCGTGCCGCTGATGATCGGTGCGCCGGACATGGCGTTCCCGCGCATGAACAACATCTCATTCTGGCTGACGGTCGCGGCGTTCTGCCTGCTGATCATGTCGCTCTTCGTGGAGGGGGCGCCCGGCTCGCTCGGCTTCGGCGGCGGCTGGACGGTCTATCCGCCACTATCGACGATCGGCCATCCGGGGCCGGCGCTCGATTTCGCGATCCTGTCGCTGCACCTCGCCGGTGCCGCCTCGATCCTCGGCGCGATCAACTTCATCACCACCATCCTGAACATGCGCGCGCCGGGCATGACGCTGCACAAGATGCCGCTCTTCGCCTGGTCGATGCTGGTCACCGCGTTCCTGCTGCTGCTGGCCCTGCCGGTGCTCGCGGGCGCGATCACGATGCTGCTGACGGACCGCAATTTCGGCACGACCTTCTTCGATCCCGCCGGCGGTGGTGACCCGATCCTGTACCAGCACCTGTTCTGGTTCTTCGGGCATCCGGAAGTCTACATCATGATCCTTCCGGCCTTCGGCATCGTCAGCCACGTGTCT
>JBJHBI010000138.1:0-3151 GCA_050485405.1 Salinarimonadaceae bacterium
AGACCGTCCGAGATGGCCTGGAGCTGCGCGCGGGCATCGGTCGCACGGCTGTAATCCATGGCGATGCCCGCGATACCCACGATCGGGATCGCGGCCAGTGCAAAGACCATGGCGACGTTGCCGCGTGTGTCTGTGCGAAAGCAGGGCATCGAACCTCCTCCAGGAGCCGGCGGATCGAGAGACCGCCATAAGAATTCATGCCCTAACTAGATTAAATTGACGCAAATGCGCATCACTTCCTGAAAGCAAAGTAAACGAACGCCTTATGGGATTCTCCAGTAAAACTTCTGATCGGAATCAGCAAATTGCAATTCATTCAGGGATTGTATCGAGGCGCGCAAAACATGCCCGACATGCCCAACTATTAATTGTCGAAGGAATGCGATCACATGACCTGTAGACGATGATAATTCCCTTGCGGCAACAAACGCCCATCAAAGAGGCGCCCCACCCGCACCGGATCGCAATGCAGCATCCGCGACCTGCATCGATGCACTCCCCGCCCGGAGCGCGGGGAGATCTGTTTGCGAGAATTACCAGCGACGCGGCCTCAGGCGAGCGAGCGCGCTTCCTTGGCCAGAGCGGCCTGGGCAGCCGCGAGGCGGGCGATCGGCACCCGGTAGGGCGAGCACGAGACGTAATCGAGCCGCTGCTTCTCGCAGAAGGCGATCGAAGCCGGGTCACCACCATGCTCGCCGCAGATGCCGAGCTTGATATCGGGCCGGGTCGCGCGTCCGCGCTCGGCGGCGAGCGCCACGAGCTCACCCACGCCGTCCTGGTCGATGGTGACGAAGGGGTCATGCGCGAGCAGCCCCTGCTGCACATAGGCACCGAGGAAGGACGCCGCATCGTCACGCGAAATGCCGAGCGTCGTCTGGGTGAGATCGTTGGTTCCGAAGGAGAAAAACTCCGCCGAGGCGGCGATCTCGCCTGCGCGCAACGCCGCGCGCGGCAGCTCGATCATCGTGCCGATCTGGTAATCGATGCGCTCGCCGCTCTCGCTCATGACGGCCTCGGCGACGGCCTCGATGCGCGCCTTCACCGTATCGAGTTCGGGCTGCGACATAACCAGCGGGATCATCACCTCCGGCGAGACCTTGGCACCGGTCTCCTTGCCGGCGGCGATGGCCGCCTCGAAGATGGCGCGGGCCTGCATCTCGGCGATTTCCGGATAGGCGACGGCGAGGCGCACGCCCCGGAAGCCGAGCATCGGATTGAACTCGTGCAGCTCCGATGCCCGCCGGCGGATCTTCTCCGGCGAGACGTCGAGGGCGCGGGCGACGTCGTTGATCTCGGCATCTCCATGCGGCAGGAACTCATGCAGCGGCGGATCGAGCAGACGGATCGTCACCGGCAGGCCGCTCATGATGGAAAACAGCCGCGTGAAGTCGTCGCGCTGCATCGGCAACAGCTTCTCCAGCGCCGCGCGCCGGCCCTGCTCGTCGTCGGAGAGGATCATCTCGCGCATGGCGACGATGCGCTGCGCATCGAAGAACATGTGCTCGGTGCGGCACAGGCCGATCCCCTCGGCGCCGAAATTGCGGGCCATCTGCGCATCGCGCTCGGTCTCGGCATTGGCGCGGACCTTGAGGCGACGCAGCTTGTCGGCCCAGCCCATCAGCTTGGCGAAATCGCCCGAGAGTTCGGGCTGCAGCATGGCGATCTCGCCGGCCAGCACCTGGCCGTTGCCGCCATCGAGGGTGATGATCTCGCCCTCGCGGAATTCGCGCCCCATCACCGTCATGGTGGCGGCTTTATAATCCACGCGGATCGACCCGGCGCCGGAGACGCAGGGCTTGCCCATGCCGCGCGCGACGACAGCCGCATGGGAGGTCATGCCACCGCGGGTCGTGAGGATTCCCTCCGCCGCATGCATGCCGTGGATGTCTTCCGGCGAGGTCTCCACACGCACGAGAATGACCTTGCGCCCGGCTTTCTTCGCCGCTTCGGCGGCATCCGATGAGAAGACGATCGCCCCGCTCGCCGCACCGGGGGAGGCCGGCAGGCCGGTCGCGATGATGTCGCGCTTCGCCTTGGGATCGATCATCGGATGCAGGAGCTGATCCAGCGCCTGCGGCTCGACCCGGGTGATGGCTTCCTCTTCGCCGATCACGCCCTCATCGACGAGATCGCAGGCGATCTTGAGGGCGGCGCGGGCGGTGCGCTTGCCGTTGCGGGTCTGGAGCATCCACAACTTGCCCTTCTCGACGGTGAATTCGAGATCCTGCATGTCGCGGTAATGGCCCTCGAGAGCGCCGTAGATGCGCACGAGCTCGGCGAAAGCCTCGGGCATCGCCTTCTCCATGGAGGGCTTGTCGGAGCCGGATGCTGCGCGCGCGGCTTCGGTGATGTCCTGCGGTGTGCGGATGCCCGCCACCACGTCCTCGCCCTGGGCATTGATCAGGAACTCGCCATAGAGCGCCTTCTCGCCGGTGGAGGGGTTGCGGGTGAAGGCGACGCCGGTGGCGGAGGTCTCGCCCATATTGCCGAACACCATGGCCTGAACATTGACCGCCGTGCCCCATTCGGCGGGAATCGCGTTCAATTCGCGATACTTGATCGCACGCGGGGTCATCCACGAGCCGAATACCGCGCCGATCGCACCCCAGAGCTGCTCCTGCGGATCCTGCGGGAAGGGCGCGCCGCGCTCCTTCGTCACGATGCCCTTGAAGGTCTCGACCAGCGCCTGCCAGTCCTGCGCGGAGAGATCGGTATCGAGGTGGTAATCCTTGCGGTCCTTGTAATCCTCGAGCGCCTCCTCGAACAGGTGATGCTCCACGCCGAGCACGACGGAGGAATACATCGTGATGAAGCGGCGATAGGAATCCCAGGCGAAACGCTCGTCGCCCGCGTCGGCGGCGAGTGCGAGCACGGTATCGTCGTTGAGTCCGAGATTGAGCACCGTATCCATCATGCCCGGCATCGAGGCCCGCGCACCGGAGCGCACCGAGACGAGCAGCGGCGCCTTCACATCCCCGAACCCGCGCCCGGTTATGCGCCCCACTTCCGCGAGCGCCGCGTCGACCGCCTCGCGCAGCCCGTCGGGATAGCTCTGGCCGTTTTTATAATAGTGCGTGCAGACTTCCGTCGTGATCGTGAAACCGGGCGGTACCGGCAGGCCGAGATTGGCCATTTCGGCCAGATTGGCGCC
>JBJHBI010000139.1:0-2664 GCA_050485405.1 Salinarimonadaceae bacterium
CTGCGGCAGGGAGGCATTTGCGCTCATTGCGTCTGCTCCTTCGTCTCGGCGTCTGCCGCCGGTTTGCCCGTAAGCGCGAAGAAAACCTCGTCCAGACTGGGTTGCCCCATGGAGAAATCCGACAGTTCGATGCCGGCCGCGATCAGCGCTGCGAGCGCCTCGTTGGCCTCCTGTGCGGTATCGGCAAGCACCGAAAGTTCGGCTCCCTCGGTGCTGCGCTGGACCGCTCGGCCGAGCCGCTCCTCAAGCAGCGCGGAGGCGGAATCGAGCGCGGACCGGTCAGCCAGCGCCACATGCAGGAAACCCGAACCCGTTGCCGCCTTGAGCTCGCGGCTGGTGCCCTCTGCGATCTTGCGGCCGTGATCGATGACGGCGATGCGCGCGGCCAGCTGGTCGGCTTCCTCGAGATACTGGGTGGTCAACAGGATGGTCACGCCCGACTCGGCGAGGCCACGGATCATCTTCCAGACATCCTTGCGCGCCTTTGGATCAAGACCCGTGGTCGGCTCGTCAAGAAACAGGACACCCGGCGTCACCACCAGCGAGGCGGCGATGTCCAGGCGCCTTCGCATGCCTCCCGAATAGTTCTTCACCTGCTTGCCGGCCGCATGCGACAGGTCGAAGGCGGCCAGCAATTCATCCGCCCTTCCCTTCGACCGGCGGCCGAAGCCCCACAGCCTGGCGAGCAGGATCAAGTTCTCGCGGCCGGTCAGGTCCTCGTCCAGCGAGGCGAACTGGCCGGTCATGGCGATCACGCCGCGCACGTCATCCGGCGCGGCCACGATGTCGTGGCCCATCACGGTCGCGGTGCCCGCATCCGGCCGCGACAGGGTTGCCAGCATGCGCATCAGGGTCGTCTTGCCCGCGCCGTTCGGGCCCAGAATGGCGAAGATCATGCCGCGCGGCACGACCAGGTCGATGCCGTCGACCGCCCGCAGATCGCCAAACCTCTTGGCCAGTCCCTGCGCGACGATCGCCGCTTCGGCGGTGGCCGCCAATGTCTTTGAAATCTCGTTCATTGAATCGCCTGCAGAGCTTCGACACGCCACCCGACCGGGCGAGGCCTATATCAGCAAACCGCCGGCTTCGCAGCCTGCTTCGTCACCCATGCTGACAACACTTGCCGGGAGCGCCCCGGCGTCGGGGTCAGCGCCGCTTCTTCGGCTTTTCCAGAAGCGCCACCGCCTCGACGTGATGCGACCACAGAAACTGGTCGATCGGCGTGACCGAGAGCAAGCGGTAGCCGCCCTCGAGCAGGATGGAAAGATCGCGGGCGAGTGTCGCCGGATTGCACGAGACCGCCGCCACGTATCGCACCTCGCTGCGTGCGATCTGGCGGGCCTGGTCCTCGGCGCCCGCGCGCGGCGGGTCGAAGACGAGGCCGTCATAGGCGTTCAGTTCCTTCCATGTCAGCGGACGTCGAACGAGGTCGCGCCGCTCGTGCGTGATCGTCTTCAGGCCGTCGGCATAGCGGAAGGCACGGTCGAGCGCGGCCAGTGCCGCGGTCTCGGCTTCAACGGCATGGACCATCGACGACCGCGCCAGCCTCAGCGCGAAGGTGCCGACGCCGCAGAAGAGGTCTGCCACCTTCTTCGACTTCGACAGATGCGCCGTCACCAGGGCGGCCATGGCATCCTCCGCCGAAGCCACGGCCTGCAAGAAGGCGCCGGGGGGCGGAAAAACGCCCACCTCCCCGATCTGTATCCTGGGCTTCTGCGGCTCGACCACGATCTCGCCCTCGACCGAGAGCCGCGCCAGCCGGTTGGCGATGGCGAACTGCGTGGCGCGCTGGCGCCGGCCCTCGGCGAGCGCGCCGGTCCCCGTCACCGCGATGTCGAGCCCGGTCTCCGTCGCGGTAACCAGCAGCTTGAAGGCATCGCTTCCAGCAGCCAGCACGCCCGCCAGTTCCCGGATGAGGGGAATGGCGGCGGCGATGGCGGGAACCGCGATCGGATCGCGGCTGATGTCGACGATGTCATGCGACATCGCCTTACGGTAACCGAGCAGCATGCCCGCATCGGTGCGAAGCGCCGTCCAGGTCACCCGGCGACGCGAAGCGGGCGGGCAGGCTATCAATTCGCCCACGTCGGCCTCGATCCCGCGCTGGCGCAGCGCCGTTACCACGGTCTCGCGCTTGAAGGCGCGGTAGGCACCCTCCTCCAGATGCTGCAGCGAGCATCCCCCGCAGGTCCCGAAATGCAAGCAGGACGGCTCGATGCGTTCGGGAGATGCCTCGATCAACGCGATCAGATCGGCCCGGTCCTTGTTGACGGCGGCCGTCACGGTCTCGCCCGGCAGGGCAAAGGGCACGAAGACCGGACCGCGCGGCGTGTCGGCGATGCCGTCGCCCTGCGCACCGAGGCGCGAGATCGTCAGGCGGGTGCTGGTCATGTCTTGTCGCCCATCAGGAGGAATTCGCGATTGCCGTCGCCACCTTCGATGGGTGACGGCACGAGACCGGTTGCGCGCCAGCCCGCAAACGCGTCCAGCCAGAGCCGAAGCTCTTCCGCCACCCGCTCGGCATCCGCGGGGTCTCGCAGCAGGCCGCCCTTGCCGATCGCCTCGCGGCCGGCCTCGAACTGCGGCTTGACCAGGAAAACGCCCCGCGCGCCCGGCGCCGCCAGACCGAGCGCGGGCGGCAGGGCGAGCTTCAGCGATATGAAG
>JBJHBI010000139.1:2674-3076 GCA_050485405.1 Salinarimonadaceae bacterium
ATCGCCGTGACCTGCGCCGCCCCGCGCTCCAGCAGCACCTGGGTGAAGCCGCCGGTCGAAGCGCCAATGTCCAGCGCCCGGGCGCCTGTGACGTCGATCCCGAAACTGTCCAGGGCATGCACCAGCTTCAGCGCCGCGCGCGACACGTAGCGTCCGGCCGGATCGTCCATTTCGATCGGCGCATCGTCCGCGACCGCCCTTCCCGGCTTCGTCTCGGTCCGCCCGTCGACCTTCACCGTGCCGCGCAGGATCGCGTCGCGTGCCCGCGAGCGCGATGGCGACAGGCCGCGCGCGACGAGAAGTTCGTCGAGCCGAAGGTTCCTGGTGGGGGTCGGTGCGTTCATGCGGTCCTGATGCGCGATTGCGCAGTGCAACGCAAACGCCTGCGCGCGCTCAAGCCGT
>JBJHBI010000140.1:0-2972 GCA_050485405.1 Salinarimonadaceae bacterium
GTAAAGCTCGCCGATGCGCTGGGAGAGCGCCTGCGTCATGCCGCGCAGCTCGGTGCGGAAGACGCCCTGTTCGGTGAGCACCACCTCACCGAACCAGCCGCGGCGCATGCGAAGCGCGCCCATCGACGGATCGGCCCAGTTGATGAGGAAGATGCGCACCTCAGCCTGATCGAACAGACCGGCGCGCAGCTCCTCCTCGGTGATCGCCTCGCTGTCGATCACCCCCTCGACGTCGAGATTGTCGACGCTGAGGCTCGCATCATTGGCGATCGCCGTGCGCGAATAGCCGGAGCTCGCCTTATAGACATCGCCATCGAAGACGAGATCGCGGTCGTGATCGGTAAAGAAGAACTCGCGCCCGTCGATGCGGGTGATGCGCCAGCAGGTGGCGAGCGTGGTCACCGGCCCCGCCAGGTGGGTGGCGAGCGCTGTCGATGTTGACTTCATGGGCGGATCTCCAGCACCGGGATCTGGCCCCAGCTACCGAGCTGATAGGTCTCGATGGTGATGTCCATCTGGTCGCTGTCGAAGCGAACCGGCACGTCGAACTCGAAATCCGCCGTCACCTGCACACCCGACGCCGGCGCGGTCGTGAAGGTCACGAGCCCTGTCGCCGTGTTCACCGTCCAGCCCGTGACCGCCTCGACGCCGTCGCGATAGATCTTCACCGTGCCAGGAACCGGTTTGGCGATGATGCGGCTCTCGATCTCGCCGCCGCTCGCATAGCGCCTGACGAGCTGGAAAGTCTTGTTGGCCCCATCGCCGACGCCGAGCACCTGCGCGAATGCCTGATAATCGGTCCAGTCCTTGAAGCGAAATCCGTAGGCACGGCCCTTCCGTGCGCGGAAGAAGGCGATCAGCGCCGCGACCTGCTCGCGCTTCTTGAGGCCATGCGCGACGTTCCATTTGCCCCGCGCGGCGGCCCAGTTGGCGTTGCGGCGCTCATGCCCCGACACGGTCGTCACCACGGTCGTCGAATATCCCGGCCCGCCCGACGCCCCGTAGGAGATATCGGGCGGGAACTGCACCTCGTGAAATCCGCTCATGGTTCAAGTCCGTCAGAGGTTACGCCGCGCCCGTTCCATGGCGCGGGCGGCGTCAGCGGCGATCTGGCCTTGCGCGTAGCGGAAGCTGTTGGCGTCAGGCGTCGAGATGTTCATCACCACATTGACGGGAGGGCGCGTCTCGCGGGCCGTACCCATCGCGGCGAGCTGGGAGCGCGACAGCACCATCTCTCCGCGCTGCAGGATGGCGGGCACCTCGTCTGGACGCAGGCCCGCCCGTCCGCCAACAATGCCGCCGCCATGCAGGCGCGGCGCACCGGCAAAAGCGGACGCCGGGACGAGCCGCTGCGGCGCAGGAGCGCCGACGATGCCGCCCGCGTGGAAGATGCCCGACAGGATGCCGCCGCCCCCGCCGAACAGATTGCCGAAGATCCCACCGCCGCTACCCATGCCGCCGAGCGCGTTGGCGAGGGGCCCGAGGATCGCCGAGCGCAACGCGATGCGGGTGATGTCTGCCAGGATACTATCGGCGAGCGCCTTGAAGTCGAATTTGCCGGTCGTCACGAACTTCGCGACGGCGTCTTCGGCCGACCGGAACGCGCTGGTGAGCGCATTGCCGAGGCCCTTGCCCCAGTTCGCGGCTTCCTCGGCGTAGCGCGCAAGCTCGTCCCTGACGGCGGCCCAGCCGGTCGCGGCCTCTTCGGCGGCGGTCTTGATCTCCCGACCGGCTTCGCGGCTGGCAGCGGCGGCGCGCCCTGCCGAGCCTCTGGCGCCCGCGCCATCACCTGCCTCATCGCCACTGCCGCCACCGATCGCGCCGAACGCCGTGTCGAGCCGCTCCGTCGCGGCAGCAGCCTCATCGATCTGGGTGTTCGCCCCGGCCATCGCCTCACGGAGCGCGGCGACCGACTCCAGCGGCGCGCCGGCAAGTTCACCAAGGGCATTCGCGGTTTCGCGGGCGCTCTCGGCGGCGCGACGGGCATCCTCCGCGAAGGCGGAGAATCCGAGATCCGGAACGCGAAATGCATCGGTCTCGAAGGCGGCCGCGAAAGCTGCGCGCGCAGCCGCGCCAGCGCCTTCGGCGGCGCCCGCGAACTGGTTTTCGATCCGGCCAAGATCGATATCCGGAACGAGTCTGATTTCGGTCTCGATGCCGATCGCTGAAAGCGCGGCGCCAATTCCCTGCACCAGGCCGTTGATGCCGCGCGTGGCGCCGTTCAGCATCCATTCGACGGCGGCGATCAGCGCATTGGCCGCCCGGATGGCAAAGTCGCCGATCGCTGCCGGCAGTCGACCCCAGATCGCCACCATGGCGTCGAACGCGCCCTGGAAGACGTTGACGGTCCGATTGCCGAAGGCGACGACGGCATCGAGGGCGCCCTGCAGCGCGTCGGCGACGTTCGCCTGAATGCCGAGCCAGGCTGCGGCCACCCGGTTCTTCAGCACCTCGACGAGCAGGCCGATCCGGTCCCACACTTCACGCGCGACATCGCCGAGCAGATTGAGCGCCGTGCCGAAGCCGCCCGTGGCCTGCACCAGCCGCCCGAACTGATAGATCAGCTCGCCCGCCGCGACGACCAGCACGCCGATCCCCGTGCGGATGAGTGCCCCGCGCAGGAAGACGAGCGCAGTGGCAAGACCACGCACCGAGACAGCCGCCACCACCATGCTGGCGACAAAGCGCCCGGCCATCAGCCCGACGAACGCAGCAGCGATCGAAGCGAGGCGCCCGATATTGTCGAAGAGCAGCCGAATGGCCTGCCCGAGCGGGCCTGTCGTGCGCGCCATTGCCGCGAGCGCATCAGCGACAGCTTCGAGCGCGGGAGCGGCTGCGACCGCCAGCTGGTTCGACAGGCCGCGCCAGATCAGTCCGAGGCGCGAGATCGCGTCATTGGTGCGCTCGATCTGGGCCGCGTCCTGTTGCGACACCACGACCCCGAAGTCCCGCACGTCCTGCGTCGCCGTCCT
>JBJHBI010000141.1:0-2895 GCA_050485405.1 Salinarimonadaceae bacterium
ACCGTTTTTGCGCCGGTGGCGGCGGGAGCGTCAGCCCCTCACTTCGCTGCGATCACCGCGATCTCGACGGTGAATTTCGGCGCGGCGAGCTTGGCTTCGACCGTGGCCCGCGCCGGCGCGCAGCCGGGCGCCACCCAGGCATCCCACACCGCATTCATTTCCTGGAAGGTGTTCATGTCGGAAATCCAGATGCTGGCCGAGAGCAGCTTCGTCTTGTCGGTGCCGGCCTTGGCCAGCAGCCCGTCGATGATCTGGAGAATTTCCTGCGTCTGCTCGGTGACCGAGGCACCGGCCTTCTCGCGTGCCACCTGGCCCGCCGTATAGACCGTGTCGCCATGGACGACCGCCATGCTCATGCGCGGGCCGGGTTCGATACGTTCGATGCTCATCGGTTCACTCCCTGAAATCATGCGATAGGGCGATCGCATCGCGACCGCCGCGTCGAGACGCCTTCATGGAACGCCTGTGCCTGCACGTAAAGGGAGGAGATGGCGAAAACCCGATGCGCCATTCCCTCGCTGGGCGATCGCGGACCGATAAGCGGGGGAGGTTACTCGACCTCGCCGAAGCGGCTGGCAAGGAGCGCGGTGAGCGCCTCCATGACTTCCTGCGCCTGCGGCCCCTCGGCGGCGACGTCGATACTGGTGCCGCGCGCGGCGGCGAGCGTCAGGAGGCCCATGATCGAGCGTCCGCCCACCGTCTCGCCACAGCGTGTCACGCTGACGGTCGCCTCGTATTTCTCGACGAGCTGGACGAATTTGGCCGAAGCGCGCGCGTGCAGACCCTTGCGGTTCACGATCGGCAGACGGCGGGCATGGGCGCCGATCTCCTCGAAGCTGTAATCCGCCGCATCCGGCTGGCCGCCGGCCTCGATGTCCTGCCGCTGGTCGTTCATGCCCTCGTCCCGCCTCCGGTTGCCGGGCTGCCCGTGACTCCCTACGTCACGCGCTTCCCGACGTCATTTGCCCGCCAGAACCTGCGAGGCGACGTTGATGTATTTTCGCCCCGCTTCCTGTGCGTGCAATACGGCATCCGCGAGCGGCTCGCAATCGCGCACGCTCGCGAGCTTGATCAGCATGGGGAGATTGATCCCGGCCACCACCTCGACCTGTCGCCCGGTCATGCAGGACAGGGCGAGGTTCGAGGGCGTGCCGCCGAACATGTCGGTGAGGACGACGACGCCGTCACCGCTCTCGACCCGCGCCACGGCATCGAGAATATCCGCGCGGCGGATCTCCATGTCGTCTTCCGGGCCGATCGTGATCGTCTCGATCTGCTGTTGAGGGCCAACGACATGTTCCAGAGCGGCGCGGAATTCCGTCGCCAGTCGGCCATGTGTGACGAGCACCATTCCAATCATATCGTCTCGTTTCCGGCGCCCGTTTGCGCGAGGCCGCTATTTTGTGCAGCGCGAAGCGAAGCGCAAGCAGAATGCGACAAGTTTTTCATCATTCCAAGAAGGGATTCTATCTCAAGAAGGCATTTTCCGAAAAATCGCGCGCGGCGATCAGCGCAATCGGTCGGGCCGCATCTTCCCGCCGCAGCCGCAGATGCGCAACCCCTATCCCGCAAAGCGTTGTCAGCCCGGCATTCGCGGGGGGGTGGCGCGGGGCCTGCGGATCGATATCGACGACGAGCCGCAGCCGCGCCTCGGCGAGATACGGCAAATCGCGCGCGATCCCGGCCCCGCGCATCTCCGCATAGCCCGCGATCGTGCCCGGTCCTGCGACGATCAGACGCCCGTTGCGCGCACGCAGCCTCACCCGGTCATCGGCGACGAGGCGGGCGAAGCGCCCGTCGTGACGCGCATTCTCGATCAGATCGAGCGCGAGGCGGGTCTTGCCGGATCCGGCCTCGCCGCGCAGAAGGATCGCGCCTTCGCCGATCACCAGCGCCGTCGCGTGGACGGTGACGGCTTCCCCCTCGCGCGCGCGCATCTCACGCCGCCGCCGCGGGCAGGGTCACCACGAAGCGCGCGCCGAGGATCGGCCTGCTGCCGTCTGCGCGCGGCGGGCCGTAGCGGTTCTGCGCGGTGATGGTGCCGCGATGCACCTGCACGATCTGCTGCGAGATCGACAGGCCGAGCCCGGAATTCTGGCCGAAGCCCTGCTCGGGACGGTCGGTATAGAAGCGCTCGAAGACCCGCTCCAGCGCGTGTTCGGGAATGCCCGGCCCGTCATCGTCGACGGTGAGCACCACCGCGCCGTCCTCCCGGGCGAGGCGCACGCGCACCTCGGCATCGGGGGGCGAGAAAGAGCGCGCATTGTCGACGAGATTGCGCAGGACCTGACCGAGGCGGCTGTCGTGGCCCTGAACGATGTAGGGCGCCGTCGCCTCGTCCTGGCTCACCTCGTCGTCGTCGTCGATCGTGATCGCGTCTCCGGCCCGGCGGCTCGGCGTCTTGCGCGTGACGACGGGGCCCGCCTCACGGGATGCGGCATCCTCGTCCGGCGGTGCGATCACCTCCATCACGATCGCGGCCTCGTCCTCGTCGCGCACGTCGTTGGCGACGGCGACCACGGCCTCGGTGAGGCGCACCATGTCGACCGGGGCGGCCTCGGAACGCGCGAGTTCCGCATCGAGGCGCGAAGCGTCGGAAATGTCGCTGATCAGCCGGTCGAGGCGGCGCACGTCGTGCTGGATCACGTCGAGCAGGCGCGCGCGGGAATCGTCGTTGCGGGCGAGCGGCAGGGTCTCGACGGCGCTGCGCAGGGAGGTGAGCGGGTTCTTCAGCTCGTGCGCGACATCCGCCGCGAAGCTCTCGATCGCGTCGATGCGTTTGTAGAGAGCCTGCGTCATGTCGCGCAGGGCGCCGGAAAGGTGGCCGATCTCGTCCGCGCGATAGCTGAAATCGGGGATCTCCTGACGCGACTTGATCCCGCGCCGGACCCGCTC
>JBJHBI010000142.1:0-2812 GCA_050485405.1 Salinarimonadaceae bacterium
GCATGCGCGGGTCTCGACATGACCTATGCCGTGCTGCGGGCCGTCTCGCCCTATCATCTGGAATATCTGGAAAATATGGGCGTGCGCGCCACGCTCGCGGTCTCCCTGATCCTCGACGGGGCGCTGTGGGGCATGGTGGTGTGCCATCACGACAGCCCGCGTCTGATCGACAGCACCCTGCGCGGCCTGTGCGACATGCTCGGCCAGAGCCTTTCGGAGATGATCGCGACGCGCAACGCCGTCGATCATCAGCGCGCGCTCGCCCTGCGCGCCGATGCGCTGCGCACGGTCGAAGCCGCCATGGACGATGCGAGTCATGTCGGTGATGCCCTGAAGGCGGTCTCGTGCGAATTGCTCGCGGCGATGCAGGCGGGCGGGGTCTATTTCAATTTCGGCGGTACGGGCACGGTGCTCGGGCAGGCGCCGTCGGTGCGGGATTGCCGTGCCATCCTGCAAGCGCTGACACGACGCCAGATCGAGGAGGGCCGTCATCACGGGGGCGTCCATCGCCTGTCCGATCTCGATCCGTGCTTCGAATCCGCCCGTCTGCCCGCATCGGGTGCCTACGCGATACCCATGCCAAATACCCCGCTCGGCGGGATCGTCTTCTTCCGCCCCGAGCGCACGCAGGAAATCGCCTGGGGCGGTGATCCGAACCACCCCGTCCATATCGACGAGCGCAGCGGCAAACTCGGCCCGCGCCGCTCCTTTGCCACCTGGATCGAGGTCGTGCGCGGAGAGAGCCAGCGCTGGGACGCGGTCGATTCGCGCATGGCGGAATTGTTGCGGCGCAGCCTCGTGAGCGCGCTGCTGCGCATTACCGAGGAGCAGATCACCTTCCTCGCCCAGCACGAGAGCGATACGGGCCTGATGACCCGCTCGGCGCTCGAAGCGCGTCTGCGGCGCATCACGGCAGCGGTGCCGCATGCCCATGTCGCGGTCATGCTGATCGGCGTGAGGCAGCGCGAGGCCGTGGCGGTGCGGCACGGTGCGGAAGCGGCGATCGCGCTCGACCGGCTCATGCGCGAGAACATCGCGCCGGCGCTCGCGCGCACCGATCATCTGGGGCGCTACGACGATGCCACCCTGATGCTCGTCGCTCGCCGCGATTCGACCGAGGCGCTACGCCGTCTGACCCAGCAGATCTTCGACCTCGCCCGCAGGCCGGTGACGATCAACGGGCACCAGCATACGCCGCAGATCCGCATCGGTGCGGCCTTCTGCCCGGAAGTCACGCCTGCGGAGGCGCCGGCGATCGCGATGCGGGCCCTGCGCGAGGCGCGCGACGACAGCGGCCGGCGGATCGTCTTCGGTGCGGCACCGGGTCCCGATGCCGGCCCCTCCCATGCGGAACTCGTTCTTGAGATCGGCCCCGCCCTCGCCCGGGGCGAGATCACCGCCGTCTTCCAGCCGCTCGTCGACATCCGGGAGAAGCGCGTGCGCGGCATCGAGGCGCTCGCGCGGTTCGAAAGCCCGACCCACGGGCCGGTGAGCCCCACTCGCTTCATTCCCGCCGCGATCGATGCCGGTCAGATCTTCCTGCTGACCACCACGATGATCGATCTCGCGCTGCGGGCCGCCGCGCCGCATATCCGCGCCGGCACCATTGATTTCGTCAGCGTCAACCTCGACGCCGCAGCGCTCGCCCGCCGCAGCATCTCCTCCGTCGCGCGCTCCGCCCTCGACGCGAACGGCCTGGCGTATCGGCATCTCGTGCTCGAAGTGACGGAGACCTCGATGTGTTCGCCGGAGGCGGTGGAGGCGATCCGGCGGCTGCGGGGGGAGGGGATACGCATCGCGCTGGACGATTTCGGTGCCGGTTATTCCTCCCTGGGCGAGCTCGCCCGACTGCCAGTGGACATCGTCAAGATCGACCGCAAGCTCGTTTCCGGCATCGGGACGGATGCCCGGGTGACGGCGATCTTCACCGCTGTGCGCAACCTCGTCGCGAGTCTCGGGATCGACTGCATCGCCGAGGGGATCGAGACGCGCGAGGAATCGGAGGCTTTGGCCGGGCAGGACCTTCTCGCGGGGCAAGGTTACTGGTACGCCCGCCCGATGCCTTGCGAGGCGCTCAACGCCTATCTCGCCGCTCCGCCGGGCGATTCCTGAGCCGGGTTTCCGGCCATCGCGATTCTCTGTTGCCGCACACGTCCGAACCGCGCCGCGCCGCGTATGCCATAGGGACTTTGACGTCGCAGGCTTGCGCGTCTAAGTCTGGAATGTCCGGCACGTGGTCTTCCGGGTCTCGTGGCGCCCGTAGCGCGCGTGATCCGTGCCGGTCGGCTTGTGAAGAATGGTGGTCTGATGCCTGTCGAAACCCCGCTCCTCGATACGATCCGCGATCCGCGTGACCTGCGGCGCCTGCCGGAAGACAGGCTGCGCCAGGTCGCCGACGAGTTGCGCGCGGAGACGATCGACGCCGTATCCGTCACCGGCGGCCATCTCGGCGCCGGCCTCGGCGTGATCGAACTGACCGTCGCGCTGCATCACGTCTTCGACACGCCCGACGACCGGCTGATCTGGGATGTCGGCCACCAGGCCTATCCGCACAAGATCCTCACCGGGCGCCGCGATCGCATCCGCACCCTGCGCATGGGGGGCGGCCTTTCCGGCTTCACCAAGCGGGCCGAGAGCGAATACGATCCGTTCGGCGCGGCGCATTCCTCCACCTCGATCTCCGCAGGCCTCGGCATGGCGGTCGGGCGTGATCTCGACGGGCGCAAGAACAACGTCGTCGCCGTGATCGGGGACGGCGCCATGTCGGCGGGCATGGCCTATGAGGCGATGAACAATGCCGGCGCCATGCATT
>JBJHBI010000143.1:0-2759 GCA_050485405.1 Salinarimonadaceae bacterium
GGAAGCGATCATCGTCGGCGCTTCCTGCACGGCAGAACTGATCCAGGACGATCCGGGCGGGCTCGCCGCCACGCTCGGTCTCGACATCCCGGTGATTCCCCTCGAGCTTCCTTCCTACCAGAAGAAGGAGAACTGGGGCGCCTCGGAAACCTTCTACCGGCTGGTGCGCGCCTTCGCCCCGGCGCCGCAGACGCGCGGCGAGGCAAGACCCGCGGGTCAGCGGACCTGCAACATTCTGGGCCCCTGCGCGCTCGGCTTCCGTCATCGCGACGACATCGTCGAAATTCGCCGACTCATCGAAGGCCTGGGCATCGAGATAAACCTCGTCGCGCCTCTGGGTGCGCGGCCCTCAGACCTGCCAAGGCTGGCGGACGCGGATTTCAACGTCGTGCTCTATCCCGAGATCGCGCAGGTCGCAGCCGACTGGCTGAAGCGCGCGCATGGCCAGTCCTTCGTCTCGGTGCCGCCGATCGGCGTCGGCGCGACACGACGTTTCGTCGAGGAACTGTCGAAACTGGCCGGCCTCGATGCCACGCCGTCGCAAACTCTTGAACTGCGCATGCCCTGGTATTCGCGCTCGATCGATTCGACCTATCTGACCGGCAAGCGCGTGTTCATATTCGGCGACGCGACCCATGCGATCGCCGCTGCCCGCATCGCGCGCGACGAACTCGCCTTCGAGGTCTGCGGGCTCGGCACCTATGCCCGCGAGTTCGCCCGCGAAATTCGCGCCGAAGCCGCCGAGCACGGTGTCGAGCCCCTGATCACCGATGACCATCTGGCCGTCGAGGACGCCATCATCGCCGCCCAGCCCGAACTGGTTCTCGGCACGCAGATGGAACGCCACGTCGCCAAGCGGCTGCGGATTCCCTGCGCAGTGATCTCGGCGCCGGTGCATGTCCAGGACTTTCCCGCACGCTACTCCCCGCAGATGGGAAACGAGGGCGCCAACGTCATTTTCGACAGCTGGGTGCACCCGCTGATGATGGGCCTGGAGGAGCATCTCCTGGGGATGTTCCGCGACGATTTCGAATTCAACGATGGCGAGGCGCCGTCGCATCTGGCGCGTGCCCAGGGCGCGCCGGAGCGTGCCCAGCCTGAACCCGACCACGAGCTGATCGTCTTTGCCCGCCCGCTTTCATGGGATGGAGAGGCGGAAAAGGAGCTGAAGAAGATCCCGTTCTTCGTGCGCGGCAAGGCACGGCGCAACACCGAGCGCTACGCTTCCGAGCGCGGCCTGAAGACCATAACGCTAGAGACATTGTACGATGCCAAGGCCCATTTCAGCCGCTGACGCGACACCGATCGCCGTCACCGTCGTGACGCTCGACAGCCACATGGCGAGCGCGGTGGAGCGCGCGAGCGCCGATCTGCGGCGCGAGTTGCCGGGATTGCGCCTGACGCTGCATTCGGTCGCCGAATGGGGCGGCGACCAGGCCGCCGAGGAACGCTGCCGGCGTGACGTGGCCAGGGCCGATATCGTGATCGCCAACATGATCTTCCTCGAAGAGCATATCCGCAAGGTCCAGCCCTGGCTTGAGGCGCGGCGGGAAGATTGCGACTGCATGGTGGGCTGCCTGTCGGCCGGCGAGATCGTGCGCACGACAAGGATCGGCGGGTTCTCCATGTCCGGCAAGCAGGGCGGGGCGCTGGCGCTGCTGAAGCGGCTGCGCGGTGCCAACAAGAAGGGCGGATCGGGCGGGCGCCAGCAGATGAAGATGCTGCGCCAGATCCCGCGTATCCTGCGCTTCATCCCCGGCAAGGCGCAGGACGTGCGCTCCTATTTCCTCACCCTGCAATATATGCTGGCGGGGTCGGACGAGAACATCCGCAACATGGTACGCCACCTGATCGGCCGCTATGCCGCCGGCCCGCGCGCGCATCTGCGCGAGGTGGTCAAGGCAAGGCCGCCGGTCGAGTATCCGGAGACGGGTCTCTATCACCCCGCGCTTGCCGACCGCGTGTCGGAAACGATCGCCGACCTGCCCGCCAGGACCGGCGCGGCCGGCACGGTCGGGCTTTTGATCATGCGCTCCTACGTGCTGGCCGGAAATACCGCCCACTATGACGGCGTGATCAAGGCGCTGGAGGCGCGCGGCCTCAAGGTTGTTCCAGCCTTTGCCGCCGGCCTCGACGCCACCCCCGCGATCGAACGCTTCTTCATCGACAAGGGCCGGCCGACGGTCGATGCGGTCGTCTCGCTCACCGGGTTCTCGCTGGTCGGTGGCCCGGCCTACAACGATTCAGGTGCTGCCGAGGCGATGCTTGCCCGGCTCGACGTGCCCTATCTCTCCGCCTTTGCCATCGAGTTCCAGAGCCTGGAAGAGTGGCGCGCGGGCGAACAGGGACTGACGCCGGTCGAGACGACCATGATGATCGCCCTGCCCGAGATCGACGGCGCCACCGGCCCGATGATCTATGGCGGGCGTTCGGTGCCAAGCGAGACGGGTCGCGTGGAAGCCGGCCGCCGCGACATGGCCTGCGAGCCGGAGCGCGCCGCGATGCTTGCCGCCCGTGTCGACAAGCTGATCCGCCTGCGGCGGGCCGAACTCGCCGACCGCAAGGTCGCGATCGTGCTGTTCAACTTCCCGCCCAATGGCGGCGCGGCAGGCACGGCAGCGCATCTGTCCGTCTTCCGCTCGCTCTTCAACACCATGAAGGCGATGAAGCAGGAGGGCTACCGGATCGATCTGCCCGCCGACGTGGACGCGCTTCGCGACCGCATCCTGCGAGGCAATGCCGATCATCTCGGCCAGGCG
>JBJHBI010000144.1:0-2706 GCA_050485405.1 Salinarimonadaceae bacterium
TCGAAGGTCTGGGAGATGCCGCGGCTATCGGCGGGGCCGGCAATGCGTATGGCGGTGACGAGTTCGCTCATGACGACAGAGTAAGACGGCACAAGCTTGCGCGAAAGCGGATTCTACGCGCTTCGGGAGGATGCGGGGCGCCGGCCACGCGCAAAAATCGCGACCGGCGCCGTCTCACTACCTTCAGGTCGGCTTCACGGCCTTGGCGAGCATGGTCATTTCCGGGATCATGGTCTCGACCGAAGCATCCTTGAAACCGTTACGCTCCATGACTTCGACCAGCCAGGCATCGTCGACCGAACGGGCCTTGGGCGTGAAGGCCGTGTGCTGGAGCTGCCACAGGGCGGCGAGTTTGGGGCCGGTGCGATCGGCGGAAACCACGAAATCGTGGATCAGGAGCGTGCCGCCCGGCGCCAGATGATCGTAGGCGCGCTTGACGAGCCCCTCATGGGTCTCGCCGGGCACGCCCGAGAGCAGATACGACATCAGGATGACGTCCTGATCGCGCGGCCAGTCGGTCTTCAGGCCGTCGCCCTCGACATAGTGGATACGCTCGCTCAGACCCGCCTTCTCGACGAATTCGCGGCCGATCGCTGCGACGTTAGGGAAATCGACCACGGTGGCGGAGATTTCCGGAAACGCCTTGCAGAAGGTGATCGCGAAGGCCCCGGTGCCGCCGCCCACATCGAGCATGCGCTTCGCGCCGGGCAGATCGAGCGCCTTGACGAGCTGGCGCGCGGGACCGAGGGAGCCGGCATGCTGGCTCTCGGAATAGAGCCGCGCTTCCTCCGGATCGGAGAACCATTCGGCGTAGGAGCCCGTCGCTTCCGGCGGCAGGTTACCGCTCAGCGCATCCTCGACCTGGTCGAGCAGCCCGTACATCTGCTGGCCGACCTGGCGGCGCAGATAATCGCCGAAATCGTATTTCGCGCCCTTGACCAGGAAGGCTTCTGACGCCGGAGCATTGGAGAATTTACCGTCGTCGACGGCGACGAGGCCAAGTCCAGCCAATGCGGTCAGAAGTGTTTCGGCGCGATCGGGATGCAAACCGGAAACCTTGCCGAGTTCGGCGGCAGTCTTGGGCCCATCGTTCAGGTGCGTGAACAGATCGAAATGCAGCGCCGAGAACAGCGCCTTCGACCCCATGAATCCAAATGCAATTTCCGAAATCTCATCGGCGCGGGTGCGAAGCATCCCTCCATCTCCTCGATTGTTGCGAATATTGCATCGTAGTGCGCTGCGACAAAAAATGCCAGCAAGCATTTCGTCGGCGCATGCAACCGCCTCCCCGATTGCACCATGCGCGCAATCATGGCGCGCCGTCGCGGCACCGTCACGATGCCGGGGCGCCACGCGTCATACGGGGCAAGGAGTGCGGCGCCGTTCAGGCGCGCGCGACGACGAGTTCCGGTGCGCAGGTCAGCGTCTGGAAGACGACGCATTGCGCGCGCGTCGCCGCGATCAGGTCGTCGAGGGTCGCGTCGTCCACGGCACTCGCGATCCGGAAGGTCAGGCGAATCGCGGAGAAGCCCACCGGCGCATCCTCGGCGATGCCGAGCGTGCCGCGGAAATCGAGGGTGCCTTCCGCTTCGATATCCGCGCTGTCGAGGGTGATCCCACGCTTGGCCGCAATGGCCTTGAGGGTGACGCCGGCACATCCCACCAGCGCTTCGAGGAGCATGTCCTCGGCGGCGCGGTCGGCGCCGGTGCCGCCGGTGGCACGATGCAGCCCGGTCACGGTGACGCCGTGGCGCGTCTCGACCCGGCAGGCCACGCCCTCCGGATCGACCGAACCGCGCGAACGGAAGACGACCCGCGCGGAATCGGGATCTTCGCTGTACTTACGTTCCAGCGGCCCACGACGCATCATCAGGTCGGAAGCTTCCATCGGTGACACCCTTCTGCAACCAAAAATACCAAAGTCTCGAATAATGAGACCCGCAACGGTTCAGCGTCCATCCGAATTCACGCATGGCGCGCAGCGGTATATCCACATGTGTTTGTCCGGACAACACCATTCGACCGCGCAAGCGGCGATGCGCGCGCACATCGCTGCACGCACGCATCGCGTATTCGCCTGGTCGGGATCAGAGCTGGCCGAGAACGGCGTCGGCGCTCGTGGCGTCGGCCTGCCCGGGAGCCGGCTCGACCGCCATCCAGGTGACGGTGCCGTCGTCGACGATCATGGCATAGCGCTTCGAGCGGATGCCGAGCCCGCCGCCCGTCGCGTCGAGATCGAGGCCGGTCGCCTTGGCGAATTCGGCGCTGCCATCGGCGAGGAACTCGATCTTGCCCTCGCCACCAGAGGCCTTCGCCCAGGCATCCATGACGAAGACGTCGTTGACGGCGGTCACGACGACGGCGTCGACACCCTTGTCGCGCAGCGCGTCGAGGCTGCCGAGGAAGCCCGGCAGATGGTTCTTGTGGCAGGTCGGCGTGAAGGCGCCGGGTACGGCGAAGAGAACCACCTTGCGTCCCTTGAAGACGTCTTCGGTGGTCTTGGGGGCCGGGCCTTCCGCGGTCATGGTGCGGAACGTCGCGGCGGGGAGCTTGTCGCCTACCTGAATGCTCATGAGCCTCTCCGTAATCTGGTCACGCAGGCGATCGCGCCCGCGCGCATCGACCTACAGGATTCTACGTAGTGCATCTGGGCCTCCGGTGGAAACCCCGCAATGGCCCGAAGGCGATGCGCGTTGCCGCCCATCT